>JBDHXV010000018.1:0-48729 GCA_039810885.1 Chitinophagales bacterium | reverse complement strand
AGTGGTTTGAGTAACCAATCTTCTATAAGATAGATTAGTTGCATATAAGTATGTTATATTACACTTCGTTTTAAAATAGGTTGACGAAAAAAATGAAACAAAAAATGGCCAACCTATTTCAGGACACGACACAGAAAGTAAACCATTTTGACAAGTGAACACGGACATAAGAACGATACAACAAACGGACAACGAGTAAGCCGATACTCATTGCCGACTCTTCTATTTTAAAATTTTTTTCCACCGCACAAATGGCACATTTGGTGTTGCCCGACACACAAGCCTACCCTTCGCAAAACCAAAAGAACAAAATTTTTCCACCACACAATAAACAGACAAGAATAAATTACTACATTTGACAAATTCTGACTTGTCAACAATAATACAAGTATAGTGAAGCACTTAGGACAAAAAATTAGAGCACTTAGAGAGAAGCAAAACATGCTTTTAAGACAGGTTGCTGCTCATCTTGAAGTTGACACTGCTTTAATGAGTAAGATAGAGAGAGGCGACAGAAACGCTTCCAGACAACAGGTGATTGAGATTGCCAAATTCCTAAAAGCCAACGAAGACGAACTTCTTACGCTTTGGCTGGCTGACAAGTTGGAAAATGTTGTGGGTGAAGAAAAAGATTTAGCTTCTGATGCTTTGAACATCCTAAAAAAGAAATGGAAGAAATGAAAAAAGGGATTAAGCTTATAGATAATTCATCAAACGAGTATCAGCTTGGAACTGTATTAAGAGAACTGATTCAAGATAATGCTTTTTCTCTAATATCGATTGCAACAGGCTATTGGGATTTGCCAGGAATGGCCAGCATTCTTGAAGAATTGAATCATTTTTTAGAGCGGGACGATATTACTTTCCGACTGTTATTAGGGGAAGAGCCATCTGTTAGGGCTTATCAGGTTAAAAACCCTAAACAACAAGACCCCGACTTTCCTGAAAAATATTTGAAGAAAGATTTAGAGGACTTACAACTGAAAGAGGAGTTTCAAAAAGTTGCCGATTTATTGGGTAAATACGCGAATGAAACCAACACTGGAAAAATTCAAATCAAAGTTTATCGAAAAAACTTTCTTCATGCTAAATGTTACATTTTTGGAACCGATGAAGAAAATGCCGTTGGCATTATAGGGAGTTCCAATTTTACTAAGCAGGGAATGTTTGGCAATCTTGAACTAAATCAGTTTGAAGACAACAACGCAACCGTAAATTTTATACGCAAAAATCTTTCACAACACCCTTCACATCGCACATGGTTTGAAGAATTATGGAAGGATAGTGAAGACTGGAGCAAAACTTTTAAAGAGGAAATCCTTGCATTGAGCAAACATGGTGGAACTTGTTTTAGTGCTTATGAAATGTATATACATGCTTTATATCGTATTTACGGACAAGATTTGCAAGACGAGAAAGAAAATAAAGTTGACATAGACGACCCCAGTTCAGGGAAGCCACAATTATTGAAATTTCAAATTCAAAATGCCAATTCGCTTATCAAAAAATTGGAGCGACAAGGTGTTGCCATGCTTTCTGATTCAGTTGGTTTGGGTAAGACATATACAGCCATAAAAGTGATTGAATATTACAAGCAGAATTTGAATCAACGAGTTGTGGTCATTGCCCCAGCGGGACTCATTCAACAATGGAGAAAAGCATTTGATGATTTCGAAGTGGTTCATATTCCTGAAATATACAGTTTGCAGGACACAGAGAAAATTAAAGATATTCGTGAAAATTTACAATCTATTCCTGTTGGTTTGTTCGTATTTGATGAAAGCCACAACCTGAGAGCATCAGGCGGACAGCGTTTTGATGTATTTATTAAGTGGCGACAGGACAATGAAAACGCTAAAACCTTGTTGCTTACTGCGACACCTATAAACAACCAGTTAGCCGACCTCACAAATCAAATCATGTTGGGTTCGGGTGGCGATATTTTTAAATTGGGTAAATTTTACGACCGCAGCCGACAAAAATATTTTACGCTGAAAGAACGCCTGGAACTTTTGCAAATCGATATGCGAAAACAAATTCGTGAAAGTGGTTTCATCAACTATCAGCAAATCAAAGAACAACTTACTCCCCTCTTGAATCGCTTTATCGTGAGAAGAACAAGGCAGGGTATTGAAAAAGAATATCCCAATGGGTTAGAGATTAACGGCAAACTTCAGAAGTTTCCAAAGTCAACACCAAACAATCTTGAATACAAAGTGCAGAATCAATTCAAATCTTCTTTGCAGAAATTGGCCGAGAAAGATAAACTGCTGACCAAAGCATTCAACTATGAGATAAGCAGTTTGGCTGATTTGGAATTTCTTGCACATCCGCTTGACTTGTTTGATAACTACACGGAACGAGCCACAGACATTCATTCATCGCTTGAAATTATTTACACCGCACTTTTGAGTTTGGGTTTTCCGTGCTACCGCTACAACATATACAGACATGCATATTACGGAAGGCGTAGAGGCGAATTGGAATTGAATGCAGACGAGAACAGAGAACTCAGCAGGCAAATTGGTATCTACGGAATTTTCAGAACCGTTTTTTTGAAGCGCCTTGAATCTTCTTTGTTCAGCATCAATAAATCAATCGGCAGTTACGAAACCAAGTTGAAAGATTTCAAAACCAAACTGGAACGGTTCAATAAAATCATTTCAGTAAAAAATCTTTCGGCATTGAACAAAGCGATTGACGCTTACAACGAACAAAACGCTGACGAAGATGAATTGGATTTTGACATTGAAGATTTTGAAAACAGCGAACAGGAATTTACAACCATTGTTGCTGACGAAGGTGTTTTCAATGTGAAGCAACTGAAAGAAGATATTCAGAAAGATCTTTCTATAATTTCCATTCTGAGAGAGCAAATCAAACTGTTAATAGACAAAGACGATAAGATCCAGGAGTTGGCAAAACATCTTAATCAGAATGAGGACAGAAAAGTTTTGGTGTTCACTTACTTTGCCGATACCCTGAAATATCTCTCAGACAATCTTCCAAAATATTTGGTGAACAAAAAGAACATTGAGTTTGCATTGGGTTCAAAAGGTGAGATTGAGGACTTTGCCAAACGCTTTGCTCCTGTTTCCAAAAAATACCAACTTAAAGACGGAGAAAAAGAAATCAATTACCTCATTGCAACCGACAAACTTTCAGAAGGGCAAAACCTGCAGGATTGCGGAATGATTGTGAATTATGATTTGCATTGGAATCCAGTTCGTATGATTCAACGCAACGGAAGAATAAACAGGTTAGGAACTGTTCACGAAGAAATTTTCATTTACAATTTCAGGCCTGAAGAACAGTTGGAAAGTTATCTGCAATTGGTTCGCAAGCTCCAAGACAAAATAAATTTGATTCGCTACACCATTGGCAGCGACCAAAGTGTGTTGGATGAAGAACCAATTCCACAGGACTTTACTGAAGATCTTTACAGCCGTGATGAAAAGAAACGCTTGGCAGCATTCCAAAAGATTTTTGAAACATCGGAATTGCTGGCAGCCGAAGATTTATTCATGGACGACCTGAGAGCATTTGACCGCAATGAAGCATTTGCATTGACCTACAAAGAGCAAATAAAAAATCTTCCGAAAGGCAAATGGGGCAAAGTGCAAATGCGAAAAGAGGAAGATGATTTTATACACTTGGCTCATTTGGCGGCAGGGGATGAAGAAACATTGGAAGCAGGATATTTTGTGGCGTTCACCAAAGATAAAATTGGGGAGTTGCTCACTACTACCGAAGGTTTATTGCATATTAAAGCAACCAGTGAGCAAAATGAACGCTTTGCCGACAAGTTCAAAAACAAACCTGAAACCGAAGCTTACATTTTAGATTTTATCCAACGCTACCAGTTTTCGGAAGAAGAACATCAGGTGCGTTTCAATCAACCACAACAAGCTGCAATCATGTTTTTGAAAAACAAAATGATCGAATACGGCTACCCATTTGATATAATTGATAAAGTTGAGCACTGTATTCAGCACTCTCAAAATGCTTACATCAATAAAGAGAACATGAAATTGGTGCGTTTGGTGAATCGTTTGAACCGCAGAAATGAACATGTATCAGATGAAATCATCAAACAATTTATTTCACTGGCAAACCAATACAAGCCAGCAGAAAAAACAGAGAAAGCGCCATTGAGTGAAATAATTCAAATATTCGCATGACCATATCGTTGGTTTAAACAAGATGGTTTTTAAAAAAGAAAATAAATGAGCAAGGAAAATAACCAATTGATTTTTTACTCTTCCAAGGTGTTGAATGAAAATTCAGTTATTTCCAAAATGGAAATAACTGCTGTCATAACACTGAATAATAAATTGAAATAATTTCAATGGCAAAAAAAATAAATCCATCAAAGGAAGGTTTCAATGAAGTGTTGCTTTATACAACGCCAAACGGCAATGTGAAAGTTGAAATCTATTTGCAGAATGAAACTATCTGGTTAACACAACAAAAAATTGCTAACCTGTTTGGTGTGGACAGAACCGTAGTTACCAAGCACATTGGCAATATTTTTAAAGAGGGCGAATTGAAGGAAGAAGTGGTGTGTGCAAATTTTGCACATACCACACAGCATGGTGCTATCAAAGGAAAAACACAGGAAACAGTTTCCAAATTCTATAACCTTGATATGATAATTTCTGTTGGCTATCGTGTGAACAGCACAAGAGCTACACAGTTTCGTATCTGGGCAACTGAAAGGTTAAAGGAATACATCATCAAAGGTTTTACAATGGATGATGAACGGCTGAAAAATCCGAACTCTATTTTCGGAAAAGATTATTTTGAAGAACAGCTTGCACGAATCCGTGATATCCGTTCAAGTGAAAGAAGATTTTATCAAAAGATAACCGACATCTATTCTCAATGCAGTGCTGATTACAGCAGCGAAACTGACATTACTCAAAAATTCTTTGCAACCGTCCAAAATAAATTGCATTGGGCAATAACAGGGCAAACTGCTGCTGAAATAATTCATTCAAGAGTAGATTCCAAAAAAGAAAACATGGGTTTAACCACATGGAAGAATGCACCGAAAGGAAGCATCCGTAAAACAGATGTAGGCATTGCAAAAAATTATATGAATGAAAAAGAGTTGGCTGGCTTGAACAGAATTGTGGTAATGTATCTGGACTTTGCAGAAAATCAGGCACGGAAAGGAATTGTAATGTATATGAAAAATTGGGTTGAGAAATTAGATGCCTTTTTGCAATTCAATGAAGAAGCTGTATTGAAACACCCGGGAAAAGTTTCTCATGAAGTGGCAGTGTCATTAGCCGAAAATGAATTTGAGAAATACAGAATCATTCAGGATAAACTTTTGGAAAGTGATTTTGACAAGGCAGTAAAAAAACTGAACAAGGAAAAATAAATGACCATAGCAGACATAAATAAAATTCTTTCCCGGCTTGCGGAAAATCCTTCAAGAGAAAGTATCCTTGACTTTTCTTTTGCCCTGTTGCAATGGATGGGCATTGAACCCAATGCACAGAACAAACCGCAACTGCTTTCGCCACAAACACAGAAACTGAAAGACTTTTTAGCTCCTGCTCCGCAGACCGTGCAACCACAGTTATACCGGCTAAGTGCCGACCTGTCTGCCGACAAGGCAGGCAATCAAAACATCCGTGTGCGATTTGCTGTGCTCAAAAAGTTGAAGAAAGATTACATCAGTCAGTTGGTGGATAACGACCCCGGGCTTACCAGTTATCAGGCTTCTATCAAAGGTATTGTTCATATTCCCGGAAAGCCGCAATACATACCACAACAACCCTACTTTATTCACTTTGTAACCACACCCGACTATGACAAACTGGTGCTTATTTTCAACCAGGGTGAACAGAAAAGAATTGTTTCGTTCCGCAGAAGATTAACCACCACCCAATACAATAAAATTATTCAGCAATGGCAGGGCATCGGAACAAAAACGAAACCCGAAATTGCCGACCTGCTTTGGAAATCGCTGGATATAAAAGAAGTAAACAAAGAGTTCTATAAACAAATTAAGGAACGCTTTGATGCCTTAATTGGAATTGTAAAAACACAACCTTCCACTGCAACTGAAAATCAAGCTAAACAATTTACAGTTCGTTTAATTGGCAGGTATATTTTCTGCTGGTTCCTGAAAGAGAAAGGCATTATTCCATCAGGTTTAATCAGCACAGAAAATATTCGCAACACCAAAAATTATTATCAAACAATTCTTCTTCCTCTATTTTTTCAAACATTAAACACAAAAGTTCAGGACAGAGAAATCCTAAAATCATTTAATCCTAAAAATCATGGCTCCGACAATATTCCTTACCTAAACGGTGGCTTGTTTGATGAAAGTGAAGAAGACAAACTGTTTGCAGATTTGAATTTAGATGCGTGGCTATTGCCGTTTGTTGAAATATTGGAAAGCTATGATTTTACGGTGGATGAAAGTAGCAGCCAATACCAGCAAGTGGCGGTTGACCCCGAAATGTTAGGACGCATTTTTGAAAACCTGTTGGCAAGCCAAAACGAAGAAACCGAGAAATTGGCTAACCAACGCAAGGCTTTTGGTGCTTTTTATACTCCACGGGAGATTGTGGACTACATGGTGAACGAAAGCATTAAAGCCTATTTGCAAACACAGTGGGAGCAGCATAATGTGGAACAGAAAACCAAAACGCTGAATAACCCTGAACCCCTTGGCGATATTTTTGGCAAAAAAAAACCACAGCAATTGGTTATTGAAACCAAACACTATGAACTGAAAACAGAAGAAAAAGCCAAAATAGAAAAAGCCATTGAGCCATTATTTGCAGCCAACCCGGATGCAGGGCATTTGAAAAAAGAAGAAAGGGCTTTATTAGATGGCTTCCTTAAACAGATAAAAATATTAGACCCTGCTTGTGGTTCGGGTGCATTCCCAATGGGTATGTTACATAAACTAAAAGACCTGCGTGAGCAATTAGGTTTATACTCCGACCCATATAAATTAAAGTTGGAAATACTCTCAAACAATATCCATGGTGTAGATATAATGCCAATGGCAGTTGAAATTGCCCGCCTTCGTTCATGGTTGAGTTTAGTTTTAGAATCAGATTACAAAGCCAACTTGCCAAATAACAACTTTGGTATTGATGCATTACCCAACCTTGACTTCAAATTTGTTTGTGCCAATAGTTTAATTGATTTAGGCTTGGACAGTTTTATACAAGAGGCAAGTAAAAGTTTGCTGGCCGGATTTAATCAAAAACTACTGACCAAGTTAAAGGCTTTAGAAGCCATACGCAAAGACTATTTTAAGCCTGATATTTCTAGCAATGAAAAGGAACAATTAAGGAATAACTACATTGAAAAGCGAGATGAAGTTGTAAAGGAAATTGATGAGCAAAGTGAACCCGTGCTAAAAGCCATAGCCCAAAAAATAAAAAACTGGAACCCTTTTGACGACAGCAAGCCAAGCACTTTCTTTTCTCCCACTTGGATGTTTGGTATTGATAAAGGTTTTGATGTGGTGATTGGAAATCCACCTTATGGAGTAAGTATCAAGAAAACAGACAATCCTGTTTTCGCTGAACAGTATAAAGAAATTTTAAAAGGCGAAGTTGAATCTTACATTTTGTTTTACTACAAGGGATTGAAAGTTCTTACAAAGAATGGATTTCTAAGTTTCATTACTCCTGATAGTTGGTTCACAAATAAAGGTGCAGCACCTTTCAGAAAATATTTGACCAACAATCATTCAATAAAAGATGTGTATGATATTTACAAACCTTTTGATGCAGCAAAAGACACAAGGGTTCACACTGTTTTGATTGGAGTTTCTCAGACAAATAATGACATAACAGTAAAGCAAGTTCATCCGCAGAATACAGAATTTGTTTATCGCAATTATTCTATCCCTGCAAAAGCAATTTCTGATTTCTTGGACGCTGAATGGAGATTCTATTTGAATGACAAGGAGAGAGAAATATTCAAAAAGATGGAAAGCAAATCTCAACCACTGGAAAGTTTGTTCAACATTAAATACGGATTGAGAACTGGAGACAATGACAAGTATGTTACAGAAAAAGAAACTGAATATCCTCTGATTGCAGGAGCTGATATTGCTTCATTGTATCAAGTAAAATGGAGACCAAAATATTTAAAACAAAAAAGCGGATTGCCTGAAAGTTATTTCAATGAATATTTCAGCAATAAAAAAATAATAATTCAATATGTGCGAACAAACAGTTTGAACATAAATGCAAGGTGGATTGAAGCGGCTTATGTAGAAGGTAATTTTATTCCGTTAAACTCTTTGAACTATGTTTATGATAAATTAGAAAATCAATCATTGTTTTATTGTTTGAGTATTCTGAATTCGTTTTTAATGAACAAGTATTACAGAGCTTACTACACTGATGTAAATGTCAAGCCAACCTATCTTGCTCAATTGCCAATCCCAAATATTTCCGAAAAGAAACAAGAGCCATTTGTTTCAAGAGCCGAAAAAATTCTTTCCCTCAAAAAGAAAAACCAAGATACCACCGCCTTAGAAAAAGAAATAGATTTACTGGTTTACAAGTTGTATGAACTCACTTACGATGAGGTAAAAATAATAGAGCCGCAGTTTGAACTAACACAGGAGCAATATGAGAATTACAAAAACAAATAAAATCATGACTGAATGCAACGCTCAATTGCAAGCAATTACTCACATGTTTTTTATTGTTTTTTTGGAATTCGTGAATGCTGTCCCGTCCTAAACTAGGTTGACCAAAAATTAAACAAACAATGGTCACTTATGGACAAACAAGAAAAACAATCCTGCCGTAGAAATTGCTAAGAAGAGGATGAAACAAGACGCTGAGATTTACAACAAACAAAAATACAAGCGCTATGAAAAAAACGACCGCCTGATTAATTATATTTGAAGTGTTCAGGTGAGGATGGAAACGGGCTATGCTGAGGAGCAACCCGGATAGTGCCAATATCGTGAACCACGAAAAATGAAGTGGAGGCTTCACTCCCCATTCATCTCAACCACTTCATTTTTTGTACAAGTAAAAACTTATAAACCTTTTTCATTTTCTAACAAAAACGGTCAAGCTATTTCAGGACAAGACACAACCAATGACAAGCGACCTCTTCAATAAAAATATCGAAATTCTCAGTTCGACCTTAATTCATCCTGACAGTAAATTACATCATTTACAGTTCATTAAAATGACTGACGAAGAGAGTAAAGCATTTGCGGACAAAGCCATAGCTGAACTTTCGGGCGACCTGCTCGCAAAAACCCTGTTGTATCTCGCTCTCTTTACAAATGGCAACTGCCTTGTCCCACATTACGACACGTTCATTTCAAAAGGTGTTTTCTATCCTTACGAAATATATATTCACGCGGACTTTAATATTGCTCAGAAATTAATTCGAGTTATTGAAGAACATTCTTCAAAAGTAAATGTTAATCACGTTTTGATTTGTCTGGCTTGGATAGGAACACAAAACGTAATAGACTTCTATCTTAAATCAACTTCATCAAAGCCAAGCTGGACAAAAGATCTTTATGTTACTCCAAAGGAGTATGCTGAACAGGCAAGCTGGACAATTGACTCAAACAACAAAAAAATAAATTTAATAAGCGCAAAAGTTCTTCCCCTCGTTAAGGCAGAACATCCTCACTTAATGCCGACATCAAAAACTTTCGTTAAACATGCGGACAATTGCAAATGGTGTAACAATGCATTGACAACTGTATTTAAAATAGGTGAAAAGGAATTCACAACATGTTTGTTTTGCAGTTGTTTTGGCAACTTCTACATGAAATTGAACGACAAAGGACAAAGTACGTGGCATTCAAAAAATATCAAACCTGATTATCTACCGGAAATTTTTGAAATGACCCTTATTCCAGAAAACACACTAATAGTTTCTGCCGAACAAAGACTTCCGAGTTATACTATAAGCCCAATTACTTACAATACAAAATCGCAAATTGGCGGCTTCCCTACTTGGATACAAGACGCTAAACATATAAACTGCATTGACTGCAATAAAAAAATGCAATACGTCGGTCAAATAGTCATGAGTGAAGTAGAAGAATACAGCGAGGGGAACTATTATTTTCATCATTGCCCGGACTGCAAGACAACGGGAACAAATTATCAGCAAACATAAAAAACTGCCACTAACAACCGTGGCTGTTGCGCATCTCCATTGATAAGAAAATAGCAAGCTCAACAAATCATTTATTGACGATGATAAATTTTCAACTCACAAAATTGGGTGTGAAAAATTGCGCTCATTAGAATGAGGATAAAAAGGTGAGGCGAAACCGTTTTTTGAAAAAGCTCTAAGCCTCTCATCAATTGCTTCTATGGCTGCTTGCTTCATTTTTGGAGTATAGTGCAAGCATTTTTTTGAGGTTATAAGCAATGGCTGCACACGGCATAAGCTTGTTTACAGCCTTAGCTTTCCGGCTATGATAAACTTCTTCCTTCTTTTTGCTTCGTTGAAACGGCTTCATCATTGCTTATTAATTCATCCGTAAAAATATTTCCATCATCAAGAATTTCTTTTCCTACCAGGCTGTCCATACTTGCATTGGCTTTGATATAAGCACGGTCTATGGCTTGCCGTTTGCCAAAGCGCATCGCGGTATTGTTAATGATTTTTCGATCACTGTTCATGTTTTCTAAATAGTCTGCTGAGATCAACTTGAAAAACACGACAGGGTCTATGCTTTGTTGGCCTTCTGTGCCGTAGTAGTGCCTGGTTGTTTTGTACAAGAAGCTTAAATCCAAAACTTCTTTCGGCTTGCGGTAAATGTTTTCTTTTGGCACTCGCTCGCTCAACTGAAAGTATCAAAACAATTTTCCGGTATAGGTCTTTTTTTCTTCGCATGCCGTACCATACTATATTGCTATTGTTCCTTGTCAAGTACTCCTTGTAATTAGTAATTAACAACCTTATCTTAGTTGTGCAACAAGCCCAAGGGATGGGGCATAGATATACTGTTTTTGTAAAGTGCTCGAATCAATTTGATACCGAGCTTATAGTTGCATCTATTTCTAATCTGAGTAATAAATTCAATATTATAGGAATACTGAATTGAGTATCTTGGATATTATCGAATTTTTTAGTTGGTTAAAATCGTTTTAAGATTATATTTGCGCTCCGCAAAATAAAACGGCCCGTTGGTCAAGGGGTTAAGACGTCTCTCTTTCACGGAGAAATCAGGGGTTCGATTCCCCTACGGGCTACGAATAATAATTAAAAAAGCCATACCCCGGAGGTATGGCTTTTTTATAGGGGATCCTTACTGTTTTATAAAAAGCAGGGAACAAGATCTTTGCTTTAGCTAAAAGCAATTTAATTTATTACATTTTTACAAGAGAACCTATTTCCTAAAGAAAATGCAAATAGCGAACTCGAATATCTGATTTAACAATTCGACGTAGTATATTAATCATTATAAATATTTCAATCGGAGTAGTTTCATTCTTTGAGTTACAAATCGATAAGGTGGATTACCCAAAAGAGGGAATATTTTTTAAAAGTATATTCTACTCGTATCTGAGGCATTACACGGATTATGAGTTCAATTTATTTACAGTTTCAATAATAAGCTTTATTCATTTTAGGCCTATTACAATAAAAAAGCGGGGCCTCGTAATCGCGACCCCGCTTCTCTTGAAAGAAATCAGCTTACTTTTTCTTTGCTGCTTTCTTTGCTGCTTTCTTTGCTGGTTTTTTCGCAGCTTTCTTTGCAGCTTTTTTCTTTGTAGCCATAGTTAAAAAATTTTGTTATCCAATATTAAGTACTTATTCATACTCAAAGAAATTTATTTCAGTCTTTATTATGCACAAGAATTTGTGAATAAGGAGATACAACATAAACAGAGCAAATGCCTGTAACATACGCCGCAGCGCTTATGCTAATTGATACCCGTCAATCATTTTTTATAAAGAATGCCTATACTCGAAACAGGGATTACTCATTAGGTGCTAAACAAGAAGCGCTACAACCCAATAACACAGCCACTCTTAGTTATATATGTTTTATTTTGAATATATATAATTATTCACAATAAGGGTGATTCTAAATTTGTTTTTCGTATGATATACATCATCCTCTTTTTTATCAAACGACATGTAATTGATGCATAAATGTATTTACTACTGCATTGAAATAGGTGTTAAGAGTGTTCACAATTTTCAACAATCATGAATATCATTGAGTTAAATTTCTTCTCAAACAAAGATCATTTTGATTCGTTAATGCTATAAGCCCTTGCATAAATTATCTCTATAGAACAAAAATGTATCGTCAGATTATTGTTATTTAAAATGATAAGTATATGTGAAGTTGAAATAAGATCTTGACTGCTGATAGAATGAATCTTATTCTCGTATAGTGGATTTACTCTTTATCCCGACGATAATAAACTATCACGAGTTCATTATTATTATCCTCAAGTTCGAGTTCTTCTGATGTGATGCGTACTATTTTCAAATCATAGTGGAATTGAGTTTTGACATCTGTTATCCGCAACATCATCGATTTCTCATCCAGTATCCAATTAGATTGAATCATCCCTTCAGGGAATAATCCTTGTTCAAGTTGATTTCCTTGATGTATTATCAATTTAAAATTTGAAGGAGCTTGCTCTGTTGTGTTGGTTGTTACATTATTAATTTTCACTAGACTCCACGATTGACATAAGCGATTTAATAAAACCTGATTCTGTGCATTTGAAGAAAGTGAAGTAAAAGTTACAAAGACAAAAACGATCATCACAGCTTTTGCCTTTGTATATATAGAATTTATCTGCATATTAGAGATTGCCACGTAATGCTTGCTCTCGCTCTAGTGATTCAAACAGTGCTTTAAAATTTCCTTTACCGAATGAAAGCGCACCTTTACGTTGAATGATTTCAAAAAACAGCGTAGGCCTATCTTGAACGGGCTTAGAAAATAATTGTAATAAATATCCTTGATCATCCCGATCTACCAGTATGCCTAATTTACCTAAGGCTTTGATGTCTTCATCTATCTTGCCCACACGTGCTTCTAATTCATCATAATAGGTATGGGGCACCATCAGAAACGCAAGTCCATTATTTTTTAATTGTGTTACTGTTTCAATAATATTATGAGTTGCAACTGCAATGTGTTGTACACCTTGTCCGTTATAAAATTCCAAATACTCTTCTACCTGCGATTTCTTTTTCCCTTCAGCAGGTTCATTAATTGGAAATTTTACATATCCGTTTCCATTACTCATCACTTTACTCATTAGAGCTGAGTATTCTGTTGAAATATCATTGTCGTCAAAAGAAAGGATATTGCTGAATCCCATTACATCCTCATAGAATTTAACCCATGGGTTCATTTCATTCCATCCCACATTACCTACGCAATGATCTACATATAATAACCCAACTTCTTTAAAAGACCCTTCTGGTTTCCACGGTATGAATCCCGGCATGAAAGTGCCTCTGTAACTTTCTCGTTCAACAAAAAGATGAACCACATCACCATACGTATGAATCCCGGATAAACGAATTTCTCCGTGTTCATCATTTAGTGTTGTTGGCTTTAAATACGATTTACCTCCTCGTTTTGTTGTTTGCTCATGTGCATCGAAAGCATCATTCACTCCAAGAGCCAATACTTTAACACCATCACCATGTTTATTTACGTGAGCCGCTATCTCATCATCTTTTAACAACGAGGATGTAAGCATTAACGTAATTTTATTTTGACGAATGACATAAGAGGCCTTCCCTCTCACTCCGGTTTCAGGGCCTGCATACGCTACAGGTTGGAAACCGAATACAGAACGGTAGTAGTGTGCAGCTTGCTTAGCATTACCTACATAAAATTCTATATAATCTGTTCCTAATAAGGGTAAGAAATCTTGTTTGGTCTTTGTGGATTTTGTAATTGTGTCCATATCGTTTTTATACAAAGTTATTGTTATTGTTAAAGTAATTGAATGGTCATTGTAGATTGCTGATTAATCAATTTTAATTTCGAAAATATCCCCTTCTATAATTAAATGCCCCTTGGTTTTATTCTTTATTTCTTCAACAGTTACCCCCGGTGCGCGTTCGATTAATTTAAAGCCTTGTTCTGTGATATCAAGAACGGCAAGATCTGTTACCACACGTTTCACACAGCGAACCCCCGTTAAGGGTAAGGTACACTCAGGCAGCAACTTCGATTCTCCTTTGGGATTTGTATGCATCATGGCTACAATAATATTTTTAGCAGATGCAACGAGATCCATAGCTCCACCCATACCTTTAACCATCTTGCCCGGTATTTTCCAATTAGCAATATCGCCGTTTTGTGAAACCTCCATGCCTCCAAGTACGGTTAGGTCCACATGCCCTCCTCTAATCATTGCAAAACTTTCTGCCGAGTTAAAAAAACTTGCTCCTTTTAATACGGTTACGGTTTGCTTACCTGCATTAATTAAGTCTGCATCAACCTCCTCTTCTTTAGGGAAGGGACCCATTCCTAAAATTCCATTCTCTGATTGTAGTACAATATCAATTCCTTTTGGAACATAATTGGCAACGAGCGTAGGGATACCGATACCAAGATTCACGTAGTATCCATTTTTTAATTCTTGCGCAATGCGCTTAGCTATTCCGTATTTATCTAATGCCATAAATTATTTATTTTGAGATAGTAAGCTGTTCAATTCGTTTTTCGTAATTCAAGCCTTTAAAAATCCGATTAACATAAATACCGGGTACATGGATGTTTTCAGGTCCTAACTCGCCCGGCTGCACTAGTTCCTCTACCTCCACAATGGTGGTGCGGCCGGCTGTGGCCATCATCGAGCTGAAATTTTTTGTTGTTGCTTTAAAAAATAAATTACCCATTGTATCCCCAACACTTGCTTTGATAATTGTAAAATCTGCTTTAAGCCCTAATTCCATAACGTACATCTTACCATTAAACTCTCTTGTTTCTTTTCCCACAGCTATTTCGGTGCCGTAACCCGTAGGTGTATAAAATGCAGGTATGCCTGCGCCTCCGGCACGAATTCTTTCAGCTAATGTGCCCTGAGGTACTAAATCAACCTCCAACTCTCCACTCAGTAGTTGGCGCTCAAACTCATCATTCTCTCCGACATAAGAAGCAATCATCTTTTTTATTTGTCTCGTCTTTAACAATAAGCCTAATCCAAAATCATCTACCCCTGCATTATTAGAAATGCATGTCAAATGTTTAATATTTTTTCGGACTAATGCAGAGATGCAATTCTCCGGTATCCCGCATAGGCCAAAGCCGCCGAGCATTATCGTGGCTCCATCGGGTATATCGTGTATGGCGGTATCTGCGTCGTTAACTACTTTATTTATAGACATATTATATTATTTGATTTGTTTTTGCGGTTGAGATTCTGTTGTCGTATTTGTTTGTTGTATTTGATTCGAAAGTTCTGCTTCCTTTAAGGTCATTCTTTCTGTAATATCACTATATAAGGCATCCATTTCTTTTGGATGTTCTTTGTAATAGTTAAATGTTTGCATAAAATCATCGCGGGTAACATGATTCTTCTCAAAAATCTTATCATACTCCATCATTACTTTTATAGTCCTCCCTTTCTCGAAGGGGCTCTCATGCATTAATGAAGACTCTGTCAGATGAATATCAATTAAAATATTAATGAAAGTTTCGCGCTCTATAATAGGTTTTCCCGGCTTTACAGACTTACAAGCTATCAATGATAAGGAAATTATAAGAATTGAAAAAAGTCGAATCAAATCGGTTGTTTTAAATATGTCAACGAATTTAAAAAATTATTTTACACGTCTTTTGCACTACATACTATGATAAGAGAAATTACTTCATACTTAGACCAGCATCAAGTTCAGTTAATTGCTGTTTCTAAAACAAAGTCGGCTGAAGATATTTTAAAAATATATCAAAAAGGCGTACGTGATTTCGGAGAAAATAGAGTGCAAGAAATGTGCTCTAAATATGAGCAGTTGCCCAAAGATATTCGCTGGCATTTAATAGGTCACCTACAAACAAATAAGGTTAAGTACATAATACCATTTACTTATATGATACATAGTGTGGATAGTCTAAAGTTATTAAGGGAGATAGATAAGCAGGCCTCTAAGTATAACCGAACAATGGATTATTTATTACAGCTTCACATAGCACGAGAAGAAACTAAATTTGGTTTTGATTTTGACGAATGTACCGCATTGCTTCAATCTGATGAATGGAAGAAGTTACAACATGTAAGGCTTAGAGGGTTGATGGCGATGGCCACTAACACAACTGACGAGCAACTTATCAAACAAGAGTTTAAGCAATTGCAATCTTATTTTAATTACTTAAAAAAACAATTCATAAATGATGATAAGCTGAGAAGCTTTACTGAACTGTGTATCGGAATGAGCAATGATTACAAAATAGCCATTGCTTGCGGGGCTACAATGGTACGTATAGGAAGTTTGATATTTGGAGAACGGAATTATACCATGTAACGCTTACTTAAATATATGATAGAAAGATTATGACAGAATCGCCTTGTGTATTCACTTAATGCTCGGGTATCGTGAATATTCGGGTTGCCTGGCGAAGTGCTTCATCAAAGTATTCATGCTGTATTCCGGTAGGAATATGCTTCTCTTCACAAAATTCTATCAATCGCTCTGTCGGCATGTTACCCACTAGTGTATCAGCAGCCATAGGGCATCCACCAAAGCCCATAATGGCCCCATCAAAACGACGGCAATTATTGGAGTAGGCTGCTTCAATTTTAGATTTCCATGTCTGCGGCGTCGTATGAAAATGAGCCCCAAATTCTATTTCGGGAAACTCTTGCGTTACTTCTTTAAACAGATAAGATATTGTTTCGGGTTTTGCCACACCAATGGTATCGGCTAAGGAAATAACTTTAATATCCATTTGTACCATTTTCTCTGCCCACTTTAAAACCTCCTCTGCACCCCAAGCATCTCCATAAGGGTTTCCAAACGCCATTGACAAATAAACAACCAACTCCTTATTTGACTGATGACAAATGTTTCTGATTTTATCTAAGGTGACTAACGATTGCTCAATGCTCGCATTTGTATTTCTTTTCTGAAATGTCTCCGATACTGAAAAAGGATAGCCCATGTAATTTACCTGTTGGAACAGGGAGGCCTCTTGTGCTCCACGTGTGTTGGCAATAATGACAAGTAATTTACTGTTATGTTCTTCGCCTGCAAGACCGGCTAACACCAGTGCCGTGTCTGCCATCTGAGGAATTGCATGCGGAGAAACGAAACTTCCAATATCAATTGTATCGAAGCCACACTTCAGGACTGAACGCAAATAATTAATCTTTTGCTCGGTAGGAATAAACGTCTTTAACCCCTGCATGGCATCCCTAGGACATTCAATTAATTTCATATCTAAATGCAAAATTACTGACATTCATTGTGAAGTTTTCTTATGTATCTTTATGCCTGAATAATGAACCCTTAAACAATGCAAAAGGAACATAAATTCGAGTACCCCTCGTGTGTGCTTTGTACTTCGCGCGATGCTAGTGTATTCTGCAATTTGAATCATGACGAACTTGAAGAACTTGATCTAAGTAAAGGGGCCAATTTTTACAAAAAAGGGCAAACAATCTTTGAAGAGGGATTTCGCCCACAAGGTATCTACTGCATTAGTCGAGGCAAGATCAAAGTTGCCAAACGCGGCGATAGGGGCAAAGAACAAATCATACGTCTCGCAAAAAATGGTGACATCATCGGTTACCGAGCTTTAATCAGTGGAGAAAACTATTCGGCTTCTGCATATGCCCTAGAAGATAGCGTGGTTTGTATGATCCCCAAACAAACGTTTGTGGCAACGATGCAACGCAACCCAACGTTAACACATAAACTGATTTATCTGTTGACTCACGATTTAAAAGTTGCAGAGCAAAAAGTAACAGAATTAGCTCAAAAGCCAGTGCGGGAGCGCCTTGCCGAGTCTCTACTTATGTTGAAGGAGACTTATGGCTTTGAAAAAGACAATAAAACCTTAAGTGTTGTTCTATCTCGTGAGGACTTCGCCAATTTGATTGGCACTGCAACGGAGACTGTTATTCGGCTGCTTTCTGATTTCGATACGGAAAAATTGATTCAATTAGATAAAAAGAAGATTATACTGACGAATGTTCCTAAGTTGCTCAGTATCGCAAACCTTGAGGATTAAACATGACATTAATCATAGAATCACACTACTAAAGTCATAGTCGGCCTTTTTCAATAAACTTATTTTCGCCTCACGAAATACTCTTTCATTCGTGAGTTCCTTATCCAAACAGAAACATAGCGAGCACAGTACGCTCGGTACAGGAATTATTGAAAACATTCTCAATAATTTTTCTGAAAAGGAGGTTATTGTAGTTAATGATGGTTATCAAATCTGCACTCAAGGTAATGAATCAGACTATCTATATCAGATTCTTGATGGTGTCGTTGCAATTAAAGCAAAGGATGCAAACGGTATAAATAAGTTTATAGATTTTGCGGGGCAAGGAGAGTTTATCGGACTTTCAAATGTTGTACTAAGTACCTCTTGTAATTTTGATATCTATGCTTTTGGCAAAGTGAAGTTGTTAAGAGTAGATCAGAACATGTTTAAAAATCACTTAGACAATGACCCGAGCTTTGCTGCTAACGTCTTGATCTTATTGACTAAAGAAACTGCCAGTAAAGAAGGTCGCTTATTCAATCTATTGAATCTGAATGTTTATCATCGTGTAGGCTACCTAATCATTCGCTTAGCTCAACTTTTTGGTTATGACCGTGAACATAAGATCCCGGTTATGCTCAAAGTTGAAACGCTTTGCCAATTAACCGGTAGTACAGTTTCTACTATATATAATGCATTAAATAAATTACGCTTGAACGATTGTGCTTATTTTGAAAATGGCTCTATACATATTATCAGTTTAGGCAATCTTAAATACCAGTTCGATGGACAAGAGCAAGTCTTGCTATATTAGTCTCGGTGAAAAATCTAAATACCGACTCCACACATCAGTGTTACCACTGTGGAGATACATGTAAAACCGGGAATACCCGAATAGAGGGTAAATTTTTTTGTTGCGAAGGCTGTAAAACAGTTTATGAGATTTTACAACAGAATGAACTGTGTAATTACTATAATATTCAAGAACACCCCGGATTTAGCTTAAGAGATCGGAAGCACGCTTCGCATTTTGAATTTTTAGAGAACCCCGAATTAGCCGGTTCTCTTCTATCTTTTAAAAGTGAAACACTGCATATCGTACAATTTTATGTTCCGAAGATTCACTGCAGTTCTTGCATTTGGTTACTGGAGAACATGCATAGGCTAAATGAAAGTATCATTTTATCTCAAGTTGATTTCATAAAGAAAGAAGTTACTGTTCATTATCAACCACAAAAGATTTCTATGCATAAAGTGGCTTCGTTGATGAGTAAGATAGGCTATGAGCCGGAGTTAAATATGCAACAAGCCGGAGTGCCGAAAAAGACAAAGTACAATCGCCAATTGCTCTATAAGATTGGGGTTGCGGGATTTTGTTTTGGTAATGTAATGTTATTGAGTTTCCCCGAATATGTAAGTAGTGGACACGGAATTGCAGAAAAAGAGTTTGTAACCCTATTTGGTATCTTAAATATATCTCTTGCTCTGCCGGTCTTGTTTTATTCTGCATCCGACTATTTTATTAATTCGTTTAAAAGTTTAAGACAAAAGTATTTTACCATAGATATACCTATTGCATTAGGTTTAGCAGCTATTGCATTAAGAAGCTTGTTTGATATTGTTAGTGGTACCGGCCCGGGATATTTTGACAGTTTAACCGGACTTGTTTTTTTCATGATGATAGGTAAATACTTACAGGATGCGACATACAATACACTTTCTTTTGACCGCACGTACAAATCATATTTTCCTTTCTCTGTCCGTGTCAGAAGAGATAAAAATATAGTGTTGAAGAAAGTAGCAGAAATTCGCATTGGCGATAAACTTTATATTCACAGTAATGAAATTATTCCTTGTGATGCTTATTTACTCAGCGATCAAGCCTTTGTTGATTATAGCTTTGTTACAGGAGAATCTGAATCGCTTGAAATTAATTGTGGCGAACTATTATATGCCGGAGGCCGCTTAAAAGGTCAAAGTGTGGAAGTAGAATGTAGCAAGCCCGTTTCACAGAGTTATCTGACACAGTTATGGAACAATGAAGTTTTTACCAAGCCTCAACCGTTGATGGGATACTCACTGATTGCGAATACGATCACCAAATATTTTTCCATAGTCATATTAATCATTGCGTCGGCCTCACTTGTATATTGGTATGCACTGGATGAGGCACGAATAGCCACTAATTCTTTTACGAGCGTACTTATTATTGCCTGTCCTTGCGCCATAGCGATTACTGTTCCTTTTGTTTGGGGTAACATAATGCGTTTACTCAGTAATGATGGCTTTTATGCCAAACATTCTAAAGTATTGGAAGCTATCTCGATGTGTGACACGATTGTGATGGATAAGACGGGCACTTTAACAATGAATCAACCTGTAGTTCATAGTTACCACGGTAAGGAGCTAAGCAATCAGGATTTAATTTTAGTAAGTAGTGCTGCACGTCAAAGTATTCACCCGCTTAGCCGAGCTATATATAATTATTATTCTGATGCGGCAATTGCTCGAGTGGATTCTTTCCAAGAAGTAACCGGTAAAGGCATTGAGGCATCTATTGGGGAGAATATTGTGTTAATTGGAAGCACGTCTTTCATTTTTAATACTAATGAGGTGGAACACACTAGTTGTCAAACACAGGTACACATTAGCATCAATGGCACTTACAAAGGTTACTTTGTTATAGAACAACATGTACGAGAATCTGCCGATACCGTGTTGCCGCGACTAAATAAACGTTACAAAGTATATATCCTCTCCGGCGATAAATCCGGTACAGGTAAAGCATTTGAAAAATATATTAGTAAAGAGCAAATACTGCTCAATCAAACTCCCCAATCCAAGCTAAACTTTATAAGAAATATTCAGTCAAAACAGCACAAGGTCATTATGATTGGTGATGGGCTTAATGATGCAGGCTCACTGAAACAAGCTGATGTTGGGATTGCTATCACGGACGATTTGTTACATTTTACTCCGGGAAGTGATGTGATTATGAATGCATCCTTGCTTTCACATCTTGATAAGATCTTGAGCTATTCCCAATTCGGACGCAAATTAATTTATAGCATTTTCGCTTATTCACTGATATATAACATTATAGGAATGCTATTCGCTATACAAGGAAAACTATCACCCTTAATTGCAGCGATTCTAATGCCCATGAGTTCTCTTTCAGTTATTGCTTTCAGTTATTTGGGAACTTGGCTTAAGTCCAGGCAAGTGCTTCGAAGTAAAATATGATATTTGTCATACTCTGGTTTGACTTCTAACACGAACCTTGCCTTTCTAAAATAGATTTTTGAATACTTAATTTATTTAATGTCAGTAATTATAATACTTATACTAGTTAGCATTTTAGTCGCTTCTGTTTTTCTGTTGGCCTTCTTCTGGTCTGTAAAAACGGGGCAGTTTGACGACACAGAGAGCCCTGCAGTACGTATCTTATACAATAATAACTCTGTGTCTAACGAAACAAAACCAAGCGATACGGCAAGCAACAGCAAAGATCCTTCTAAAACCCAATCATAGAATATGGAAACTTTTAAATACGACAATAAGATTGTTAGAGCCTTTATCATTGCATCTGTTTTTTGGGGTATTATAGGTATGCTGGTTGGCCTTTATGTTTCTCTAGAATTATTATGGCCTAACCTCAGCGCATCACTTCCTTATCTATCTTATGGGAGATTGCGCCCGTTGCATACTAATGCCGTTATTTTTGCTTTTGTAGGTAATGTTATCTTCTTTGGCTTGTATTACTCCTTGCAAAGATTATGTAAGGCACGTATGTACAGCGACTTACTAAGTTGGGTGCACTTCTGGGGTTGGCAATTCATTATCATCAGTGCAGTAATTACACTTCCGCTTGGTTATACAACCACTAAAGAATATGCTGAGTTGGAATGGCCTATCGATATCTTAATCACTTTGGTCTGGGTGATTTTCGCCATAAATATGTTTGGAACTATCTTAAAGCGTCGTGAACGGCATTTATATGTGGCTATTTGGTTTTATATCGCAACGGTATTAACAGTAGCCGTACTGCATATTGTGAACTCCTTAGAAGTTCCGGCAACTTTTATGAAGAGTTACCCGGTTTATGCAGGGGTTCAGGATGCATTGGTGCAATGGTGGTACGGACATAATGCGGTTGCCTTTTTTCTTACTACTCCTTTCTTGGGTTTAATGTATTATTTTTTACCTAAAGCAGCAGAGCGCCCTGTATATTCTTATCGGCTATCCATTATTCATTTTTGGGCACTGATATTCATTTATATCTGGGCAGGGCCGCATCATTTATTATATACCTCCACACCGGACTGGGTTCAATCTTTGGGAACCGTATTTTCAATTATGCTAATAGCTCCGTCGTGGGGTGGTATGATTAATGGTTTGTTTACCCTGCGCGGTGCGTGGGATAAAGTACGCGAAGACCCTGTATTAAAATTTATGGTGGTGGCCGTTACTGCTTATGGTATGTCCACGTTTGAAGGCCCCATGATGTCACTTAAAAGTGTAAATGCAATATCACACTTCACCGATTGGACTATTGCCCACGTACACATTGGTGCATTAGGCTGGAACGGGTTTTTATCTTTTGGTATTTTATATTGGCTGATTCCAAGGTTATACAACACTAAACTCTATTCAATACGTTTAGCAAATACGCACTTCTGGATTGGGACTTTAGGGATTTTATTTTATGCAATACCTCTTTATTGGGCCGGGTTTACACAAAGCTCTATGTGGAACGACTTTACAGCCGATGGTTATTTGAAGTATCCGAACTTCCTAGAAACAGTTAAACAAATCCTAAACTTTTACGCCTTACGTTCACTCGGTGGCACTTTATATATAACCGGTGTAGTGATAGGTGCATTTAATTTATGGAAAACAGCTTCTCAAGGAGCTTATATCGGTGATGAAGAAGCCTGCGCTCCAGCTCTCGAGAAGAATTATATTCCACATACCGGTACTCATTGGCATCGTTTCATTGAACGCCGTCCGGTGCAGTTGTCTATACTCTCTCTCATTGTGATATTAATCGGGGGTCTTGTTGAAATGGTGCCTGTTTACTTAATCAAATCAAATATTCCTACGATAAGTGAAGTAAAGCCTTACACTCCGCTTGAATTACAAGGTCGGGATTTATATATACGAGAAGGATGTGTCGGGTGCCATTCGCAAATGGTAAGGCCATTCCGCTCTGAAACAGAGCGCTATGGTGAGTATTCCAAGGCAGGAGAATTTGTTTATGACCACCCATTTTTGTGGGGAAGTAAACGCACCGGGCCGGATTTAGCACGTGTCGGCCGAGGCAATAAGGGTGCAAAGCCTGATTCTTGGCATTACATGCACCTCTTAGATCCGCAATCAACATCAACGGGTTCTATTATGCCCTCCTATCCATGGTTAACCGAATCAAAGTTGGATACTACAACAACAGCAGCTAAGATTAAGGCCTTACGTAGTGTTGGGGTTCCCTATGAAGAAGGATATGAAAATATTGCGAATAAAGATCTGATGAAACAAGCGGGAATCATTGCAAAGGGTTTACAAAAAGAAGGGTACGCCGTGGAAGCGGATCATGAAATAATTGCAATCATCGCCTATCTGCAAAAGTTGGGTGCTGATATTCACAACACTAAAACCGTTTCTAAGTAACATGTTTAAGAATTATTTGTCGGCTAACAATGCTGTCAGTAGTTATGGCATCATCGCTATTATAATCTTCTTTTCCGTTTTCTGCTTTGTTTTAGCTTATGTGATATTTATGCGCAAAGACCTTGTGAAAGAAATGGAACAAGCACCATTACATGATTCTTTAACACAAGAAAATAATTCTACTTCGTCTAAAACTCCTTTGTGAATTATGAAAAACAAAGTCATTCTGCTAATATCAACTCTTCTGCTTTTAAGCAATAACCTATTCGCTCTCGAAAAAGTTGGAGGTACGGGAAATGCATTCTACAATGCTGTCATCTACTTAATCATCTGTGGCGCTTTTGCAATCTTGATTTTTATGATTGCAGTATTTAGTTCTGCTCTTAATTCTGTTTCTAAAACTATGAAACAAACTATTGAAAACAATAAGAATAAGACAACAATTTTGGTTTTAGGAATACTTTTTACTCTATCTAGCACAACTAAGGCAGCCGACTCGCAACATTTTATTGATACTCCACTACCGGGTGATAATATTACTTTCATCATCATCGCAGCAGCTCTTATTCTGTTAATGATTGTCTCCTTCACAATGGCCCGCATGGCAATTAGGTTATCGCAATCGCTTACTGGCTACCAAGAGAGTAAAAATACTTCTTTGAGCGGCTCGTGGCTTTCTCGCTGGGTTGATAAATATAATAATGCCGTTCCGATAGAGCGAGAGCAAGATGTGATGTTAGATCACAGCTATGATGGTATTCAAGAGCTGGATAACAGTTTACCTCCATGGTGGCTATATGGATTTTATTTTTCCATCTTGTTTGCTATTGCTTATCTTATCAATTTTCACCTGGGTGGGAATGGAAAATCTTCTGCGGAAGAATATAATGAAGAAATGAAACTGGCTGAACAACAGCAATTAAGTAAGTCAGGAAGCAGTATTGCTATCATAGACGAAAACAATGTAGTATATAAAGATGATCCCGCGTCACTTGATGCAGGAGCCAAGATTTATGCAACAAATTGTGCAACCTGTCACGGAACAAAAGGTGAAGGATTAGCAGGGCCTAACTTGACCGATGCCTTCTGGCTTCATGGCGGCGGTATAAATAATATATTTAAAACGATAAATAATGGTGTGCCTGGTAAAGCAATGATTAAGTGGGCAGGTATATTAAAGCCGAATGAGATTGAAGAAGTGGCAAGCTATGTATGGTCTTTACGGGATCATCCCGTAAAAGGGCGAGAACCTGAAGGAGAAATTTACAAGCCAGAAGAAATATCTAAATAACTTTATTCGAATCATCAATACTCTTTTCTAATGGGTAAAAAAGAAGAGGCCGATAAAGACGATTTTCGCAATTCCGTAACTACGGTTAACAAGCAAGGTAAACGGGTGTGGCTTTATCCTAAGCTGCAAAAAGGACGGTTATATTTTCAGCGTCACACATTCGGATATTTTTTATTACTCATAATGTTTATTGGACCTTTTCTTCAATGGAGAGGTCATCCTGTATTTTTATTTGACATACTTCAACGAATATTCATCATTTTCGGTGTTCCGTTTTTTCCGCAAGACTTTTTTCTTTTTGGAGTGGGGATGATTTGCATTATCGTATTCATTGCCTTATTCACTGCAGCTTTCGGGAGGCTATTTTGCGGGTGGGCTTGTCCACAAACTATTTTTATGGAAATGATTTTCCGAAAAATCGAGTACTGGGTTGAAGGAGATGCTAATGAACGCCGACGTATAGATCAGTCTAAATGGGATTTTCATAAAGTACAAGTTAAGTTTTTAAAGCATCTCATATTTTTTACTATCTCTTTTATTATAGCTAATCTGTTTTTATCCTATCTCGTAGGCATTAAAGAGCTATATAAAATTATTACGGAACCTTTGGGCAATCATATTGGCGGGTTTATTTCTCTAGTAATTTTCTCTTTTGTGTTCTATTATGTGTTTGCGGTTATGCGCGAACAAATATGTATCGTTGTTTGTCCATACGGCAGATTACAAAGTGTATTACTTGACAAAGATTCCATCGTTGTAGCTTATGATCATGTACGAGGTGAGCCACGGGGAAAATTAAATAGCGCTGAAAATCTTGGAGATTGCATAGACTGTACACTTTGTGTTCAGGTATGTCCTACAGGTATCGATATTCGTAACGGAACACAACTGGAATGCATCAACTGTGCTGCTTGTATTGATGCTTGTGACCAAATCATGACAAAGGTTAATAAACCAACCGGGTTAATTCGATATGCTTCTATGAATCAAATCGTGAATAAAACTAAATTCCGTATAACTCCGAGGTTGATTGCCTATAGTATCATTTTTGTTGCCCTTACGGCTAGCGTAATCATTGGAATTGCCCGAAGACAATCTGTAGAAGCCACTATACTGCGAAACCCGACAATGCTCTATCAAGTGCAGGAAGACGGGCATATCACTAACTTGTACTACTTAAGTTTAATGAATAAAACGTTTGTCGATATACCTATTGATCTTAAACTGAAGGGTATTGAAGGCTCCTTAAAAATTGTCGGACAAGCACTGAACGTACCTGCAAAAGATAATCTCCATGCAGTCTTTATTGTTGACGTATCTCCTGGAGTATTAAAGAGTAATAAAAATAAAATCAACATCGAAGTATATTCTAACAATGAAATACTCAGCGAGATTAACACAACCTTTATAGGCCCAGTAAAAAATATTGAAAACGAATCAGATAGTACATCAACTTCAAATAATAAGCTGCATGATTAAAAAATTTAATTGGGGACACGGGTTACTTCTTTTCATTATTCTCTTTGTTGGTAGTATGTTGTATTTAGTTAGTCTGTGTTTTAAAGAACACTTCGACTTGGTAAGTGATGATTATTATGAAAAAGAACTAGTTTATCAGAAACAAATTGAACGGAAAAAAAATACATCAAGCCTTGAATCTGAATTAACCATTCAATATAACAAAATGGATAAACGAATTGTTATTCAACTCCCCTCCCGGTTTAACAATCTTAGTATTCCTTTAGACATCGTTTTATATAAACCGGACAATGCTTCTCTCGATAAACAGCTATCTATTACAGCAATAGACTCTAAAGCGACTGTAGATGCGTCGTTACTTAAGCCCGGACTTTGGCGTATGCAAGTATATTGGAATGGTAAGGACGAGGGTTATTTTAATGAATCCAATGTATATATTCAATAAGCTATGATATGGACTGCATTGATAATGGGCTTACTGGGCAGTCTGCATTGTGCAGGCATGTGTGGTCCATTGATACTTGCTTTACCCAATCATCAAAGTAAACTATCGGATTTTATATTTAGCCAACTAACTTACCACACCGGGCGCATCTTCACATATATGCTTTTAGGTGCTATAACTGCGGGCTTTGCAGCTACTCTCCGCTTTGCAGGATTGCAGCAATGGGTTTCCATAGTCAGTGGAGTGACGTTATTATTTCTTTCCCTCCGTTTAATGATGCCTTCAGTTTTTCAGCAGGTTAAACCACTAAAGAGTAATTTGATTATGCTTTTAAAACAAAGGATGGTACTCTATTTCAAAAAGGCCGGTATATTCAATCGCTTTGTGTTAGGTTCTTTAAATGGACTGTTGCCTTGTGGATTAGTCTATATTGCCTTGGCATCTGCCAATATAAATAGCTCCTTTCAGGAAAGTCTCCTGTTTATGGGGCTGTTTGGGTTAGGCACTATCCCTGCTTTATTGCTCATCGGAATGACTAAACGTTTGAATTTATTTAACTCCTTAAAATTGGCCTATAAATATTATCCCTACGCTGTGGCCTTACTATCCATATTGCTCATTTTGCGTGGGCTAAATCTTGGCATACCATATATTAGCCCTGCAGTAGATTTCACATGCGGGAACATGAAATGCTGCCATAATTAAAGAGTGAGTTACATTATGTACCTTTAGAGCTTAAATATTGTTCCTGCATGAAAATAGAAAATAGAACTGTAGTCACACTCGGTTATACTCTTAACATAAATGATAATGGCACAGATGTACAGGTTGAAAAAACTGATGCCAATAATCCATTCATCTTTTTATATGGTGTCGGCGGGTTATTACCTGAATTTGAGTTAAACCTTTCCGGAAAGACCATCGGCGACAAGTTTGATTTTATTATAAAAGCAGAAAATGGTTATGGGGTTTCTGATATAAAGAATATCATTCAAATTCCCAAAAGTACGTTTGTCAACGATCAGGGCGTTGTTGAGGAAAACATCCTCGTGTTGGGCAATGTTATTCCAATGATGGATCCTCAAGGAAATCAATTTCAAGGCATCGTAAAAGAAGTCAATGTAGATTTTGTACTGATGGACTTTAATCATCCACTGGCAGACAAGGATCTTCACTTTGTAGGTGAAGTTTATAATGTACGCATAGCAACGTTAGAGGAACTCCAGCATGGGCATGTTCATGGCCCCGGAGGGCATCACCATTAATCGCCTTCTTCCGTTTATCGAAATTATTAGTTCGTTGCCCGATTAACGGGCAACTTTTAATTTAAGGCTTCGTAGAGATGCTCAAAAATAACTTATGCTTATTCATCTGTTATGGTTCAATCAACTACTATTAACTGACGCCTTAATATCCCATTTTAGTAGTATTTAACAAGATGTAGTGCATAGTTATATAATGCTAAGTATTTGATTCAGTTAATTTTGATTTTGTTAAGTTTTTTATTATGAATAAAACAAACACCCCTATGAAAAAGATAATAAGCCTTATCAGTATGCTGCTTATTGTTTACACCTCATTCGCACAAGACTTAACAGCGCTGGTCGATAAGGTTTCTCCATCTGTTTTTAAAATTACTACTTATGATGCATCAGGCAACGAATTAGGTGTAGGCACGGGCTTCTTTATTTCATCTAGTGGCAATGCCCTTACAAACTATCATGTTTTACAAGGTGCATCTAAAGCCAAGGTAAAAACCTTTGACAATAAAACTTATATAATAGACAATATTCTCGGCTGGAGTCAAGAGAGTGATATAGTAAAATTTTCGGTTCGAAATGAATTAAACGAATCTTTCCCTTTCTTAAAAATGAATGCAAATGCTCCTAAAGCAGGTGAGAGAATTTTTATTGTAGGAAATCCGCTCGGACTGGATAAAAGCGTTTCTGATGGTATTGTGTCCAGTGTACGCCAGGATGACGTGTATGGTGAAACAATTCAGGTAACAGCACCTATCTCACAAGGAAATAGCGGTAGCCCATTGATGAATATGCAAGGCGAGGCACTTGGTGTAGTTACATTTTATTTAAAAAATGGTCAGAATTTAAACTTTGCAGTAAGTGTAAAAAATCTAAACATTATTGAGCCTGTTAATGCACTACAATTTCCACCAGACGGGAATCAAAAGCCTATAACAAATAATAATAAGAAAGATGATTCTAATAATACAGACGACCCAAGCAGCACATTCTATTACAAGAACTCTAAGGTAAAATTTTGTACGGATCTGGATAGCGAACAATATCCTCAAAACCCCGGAGAAACCTTTTACATAAGTCCAAGTGGTTCGTGGGTTTATGTTTGGATAGGTAATGATAAGAAACTAGCCACTTCAGAATTAACTGTAGATGTCTATAGAAAAAAAGGAAATGACTATTCGGAATTTGTGGAATCTAAACATTATGACATTACTCCAACGTGGGAAGACACACACTTTAAATATAGTTTTTACACTCCCGGGGATTATAAAGTTTCAATCTATACGAAGGATAATGTATGGATGAATTCCGGTTATGTTACCATCAAGAGCGACAATAGTGATAACAACACTTCAAATACCTCTGACAACAAGTATAACGACCCAACGAATACATTCTATTATACGAATTCCAAAGTTCAATTCTGTTTAGACTTAGATGCAAATCAATTTCCCATTGATCCGGGATCTGTTTATAACATCTCGCCTAGCGGAAGTTGGGTTTACATACACGTGCAAAACGATAAGAAACTCGCTACAAGTCAGTTAACTGTTGATGTGTATCGAAAGAAAGGAGATGACTACACGGAATTTGTTGAAACCAAATACTATGATATCACCCCCACATGGAGTGACACCCATTTTAAATACACCTTCTATAAGGCCGGAGATTACAAAGTCTCTATATATACCAAAGAAGGTGTATGGATTAACAGCGGTTATGTTACCATCAAGTATAAATAAGGCTTCATGAATTAATAAAAAAATCAAAACCCTCTTTTTATGAAAAAAATAATTCTACTAATTACTTTATGTGCTTTCAACACGGTCTTGTTTGCACAGCGAGACAATCTCTACTCTAATGCAAAAGTCAAATTCTGCACAGAACTTGATGATGATCAGTATCCTGATGATCCGGGAAGTGTATTCTACATCAGCTCAAGCGGTTCTTGGATTTATGTATGGATTGGCAATGACAGGAGCCTTTCTACTTCGCAGCTAATCGTGGACATATATCGTAGAAAAGGAAGCGACTATACTGAGTTCGTTGAAACTAAATATTATGATATCACTCCAAGCTGGAGCGACACTCATTTTAAATATACTTTTTACACTCCGGGAGATTACAAAATTTCTGTTTACTCAAAAGATAAGTCATGGATATCTAGTGGCTATGTTACAATTAAGAGTAACAGCGACAATAGCAGTAGCTCAAATAATACAGATTACTTTGCAAACTCGAAAGTAAAGTTTTGTACCGAGCTAGACAGTAATCAATACCCTGACGATCCGGGCAGCGTGTTCTATATAGGCTCTGGCGGTTCTTGGGTTTATATTTGGGTTGGCAATGATAAAAGCTTTTCTACCTCTCAGCTCGTTGTGGATATATATCGTAAAAAGGGAGGAGATTATAGTGAATTTGTTGAAACCAAATATTACGATATTACACCAAGTTGGAGCGATACTCACTTTAAATACACTTTCTATAAAGCCGGCGATTACAAAGTATCTGTTTACAATAAAGACAATAAATGGATTAATACAGGTTATGTAACAATTAAATATCAATAAATCTTTTAATAATAAAAAAAACAATAATTTATGAAAAAACTATTACTTCTTTTAACCTTTACGATCGCTGCATCAGCGGCATTTTCCCAACGCGGAACCAGCTATAATAATGCTCAGGTTAAGTTCTGTACTGAATTAGACAGCAAACAACTCCCATCCGATGCCGGCACAGTTTTCTATATTAACCCAAGCGGTTCTTGGGTTTATGTTTGGGTCGGAAACGACAAAGCCTTAAATACATCGGGGCTAAAAATGGATGTCTATCGCAAATCAGGCTCTGATTATTCAGAGCTTGTTGAAACTAAGAATTATGACATAACTCCTACTTGGGAGGATACGCACTTTAAGTATTCATTCTATAAAGCCGGCGATTACAAAGTATCCGTATATAATTCAGAAGGCACTTGGATAGCCAATGGTTTTGTAACCATAAAGATGAATGATGACACGAGCAACAAAAAGGATAATACCGATGATAAATATAACGACCCAAGCAGCACATTCTATTACATGAACTCTAAAGTTCAGTTCTGCTTAGATTTAGATGACAACCAATTGCCAGTAAAGCCCGGCACGTCTTATATCATTTCTAAGAAAGGAAGTTGGATTTATGTACATATTCAGAACGATAAGAAATTGGCAACAAGTCAATTAATTGTTCGCGTATATAAGAAGAAAGGGAAAAACTATAAAGAACTTGTCGCTACAAAATATTATGACATCAAACCTGAATGGGAAGACACTCACTTTAAATACACCTTCTATAAAGCCGGCGATTACAAAGTGTCCATTTCATCAAAAGATGATGTCTGGATGAATTCAGGTTATGTAAAGATTAGTTATAAGTAACCATTCAATAAACAGATTAGAATGCCTCGTAATGTACGAGGCATTTTTATTTGATAGATGGATATGACAGCGGTAATTTCTGTAAAGTATCAACTATAGCTTTAGCAACCATATACTCCTTTACCCAATTTTTATCAGAAGGAATAATATGCCAAGGTGCAGCTTCACTACAGTTTTCTATAGCATCTTCGTAGCATTTCATATATTCTTCCCAGTATTGGCTCTCGGTCCAGTCGCTTTCATTATACTTCCATTGTTTAGTCGGGTCTTTAATCCGTTCTAATAATCGTTCGTGCTGTTCATCTTTTGATAAGTGAAGAAAAAACTTAAGTATAATCGTACCATTATCTTGCAACAGTTTTTCAAAATGATTAATGTGTTTCATTCGAGTGTGAGCTGTATTTTCATCTATCCATTTATGCACGCGAGTAATTAAAATATCTTCATAATGCGAACGATTGAATATTTGTATCATTCCTTTTTCGGGAGCCAATGCGTGTATTCGCCACAAAAAGTCGTGAGAGGCTTCTTCACTCGTAGGTGTTTTGAATGATTTTACTCTACACCCCATAGGATTAACACCGCTAAATACCTTCTTAACAAGTCCGTCTTTACCGCTGGCATCCATGCCTTGAATTACGATTAGCAAACTATATTTTCGCTGTGCCATCAAGACATCTTGCAGGGAAGCCATTTGTTTAATTAATTCCTCGAGTTCTGCTTTTGTCTTATCCTTATCCAGATTATTGGGATTAGAGGTATCTACTTTGCTCAAATTCATATAAACAAATATCGATAACAATTTGAGGTTCCTACTATTCTTATTTAAAGAAGAATAGTCGTTCCATAGGTTAATTAATAAATCTACTTGGAAATTACCCTTCGCTTAATAAAAACTTCCACTGTGTCGAAATCACATTGTGCACGAAGCGAGCATTCGGGATTAACTCAAATCCATAAAGCTGATCCCCGTTTAAGGCATATCCACCAAAGAGCCAGGGATAAACAGGGTTAATATTTCCAAAGGTAATAAAACCATGACCATCTTTTTCTAAAGAGAGGTTTAATTCAACAATATTTTGCAGGGGTAATGTTTTATACGAAGTCTTACTTGCTCTTTTTATAGCAACAATCAATCGTTTGTTAGTAACAAAGTATTCCATACTTTTTCTTCGTCGTGCATTAATGATAAAGCGAATTACTCCTATATAAACAAAGCCGAACAAAAATATTATGGTAAACAGTATAAAAACACAGCTTATGTTAAAATAGATTATTGCAAAGGTTGTATAGCAGAAGAAGCCCAAGAACATTATAGACATGGGTATGGCAAAGGCATCAATATCACAAAATAAGATGCCCTGTTTAGGAATTCCCGTCCACAATATCTCTTCATCGGGATGTAAAACATTGTTAGAATACGAGCTGCTCATGTCACTTACTCCAAAGTACGGCATTCTAATTCAAGTTGGCAAAAATCTATTTTGAACACTAATCATCCTATTCTATCTTGATACTCCCGCTTACTTACTACCTTCGCTTGTGATGAACTATTAATCGGATCCCGGCATTTATGAAAATATTAAGTAGAGAAATTAGTTGGCTGTCTTTTAATGCACGTGTTTTGCAAGAAGCATCGGATAAGCGTGTTCCGTTAATCGAACGCATTCGATTTCTCGGAATTTTCTCATCCAACTTAGATGAATTTTTCAGAGTTCGAGTGGCCGCACTACGACGCATGTTGCGCCTTGGAAAGAAAGCAAAGAAAGTTGTAGGTGATCATCCGAAAGGCATCTTGAGCCAGATATATGAACTTGTATTACAACAGCAGCGACAATTTGAAACAATCTATGAAAACATAATTGAAGAACTTGCTCAAGAAGACATTTACTTATTAAATGAAACTGAATTAACACCCGAGCAGGGAAACTTTGTTTCAAATTATTTTCGTCACGAAGTGCGCCCCGCATTAGTACCGCTGATGTTTGACAACCTTATTGAATTTCCTTATTTAAAAGACCGTGCCATCTACTTTGCCATTGTTTTAAGCGACAGCCAAGGCCATGAACGAAACAAGTACGCTCTGCTTGAAATACCGACGGACGTTATACCACGCTTTTTAGTGCTTCCTGATGACAAAGAAAAAAGGTATCTGATACTTCTTGATGATGCGATTCGATATTGTTTAAAAGAGATTTTCTTCATCTTCAAACACGATACAGTTAAAGCATATACCATTAAACTTACTCGAGATGCAGAACTGGATATAGAAGACGATATTAATGACAGTTTATTAGAAAAAATTTCAAAAAGTGTCAAGCAACGCCCTTACGGGACTCCTGTGCGGTTAAATTATGATAATGAAATTGATAAAGATTTATTACACTCCATCGTAAAACAAATTAAACTATCTGATAAGAAAGAAAACCTTATACCTGGTGGGCGTTATCATAATTTCCGTGATTTTATACGTTTTCCTGTGTTAGGGAAAAATCATCTTGTTAATATTCCGCTAAAAGAAATTCCTCACCCGGACTTTCCGATGAATCAAAGCATGTTTGATAGCATGGCAAAGAGAGATGTTCTGTTGCATTACCCTTATCACTCGTTCGATCACTTTATTGAATTGATACGCGAAGCGGCTATTGATCCGAAAGTAGAATCTATAAAAGTAACGCTTTACAGGCTTGCCCCTAAATCTAAAGTGGGTAATGCTTTGATCAATGCTGTAAAAAATGGAAAGGATGTTACCGTGGTGATGGAACTTCAAGCTCGATTTGATGAAGAGCATAATATCTTCTGGAGTGATAAATTAATAGAAGAAGGAGCTAAAGTGTTATTAGGCGTTCAAGGATTAAAGGTGCATGCAAAAGCATGTTTGATCACCCGAAGAGAAAAGGGTAAGAATAAGTTTTACGCAAACGTATCCACAGGCAATTACAATGAAATTACTTCACGCCTTTATGCAGATCATAGTTTGTTTACTGCCGATGAGAGAATCACGAATGACCTGTCTGACTTATTCAACTTTTTAGAAAGCAACTACAAGATTGTTCCATTTAAACATATTGCTGTAGCTCCATTTAAGCTACGTGATACTATTGTAAAAATGTTCGACAATGAGATTGTTCAAGCTCGCAAAGGCAAACCGGCTTCCATCTGCATTAAGTTGAATAACCTTGCTGATATGGAAATGACGAAGAAAATAATTGAAGCGGCAGATGCAGGGGTCAAAGTGAATATGATTATACGAAGTACGTGCTCTGTAATTCCATCTTATTCAAAGCATCCGGAAAATCTTCATATAATCAGCATTGTAGATAAGTTGCTGGAACATTCCCGCATACTCATTTTTCACGATAAAGGAAAAGAAAGCACTTATATAACGTCTGCTGATTGGATGTTTCGCAACCTAAATACTCGTGTAGAAATGGCATGCCCGATCTATGATGAAAAAATAAAGGAAGAACTTAAAACTTATTTTAATATTCAGCTTACTGATAATTCTAAAGCACGCATTCTAAATGACACTCAGAATAATCAGTACCAACAAACTGATACTGCTTCCGAAAATCGCTCACAGATTTCTTTATATCAATATTTATTACACCAATCTAAAATGGCTGAATCCAAAGGTTAACCTCTTGTCAAATAACTATCCGGTACCGGCACTAACCACCGTGAGTAAAAATCAGCAATCGTAGCTATACCGTTGTCAAACAAAAAAGCATCTTGCAACTCATTTACTGTTTGCTTGACTTCGCGTAATGATTTTACGTTGATTATATTGTTGCGCATCAAGGCTACCAACAAACGGTTCATTAAACTTATCTGATATCGTAATTCCATTTTTTGAATCATTCGAATAGAGCTGTCAATGGTGCAACCATGTGTACCCGCTATAGACTCGTCCAATACTAATATTAAAAAGCGGTTGAATAACACGGCGCTATCTGCGTGATTAGGTACTCCGTGGGCTTTCCACCCTTTTACAAACTCTTTAAGCTCCTGAGCAATGGTTTCAGTTTCTGAAGTTGAAAGTTCCCTATTGCTTTGATAAATCCATATACGTGATTCTGCAGGCAAATCACGAAAAAGAGTTTTTACCTGTTCTTGAATTTTATTCGGCATAAGTGTTTCAGTATTCATTTTATGATTATTGATGAATTAAAAAATGCAGTTAAAAGATTGACAATTGACCCTGCAAAGATACACGTCGAAAAAGTTCTAAGTCAAATGGCGGGAAACTCCGTTTGGTCATATAACGGTTTAGTGCCGTTCTGAAGAGGTTACTGAGAATGGATGATACAGGCCCTTCTCCAAGCATCCGCCTTACAAAACGGCTATCTCCTACTTTACCACCATGACATTCCGCAACCTGATTTAATACTTTATCTGATTGATTCGGATAATTTTTCTTTATCCAATCGACAAACAATATTTCGACATCCCTGTTCAAGCGCAATATGGTATAGGAGGCTTCACTTGCCCCATGTTCAGATGCTTGTTTAATAATCTCGGGAATTTCGTGCGAATTCAATCCTGGTATCACCGGTGCTATCATCACACCGACCGGTACTCCCGCTTTACTGAGTTGTTCTATAGCTTGTAAACGACTCTTAGCTGTAGCCGTACGCGGTTCCATCTTTTGTCTAAGGCTTTCATCCAAGGTGGTTATAGTAATCATTACATGTACTAAATAATTCTTTGCCATTTCAGATAATAGGTCAAGGTCACGAACTATTAATTTACTTTTTGTAATAAGGCTCAATGCGTTTCTATAGTTAAACATTACCTCTATGCAACGACGTGTAAGTCGCAAATCTTTCTCTATCGGTTGGTAACAATCTGTGTTGCCTGAAAATGAAATCGGATAGCCCTTCCATGAAGAGCGTTGCAAGGTACGCTCTAACAAAGCCGGTGCTTCGGGCTTCACAATTATTTTTTGTTCAAAATCAATTCCCGAGCTAAACCCCCAAAAAGGGTGCGTATTGCGTGCATAACAATAAATGCAACCATGTTCACAGCCTTGATAAGGATTTAATGAATATAAAAATGGGACATCCGGACTGGTTATTTTATTGACAATCTCTTTTGGATACTCTTTAAAATACTGTGTGTGGGGGTTCTGTTCGAGTATCTCGTCAAAACCTTCGACATACTCCTTGCTATGTTGCAAGTTAGCAAAGGGATTAAATGGGTTTAGCTGCGCACCGCGGCCATCAATGTATGATGATTCTATGGCGTTCATAAAATATTCAGGAGTGTTTAGAATGTAAACTTACTAATTATTTTAGTTTGCCTAATTATTTACTCGTCAGGTTTTCTTTGAGAAACAGAAAGGTACTTACCTTTAGTATGTTTAAAAATCTGTTGTTATCATGAAAATAACATACTATGGGCATTCTTGCTTTGGGGTTGTGTGTGGGGAACACACCCTGCTTTTCGATCCTTTTATTACCCCTAACCCTAAAGCAAAAGGTATTGACTTAAAAAATATTAAGGCAGATTATGTATTGCTCAGCCATGCACATGGAGATCATATCGCTGATACGGAGACGGTAATGCAACATGAGAATGCCACGTTAATTGGCGCATTTGAGATCACGGAATATTATCGCCATCGCAGTATTTATAAAAGTATAGCTATAAATACCGGTTCTTATTTGAGTTTGCCATTTGGAAAGTTGCGTGCGGTTGTAGCTCATCACAGCAGTACATTCCCCGATGGAACCTCCGGCGGAAACCCAATGGGATTTGTTATAGAAAGCAAAGGAAAATGTTTCTACTATGCCGGCGATACTGCGCTTACCCTCGATATGGAGTTGATAGCCCGCAGGCATAAAGTTGACTTTGCCTTTTTACCTATTGGCAACATTTTTACAATGGGGTATATGGATGCTTGTGACGCAGCCGACTTCGTAAAAACAAACTACGTTGTAGGTATGCACTTCGACACGTTCCCTCCTATTGAAATTCATCATGAAGAAGTTAAAAATTATTTTAGCGATAACGGTAAAATAATAAAGCTGCCGGAGGTTGGTGAAACCTTCGAGCTATAGCATCACTTCATAATACAGTTGTAAAATGATAAAACTCAATGATCCGTAATTTCAATTAACATTGTTGTAGAAACAATATACGATGTTACCAAAAATTGATTCGTTGAATCCCTATTATGGGCAGCACTTTTTCTTAATTGCAGGGCCTTGTGTAGTTGAAGATGAGCAAACGACAATGAATACAGCCGAATGGTTGAATACGTTGACACAGGAATTGCAAATACCTTTCATCTTTAAAGCCTCATATCGTAAAGCTAATCGTAGCAGCGGCAAATCGTTTACCGGCATTGGTGATGAGAATGCTCTGAAATTATTAGCCAAGGTTCGCAATACCTTTAATATTCCCGTATTAACCGATATCCATGCTGCTGTTGAAGCTGATATAGCTGCAGCATTTGTGGATGTGCTTCAGATTCCTGCATTTTTGTGTCGCCAATCCGATTTATTAGAAGCTGCTGCTCAAACGGGTAAATGGGTTAATATTAAGAAAGGTCAGTTCCTTTCGGGAGAAGCTATGAAGTTCGCTGTTGATAAAGTGAAAGATGCAGGCAATGAAAGAGTAATGGTTACCGACAGAGGAAACAGTTTCGGCTATACTGATTTAGTCGTGGACTATAGGAACATTGTGGCTATGGAGCAATTACAAGTTCCCGTAATAATGGATTGCACACACTCTCTTCAACAACCGAATCAAAGCAGTGGCATTACAGGAGGCAAACCGGAATTAATAGAAACTATAGCCAAATGTGGTTTAGCGGCCGGTGCAGATGGATTATTTATTGAGACTCATCCAAACCCTGCCGCGGCTAAAAGCGACGGAGCCAATATGTTGCGACTTGAGTTAATGGAGAACTTATTAAAAAAATGTATTCGTGTTTACGAAGCAGTTCAATAACTACGAATGCAGTTCTTCATAAATAATTGCTGCCCCCTGTCCTACTCCTACACACATTGCGGCTAAACCATAGCGCGCTTTACTACGCTTCATTTCATGAAGTAGCGTTGATGAAATACGTGTTCCACTACATCCTAATGGATGACCAATTGCAATAGAACCTCCGTTGATATTAACTTTTGCACTATCTAATTCTAAATCGCGAATACAAGCAATGCTTTGTGAGGCAAATGCTTCGTTCAGCTCAATAATATCTATATCCTTTATTGTTAATCCGGCTCGCTGTAGCGCTTTACGAGTAGCAGGAACCGGGCCTATGCCCATTACAGAAGGATCTACCCCGGCAGCGGCCGCACTAACCACTCGAGCTAATGGCGTTAATCCATAACGCTTCACTGCATCTTCAGATGCAAGAATAAGGCAAGCCGCACCATCATTTATACTGGATGAATTACCGGCGGTAACGGTACCATCCTTTTTAAATGCAGGCTTTAATTGTGCAAGTTTTTCAAGAGTGGTAACTCTGGGGTTCTCATCTTTTTGGATGGGAGTTATTTCTCCTTTACTGTTGTAAACATTTACAGGTATAAGTTCATTATTAAACTTGCCTGCCTCGTGCGCAATTGCATATTTGTTTTGAGAGTGATAAGCAAATTCATCTTGCTCAGCACGGTAGATTTTCCATTGTACGGCTATATTTTCTGCCGTTTCTCCCATAGAGTAAGGGTAATATTTATCAGAAAGTTTTTTATTGGTGAAGCGCCATCCTATCGTTGTATCAAACACTTCTATTTTTCGTGAAAACGCAGTCTCCGACTTAGGCATTACGAAAGGGGCCCTGGTCATACTTTCTACTCCACCGGCAATATAGAGGTCTCCTTCATTGCAACGAATTGCCCGAGTTGCATCCATAATAGATTGTAGTCCGGATGCGCATAAGCGATTTACCGTTATCCCTCCTACTGTAACAGGTAAGCCGGCCAGAAGTACCGCCATTCGTGCTACATTCCGATTGTCTTCTCCCGCCTGATTTGCAGCACCCAATATCACTTCTTCGATTTCATCTGCAGGCACCTTAGGATTGCGCTTTAATATTTCTGTAATTACTAATGCTGCCATGTCATCAGGACGAACAGCACTCAGTGCGCCTCCATATTTTCCTACTGGCGTTCTTAAGGCATCAATAACAAAAACTTCTTTCATAGATTTTATTTGCGGTGCGAATTTGATTAAAATATGTGAGATAACTTCCGGGTACCTCACTCTTAATATTAAGATAGTATGTGGTATGTAATAAAAGCCGCAATCCATGCTATAGCGGTCATATATGCAAATTGGAACAGCGGCCACTTCCATGTCTTTGTTTCGCGATGTACTACAGCAAGAGTACTCATGCACTGCATGGCAAATACATAGAACATAATAAGGGCAAGGCTACTAGCCGGTGTATAGAGTGCAGTTCCGGTTCGTGGATTGATATCTTGCCTCATCTTATTTCGCAAGTCATCAAAATCAGGGTTATCATTTGAGCCTATGCTATAAATGGTTGCCATAGTACCGACAAATACTTCGCGTGCAGCGAAGGAAGTGATGATTGCAATTCCAATTTTCCAATCAAAGCCCAGAGGAGCAATAGCCGGTTCTATCCATTTCCCCAGCATGCCGGCGTAGGAACTGTTTAATCGTGCAGCCTGCACTTGATTATTGATGAGCACCGTATCTGTTGTTACCGCATTTTCTCGCGCTTTGATCTCTGCTTTCTGCATTGCATCACCCGGGCCAAACGAAGCTAAGAACCAAAGTACAATTGAAATCATCACGATGATTTTACCTGCCTCCCACACAAACATTTTTACTTTCTCAATCATCACCATTGCAATATTGCTCCAGCGCGGTTTGCGATATATAGGTAATTCGGCAATATAGGTTCCAACCGCTTTTGTTTTTATGAATAACTTAATGATTAGGGCAACGAACAAGGCCATAACAAATCCAAGCAGATAAAGTCCTAACATGATCAATCCTTGCAGGTTTATAAAGCCTAATATTTCTTTATCAGGAACCACCAAACTTATTAATAAAACATATACCGGCAAGCGTGCTGAACAACTCATCAGTGGTGTTACTAAAATTGTAATCAATCTTTCCTTATAATTTTCAATGGTGCGCGTACCCATAATTGCAGGTACAGCACATGCAAGCCCTCCTATTAGTGCTACGCTCGATTTGCCATTCATGCCGGTCTTATGAAAAACTCTGTCGGTAAGTAAGCTGACACGGGACATGTAACCCGTTTCTTCCAGTAAGGAAATGAAACCGAATAACAATGTAATTTGAGGAACAAATGTGATGACGCCCCCAATACCCGGGAGAACTCCTTCTGCAAGTAAGCGAGTCAGTATAGTATCGGGAAGAATGTGTAATAATTTTTCTGATGTTTTAGCAAATAAATAATTAATGGCTTCCATGGGATAGGTTGCCCAATTAAATAAAGCCTGAAAGACAAGAAAAAAAATTAATATAAAAGCCACATAACCCCAAAAAGGATTTAAGAGATACTTATCAATACGTTTTGTCCACTGCCGAGAGTATAAAGTTGCATCTTTTTTTTGAACCGTCTCATTAATAATACTTTGAATCTTTTTGTAACGTGCCAACACCTCCTCAGCTTGAAATTTCGTTACAGAGAAAGACTTTTCCTGAATTAATGTATGGACGAGTTCAATTTGACTCGCTTCTACTGTATCTAATTGAGTAGAGATACTTGCCAACAACAAAGCTTCATACTCATTGTTTAAATGAAATTTATTTTTCAATGCTGTGAGTACTTCATGTTGTGGTTGATAAAAAACTATGTTGTTCTTTTTATTTACCCACTGTTGAATTACACTCTCAGCAAGTTGTTGTATTTTTTTCTGTGTAGTGTGAGACACATCTACTATAGGCACTCCTAATTCTCTTGTTAACTTATTTTTATCAATACTGATATTATCTTTTGCCGTGACATCGGTCATAGTCAGAGCAGCCACAACCGGAATACCGGTATCTATTATTTGTGTGCACAACAGCAAGTTCCGTTGTAATGATGTAGCATCACATACTACAATGACCATATCAGGAATGGTATCGGCACCGGTATTCAGGATAGTTTCAATTGTAATGCGCTCATCGGGTTGTTTGGGATAAATACTATATGTTCCGGGTAAATCTATAACTTCAGCAATGTGCTCTTTATTTATTTTCCACAACCCTGATTTTCGATCGATTGTAACACCAGGATAATTTCCAATTTTTTGCCTTAGTCCGGTTAACGAATTAAATAAGGTGGTCTTTCCACTGTTAGGATTACCAATAAGTGCTATTTTGAAATCAGGCTTCACGAGCGTGTGTAAATGTACAATGCAAAAGCAGGACTAATTTAAAGGGGCTTCTGCAGTTTGTTTAACTAATACAACGGCAGCTTCGCTCTTTCGCAGTGTAATCTCAACCCCGGATACACTGATAACCATTGGATCTCCGAGTGGAGCAATCTTATATATTTCTACAGGAGTACCGGGCAACAAGCCCATTTCGAACAGTTGAAAAGCTATAGCTGATTGTTCTAATTCACTGATAATACCTTTGCCTCCTTCGGGCAATTGGGATAAGGGAATCAATTTTTCAGTCATATTATTTAGAGCAAGTCACGCTTTCGTTCGATATGGACGATTTAGAAAAGCTTGGGCATTCACCACATTTTCTAAATAACCCGCAACTGCTCATCAATAGTATCGCTGCCAAAGCAAAAAATTTTAACTTATTACTCATTGTTTGTTGTGTTCTCATTTAACGATGGTAAGTTAGCATCTGTCAAGATTACGGAATATAATTTGTTTTGAAACGAAGTAAAACCATTTTCATTGCAATCCTCGACTGGGGTCTCGGCCATGCTACGCGTTGCGTACCTATAATTCGTTATTTGGAAACGCAAGGGTGTACCCTACACATTGGTAGTAGCGGGAACAGTTTGCTTTGGCTACAATGGCAGTTCCCCTTATTGAAGTTTCATGAATTGCCCGATTACAACATTCGATATAGCCGTTCATTGTCTCAAGCTTTTGCCGTAATGATGCAATGGAATAAAATTCGAAACACTATTAGGCTTGAAAATGACGCACTTCATAAACTTGTATTACAAAATACGTTCGATGCTATAATTTCTGACAATCGTTATGGATGCTATCACAAGGATATCCCTTCCTACATATTAACTCATCAATTACATTTAAAATTGCCCTTGGGTCTTAGTTGTTTATCAGGAATTGCCGATAACATTATCAAATCATTACTCATGCCGTTTAATGAAGTATGGATTCCCGATGAAGTCGGTAATGATAATTTGGGTGGCGATCTTTCTCACCCTGCATTCAAAACGATATCTTGTAAATATTGCGGATTGCTTTCAAGATTTGAAAATTATCTCATAACCGAACCTATTTACGATATACTTGTAATCCTCTCGGGGCCTGAACCACAACGCACAGAGTTAGAAAATATAGTAGTGCGGCAACTTAATTCACTTACCACGATTAAATCTTGTTTGGTGCGCGGAACGACTAAATCTTTTACCTCTTTTCAAGCAGCATCACATATTCAAGTCATAAACTTAGCAGGCGAAGTGCAATTAAAAAAATTGATTGAAGAGAGCCGGCTTATCGTTTGTCGAAGCGGGTACTCTTCTATAATGGATTTACAGCATAGCGGCAAAAAACTTTTACTTATACCTACTCCGGGACAAACGGAGCAAGAATACCTTGCAAAACATTTCAATAAACAAACAGGGTGTCTTATTCAAAAGCAAAGTGAGGTTCAAATTCAAAAGGCTCTCGAAGCCTCATCCTGCGCTAGTCTTAACTGGAAGGTGAATGAGAAAATCTATCCGATATTGGAGCGTTCTCTCTTACAGTAGAAGCTATTCGTTCCAAATGTTATGATGTTTCAATTGAACATCATGGCCAAAAAACAAACGTGCAGTTTGCCCAAAAGAGGGGGTAAAATCCGATACATAAAACTCGTGTGAGTTTTTGTTCGATTCGTTCAATAGCTTTTCCTTTTCCAGTTCAGCAAGGAGTTTTTCTGCTACGATATCAGTAGAGTCAAAAACTTTAATGCGCTGATGAAAATAAAAATCTATCTCGCTACGTATGAGCGGATAATGGGTACAAGCGAGGATAATCCCCTGTATGTCTTGAAAATCAGGGTACGACAAATACGAGTTGATTACTGCTTGTGAAACGGAGTTATTATAAAATCCTGCTTCAATCATAGAGGCAAGTAAAGCTGTGGCTAAAGATGCTACTTCTATATCCTTGCGTTTTTCCTTTAGTTTCTTTTCATAAACTCCCGAAGCAATTGTAGTCTTGGTGCCGATGATTCCAATCTTTCGAATTGTACGATCATTCGTCACCTTATCTACCAAAGGGTCAATCACATTCATAACTAATGCACGGCAGCCGACATATTCTTTAAGCGTGTCATAAGCTGCAGCAGAGGCGGTATTGCAGGCTATTAAAATGGCTTTGCATTTTTTCTCCAATAAGAAGTCTGCAATATGAATGGCATAGCTTTTAATGGCTTCAAAAGATTTATCTCCATAAGGCAAGTGTGCTGTATCACCAAAATAAATCATCTGCTCATTAGGCAAAGTGCGTGCTATACTTTGCGCAACTGTAAGACCTCCTATTCCGGAGTCAAAGATGCCAATAGGTTGAGATGCTGTCATAAATAAAAAAACCGGCAGTAAGCTCTTAAAATCAATTTGCTTCAGCCGGTTGTTTAATCTTAAAGTATGTTATTTCAAATTCAACTTCTTTTTTACCAAAGGCATAATGTTATCTGAATCCTGCGCGTATATAACCGCACCAACGCTGGTATCGAACACGTAGGCATAACCATTTTCCTTAGCTACCGATTTAACAGCATCCTCGGCTTTCTTTAATATGGGTGCATAAATCTCTTGCTTCTTACTTTGAAGTTTTTCTTGTGCCCCATCCTGAAAAGTTTGAATACGGTTCTGCAAATCGTAAAGCTCTTGTTGTTTTAATTCCTTTTCGTGATCTAACAAAGTCTTTTCTTTCTTTTGGAAATCTGCCAACTTTGTCTGGTATTCGGTTATCATGTTGTTATAGGATTCTTCGAGTGACTTCTGATACATTGACAATAATGAGTCAGCCTTTTTAACTTCAGGCATAAGTTCCAGTAATGCTCCGGAGTCTATATGTCCAAATTTCTGTGCTTGTGCTGTTCCGAAGGCAATAACAAAGATTGCTGATAATAGGAGGTGCTTCAATTTCATAAGTTATTGGGTATGCTGTTTTAAAAAGTGCGTAAAAATAGGTTATTTCTGTTTAGGGGTGTAACCCAGTTGTTTAATTACATCATCACTTATATCCAGTTTCGTGTTGCTGTAAAGCATTGTAGTGGAGCTTGATTTATCAAAAACAACGTCTAATCCTTTTGTGTTTGCCACTTTCTGGATAGCATCATACATTTTGTCCTGTATGGGTTTAACTAACTCTTGGCGCTTTTGAAACAAATCACCTTCATATCCAAAGCGTTTTTTTTGAAGGTCTTTTGCTGCTTTTTCTTTATCCTCGATTTCTTTTTGTTTTTGTTTTTTCATGTCTTCAGTATAAAGGACTTGCTCTTGTTGGTAGTTTTTGTAGAGTTGGTCAATTTCTTTGAATTTATTTTCAATCTCTTTCTGCCAGTTTTTTGAGATATCATCCAGTTGTTTTTGAGCATCTGTATATTCGGGGACATTACCCAAAATGTAATCAGAGTCAACATAAGCAAAACGTTGTGCATTAGCCGTGAAAGTGCCTAATGCTAAAAAGGTGAAAAGAATGACTAGTTTTTTCATGATAAATGAAGTTTTAGAGTAAGGGTTATTCCGGTTCAAACCCAAGCACAATGGTAATCTTACCGCGTTTAAATAGTTCGTTAAGTGTAGTGGCTTTAGCCGTTCCGGGATAGATTTGGTCTAAGTCAAAGGGTATGCCATAATCAAAACCCAGAAGGCCAAAAGCAGGTAGAAGAAAGCGCATACCTGCGCCTATGGCACGGTTTAACTTAAACGGATTGTAATCCTTAAAATGAAGCCATTGATTTGCTGCTTCGGCAAAGATATGTCCATAAATAAAGGCGCTTGGGTTTGTTGAGAATGGGTAGCGTAGTTCAACGGTGTGCTTGTTAAAGATTGTAGCACCACCCGTCGGGGCATAAGGGTCATATCCCCCGCGTTGCGATATGATGTCTTGCCCTGCAAGGTTAAAGCTGAGATTACTCAACCCATCACCGCCAAGTACAAAGCGTTCAAACGGAGATGGGCCTATCGATGCATTGTAAAAGCCGAGATAGCCTAGCTTGGTAGCTGTTCTTAATACGAATTTTCCAAAGATGTTAGTGTACCAATCTGATGTGAAACGATACTTATGATATTCGATCCATTTATACTTTTCATTATTAGGCAAATTGCTATAATCCTTGCCCGTAAAGAGCGACCAAGGAGGCGTTACTTGTATGGTCAACGATATGTTGGCACCCGAACGGGGGAATGTAAAGTCACTAAGCGAGTTTCTGCTAAAAGTTTGTTTAAGACTTAGTGCATTAGCTGTGCCATTGGAAATAATAAAGTTTCTGCTGGCATAATTATTTAAATGGTAGTTCTGATAGTCAATCGAACTAATCCAAGTAAAGTAATCATCAGGCCATTTCAATTGACGACCATACCCTACGGAAACCCCTGATGTAACTAAATATCCATATATCGGACTTTCCTTATCCCACGTAGTGGCAATTCGTGTGCGATTAGCCCCAATTGATAAAGAGTTTGGCTTTTTTCCACCAAGCCAAGGTTCGGTGAAGCTGATATTGTATGACTGAAATAAACGTCCGTTGGACTGTGCTCTTATACCGAGTTGTTGCCCGTCTCCTGTGGGAATGGGGTTCCAGCCGCCTTTACGGAAGATGTTCCGGGTAGAAAAATTATTAAAGCGCACACCTAAGGAGCCGGTAACACCGAACACCTGCCCTCCGTAGCCCGCAGATAATTCTAACTGGTCGGATGGTTTTTCTTCTACGATGTAGTTAATGTCAACCGTCCCATTTTCGGGATGTGGGACGGGTATGATCTGTGTTTTTTCGGGGTTAAAAAAGCCCAATGTTGCTAACTCTCGCTGCGAGCGGATGATATCGGCACGACTGAACTTATTCCCAGGTAAGGTACGTAATACCCGGCGTATAACATGTTCATTCGTTTTATCATTGCCACTAATATTTACTTCATTAATAATAGCTTGAGGCCCCTCGTATATTCTAATTTCAATATCAATGGAATCATTCTCAATATTAGTTTCTACAGGGGTAGCGTTAAAAAACAAGTATCCGTCATCGAGATAAAGCGATGATATATCGTTGCCATTGGGGTCGGCTTTCAAACGACGATCAAAACGTTGTTGATTATAGACATCGCCTTTTTGTATGTTTAATATTGTGTCTAATCTGCCACTGCTGTACTTCGTGTTACCCTTCCAAGTGATATTTCGAAAATAAAATTTATCTCCCTCATTAATTTTCATGTATAGGACATAATTACCACGGGCATTCGTAGCCAAGCTATCGGAAACAATCGTTGCATCGCGATATCCTTTTTTATTGTAGTAATCTTCCACTTTACGTTTGTCGTCAATAAAATCTTTTTCGATAAAGCGAGATACATTAAAGATTGAATACCAAGTGTTTCGCTTTGTCTTTTTCATTTGTGAATAAAGCTTACTGTTTTTTATATGGGTATTACCTGATATGATGATATTGTCAATCTTCACTCGCTTTCCTTTATTAATAATAATATAGAGCAAAACTGAATTGGGGAAACTTGTGTCTTTTACCGTTTTAAGTTGAATATCTGCCTTAATAAACCCTTTATCGGTATAATAATTTGTTATAATATTCTTTGTATTCAACAGGATATTATCTGTCAACACTTTGCCTTTAGTGAGCTTTATTTTCTCGCGCAAATCATTTTGTTCACTTTTTTTAATGCCTTTGAAGGTAAAAGCTGAGAGGCGCGGTTTTTCTGTGAGTAGGTAAACCAAGTGAATTGTGTCGTTTGAAATCTTTGAGGCTTCAATGCTTACATCGGCAAACAGCCCTTGTTTCCAAAGTGATTGAATACATTTGGTGATATCACTCCCGGGAACCATTATGCGTGAGCCCGGTCTTAAGCCTGATAATAAAATAAGAATGTCTTTATCTAAATATTTGGTGCCCTCCACCGTAATGCTACCGACCACATATTCTTTGGGGTTATCATAGTTCATGACAACCTGTTGGCCATGAGATGTGAATGAAATTAGTAAGTAAAGGAAGCCAATAAATAGAAAACGCTTCATCATCATAGTTTAGAGTTTAGCTGCTCGCTAGTTAATCCAAAACGGCGCTCACGCTGCTGAAAGGTTACCAGTGCTTTGTAACATTCTTCTTTGTTGAAGTCAGGCCATAAGACATCGGTGAGATATAATTCTGTATAAGCGATTTGCCATAATAAAAAGTTACTGATTCGTTGTTCTCCACTGGTGCGGATGAGTAATTCGGGATCGGGAATATCGTTGGTGTTCAAGTGTTTCGAGACGATGGATTCCGTAATATCATCCGGGTTAAGCTCTCCTGCCTTTACTTTTAGAGCAATTTGTTTAACTGCATTCGTTATTTCCCAACGTGCGCTATAACTAAGTGCTAAAATCAAAGTTAATCCAGTATTAGCCGATGTCTTCTTAACCGCATTCTTTATTTCAATCTTGGCATCTGGCTGCAAGGATTCAATATTTCCAATAATCTTAAGTCTAATATTATTTTGCATGAGCACGGACATCTCCTGCATTATGGTGTGTGCAAGCAGTTCCATCAGTGCATCTACTTCTTCTTTTGGCCTATTCCAATTTTCTGTAGAAAATGCATATAAAGTCAAATAGGGAATACCGAGCTCG
>JBDHXV010000017.1:0-48758 GCA_039810885.1 Chitinophagales bacterium | reverse complement strand
CGCTGAGTTGCAATCAGATAGCCGCCATCGCGGGTTGCTATAACGTCTTGAACCCCATAGAGCGAATCGGCAAAGCTACCCTGATAGAAATAGCCTAAAAAATTGCCGAGCGTATCTATTTGGCGCGCTATAATGCGGCTGACAAAGCCGGTTGAGGAAATTTGTTTATATAATGTGCTGAATAATATTAACTTAGTGTTTCTCTTAATGAGTCTTGGAATAATTTCACTATAACCTGAACTATAATAATTATAAGTATTTATGAGATAAATGTTTGTATCAAGTTTATAAATATATATGCTTGATGGTATGTTAATGTCAATTCGAGCCGAAACAGCAGCAAAACTAGTATTCTCACTAAAATTAATTAAATGCGCAGACCCCCCCATGAAGGCAAAGTTTATGTTTGATAATCTATACTCGTTTATTATTTTAGATTTAGCGTTGAATTTTATAACTACTGGAAATATGGAGTCTGCAACATAATCAACATTTGTTCTTAGCATATAAAAATTATTTCCTGAATTAATTAGTGTTTTTGGAATAATATCAAAAATGACGGACTCTTTATTAAATACATAATGCTTCTTCCATAATATGTTTCCTGCTGAATCAAGCAGTATTAGTGAATATGTTGCACTATTTGAAATTGTAGTTGTATCTACAATAGCCGCAGTAGATATAAAACAATTGCCATAGACAGCAAGATTTGAAAACGCAAATAGCAATGTGTCTCCATTAGAACTTGTCATTACATTATAAATTCTATTAAAGCGTTGTTGTGCACTGATTTTAAATACAGCCACAAGCAAAAAGCATAAAAAAAAGGGTAAGAATATTCTTACCTTTTTTAAACAAAATCTAGTGTAGTACATTTAATTTCTTTTGTAACAGTTTACCGTTAGTATGCAACTGAATTAAATACAATCCATTCACAAGTTGTGAAGTATCAAGCAGGTACTGTCCTGTCTTGGTATTTATTTCATGCCGCTGTACTTCTACCCCTGTTACATCATATATATGTAATACCGTATTACCTGTAGGCATACTAAACGGAATCCAACTGAGGCTGCTGTAAACACCTGCCGGGTTAGGGCTTGCATTAAATGGGTATAGTGTACTTATGTTAGGTAGGTTCTCTTCCTTTCTTTCTCCACACGGTTCTGCTTCTATATCCGGCACATCAAAAAAGTAGTTGTATCCATAGAAGAAGTTTAAGATACCCATAGCTTCCATATCGCCTGAATTTATGATTAAGCTAAATCTTAAGCGTTGCGTTGCGTTGTTAAAAAGGTTCTTAAACTACGCAGTTTGTTGGAAGGTGTGAAATGGATATTCATAAAACAGGTGGTTTAGATAATGTGAAGGTAATTAAATAAATAACACTAGCAATATCTATTCGAAGCAGCAGCGATTATTTAATAGGATACAACAAGGTCATTTCCACATTTTACTGCTACAACATCTTATAAGTAACCAAGCTGCTCAACAGTTTCGGTTCAAACCAAGTACTCTTTGGCGGCATAATCAGTCCCACATCGCTTACATCAAATAACTGTTGCATGCTCACTGGATAAACAGCAAAGGCCACGGCACTCTTGCCTTTTGAAACCTTTTTTCCAATGCGGCCACCCCTTTTGTGCCCTCTAAGAAATCGATGCGTTTATCGGTTCTTGGGTCGCTAATGCCTAATATAGGCCCTAATACCCGGCAACAAGTGGTTTAGTTGAATAATAGTATAAACGGAGGGTAAAAAACAAAAATCCCCCGCAGAGTGGCTGCGGAGGATTGGTATAGATTACATAGTAAAGATACTATTCGGCAACAACTTCAAAGTTTACATCTACACTTACTTCTTTGTGCAGGTCAATCTTGGCTGTATAAGTGCCTAAATTTTTAACTTCTTCGGGCAAGGATATTTTCTTGCGGTCAATCGAAATGTTAAACTTCTTTTTGATTGCAGCAGCCAACATGTGTGTGGTTACGCTACCGAAAATTTTACCACTGGTTCCGGCTTTGGTACCGATAGTGAAGGATGCCCCTTTTAATTTATCTACGACCACGTGAATTTCTTTCAATAGTTTTTCTTCACGGCGAGCATCTTGTTTGCTGCGCTCTGTTAGTTGCTTTCGAGCAGATTCATCAGCGATTACCGCAAGCCTATGCGGGATGAGATAATTACGGGCGTAGCCGGGCTTTACTTTTACCAGGTCGTTTTCCTTACCCAAGTTAGAAACGTCTTGCAATAATATTACTTCCATAGTCAGTTCTTATTTTAAAAGGTCAGTAACATAAGGTAATAAAGACAGGTGGCGGGCACGCTTGATAGCCTGAGCCACTTTACGCTGGTATTTCAGAGAATTGCCCGTAATACGACGCGGTAATAATTTACCTTGTTCATTAATAAATTTCATCAAAAATTCAGTTTCCTTGTAATCGATGTACCGGATGCCCATTTTCTTGAAACGACAGTACTTCTTAGGACGCTTAATCTGTTTTTGTTGCGTTAAGAATTTAATTTCTTTTTTTCCTACACTCATGATGCTACCTCCTCAGATTTTTCAGAAACTTTTTTGCCTTTACCTACTAAACCCTTGCGACGTTTATCATTGTACTCCACACCATATTTATCAAGGGCTGTGGTTAAGAAACGCAAGATGTTTTCATCGCGACGGAATTCAATTTCCATTTTAGAAATAGTGGTACCCGGCGCAATAAATTCAATGATGTAATAAATACCATTGCTTTTGTTTTGAATGGGGTAAGCAAGTTGCTTTAAGCCCCAATTACGCTCCTCGACGATTTTTGCGCCATGGTCTGAGAGGAGTTTCGTGTACTTCGTAACCAACTTCTTAACATCCTCATCACTAAGGATAGGGGAGAAGATGATTACGGTTTCGTAATGATTAGACATAAATTATTATGGTTAAAAAAATTTTGGAACGCAAAAATATAAAAATTCACCTCATTAACAAGGGATTATTCATTCATTTATAGCGAAAAGAGCAATCTATTTCCATTCCTGTTATAAATGATGCTCCAACAAAAGCCTTTTTAAAGTTACTAAATAGCCCTAATAGACCTTTAGATTGCTTATGGATTTCGCAATAGGATTTTGAGTACAATTACGCTATCATTATCGAGCTGCGAACTCAATAAATTCACTTATCACTTATTTTACGCAATAGTCTCATGTTAGGTATAATAATGCAGTAAAGACTAATACATTTGCACACCTATAAAAAATACCTCTGGTATGAAAAAACTTCTTTCTCTAACTTTTATCACCACACTTCTTATGGTATTACATGTTCCTGCAATCTTGGCTCAAGAAACTCCACTTCTTGACCGCGATTTGTTTTTCGGTAACCCAGAAATATCCGGCGGACAACTAAGCCCTGATGGAAAATGGATTTCATTTTTGAAAGCCTACGATGGCATTATGAACATCTGGGTAAAGAAATTTGATGAGCCGTTTGAGAAAGCCCGTGTACTCACTAATAGCAAACGACCTACCTACGGCTATTTCTGGACTCACGATAGTAAATACATCCTGTATGTAAAAGATAATGACGGCGATGAGAACATGAATGTTTTTGCAGTAGATCCGTTGGATGCGTACAAAACCGAAACTGTAGCAATATCACGTAACCTTACTCCGATGAAGGATGTAACTGCACAGATTTATGAAGTCAGCAAGAAAAACCCTGATGTGTTGATGATCGGTATAAACGATCGGGATAAGGCTTGGCACGATTTGTATCAACTCAACATCAGCACAGGAGCACTGAAGCTAATCTACGAAAACAAAGATCGCATCACAGGCTATGATTTTGACTGGAATGAAACGCTGCGTGTACTCAGTCGCACGGATGAAAAAGGCAATACTACGATGTTACGCATTGATGAAGGTAATGTGTTAACCCCAATTTATGAAACCAATGTAGATGAAAGCGCCTACATAGCAGGATGGAATGAAGACAATAGTAAGTGCTATTTGGTAACGAACAAAGGAGATCTCGACTTAAGCACTCTATTCTTGATGGATCCAAAAACCAAAGCATTAACGAAGATGGAAGGCGACCCCTTAAACAAAGTAGATTTTGGTGCTCTATCGCTTGATCAAAATACACATAAGATTATATCTACAAGCTATACAGACGATAAGAAGCGTATATACTGGAAAGATAAAACCTGGGAAGCAAATTACAATTACCTGATTAAGAAATTTCCGGGGCGCGAAGTTGATTTTCAAAGTGCAACCGATGATTACAAAAAGTTTCTAGTTGCCGTGTGGGGAGATAAGTATGCAGCGGAAGCTTATTATTTTAATGCCGATACGAAAGAGCTTATCCTGCAATATGTGCCTCGCCCTAAATTGAAAGAGGTTGAGAAGTACCTGGCAGAAATGAAACCGGTGAGTTACAAGAGTAGCGATGGTTTAGAAATACACGGCTATTTGACCATACCGGTAGGAAAACAGCTCAAGAATTTACCTGCCGTAATATTAGTACATGGAGGTCCTAAAGGCCCAAGAGATAACTGGGGCTATAATGCCTTTGTCCAATTTTTGGCAAACCGTGGCTATGCTGTGTTGCAACCGAACTACCGTGCCAGCGGAGGTTACGGTAAGAAGTTTTTAAATGCCGGAAATATGCAATGGGGCAAGTTGATGCAGGATGATATAACCTGGGGAGTAAAATACTTAATTGCTCAGGGAATTGTAGATAAAAACAAAATAGCCATAATGGGCGGCAGCTATGGCGGCTATGCTACTCTGGCCGGGCTTGCCTTTACTCCTGATGTTTATGCATGCGGTGTGGATATTGTCGGACCAAGCAATATTTTCACCTTGCTGGAAAGTGTGCCTGCGTACTGGGAATCAGGTCGTGCATTTTTATACAGCATGGTTGGCGATCCTAATACGGAAGAGGGGAAAAAGCGCATTCAGGAGGCTAGTCCGCTTTTCTCAGCCGATAAAATCAATCGCCCGCTATTGATTATTCAAGGGGCAAACGATCCGCGTGTGAAAAAGGCAGAGGCAGATCAGATTGTAATCGCTTTACGCAATAAAGGGAAACAGGTGAGCTACTTATTAGCTGATGATGAGGGGCACGGTTTTGCAAAACCTGTAAACAACATGGCCATGTTTGCAGAGATTGAAAAGTTTCTTGCAGGGATTTTAGGCGGTCGTTATCAGGAGAGCATGCCTGAAGATGTTGCCAAACGATTGAATGAGTTGCGTGTAAACATTAATAACGTAACCCTGGAGCAAAAGAAAGAAGTTAAATCCGAGTTGACATTGCCTAAGATAGAGAACAGCATTGTTCCCGGTACAAGCAACTATGATATGGTATTGGAGATTCAAGGACAAACGCTACCTATGACCTTGAAGCGTACCATTACGAAGGAAAAAAACAACTTCATCATAACTGATGAAACGAGCGGTGCCATGGGGCAATCAACGGACGCAATGGAATATACACCCGATTGGACTCCGCTGAAACGCACGGCAACACAGGGAGGACAGACGATGACGATGACCTTCGGAGATAAAAAGGTAACACTTAATGCAATGGGTAAGACTATAGATATCACCACAAGCGGAGCATACATCAGTGATGGACCCGGCATGGAATACATCATTGCTGGATTACCCTTAAATGAGGGGTACTCGCTTGTTGTTGATGTGCCTGACCTCAGTACCGCAAAGTCCAAACAGATGTTGCTTCGTGTTACAGGAAGTGAGTTGATTAATAAGGTTAAACATTGGATTGTAGAGGTTAGTGCATTAGACAACCCGGCCGAGAAACAAACACTGTGGATTAATAGTGATACTAAAGATGCTTACAAGATTATACAAGTAATGCCGTCTATGGGCAACGCTCGTATCACGATTACGAAAAAATAGAAAGTTATTTTACTGAAAACGAATGTGCGATAAGCTCTTTTTCTACCTCAGGTAGAGTGTAATTAAATCTCATTTTGTCGTGTTCACATTCTGCTTGTGCATCTGCACTTTGATTTGCCAATGCAGCATATACAAAACATCAAACGCAGTATAAGAGCAATCAATCTATCCGATTATATGTGCGGCAAGTCTTGTATCATTAACAATGGATACCTCTTTGGTATTCTTATATTTTCATTTATTTGCCGAAATCCTGAAGCACAATAGAAGAAGTACATTTATTTCAAGTTCATTCAGAAGAGATCATTCAACTATTACTAAATAACCTTTGAGATATTGTGTTTCGGGTACATCAAAGAGTGCCGGGTGATCTTTTGCTTGTTGAAGATATTGAACACGTTTAATCAATCGTCCTGCATCGTGTGCCGCCTCACGTAGTGTGTGAAAAAAGAGTTCGTCGCTTATAAAATGCGAGCACGAGTATGTCATTAAGAAGCCGTTCGATCGGGTAAGCTTAAGACCACGCAGGTTAATTTCTTTATAACCTCGCATAGCACTGTGAATATTTTTGCGACTCTTGGTAAATGCAGGCGGGTCAAGGATAACTATATCATACTGATCGCCATTTTTAATTTTTTCGGGCAAAATATCGAAAGCATTGGCACATTCAAAACTGCATTGATTATACTTATTAAGAAGAGCATTTTCATTTGCTTGCTTAACCGCCCATTCACTAACATCGTAAGCACAAATTGAGGTTGCCCCATAGTGTGCAGCATACAGTGCAAAACTTCCCGTATAGGTAAAACAGTCTATCACGTCAGCATTGCGACAAATATTTTGTAACACACGGCGATTTTCTTTTTGGTCTAAGAAAAAACCGGTCTTTTGTCCCTCAGCAAGGTCGAGACAAAAGCGAATATTATCTTCTACGATTTCAATTCTCGTGTCGAAAGGCTTCGAAAGAAAACCCTTCTGTTCGTGCAATCCTTCCAAAGTACGCACAGGCACGTCGTTTCGTTCATATATGCCTTTGGGAAAAAATATTTTTTGCAAAATACGGGTTATACATTGCTTCCAAGGTTCCATGCCGAGGGTAAGGATCTGTAACACGAAGTAATCTCCGAATTTATCTATAATCAAACCGGGGAGTTGGTCGGCTTCACCAAAAACTAAACGATAGTTTGAGGTATAGCCCAATGCTTCACGTTGTGTTCGTGCAAGACGAATCCTTTGTTCAAAAAAATCTTCGTCAATAGTTTGTTGATGGCGTGTAAGAATTCGTGCACTGATTTGAGAATGCGCATTGAAATAAGCACAACCTATAAATTGATTTTTGAAGTTGAATACATTAACGAGCTCCCCATTTTCGACTCCTTCCTCTATGCATTCGATTTCGTTGTTGTAAATCCAGGGATGCCCTTGTTCTATACGATAGCCCTTGCCTCGGCCTAATTTTATGTTTTTATACATTTGGTAAAAGTAAAGCGGAGGCACAAGAATGTGCATATACCGTATGGTATTGAGAAATCGCTTATTACAGGTATGCGATGTTTACTTTTTGTCGAAAACAAGAGAGGCTGAGTTAATACAGTAACGCATTCCGGTAGGGCGTGGACCATCATCGAAAAGATGGCCAAGGTGCGCATCACAATGTGCGCAACGCACTTCTGTACGAATCATTCCGAAAGAAGTATCGGTAAGTTGTTTAATGTTTCCGTTATCCAATGTATCGTAAAAACTAGGCCATCCACAACTTGAGTCAAATTTATTATCGGAAACAAAAAGAGGTGTACCGCAACACACGCAATGATAAATGCCATCTTCCGTGTTGTTCCAATAAGCGTTGTTAAAAGGTCGCTCTGTTCCGTGTTGTCGCGTTACATAATATTGCTCGGGAGTAAGATGCTCTTTCCAATATTCGTCGTCGTGCTTATTATTCTGATTCATGGTATCCGATGCTTTTGTGTCGAACATAAAACTATCTTATGTATAGGTGCCTATAGAGATTAAGGCTATATATAGAAAAATTGCTTTCACTTTGGTATGAACAAAAGTAGAAATGCTTAGTTCATAAAAGGTTTTAATATCTCCTCTACAGATTTTTGAGCAATAGGATGGTAGTTTGCCTTTGCTTTTGAGAAAATGCTTACGGCAAGTTTTTGCCCCTCAGGAGTCTTTATTAGCTCCTTATAGAGAGGCATTAAATATTTTCTTCTTCCTATTTGTATTAAAAAGCTCTCCATCTGAGGATACGCCGTTTGGTATTGATTCTTAACAGCAAGAAGATACCATGCGGCCTGTATTTCACTATTGCCGGAGGTTGTAAAGTGAAAGGCCTCATCAAACTCTCCCAAGCGCTTCGATAATGATGAGGTGTCGAGACGATTAATAAAGTGAATCCATTCCTGTGTACTCCAGTTTGTTGTATTAAGAGAAGATGCTTTTACACCATGGATTAATAGATTGCTTAAACTATCAATAATCAAAAAGCGCTCTGCCTTTATAGGGATACAATTGGAAGGTAAGCCGGGTTCATACACCCAGTCGTTAACATTCATCCCTGAATAGGCTTTGATGTTAGGGTCAATCAAATATTTATTCATGTAGAGAATAAAGTTTTCTGTAGTCATGCCGGTAAAGGCATTATCATTAAAATAACGTTTGAGAAAGGCATCGAATGCTTCCTTTCCTATACGCTGTTGTAACACTTTTAAGAAGTTATATCCTTTTTCATACGCAATATCATTCATTCCATCATCGGGATCACGGTTGTCGAGATTGAGTTTTAACTTAGTGTCGGGGTTGTTTGCACCCATTTCATTAATCGTTTCTTTTAAATCGCGCAAACCGAGAAACGCTTCCATATCCGTAAATGATTTACCGTATAACTCTTCATCGATGCGGCGTTCGAGAAATACGGTAAACCCTTCGTTAAGCCAAAAGTCGTTCCATGTGGCATTGGTAACCAAGTTGCCACTCCAACTGTGCGCCATCTCATGAGCCACAAGAGAAACCAAAGATCGATCACCGGCAAGAATTGTAGGAGTGGTAAAGGTAATACGTGGATTTTCCATACCACCAAAAGGGAAACTAGGGGGCAGAACAATGAGGTCATAGCGCTGCCAGCGATAGGGGCCATATAGTTTTTCGGCAGTCTCGAGCATTTTCTCCATATCAGCAAACTCGTAAACTGCTTTGGGCAGCACAACCGGTTCTGCATACACACCGGTACGCTTTCCGATAACGTGAAAGCGGATGTCACCAACAGCAAGAGCCATTAGATAAGAGGGGATACTTTGTTTCATAATGAATGCATACAGGCCTGTATTATTTTTTGCAACGGGATTTACGGCACTCATCACAGCCATTAAATCCTTGGGCACTTGTACCACAGCATCATACGTGAATCGGATACCCGGGCTATCCTGACAGGGAAGCCAGCTACGTGCTGCAATACTTTCCGATTGAGTATATAGGAAGGGATATTTTTTTCCCGAAGTTTGCTCCGGAGTGAGCCACTGCAAGGCATAGGCATTCTTACCTGTCTGGTAGTTGATACTGACTATTGTAGTAGCGGGTGTAATACTTACCTTGAGTGCATCACCGAGGTAGTCATTCCGCTTAATCAGTTCATAAGATAAATTTTTTCCGTTTTGATCGGTGATATGGTTAATGATAAGCCCACCCGCATCAAACATAATCTTGGAGGCCGAAAGTGCAGTTTTAATGCTCCAGGTGGCAGTCCCTTTCAGGTTTTCTTCATTGAAATCCACATCGAGTTTTAAGTGAAGATGGGTAACAACGGCTTCGTCCGGTAGTGCGGCGGAGTGTGGATCTATAACTGTAGCCGCATTAGTCGCCGCATTAATCAGTAATAAGAATAAAAATAGTATGGAATTTATTTTCATAATTTTTTTAAAAGACGGATAAAATTAACGGAATAGGCGTAATGATATTTTCCCGTACTATTTGAGTGATTTCTTTCTCAAAATATAAAAGCACATGCGCAGCGTTGCATTATTCCTATTTTCGCACGCGTGAATATTTTATCTATCGAGAACCTTACAAAGTCTTTTGGCGAACGGGTGTTGTTTGAAAATATTTCCTTAGGGATTTCTCTTGGCAGCAAAGTAGCATTAGTGGCCAAGAATGGTGCAGGTAAAAGTACTTTACTCAGCATTCTTGCGGGAGAGGATACTGCCGATAGTGGTAAGATTTCTTTTAATAAATCATCCACTCTTGGTTATTTAAAACAGGAGCCGCAATTTAATGAACTTGATAGCATCATTGACCATGTTTTTAAAATGAACACACCGGCGATGCAGGCTGTTAAAGAATATGAGCGGTTATTGAGTGTTACAGAAGATGAATCGAGCGACATGCATCAACAGACTTTGCAGGAAGCTATGGAGCGCGTAGAAGAGTTAAAAGCATGGGATATAGATGCTCGTGTGAAAACGATATTAGGTAAACTCGGCTTGCATCATATTCATCATAAAATTAATAGTCTCAGTGGCGGACAGCGCCGGCGTATTGCTTTAGCTCAGTTACTAATCGAATCGCCCGATGTTTTATTAATGGATGAACCAACCAACCATCTTGATGTGGAAATGGTGGAATGGCTTGAAGGTTACTTATCTGCGCAACAAAAAACGGTGCTATTGATTACACACGACCGTTATTTTTTAGATCGTGTTTGTGATGAAATTGTAGAACTGGATAATCGGCAGATTTATCATTATAGAGGAAACTACGAATATTTTTTAGAGAAGAAAGCAGAGCGTGAATTTAATCTCTCACGCGAAACGGATAAAGCGCGCAACCTGCTGCGCAAGGAACTGGAGTGGATGCGAAAGCAACCTAAAGCACGGACAACAAAATCAAAGGCTCGGATTGACGCATATTACGATTTGAAAGATAAAGCTTCGATAAAGACAGATGAGCAAAAACTCCAGTTAGACATGAAAATGCAACGCATTGGCGGAAAGGTCTTAGAGCTGAAGAAGGTCTATAAGTCTTATGGTGCTAAAAAAATATTGAGCGGATTTGATTATACCTTTAAAAAGGGCGAGCGCATCGGTATTATTGGAAGCAACGGTGCAGGCAAGTCCACATTTTTAAATCTGATTACCGGCAAAGAACAAGTGGATAGCGGAAAAATTAATGTCGGGGAAACGATCGTATTTGGCTATTATACCCAGGAGGGGTTAAAACTAAACGAAGACAAGCGAGTGATAGAAGTGGTAAAGGAAATTGCAGATATGGTAATGTTGAATGACAAAACCAAAATACGTGCAGAGCAGTTTCTTGAACTCTTCATGTTTACACCTCAAATGCAATACACCTATGTCTCTTCACTGAGTGGTGGTGAAAAGCGCAGGTTGATGTTGCTTACCGTATTGATTAAGAATCCGAATTTTTTAATACTCGATGAACCAACTAACGATTTGGATTTATTGACCTTGCAAACTTTGGAGGATTACCTGCAATTTTTTGCAGGCTGTTTAATTATCGTATCGCACGATCGTTATTTTATGGATAAATTGGTTGACCATCTTTTTGTAGTCGAAGGTGATGGTGTTGTGCGTGACTTTCCGGGCAACTATAGTGAATACCGGGCGCAACTCGATATTGAACTAAAAACGGAAAAGCAAGTTGAAAAAGAATTAATTCCACGGGCACCAAAAGAAAAGTCAACAACGAAGCTCAGCTTTAAGGAGAAATATGAATTGGAACAGTTGGACAAAGTCATACCGCAGTTAGAGAAAGAAAAAAAGATGCTGGAAGAAAAAATGACCACGACTTCAAATCATGAAGAACTGATACAAATGAGCGAATGGTTGGGAAAAATTAGTGAAGAGTTGGATGAAAAGGGCTTACGCTGGTTAGAACTGCAAGAGAAGCAGAATCCGCTATAAAAAATATTAATCAAGCGATTGACCATTGCGCCCAGCAATTTCCAATAGTTGCTGAAACTCTTTTGGAGATAGGTCATTATAAAAGAAGTTAATCGGGTCTATCTTTTTATTGTTACGAATTACCTCATAGTGGCAGTGTGGACCGGTGCTCTTCCCGCTATTACCCACATAACCTATAATATCTCCACGCACAACTTTCTGGCCCACCTTAGCCTTGATGCGACTCATGTGACCATATAAAGTTTGATAACCGTAACCATGTTTAATTACAACATAGTTTCCATAGCCTCTATCACCATAATCTACCGTAGTAACGACTCCATTACCGGTAGCATAGATAGGAGTGCCTACGGGTGCTGTAAAATCAATTCCTTCGTGCATTCGGGCCACCTTATAGATCGGGTCTATACGCACTCCGAAACCCGAGCCGATACGTCTCAAATCCCTGTTCGATACCGGTTGTATGGCGGGTATGGAAGCCAACATCTCTTCTTTTGATTTAATCATTTGCGCTAGTTCGTCATAGCTTTTAGATTGGATATACATACGGCGACGAATACGGTCAAGCTTTTCGGTTATGTTAACCATCAGAGTGCTATTGCTGTATCCGTCTAAATCCTTATAACGCAAGCTACCGCCCACGCCTGCGGTGCGAACATCAGCCGATATGGGGTCAGCCTCTAAAATAACTCGATATGTTTTATCATCCCTATTTTCCAATTCATCAAGGGTGCCCGACATTTCATCCAGCTTTTTATTTAAAATGCCATACTGGAACTTGAGCTGGCTTACTTCACGCTTCAATTGCTTTTCTTTAGGAGAGTCCATATACGTATATGCCAGATAAACGATAAAGAGAGCAAAAACAGCGGTTGCAGATAAAAAACCTATAACACGCAAGAACTTGTTTCGAAGCGTTTCTTCAAATCGCTCGTACCGCAAACTTTGTGTGTTGTAATAATATTTTATCTTTTTCATTCTGTAGCTAACTAAGGTCTAAACAGTATTTTTGTTGCGTTTTTTAAAGAGTGGCAAGTTAATTCAAAGAGCTTACTCCCGCAAGAATAACCTTTAATCTAAGCCGCTTCTTTAATACAACTTCATTCGCAACAATTTATTATGATGACCAGTAAAGAAATTCGGCAGGCTTTTCTTGATTATTTTAAATCAAAGCAGCACCACCTCGTTCCATCAGCCCCCATGGTGATAAAAAATGACCCTACGCTGATGTTTACTAATGCGGGTATGAATCAGTTTAAAGATATCTTCCTTGGTAATAAATCGGCCACCTATCAACGAGTGGCAGACACTCAAAAATGCTTACGTGTTTCGGGAAAGCACAACGACTTAGAAGAGGTAGGTATAGACACCTATCATCATACCATGTTTGAAATGTTGGGTAACTGGTCTTTTGGAGATTATTTTAAGCGTGAGAGCATCTCGTGGGCATGGGAATTACTTACTGAGGTCTATAAAATTGATAAAGACCGGATGTACGTAACCATCTTTGAAGGAGATGATAAAGAAAACCTTGAGCGGGATAGTGATGCCTTTGACTTTTGGAAACAACATATTGACGAAGCACGAATTCTGAATGGAACTAAGAAGGATAATTTCTGGGAGATGGGAGATACCGGGCCTTGCGGACCATGCTCTGAGATTCACGTAGATATTCGTTCTGAAGAAGAGCGAAAAAAGATTGATGGCAAATCATTGGTTAATGCCGGGCACCCTGAAGTAATCGAAATATGGAATCTGGTATTTATGCAATTTTGCCGCCTGGCAGACGGCACCTTAACTAAGCTACCCGCTCAACATGTTGACACAGGTATGGGATTTGAACGTCTTGTCCGAGTTGTGCAGCAAAAACAGAGTAATTATGATACCGATGTTTTTAGGCCGTTGATTCATTTTATCGAGTCAAAGAGCGGAATACATTATGGCAACTCAGAGCAGAGTGATATTGCAATGCGCGTGATGTCCGACCATATCCGTGCTATCGGCTTTGCCATTGCAGATGGGCAACTACCATCCAACACAGGTGCCGGGTATGTTATACGTCGAATCCTACGCCGCGCAGTACGTTATGCATATAGTTGTCTAAACATTCATCAACCGGTACTTTATGAGTTGATACCGATACTTGCCGAGCAAATGCAACACGTATTTCCTGAATTGTATCAACAAAAGGAGTTTATACAGCGTGTCATAATAGAGGAGGAACAGTCTTTCTTGCATACTCTTGAGAGTGGCCTGAAGCGTTTGAAAAATATAGAGATAGAACTCGTATCGGCAAAAAGGAAAACCATAAGCGGGGTGATTGCTTTTGAGTTATATGATACCTATGGATTTCCTCTTGATCTAACACATCTTATTGCCCGAGAACGGAACTTAACTGTTGATGAGCTTGGATTTCAGGAAGAAATGCAAAAACAAAAAGAGCGTTCGAGAAAGGCGGCTGTCGTTACTCATGATGACTGGGTTGTGCTTACAGATAACCCAACAGTGTTATTTACAGGATATGACGAATTACAAAGCGAAGCGCGTATCGTGAAGTATCGTAAGCAAAAAGCTAAGGATAAGACCGTGTACCAGATTGTTTTTTCGAGTACTCCTTTCTATGCTGAAAGTGGCGGCCAGGTAGGCGATACAGGCACGGCTGTATTTGGCGATGAAACAATACACATTACAGATACTAAAAAAGAAAATGATCTCATCGTGCACTTTGCAGATAAGTTGCCGACTCAACTGGACGCTTATGCGGCATTGCGTGTTGATGAAAGGCGACGTCGAAGTACGATGAACAATCACACGGCCACACATTTGCTTCATGCTGCCTTACGGCGGCTGTTGGGTACGCATGTGGAACAGAAAGGCTCGATGGTTTCACCGGACTACTTACGTTTTGATTTTTCTCATTTTTCAAAAATCACTGATGAGAAATTAACAGAAATTGAGAATTTAGTCAACGAAAAAATTCGAGCCAATATACCCCTGCTTGAGCAACGTCAAGTTTCTATTGATGCCGCATTGAAACAAGGAGCAATGGCATTGTTTGGCGAGAAATATGGCGATAAGGTTCGGATTATTACATTTGACAAGAATTTCTCTGTAGAGTTATGCGGAGGAACTCATGTACACAATACCGGAGTAATCGGCTATTTCAAGATAACATCAGAAAGTGCTGTAGCAGCGGGCGTACGACGCATCGAAGCCGTAACAGGTGAAGCGGCTCAACAAAAGATTAGCGCAGCTTTTACAATGATTCAGCAAATAAATGAGGCATTAAAGAACCCCAAGCACATTTTAAAAAGCATTACCATGCTACAAGATGAAAACAATGTGTTGCGCAAAGAGATTGAAGAATTACAAAATGCTCAAGTAGCTGTTTTAAAGGAACACTTAAAACTCAAAGTTGAATTTCATAAGGATATCAATATAATAATCGCTAAAACGGAGTTGAGTCATACCAATGCGCTTAAAAAGTTAGCTTACGATTTACGAAATGAAGTGGAGAATTTATTTCTGGCAGCAAGTGCCGTTGTTAATGGTAAACCACAGTTATGTGTAATGATCTCGGATAACCTGGTAAAGGATAAACAATTAAATGCAAACAGTATTATTAAATCAATCAGTAAAGAGATTAACGGCGGTGGCGGTGGGCAGGCCTTTTTTGCTACAGCAGGTGGAACAGAAGTGATAGGAATAGATAAGGCCTTAGCCTTGGCAAGAGCTGCTTTAAACTAGGTTTATCATAAATATTTGATGCTTGTGATGAGGCTGCTGCGATATCTCTTTTCTCTGTTCGTATTTTGGATGGTCTTTTTTGCTATCCACAGGACTTTCTTCGTATTCTATCAATTGCCTATTGGCGACAGAATACAACACAGATCTGAAATTCTAAAAGCATTCGTTGCAGGTTATCGTTTAGATTTTGCCACTGCCGCAATTTTTAGCTTACTCCCAATGTTGCTGGCTGTACTTTATTTCTTCAGTAATAAAATAGTGTGGTATAACTCACTTCGTTTTTTGATACTCATACTAAGTGTCATTTATTCTGCCGGCGCCATTGCCGATGCAGGCCTTTATCACGAATGGAGTGCAAAACTCAATATGCAAGCTTTATCTCATTTCAAGAATCCGGCAGAGGTTATTCAAACAGTGCCGTGGTATTTGTCAGTTCTATTTATTGTGTTAGTAGCAGTTTTTACAATTCCGTTTTATATCTTCTATACACGTATTATTCATCCACAGATACAGGGTACAAAGAGTTATGGTCTGATAAAGAGTGCTATTGCAGGTGTATTAACCTTTATCTTCTTAATAGCACTTTTTATTATTATAATTCGCGGAGGCATCACCAATATCCCCATAAACCAAAGCGTAGCCTTCTTTAGTAAAGATGCTCTTGCAAATGATATTGCGATTAATCCATTATACAATGTGCTGCAAGATGCTACCATTGTTGATAAAATTCCCAATGCTTCAACCTATAAGCAACGCAGCAACGACGATGCTTTCAATTTGATACGCAATGATTTTTTAACTTCGAATGATTCTGTTGAATCCATTTTAACAACTACTAAACCTAATATCGTTTTTATTATTCTTGAAAGTTGGAGTACAGACAATATCAGTGTGCTGGGTGGAATAGAGGGTTGCACTCCGCGCTTTAACGCACTATGCAGTCAGGGTCTTCTATGCACAAAAACCTATTCTAACGGTTATGTAACCGATCAAGGCATTCCGGCTATGTTGAGTGCCGCTCCATCGGCACCTCGATACGCTATCATAAATCAAAATAACAATCTCGCAGCCATTCCTTGTATCAGTGAAGATCTGACCCGAATCGGCTATCACTCAGGCTTTATGTTCGGTGGAGACCTTGTTTACGGCGGGCTGAAAGCATATCTGATGTTGAAACAATTTCAAACTATTCAAGATGTAAACGATTGGCCACAATATCCTAAAGGGCAGTTAGGAATACATGATGAATTTATGTTTCCCGAACTGATTAACACATTAGATCATGCGCAAGAGCCATTTCTGCAATGCTTTCTTACAGGCAGCACACACATGCCATTTGATTATGAAAAGCATTCAGATGACTGGAAGTCTCCCGATGGAGATGCCGTGCGTGAATATACTGAATCGATGTACTACAGTGATAAACACTTGGGTAGTTTCTTCGATGTTGCCAAAACAAAAACTTGGTATGCAAATACTTTATTTGTCATTATTGCAGATCATAGCAGACAGAGTATAAAAATGCGGGCAAAAGAAGATCCGGAATATTATCATATTCCACTTCTACTAACAGGAGGTGCGTTGAAAGAAGAGTGGAGAGGGAAGAAATGGAACAAGATCATTTCCGAGTTAGATATACCCTCAACCCTTTTACATCAACTCCAACTGCCCAGCGAAAAATATTTCTTCTCGCGAAATTTTTTAAATCTCTCTTTGCCTTCATCAACATATTATGTGTTTTTTGATGGTTGTGGTTATCTGACCGATAAAGGTTATGCTACTGCATCCGTATTGAATCCGGAACATTCAGTAAGTAACATTACTGATGTGGGTTTGCAAACGTTATATACGCAGAAAGTCGCTTCCTATCAACAATTGATCTTTGAATTGGCAAAAGATGCTTACAAGATGAAATCTTTTAGCACTAATCCTTAACCGAGCAATTGATTTCTGTTTCGTTTCTTGATAAGCCATAAGAGAAATAAAAAAACGGACTTAACTTTTTCTGTTAACTCCGTTTCTTTTTCTTGTTAGGTAAGTAAAGTTATTTAAGACCGAATGCCTTTTTCACTTGTTGAACGTAATCCAATTTTTCCCAAGTGAACAGCTCAACCGTAACTTTCTTTTCGTTTTCTTTTCCCTTGTTAAATATTTTGGTTACGGTTTTAGGTTCACGCCCCATGTGGCCGTAAGAAGATGTTTCGGAATATATCGGGTTACGCAATTTCAAACGAGTTTCGATAGCATAAGGGCGTAGGTCAAATAACTTCTCAACGATGCGAGCAATCTCTCCATCTGTCTTATTCACTTTTGCAGTTCCGTATGTGTTAACATATACGCCGCAAGGTTTCGCTACACCTATGGCGTAACTCACCTGCACTAATACTTCATCACATAAACCTGCTGCCACTAAATTCTTAGCAATGTGACGTGTTGCATACGCTGCAGAGCGATCTACTTTTGAAGGATCTTTTCCACTAAAGGCTCCGCCACCGTGTGCGCCTTTACCTCCGTATGTATCTACTATAATCTTACGGCCGGTTAGACCTGTATCCCCGTGAGGGCCGCCGATAACAAACTTACCGGTTGGGTTAATATGAAATTGAATCTTGTCAGTAAATAACTTTTGAATAGAGGGCTTCAACTGCTTCTTCACTCTGGGAATGATGGTTTCAATAACATCTTTACGAATTTGCGCTAACATCTTTTTGTCGGTATCGAATGCATCATGTTGTGTAGATACAACGATTGTCTCTATTCGTATCGGATTATTATTGTCATCGTATTCAATGGTGACCTGACTTTTTGCATCCGGGCGCAGGTACTTCATTTCCTTTCCTGCTTTACGCGTTCTGGATAACTCAAGCAAGATTTTATGAGCAAGATCTAACGCCAGAGGCATATAATTATCTGTTTCGCGAGAGGCATAGCCGAACATCATACCCTGATCACCTGCACCTTGTGCATTGGCTTTTGCTTCAAAACTCAACTGCTTCACTTCACGGTCTATACCGCGATTAATATCGGCACTTTGTTCGTGAATAGCACTAAGTACACCGCACGAATGTGCTTCAAACATGTATTCGGCTTTGGTATAGCCAATATCGCGGATTACATCTCGCACAATATCTTGTACATCTAAATATGTTTTGGATTTTACTTCACCTGCAACTACCACCTGACCAGTGGTAACCATCGTTTCGCACGCTACTTTACTGTTGGCATCATAAGCTAAGAAGTTGTCTATTAATGCGTCACTGATTCTGTCGGCTACTTTATCCGGATGCCCTTCTGAAACAGATTCAGAGGTAAATAAATATGACATGAGAATGTATTTTTTTTTAAGAACGGCAAAAATAACCTAATATTCAAAACGGACAAGATAAAAGCAGGGACAGATTGAATGCTTGCGAGTGGGTTACATTTGCGCCGCTGTAAACAATGTTTTGTCAAGTTCCACGTTATGTGTTGCATCTTTTGCGTATTCCTTTCGTTAAAAAGCCCGCATTTTCATCTGTGAAAAAGAAACTATTATTCGCTTTACTCTTTAACTTCTGTATTCCTATGCTATGGGCACAGCAGAGTGAGTTCGGCATAATGGGAGGTATATGTAATTATTTCGGTGACTTAAATACCAATACCAGTTTTCGTTTGATGAAACCTTCGGCTGCGATATATTACCGATACAACTATGATAAACGCTTATGTGCAAAACTGCAGCTTGGGTATGGAAAGGTGGCAGGTAACGATGCCCTTTCGAATAACTATTTTCAACAACACCGCAATTTGAGCTTTTATAGCGACATAATGGAAATTGCTGTTACCGGTGAGTTTAACTTTTTGGATTTTGAGTCAAAGAATCCTAAAAACTTTTTTACTCCTTATCTCTGTGCGGGTCTTTCAGTATTCAGTTTCGACCCCAGAACAACATATCAGGGAGAGGAATATCGTCTGCAACCCATAGGCACAGAAGGGCAGGGTTTGCCGCAATACCCCGACAGAGAACCATATAAACTCATTTCGCGTGCATGGATTATTGGTGGAGGCTTTAAGTTTAGAATCAACAGAAACTTCAGCACGTTTATAGAAATTGCAAACCGAAAAACGAATACAGACTATTTGGATGATGTCAGTAAAACTTATGCCGACAGACAAATTATGTATGCAGAAGGTGGACCTTTGAAAGTCCTTCTCAGCGACCGCTCACTAGAGGTTTCAGATATTATGGTTGGCAGCAATAATAAAATGCGCGGTGACGCAAAAAAGAAAGACGATTATTTGATGATACAATTAGGGCTTTCTTTTACGATTAATACCTATAAGTGCCCGTATCAATAAAAAATTATAAAGAAGACTATGTGCAAATCGCTCCTTCTTCATCGTTCGTTTTATTGACGAATTGAGAAGTAAGGTAAAATTATTGTGGCACTCAATTATCGCACGAAAAAATATATTGGAGTATATCTAAAGCTGGAGCACTTATTTCATCCGGCATCTTGTTGTTGCATTTAGGCAACCAAATCAAACGGAACGAATAGTAGGGCTATGAACAGAAGGTAGCCGCGATACTGTTGTGACTCAGGGTGAGATAGTTTTTATTCCCCTCTGTTGTCTGAGCCTTAGGTTCTACTATAAGCACATCACAACCAGCAATTATTGGCATACAATAGTAATTGAAGGGATTTAATGTTAGAACGTGACTTTCCAGTCACTGTAGTTTATATCAAGCAACCAAGGGCTAACCTTACGAATAGCCAATTCTTTCGATTAATTAAACGAAACTTTTTATCCGAATACGATCAATAATCGGGAATAAAAAAAACCTCTGAATTTTCAGAGGTTTTTCCTATAATCTACATTATCCTATGTTACATCCACTTCGTTAAAAAGTTTATGTATTCGGTACGAAGATTATTAAAATATTTTTCAAACGACTCCATGTCTTCGGTACCATCAGAGTCATCATCTAATAAAGAAGAATCAGATACTCCACCTGAGCTGGATTGTATGCGGTGTAATACTTTTAGTTTATGTTTTAAGTCAGAGATTACTTTTTCTTGTATATCAAATTGGTTATCGAATTGATCAACCATAACCAACACTTCGTGTGTGTTGTTACGCATGACCGCATCCGATAGCCGCTTACGCATAATAGCGATTTCATCCATATAGAATTTCAGCTTGTTGATTTGTTGCTTACTCTTCAGAGTTTGCTGTGGTGGTGTTTGTAGTTCCATTGCTTTTGGATTTTATTCTTTAAATGTAAATCATTATCAGTTCAATAAAGAATAATTTGACCACTATAATTTGGCTTCTTATACACCTTTTCTCCACAGGGTTAACATAGTGACGAATTACTCTATTTTTGCCGCCTTATGGCAATTGAATAGAAACGATGGAAAAAAACTATAATCCCTCAGGAGTAGAAAGTAAATGGTACAGCTACTGGATAGAAAACAGATTTTTTGAATCTCAACCGGACGATCGGCCTTCCTATACTATTGTTATACCCCCACCCAATGTTACCGGTGTATTGCACATGGGGCATTGTCTTAATAATACGATACAAGATATCCTTATCCGTCGTGCAAGACAAAAAGGCTATAATGCCTGCTGGGTTCCGGGCACAGATCATGCCTCCATAGCTACCGAGGCTAAAGTGGTTGGCATGTTGCGCGAAAGAGGAATAGATAAGAACACACTTAGCCGTGAAGAATTTCTGACTTATGCTTGGGAATGGAAAGAAAAATACGGCGGAATTATTCTTCAACAGTTAAAGAAGTTAGGCTGCGCTCTGGATTGGGATCGCACAAACTTTACAATGGATAATGATTATTATAATGCAGTTATCGATGTGTTTATAGATTTATACAAGAAAGGACACATTTACCGCGGCGTTAAAATGATCCATTGGGATCCTAAGGCGCAAACAGCCTTGAGCGATGAAGAGGTGATATATAAAGAAGTAAAATCGAATTTATATTATGTACGCTACAAACTCGATACCGATAAAGAAGAGTATATTACGATAGCCACCACAAGGCCTGAAACTATATTGGGTGACACCGCCATATGTGTGCACCCGAGTGATGAACGCTATCACCATTTGAAAGGAATGTACGCCTTTGTACCACTCATTAATCGACGCATCCCAATTATTTATGATGAATACATTGATATGACATTCGGAACAGGCGCTCTAAAGGTGACACCAGCCCACGATATTAATGACTATAATCTGGGGTTAAAACATAGACTGCCTATAGTGGATGTACTCAATAGCGACGGTACGATGAGTAAGGCAGCAGAATTATTTATAGGAGAAGATCGCTTTGTGGTTCGAAAAAAAATTGCCAAACAGCTTGAAGCTGAAGGTTTCTTGGTGAAAATCGAAGAATTGATGAACAGCAACGGCTTTAGTGAGCGTACGGATGCGGTTATAGAACCACGCCTTAGTATGCAGTGGTGGTGTAAAATGCCTCACTTAGCTAAACCTGCTTTGGATGCAGTAATGAAGGATGATATCCAGTTTTATCCTGCTAAGTTTAAGAATACCTATCGCCATTGGATGGAGAATATCAAAGATTGGTGCATCAGCAGGCAGTTATGGTGGGGGCATCGCATACCGGCCTGGTACAATGAACACGGTGAGTTTGTAGTGGCTAAGACAGAACAAGAAGCACAACAACTTTTTACCGAAAAATATCCAAACCATAGTTTCACATTGAAGCAAGATGAAGATGTATTAGATACGTGGTTTAGCTCTTGGTTGTGGCCCATTGAAGTGTTCAAAGGTTTTACAAATCCCGATAATGCAGCTATTCAATATTATTATCCTACGGCAACACTTGTAACGGCACCGGAAATTATCTTCTTTTGGGTGGCTCGTATGATTATGGCAGGTTATGAATATAAAAAGGCTAAACCGTTTGATGCCGTATATTTTACAGGTATTGTGCGAGATAAACAAGGACGTAAAATGTCAAAGTCCTTAGGTAACTCGCCTGATTTACTCGAGCTAATAGATAAATATGGAGCGGATGCTGTACGTTTTGGTATTTTAATTTCATCGCCTGCAGGAAACGATTTATTATACGATGATAAACTTTGTGATCAAGGAAGAAACTTTAATAATAAGTTGTGGAATGCGCTACGTTTAATCAAGGGTTTCAGTGTGACGAAAGATGGATATGAAAATGAATTTGCCACACGTTGGTTTACAGCACGTTTAATCGAACAGCGTCTGCAAATAGACGAACTGATGAAACAATATCAGATTTCGGAAGCTTTGAAAGCAGTATATAAGTTAATCTGGGATGACTTCTGCTCTTGGTATCTTGAAATGATAAAGCCTGACTTTGAAAATCCCATAGGATCTGCGACATATCAGGCAACCTTAAACTTTTTCCGGGAGTTAATGATTACGCTACATCCTTTTATGCCTTTCATTACAGAAGAATTATTTCAAGAAATTCGGGAGGAGAAAAGCACCTTTACTTCCATTTGTAATACACTGCTAAAAGATGAAATACATTTCGACCAAGAGGTATTGATTCAAGGAGATTTATTGATTAAATTAACGACTTCCATACGTGAGGTACGAGCGAAAAATCAAATGAAGCCCAAAGATGAGATCGGACTTTATTACAATACAGCGAATGATACTTCTATAGAAGCCATTAAAAAAACATTAACCCGATTAAACTATTTGAATTGCCTAATTCATTCAGAAAAGCCTGAAGGAACTATACCATTAACCATAAAAGGCGATACATACTACATTCAGGTACACCGTGAAATTGATATAGAAGCAGAAATAAAACGATTACATGATGAGTTGAATTATACTCGCGGATTCTTAACGAGTGTCAATAATAAGTTGAGTAATGAACGTTTTGTGGCAAATGCAAATCCAGACGTTGTAAAGAAAGAACGCCAGAAGGCATCAGATGCTGAAAAGAAAATTGCTGCATTAATGGAGGAATTAAACCGTTTGAAAGCAAAAAAATAATTGAACAATTAGAGAAAATAGTTTACTTTCCCACTACCAAAACTAAACTCCTATGGAACTCTATCACAAACTCAAACACCTCGTGAACGAAATGGAACATGACTTCCAAAAGTTTTACGAAAAAGGCAATAATGCTGCCGGTACGCGCATTCGTAAGAGTATGCAAGACCTAAAGAAAATAGCTCAAGAAATAAGATCACAAGTTCAGGAAAAAAAGAAAGAAGAATAAACTTTATTATAAATATTACGATTAGAAATGCCCTGTCTTTTATAGGCTTGGGCATTTTTTCATTTTTTACAAATTGTATTAAATAACTGTTATAGTTTGAAAGTGTTACTTCCAAAAATACATTGCCTCTATCTTTATTAGCTTCACTTTTAATACTCTCTAATAAAATGACTTATTTTGCACAACCTCAAAAAAGAGAGTAGCTCTTGAAATGGCTATTCAATTTAATGTAGATACTAAAACCGAGTTTCATTTTTCAGCACACTATGAAGAAAGCTTTAATAACAGGCGTTACAGGGCAAGATGGAGCCTACCTCAGCGAATTGCTATTACAAAAAGGGTACGAGGTACATGGAGTTAAACGAAGAAGCTCACTTTTTAATACCGATCGAATAGATCATTTATACCAAGATGTGCACGAAAAACATGCAAAGTTCAAACTGCATTTTGGTGATCTTACAGATTCTGCGAATATCATTCGTCTTATTCAGGAAGTGCAGCCGGATGAAATTTATAACCTTGGTGCCATGAGCCACGTTAGGGTAAGTTTTGATATACCGGAATACACGGCCAATACTGACGGCATAGGTGCATTGCGTATTTTAGAGGCTGTACGTATGCTGGGTCTAACTCACAAATGCCGTATTTATCAAGCCTCTACAAGTGAACTGTACGGGTTGGTGCAAGAAATTCCACAGAAGGAAACTACGCCATTCTACCCTCGTTCTCCTTATGCTGCTGCTAAATTGTATGCTTATTGGGTAACAGTCAATTATCGTGAAGCCTATAACATGTTTGCTACAAACGGCATCTTGTTCAACCATGAATCTCCATTACGGGGTGAAAATTTTGTAACGAGAAAAATTACTCGTGCAGTATCGCTTATAGCTCTGGGAATGCAAGACACCGTTTATATGGGTAACATTGACTCGAAACGAGATTGGGGGCATGCGAGAGATTATGTTGAAGGTATGTGGATGATGCTTCAGCACCACACTCCAGATGACTTTATACTTGCAACGGGAGTAACGACTACAGTGCGTGAATTTTTAGTATTAGCATTCAAAGAAGTGGGTATTGAAATAGAGTTCATTGGTAAAGGAGAGAAGGAAATAGCCAAGATTAAGAAGTGCGAGAAATCGGAATATACTTTACCGCTTGGTAAAGTGGTGATGAAAATTGATTCGAGATATTATCGACCATCAGAAGTAGATATCCTTATTGGAGATTTTTCAAAAGCAAGAAAGCAGTTAGGGTGGGTTCCGAAACACGACTTAGCAGCAATTGTTAAGGAGATGATGGCTGCTGACCTTGAATTATTTAAGCGCGAAAAGCACTTGAAAGAGAGCGGACACAAGATCATAAACCACCATACATAGGACACACGTATGGAAAAGAACGCATGCATTTATGTTGCGGGCCATCGTGGTATGGTTGGCTCTGCTATTGAGCGGAGATTACGAAAAGAAGGTTATGAAAATATTATTGTTAAAACCTCTAAAGAACTTGATTTAAGAAATCAAAAGGAGGTTGCCGATTTCTTTAAGAAGGAAAAACCGGAATATGTTTTTTTGGCCGCAGCAAAGGTTGGTGGAATAATTGCAAATAATACGTATCGTGCCGATTTCATTTATGACAATCTAATGATTGAATGTAATGTTATTAAGAGCGCTTATGATACCGGTGTAATCAAATTACTGTTTTTAGGTTCTTCCTGCATATACCCAAAGATGTCACCACAGCCTATTAAAGAAGAATACCTGTTAACCGGCGCGCTAGAGCCAACGAATGAGCCTTATGCATTGGCGAAAATTGCAGGCTTGAAAATGTGTGAAGCCTTTCATGATCAGTACGGAGTGAATTTTATATCGGCAATGCCAACAAACTTATATGGCCCCAATGATAATTATAGTTTGAAAAATTCACATGTATTACCGGCGCTGATTCGTAAGTTTTACGATGCTAATCAAGCGCATGCGCCCTTCGTTGAGATTTGGGGAACCGGAACGCCGCGTAGAGAATTTCTCCATGTGGATGACCTTGCGGAAGCATGCTTGTTCCTGATGCTTCACTATAATGAGCGCTCTATCGTAAATATTGGAACCGGCGAGGATATCAGCATTAAGAATTTAGCCATAATGATTAAGGACATGATGGGCTATAATGGCGAACTGCGCTACGATACTTCAAAACCGGATGGCACGCCGCGGAAATTATTGTCGGTAGATAAGATTCACAAGTTGGGGTGGAAACATAGCATATCTCTCCAAGAGGGCATTCGTCGTACTTGTGAAGAAGTAAAACAAATGAAAACCTTTCTGGAGAGGTAAAATATTTTGAACCTCGAGTTTACGACTTCGGATTACTTACTTGTCTTGATAACTCGAACCTTCCATTCTACAGGGCCTTTTTGCAAATATTCCCACTTAAAGGGTTGTTTGCTTTCAGCTTCCATTTGATAATACAGGGGCTTGGGATCATGATCGTTGATAAACACAAATGCTTCACCGGGTTTTATTTCTTCAAATGCTTTGTAAAACATTTCATGACGTTCAGTAGGGGTGTAGGGGCGCACATCAAATTCATAGACCACAGCAAAACCATCATCACCCAATCCGCTATCATCTTTCTTTGTAATATGAACGATGAACTCATCGGGTTCCTTTTTTCTATAAACCCAAGAGTGTTTGCCTTCAAATTTTGTAACAAAAACAGCGTGAATGTCTTTAGGGTCAGAAGATGCAATGAGTTCCATAGTGTCGCCGTTTTCCATCATGCCGTAGCGATGAAACACAACGTGTTTCCAGTCTTTTTCATCAACCTTTCTGAGGTCTATCAATGTGGACACGCCTTTAAACTCTTTTCCTTGCGATGCTTCGGTGCGTGTAACTTTAACTTTCCACTCTCTACCGCCTTTGTTCAGATACTCCCATCCTACAACATCGCCGTGTATAGAGCGGAATTCGTAAAATAGGGGCAAGGGGTCGTGATCATTAATGAAAACAAAACTATCATTAACAGGAAGCTCTTTAAAAATTTTAAGAAGTTTCTCGTGACGTTTGATTGGTATTAGTTCTCGAACATCTATTTCATTGTTCGTAGTATCGGTAGTGTTCATACTTAGTTTCATTTAAGATGTTTTTATCTTGATTTCTTGTAAAGATACAAATTAGGGTTTGGATTGGAATAGTACTCTATCTCACTGGCCGCAAAAAAAATAGAAATTATAGAATGGCTTTTAATTATTCACCTTCGTTAACTTTATAAAAGAACATTCCCCATTCGAACGTTTTACATTAAGAATGTATAACCCATCAGCCATCTTTTGAAGCTTACTGTTGATTGACTTTTCTATTTCCAATGAATTACCTTCAATAGATAAAACGCTTTGTCCGGATGTGGTTTGGAGTGTAGCTATTATGATTTCCGTTACATAAGGTGTTTGAAAATGTAGGTAGTCCGCAGAAGTAAATGGATTAGGATATACGAGAGTAGTGTTGTTCGTTCCTAGCGTAAAAACACTATTGATATTGGGGTAAACTAAAATCTTTTGACCATCATAACCAACGGCATAAACCTTTAAAGCATTATTCGGATAATAAATGGTTGTTGTTTGCAAGGATATATCACCCGAGCCAACTATAGCCACGTGCATTAAGGTATCTTGTATATCATATACTTCAAATGCGATAGCGTTTTGCCATTGGTCATTTTGTATTAATAAAGATGTTCCTGATAAAGTTACACCCACGCCGGTAACACCGGTTAATGGCGACAAATTCTTAAAGGCATTTACACTGTTTGCAGATAGATAGTTTATTACCGGCGAGACCGGCTGCGGATAATTTTTACTTTGAATGTAAGCAACCGTTTGGTCAATTTGATTTTGCGAAATTAGAATTTGACCTATACCATAATCATCAATGGTTACATCTAGCGGCTTTAAAAAACCGGTTTTAGTAAAGAAGGTTGTTAAGTCTTCCTTTACGGCATCGCACGTATTTTTTACAAAATTTAAAATGAGTTCACCATTGGTCAATCCGCTTGAGTTTGTGTTTCGAGATAACTCGGAAACTGTTCCGTACCAACGAGCATAATCTATACCCGAGTAACTTCCCGGATATTCAAAATTTAGTTCAGGCGCATTTTTGCAGGCACCTGCACTTTGATAATAAAGTTCTAATTGCCAGAATGGAACAAGTGTTTTAAACACATCATAATTCACATCTTGTTGTAAAGCTTTGCCTTTAACATAGGTTGCATCGATGGTACCGTTAATGGTTCCGCCAGCAACAGCAGGCATATCGGGAGAGGGCTGATTAACTTCAGCCTCTAATCGAGTGTACTTATTTCCATCCTTATTCATTTTATAATAAACCCAAACGGAATATACATTATTGGTAACTTCTGTTGTCCCAATCCAATTGAGATCGGGATAAATTTGGTTCACATGCCCAAACTCGTGCGGAATACCCCACAGGTCAAGTTTATTTGGATTGCAAATATTGCTGACTCCCCAATCTAAATCGAGGTGGATTCCCAGTCCTCCTGCATACCAGCCACCGCCCGATTCCGTGAATGCGAGCTGATGATTTTTGGGAGAGAGGTTATATTTAAACCAGCCCATCATCAAGCGTTCATAACGAATGATGGTATCATATTTTTGAATTAATGCTAATCCGTCAAATGGACATTCTGACTTTAAAGCATTTCGATCAAAGACCAAATGAGCAAATTCGCCGCGTATATCCATTTTAGGATAATTCGTGTTATCTAAAAGCTCGGGCCATTCATTCGCAGATGAAGTCTGTGCATCGAAATAGCCGTTCACTTTACCACTGACGATGTTGAGTTTTATCTTTTGTAGTGTTAAATTCTGATTGAAGTAGCTAATGTATCCAAGGCCGCTGTTGCTAATCTTGAAAACGTTAAGTCCGTTTTGTAACGGATAAAAACTCTCTGTTCCGTAAAGCCCGCTAGCAAAATCTTTTATTCTCAAATAAACGAGTACGTTTAAGGGAATGTCTTGAGCAAAAAGGGCTATGGTATCTCCGCTATTAAAAACAATACCTGTCGCATTCTCATACGGGTCATATCCGCCAACTTTTAACTCCTCAGTTATTTTTTGTGTAGGTTTAAAAACCTCGAATTCCTGAACCCGGTATTTTATGTTGTAGCTTTCATCAAACAAGCACTGTGCTAAAGACTTGTAAAACGGAGAGCTAATTGTGTTGATTTGACTTTGGGTAATACCTGAGGCAAGGGCAGAACAGATATTATTTTCAAAAATCCCTGTAGGAGGAGCGTTATTATTTACAGGATTAGATTTGTAAAATTCCATTTCCGCACAACTGGCAAAATTGTTATATCCGTTATGAACGATGATTTGAATATTAGATGGTGTGATTGTAGAAGGAAAATGAACAATTACAGGCATGCCGGACATCTCAAAATCATAATCTGAAATAATCTGGAAAGTGCTATTTAAAATGGTGTTGTATTGAATGGTTATGTTTCCAAAATTTCCATTGGAGCCCCCATCGCTGCGAGGTATGTATTTTAAATAATCTATTGGAGATGTGCCATTGAAATGGTAATTCAGTGTATCAGGAAAAACAGTGTTATTGTAAGAAGAATGATAAAGTGTATTTAAGTCGTTATCAAAGGAGCCGCTAATGTTCTCCCCACTTTGGTAGGATGAAGCATACGACCCCGTAGCCTGTATAGCCACCTTAATATCGTTTGCCCCATTTGCAGATAACTCGGTAGTGGGTATAGTACAATCAATGTTGCTATTGGCGTAAGGTGTTTCTGAAAAGAATTGCATCTCTGCACAACTTGAAAAATTTGCATAGCCTGCGTTAACGGCAAACTTTATTATAGCCACATTTTGTATAGCGTTAGGTAAATCAATTGTTTTGTTTGCATTATCAGCAGCCCAGTTTAAATTGCTTGCAAGGGTTAGAAAGTTATCGGGTTGATTTTGCGTGGAATAATACACATCTACATTAGTCCATACACCATTCAATTGCGACTGACGAGGTATGTAAACGATTTTTTTAATACTTTGTGCTTGTGCCGTGAAGTAAAAATCAAGTGTATCGGGAATACCATTGACATACCATTGAGAGTGGTAGGTAGTATTAATATCTCCATCAATGGCTTTATAGGCTTCATCTCCCGGCTCAGGAGTACGATAGGAGGTAACTGTATAGACGGGAGCCGGATATATCTGTGCATTTACTTGCAATGCAAACATCAAGCACCACACGAGGTTTAATGATTTCATTTCTATTTTTTAAAATGGAAAGCTAAAGGTAGTTAAAAACATAAACCTCTTTTTCGAAAATCCACATAGAAGCAAAGGATTATCCTTTTTTTAAAAGCCCGTGTAGCTTTTCAAAGTATATAGGCTTTTTACAATAATGAATTATTATATAATATTTTAAAACCCTTCTCTGATAATTGCACTTTTATCAATACCTAAAGACTGTAATTGTTTTTCTATGGCTTCCATCATCGGCGGTGGCCCGCATAAGTAGAAATATTTATGATTGTTCATGTGTTTTTTGATAATATCTGCAGTGATATACCCATGCTCAAAGCCTTCTACTTTTTCATCAGAAAGCACATTTACAAAGTTCTTTCCCAGAAGCTTGGTAAAGTGATTTTCCAGAATGATATCACCTCTTGTTTTGTTTGCAAAAATGAGTTTACTGTTACCTATGAGATGTTTCTTCTCTAAGTATTTTAAGATGGCAATAAACGGTGTAACACCCGCGCCGCCTGCTATAAAGATGCCTTCGCCTTTATAGGAAATTTCACCAAACACATCGCCTATAATCAACTCATCTCCCGGGTGGAGTGATAAAAGTTCATTGGTTACTCCTTTATGAGAAGGGTAAGTTTTAATATTAAATTCGATAAAATTATCTTCCGGTAATGATGTGAAAGTAAATGGACGAAGCTCTGTGGTCCATTTACCTTTATTGATAGATACATCTACGGCTTGCCCCGGATGGTAAACAAGTTCCTTCGGTTTGTCGAGAACAATTTTTAACACATCGTGAGTCAGATGCTCAATGGACTTGATTTTTACGATTTGTGACATAACAATTATTATTAATGATTTGAGAGATAATTTTGAGTTAATTGTTTTTTAGATATTCACGAAGAACATATTGTAATATGCCTTGGTTCCTGTAGTATTCGATTTCTATTGCTGAATCTAGTCTGGCTTCGACTTTGAAACTTATCTTTTTGCCTGCCGGGTGTGTAGCTGTAACATTTAATATTTTGTGCGGGATAAGATCATCTGCTAATCCTTGAATATCGAAAGTTTCTGTTCCGTCTAACCCTAAGGAAGCAGCCGTTTCGCCATTTGTAAAAACTAACGGTGCAACACCCATACCTACAAGATTGCTGCGATGTATTCGCTCAAAACTTTCAGCAATTACAGCCTTAATACCAAGGAGGAACGTGCCTTTGGCTGCCCAGTCGCGACTGGAGCCGGAACCGTACTCTTTACCAGCCAATACAATAAGTGGAGTTGTATCTTTTATATACTGCATTGCCGTATCATAAACCGATTTAACCTCATTCGTTGGGAAGTAACGACTATAGCCTCCTTCCTTATCTGCAATTTTATTTTTGATACGTACATTGGCAAAGGTGCCGCGCATCATCACCTCGTGATTGCCTCGGCGTGAGCCGTATGAATTAAAGTCTTTCTTCTCAATACCATTTTGCTTTAAATAAACACCCGCAGCAGAGTCTTCTTTAAAAGAGCCGGCCGGAGAAATATGATCCGTAGTAACGGAATCACCTAAGTAGAGAAGAACGCGTGCTCCTTTAATGTCGATGACCGGAGAGGGTAGAGTAGAAAGGTTTTCAAAGAAAGGAGCTTCTTTAATATAGGTAGAAGTATTATTCCATTCAAAATTTTGATCGAGGTTTACCTTTAATTCCTGCCAATCTGTTGAACCATCGAAAATGACATCATAGACTTCTTTAAAATCATCCTGCTTCATACACTCATTAATCGTTTGTTGAATCTCCTCGCGTGTAGGCCATATATCAGATAGATAAACAGGCTCGCCATTTGGGTCAAAATCTATCGGATCATGAATTAAATCGATATCGACACGACCCGCTAAGGCATAAGCTACAACCAGCATTGGAGACATTAAGAAATTCATTTTCACTTGTGGATGTACACGTGCCTCGAAGTTTCGATTGCCCGAGAGTACGGAAGCGACAACCAATTCTCCTTTATCTACCGCAGTTGCTATTGCCGGAGGAAGCGGACCGGAATTGCCTATGCAGGAAGTGCATCCATAGCCAACGGTATGAAAGCGTAAAGCAGCTAAATCAACCGATAGGCCGGAGCGCTCAAGATATTTGGTTACTACTTTAGAACCCGGAGCAAGAGATGTTTTTACCCAAGACTTAGTACGAAGCCCTTTCTCTACAGCGTTTCTTGCAAGCAGCCCGGCACCAATCATTACAGCAGGATTAGACGTATTGGTACAACTGGTAATAGCAGCAATAACAATACTTCCATCACTGACAACAAATTCTTTGTTTTTTTGTTTAACACGCACCGAGTGATGTATGTCGTCTGCAATCACTTCAGACCGCACTTCGCCCTGCAAAGGCATTTTGCCCATAGTGAACTCCGTTCCGGAGCCGCCTTCAGCTAACCAAATATGTTCTTTGCGATGCGTGTGTGGTTGATAGTCCCGATTATGTTCGCTCTTTAGTATTTCTGTAAATTTCTTTGCCAAGTCTTTAACGAAAATCTTGTCTTGTGGTCGCTTGGGCCCGGATATGGTTGGCTCAAGTGTTGCCAGGTCTAACTCGACAACTGACGAGTAACGAATAACCTCCTTACCTGTTCTCCATAGTAAATTTTCTTTACAATAAGTTTCAACAATTTTAATTTGTTCTGCGCTGCGATTCGTTGTGCGCATATATTCTAAAGTGCGTTCATCAATCGGAAAGTATGTCACCGTACATCCAAACTCAGGCGACATGTTTCCAATTGTTGCCCTGTCGGTAACGGTAAGGTTATCCAATCCATCGCCGAATACTTCAACAAACTTGCCTACCACACCTTTGTCTCGAAGCAGGCGTGTGATGGAAAGCACCAAATCGGTTGCTGTGCATTGTTCTGGAATTTTGCCGCTTAGCTTTAATCCTACCACTTCCGGACAGGTAAAAAATATAGGTTGTCCTAACATAGCTGCCTCTGCTTCTATACCTCCCACACCCCACGCAATAACGCCAATGCCATTCACCATTGGTGTATGTGAATCCGTACCCACTAAGGTGTCAGGAAAAAGCCACCCATCTCTCGCTATAACACCTTTCGACAAATATTCTAGGTTGACCTGATGACAAATTCCCATTCCGGGTGGTACAACCGTAAAATTTTTAAGTCCTTTCTGAGCCCACTTTAAAAGCTCGTAACGTTCCTGATTGCGCTCAAATTCGAGCTCTACATTTCTATCGTAAGAATAATCCGTGCCGTAATAATCTACCTGAACGGAGTGGTCGATGACTAAGTCAACAGGTATGGCGGGATTTATCTTTTGCCCGTCTTTGCCATGACGCACAAACTCTGCACGTAACGAAGCCATATCCACAACAGCCGGTACCCCTGTAAAGTCTTGCATAAGAATGCGTGCCGGTTTAAAAGGAATATCCCGATCCGGCGGCTGAGGGGTCCATTCGAGCAATGTTAGAACGTGCTCATCAGTGATACTGAAACCATCAAAATTTCTAAGAATATTTTCTAATAGAATTCTAATGCTGAAAGGAAGATGATCAATATTCTCCGAAAGGCCCTTTAATGAACTGTATTGATAGGTCTTTCCATTTATCGATAGCTCCTTTTTGGATTTTGCTTTGGGGTAACTCATAAAATAAGTTGCTTTAGATGTTGTATGAGGTCTGAATTTTATTTGTAAATGAAAGATTGTTATTTTCTATAAAACTTGATTTGCCGACTGGTTAAATTACAAAATGAAATTTAAGATAGATGAGGTGTTACGTTATTTGAATCAGGACTTCAAGCAGCACAGCTGCTTGGTTTTGCGGGTCTTTTGCCCCATATAAGAGCGTGAGATTTTGTTTTTTTGAAATCGTCTTAATTCGTTTTAGTTCATCTGTTTTTGGCTTTAACTCAGCTTTGTATCGCTTAGTAAACTCGGCAAAACGCTCCGCTTTGTGACCGTACCACTTTCGTAATTCTGTGGACGGTGCTATTTCTTTATTCCATTCATTTAGTGCTGCGGCATCTTTAGAGATTCCGCGAGGCCATACACGGTCAACCAGCATACGATATCCGTCATTGCTATCGGGATCTTCATAGATTCGCTTGATTTTTATTTTCATATCTGATTTTGTTTAAGTAGTATTCAACAGTCTTTACAAATTGTTTTAACATTTAGTTTGAACTTAGCTTAATATTTGTTTTCAAAAGCCAATAAATACTGTTCAATATAATGTTGTTTCTCCTTTGATTTATATTGTTGTATATATCGTGGATGTTCTAACACCGTTAGTTTTTTAAACAGCTTAGCTTCATCATTAAGTTTGCGGATAAAAGAAGCATTTTTCTTACCGAGAATAAATACCTCTGACACATCTAATCCTAACTCAATATGCTTGTAAAGAGTATCAATCATAAAGTCTTTGGTCATTTTGAAAAGAACCGGATCGTCATAATAGTTAGCATTTAGCCATTTCCCACCTCTCGTTTGACGAACAAGAGCTAAGGGGAAAGGCGAGTTGATGTAAAACTCTTTAAAAAATTTATTTGTACCGCCATAGTTTTCAATCATATCATACACAAATACCGAGGATACTTCGTGTGTATATGCGGTATGCATTTTAATTCCACAAATTGTTTCAAGGCGTTTCGTGTCGGTGAAGGGGACACCAGTAACGCCTGCACCATGTCTTCCGGGATTAATACCTATGATAAAGCGGCGCTTTTGATGGTCGCTATAAAATTTACGATAAAACAGTTTCATCACCTCTGTCGTTTCAGGATTGTTCAAAAAAGGGTTCAATACCTGGTATCCTTTAGGTAATGCACCATGATATTCAAGGTGGTTATTAAAATCTATAACCTTATCTGCAAAATGTTTTGACATAGCAAAACAAGTTCTTGTCTAATGTTAAGAGTGGTTGTAAATCTTGATAACCGGTTCGCGAATAGCAGCAGCATTTTCGGATGAATAAAAAGAAATGACTTTAGCAATATGCTCCGGCAATACCCATGATGAGAAATTGGTATTAGGCATTTCTTTTCTGTTTTGCGGCGTATCGATTATGCTGGGAACTACAACCGATGCCACAACATTCTTTCCTCGTGCTTCAATATTCATCAATTCAGCTAAGCGAAAGAGCAGAGATTTAGACAGGGCATAAGCAGTAAGTCCTTTTGCTGCCGAGATATCGTACCCGGCTCTAGAGCCTATGAAGAATAGGTGTCCGTTATTTTGTTGCAACATGTAGGTAAACACAGGTCGTGCAATGTTGTATGCGGTTTCAAAATTTAATTGATACTGAGCGTAAATATCAGAAGTTCGGGTATGAGTGATATCATTTAGTGTAAAACCGCCTGCTGTTAGAACAGCAACATCAATACTTCCAGTGGCTTTTTTTATTTCTTGGATATGTAATTGACATAAATCTTCATTCCTTAAATCGAGTTCTATTTCGTGATAATCGTTACCTAAGGAATCAGCTTGATGTGATTTCTTGTGTACAATGCCAAAAACCTGATAATCATCGCTTAAAAAGCGGCTTACTATGGCTTTGCCCAAATTTCCCGATGCTCCGGTGACTATAGCAACCTTTTTCAAATCGTTAATTTAGTATGAGATGAACACCTGCAAATTTAATTATTTAAGCCTAAGTAGATATGTAGGAATAGTTTTTAGATTAACTCAACCTATAATATATATTGGTGATGTAACTTTAGCGGTAGTTTGTTACTTATTATTTTAATTAAATGACAAAAAGAAATTTACATTCAATATCTGAAAATGCTCCATTCTTTTCAATAATTATTACGACATACAATAGATCCGCCTTGTTATTGCGCGCTTTAAAGTCATTATTAATACAAATTGAAACTTCCTGGGAGGCCATAATTATTGATGATGGAAGCACGGATAATACGGAACAAGCGATTCAATTATTGATCGCGGATAAGCCTCAAATTCGATTCATTAAAAAACATCATTGTGGCACCGTTGATTCGGTGAATTTGGCTTTAAGTTTTACAACAGGCAAGTATATTACTTTTTTAGATTCAGATGATGAGTATGAACCCAATCATCTATCGAGCAGAAGAAGCATACTTGAAGACCATCCGCTCGCCGAGTTCCTGCATGGGGGTGTAAGGATCATCGGCAAGCAGGATGTTCCCGATAGGTTTAACCCGCAGAAGAGAATTCCACTTACAGAATGTGTTATCGGTGGAACATTTTTTATCCAATCAGGGCTGCTAAAAAAAGTAGGACTTTTTAAAAATATTCCTCTGGGCAGCGATGCAAACTTTTTTGATCGTGTTCAAGAAGCTAAAGCTAAAATTATAAAAACAACCATACCGAGCTATATCTACCATCACGAAACACAAGATTCAATCACCAACTCATTCTCGAATTAACAGGAAATGATATAATCAAATCTATTACACTTAAATTGGATAAAAACATCCGATTTATAAAATATACGTACCTTTATTCTAGCAATAACTTCTACGTTTATGTTCTCTAAGGCATGTAAATATGGAATCAAGGCAATGATTTACCTTGCCCTACATTCAGCAGAAGGGTCTTATTGCAGTCTAACGGACATTTCTGCAAATATTGATTCTCCGCTTGCCTTCACTTCAAAGGTGCTTCAACAACTAGCCAAGAATAAATTAATTGTATCTCTTAAAGGAGTAAACGGCGGGTTTAGAATTGAAACGAAAAAGTTATCTAAGATTAACTTGCTGCATATTGTTAAAATCATTGATGGTGAATCGCTTTTATATGATTGTGGATTAGGCTTAAAAATGTGTTCCGACACTAAACCTTGCCCCATACATAAACAATATTCTCTTATTCGGGAAGAAATAAGAAAGATGCTTGAAAATACTTCACTTATAGATTTCTCGGCTAATAAAAAAAAGCAGGTACTTATACTATTGCGTTAAAAAAGGATAATGTATGGAGAATTTTGAGAGCAATCAATCAAGGGCACTGAATCATAATAACCCTACCAATGACAAGAAGAAGGTTGTCGTTATCGGAGGCGGATTTGCCGGAGTACAGTTTGTCAGAAATATAGATAAGCGTTATTACGATGTGCTACTCATTGATCGGTTAAATCATCACCAGTTTCAGCCCTTATTTTATCAGGTTGCTACCTCTCAGATAGAGCCTTCGAGTATATCATTTCCCCTTCGGCATATATTCAGTAATAATGAATCCACACAAATCCGTTTAGCAGAAGTTCAGCGCATTATTCCTTCAGAAAATAAAATTGTTACAACGATTGGTAATATTGATTATGATGTCCTTGTTATAGCGACCGGTTGTAAGACCAATTTTTTTAATAATCAATCTATTGAAGAAAATGCATTTACGCTTAAAACAACGTATGATGCTATCGACATTCGCAACCATATTATTATGGTATTCGAAAAAGCGTTAAGCGCAACACCCGAAGATAAAAAGCAATTGTTAAATCTTGTCATCGTAGGTGCAGGCCCTACAGGCGTGGAGCTTGCCGGTGCATTTGCAGAAATTAAAAAAGAAGTTTTACCTAAAGACTACCCGGGAATTGACTTCTCCGAATTTGCCGTCTATTTAATAGAAGGAAGCAAATACACCTTGCTTAATATGAGTGATATGGCGCGAAGTCATTCAAAACACTATTTGGAAAAAATGGGAGTTCAGATTAAGACAGAAGTATTTGTAAAAAACTATGACGGAAAAAACGCAACACTGTCTAATGGAGAAATTATCCCAACCTCAACCTTGATATGGGCTGCCGGTGTTACTGGTAATAGAATAGCCGGCTTGGCTGATTCATGCTGGATTGCTAATAACCGAATTAAAGTTAATCGCTTTAATCAGGTAGATGGTCTTGATAATATTTATGCTGTAGGGGATATTGCCTATATGATTACACCCAAGTACCCCAAGGGACATCCACAGTTAGCCAATGTAGCTATCAATCAGGCTAAACTGCTTGCAAATAATTTGACAAAGAAGATAAAGAATAAACCAAGAATAGAGTATGAATACAAAGATCTTGGCACGATGGCTACGATAGGGCGCAACAAAGCCGTAGTGGATTTGCCTTTTATAAAATTCAAAGGATACCCTGCCTGGGTTGTTTGGATGTTTTTACACTTAATGTTGATACTCTCGGTTAGAAATAAACTCATCATCTTCATTAACTGGGCATGGGGGTACGTTACTAAAAACAGTTCTTTACGGTTAATTCTTAAAGCATACAAATCCTGATAGGTGCGGTAAAAGCGAATAGCCTTTTCGTTTTGTCTCTGCTGAACTAATAAACAAACACAAGAAAAGTATTTGTTGAATACTATCTGGTCAATTACGTTTTTGACATAGGCGGAATGACCAACTTTACAATAGCAATAAAAAATCGAGTGATGAAAAGAATATTCCTAATTGTTTCCCTATTACCCCTACTCTTTATTTCCTGTAAAAAGGAAACATTGGATTATAAACTTTTTGGTAAAGAATATTTTCCATTGCGCACGGGCAACTACATAATTTATACCGTGGACTCGATATACTATTATGATGTTACTTTATCGAGCGACACGTTTCATTATCAACTTATGGAACGTGTGGATACGATGTTAACGGATTCGTATGGCAATAATTCATTCGTAATTAATCGGTATGTTCGTAAAGATGAAACACAATCATGGCAGCTAAAACGTGTGTGGAGCGCATGCTTATTTAACGATAGAGCCGAGCGGCAGGAAGAGAATTTGCGATTTATGAAGTTGACTTTCCCTGTGATTTTAAATAAATCTTGGCGAGGGAATATTTATATAGTGCCCGATTCAACTTACAACTATACCCCAGACTGGCAATATACATATAAAGCTATTGATACCACATTACACTTGAATAGCATAAAATTAGATTCATGTATCCTAGTACAACAGTATAATGATCAAAATCAAATCGAAAAACATATTGAACGGGAGATGTATCAAAAAGGGACCGGTCTGGTTTACAAGGAATCTATTCAGGTAGGGCGTCAAACCATTGATCCACTTCAATGGAAACCTGAAAAAGGACGTATCGTTATCTATCGTTTTTTAGAGAAGAATTATTAATACCTATCATGAAAAGTTGTTTTGTTAAATACAACACATCTTTGTGCTCATGAAAATTGCATTTCGATTAACGATGATGTTGTTTTGCATAATTGCAACTGCTTTTGTTTCTAAAGCACAAACCTCTGTTTACAGTAAGTACGTAATTCAATTCAGTGATAAGAATAACAATCCGTATAGCATATATAATCCCTCAAGTTACTTATCACCGCGTGCTTTAGAACGTCGTCATCGCTTTAACATACCGGTTTCGGAGCAAGACCTTCCGCTTACGCCATCATACCTTGATAGTATATACAGTACCGGTGTTTATGTTCAGAATTATTCCAAATGGCTCAACTGTATAGTTATAGCGACTAAAGACTCGTTGGCCTTAGAAAAAATAATGTCCTTTCCTTTTGTAATCAGTAAAAAGCCTGTGGCTCATTTAGTGGAACAAAAACCGAAGCCGATTATAAAACGCACTTTCATTAATAATAACCCTGATGCACTTATGAAAGAGTCAGAAGACTATGGCACCGCATTAAATCAAATTGCTATGGTAAACGGAGTAGGGATGCACCAAAAAGGATATACCGGTGAAGGTGTCATAATAGCTGTTTTCGATGGAGGATTTTTAAATACCAACGTTCATCCTTCTATGCAGCACCTGTTTGTAAATCATCGCATCTTGGCGGTTAGAGATTTTACTGGAAATAATATCTCCTTATTTGAAGAAGGATCACATGGAGCACAATGCCTGAGTATTATTGCTGCTAATAAGCCGGGGCGTATGATTGGAACTGCCCCCGATGCAACTTTTGTATTATGCCGGTCAGAAGAACTTACAAGCGAATACCCGATTGAAGAATATAATTGGGTTGCTGCTGCTGAATTTGCTGATAGCATTGGAGCAGATGTTATTTCGTCCAGCCTGGGATATTCTCAATTTGATGACAGCACCATGAACCATACCTATGCAGATATGAACGGCACAACATGCGTTTCCTCTATAGGGGCCTCCATTGCGGCTTCTAAAGGGATTATCGTTTGTAACTCTGCGGGCAACCAGGGTGCAAGCAAATGGAGATATATAACTGCACCCTCTGATGCAAAACACATCTTATGTGTAGGTGCTGTTAATAATAATAAAACCATTGCACCCTTCAGTTCTCACGGATATAGTGCAGATGGTAGAGTAAAACCCGAAGTGGTGGCTCAAGGGGTACAAACAACAATTGCCAATGTTTACAATGGAGATTACAATGCAGGAAATGGAACCTCCTTTTCAAACCCTGTAATTGCAGGGATGGTAGCCTGTCTTCGTCAGGCGCATCCCGATAAAACGGTACAGGAAATTATAGATGCTGTAATTCAGTCAGCAGATCGCTTTTTGGTGCCGGATACCTTATATGGATATGGTATCCCCGACTTTCAGTTAGCTGACTTAATACTAAGCCAGGTGGATTTGAGTAAAGTCGAAAATGACGAAACACCCTTGGTTTATCCTAATCCATTTACATCATCTTTTACGACAGTATTTAAAAGCAGCACAAGACGTGATGTAATTTTACAAGTATATGATTATACAGGAAGATGGATTAAATCCGACTCGTATTATGTTGCCGAAGGATATAATCAATTAGTAACACTTACTGATGCGCTACCTATAGGATTTTATATACTTCGCCTTATTACAGAGGAAAAAGCCTTTGAATTAAAAGTTATTAAGGCAAAATAACGCACAAATGAATGTAGATAAAATGTGGGAAAATTTGCCGCAAAACAGCAGCCCCGATACCTATGTGTATGCATTTTTTTAACTAATATCGTTCCTCCTTAAATGTAGAATCAACAAAATCTTATGATAAAATTCGCTTTACGCAATTTATTTTTCATTGCTATTACATTAACATCTTTGCGTGCGACAGCGCAAGAGATTGACCCAAACAGTTTTGATCAATCACAGTTACTTACACCCGTTCTCAACGGAATTAATGAGTCACGCTGGCGCTCCGGCATGGATTCCGTTATGGAACGCAGCGAACTGGGAACCGCAGCGTTAAAGCTGGCAACCGGGTATGGCAACGCTTCTAAAATTGTACTCGTACCTGATTATGCCAGCAACGAAGCTAAAAAGGCGGGTGCTACACGCAAAGTTCAGGAAGTAGCAATTGAAATCTCAGTCGGAAAAGGCAAGTCATTCTTGACTTATCAGGAAGCTGCAGCCGATGCCATTGAAAAAATATTAAAAAATAAAAAGTTTGAAGTCATTGTAAAGAACCCTAAATATGTCTATGCCGGTGCAGGAGCATACTTTCGTGACGACAAAAAGAAAATATATATATCCATTCTGTTCGGTGGTATTGATGCATTTAATGCCGGCGCAAAAGACAGAAAGAAACTTCCATTAAAATACACCAAGTCGAAACGAGGTTTATATCCTTACGACGAAAAGGGATGTAAAAACTGCGCTAAATTCCCCGATTTACAAAGCCTTTATGATGGTGTAAAAGTAGAAGGCAACCGGGTTTACCTCGAATATAACGACTTTAAGAAATTTAAGAAATATTTTAAAAATCCGGGTGACGGTGTTGCGGTAGAATTTGTACAACGGCGTCAATATCCGTGCAGCGGAGACAATATTTTTGATTACAATCTGAACTCCAAAGGCTTCTTATTTAAGCCGGCATTACAAAGCAAACTGTTAAACGGAAATCTAAATACGAAGAATGATCCGAAGAATAATACGTATAAAGGAGTCATTGCAAAGATCCCCAAACGTGTGCTTAAAAAGATCGACGAGAATTATGAAATAAACCTCTATTTCATCTTAGACCGTAATATCTGCAAAGTGATGAATCGCCAGTATCTCGAAGGGGACGAAAATGATGGGGTTGATCCATTAGCATTTTATCCTGATTCCATTACATCAAGCGATCCATCTAAATATTATCCCAAACCCGAAGATCAAACGCTCACCTTTAAAATACCGTTTGAGAAAGATAAATCGAACTATGATGTGAAAGATATTAAGCCCTTCTTGGATGCCTTGAAAGAGCCTCAATTTATCATTAACTCAATCAGCATTCAGGCTAACTCCTCGCTGGAAGGAGACTCTACACGCAACTCTAAGTTGCAACAAGACCGAGCTAAGAGTATTGTTGCGGCTTTGGAAAAAATGCAAGGCGGCAAAAAAGTTACAGCTACCATTACCACCAGCGATAGTTGGGAACTCTTCCAACAACAGATAAAAGGTAAGAATGAATACAAAGAGTACACTACGTTGAGTAAAAAAGATGTGATAGACAAGTTGAACAAGGGTGGAAACGTGGAACTGGAAACGCTCTTAGCGGAAGAACGTTTTGCTTACATTGAAATGAAAGTAACCTATGATTTTACAGGTGCAAACGAAGAAACATTTGTATGCAACAGCTTACGTAAATCAATAGCAAAGAAAGATGTTGAAACAGCAAAACGCATCTCGCGTTATTTAGTACAACAAATCGTAAAGAAACGTTATGGTTTTAAGCAATACCTGAATGTGGAAGTACCCGAAGATGCTCCGTATATACCTATAATTGTTAGTCAAATGTATATTGATAATAAGTTTAACCATGCCGACTCGATATATCCAACCTTACGTGAAAAGATGAACAAACTCACCGATAAATTTCCAAATGATGATTTTGCAGCATGGAATAAAATTTACTTTGATATTAAATCAGATGAGATCGCAGATGTTAAATCAATTATACCTACACAAAACAGAATCAATCAACTTTACAACAGCCGCATACCTCAGCGTATGAATGATGCATTGAATCTGGAATATCAATTCCGCATTATTGAAAAAGTGGATACCCTTGATCCGGGTGTACCAAATGATGGCTTGAAAACCAGCATGGATCGCATAAAAAAGATCTTTAACCTCGAAGCTGCGAATTGGGAAAACTCACTCAAACTAGCCACCATCTTCCAACGTCACGGTGATTTAGCTTATGCACGCAAATTATTAGAGCCTTATTTATCCGATGAGAAAGTCAATGAAAATCTGGTGTTTACATACATTGCCATAGCAGCGCATTTCCCTGATGAAATCTTCAGCCGTAATTTCAGATTGGCAATGAGCCGTGCAGCGGAATTAAACCAAACACGTTTCTGTCAATTATTTGGAAAGCCTTATCTCAGTTTCCAGGTGCTTGACAATCCGGCAGTTAAAAAGGTATTTTGTGATACTTGTCATTAATCCATTTTATGCACAGATATAATTAAGATAGAGCAGAACTAAGTTTAATCTTTTTAAAGGGCATCTGTCGTCAGATGCCCTTTTTTTATTGCCTCTTATTTTGAGAATGATTAACAGAATGGCATGTAAGCGAATTCGTGTGAATTGTTATTTGTAATAATGTTACACCGTTGAATAAAATAAAAATGGATTTCATCAAATTTTGAATTTTAATCTGTGTAACCTCGCCAGAATAGCGTCGTTAAAGGCAGCAATTCTTAACTATTTATTCAACATAAAATTTCATGAGACAATTAAAAATTACCAGACAGATTACAGCACGCGAGAATGATTCTCTGGAGCGCTACCTGCACGATGTAGCACAACAACAAATGATAACACCCGAACAAGAAGTTACCTTAGCCCGCCGAATCAAGCAGGGTGATACAGATGCTCTGGAGCAAATGACAAAAGCTAATTTGCGTTTTGTAGTTTCAGTTGCCAAGCAATATCAGAATCAGGGACTTGCTTTAAGCGATTTGATTAATGAGGGCAATATAGGTTTGATAAAAGCAGCCCAACGTTTTGATGAATCAAAAGGGTTTAAGTTTATCTCTTATGCTGTATGGTGGATTCGCCAAAGTATTATGCAGGCCTTAGTCGAACACTCCCGCATGGTACGTTTGCCTCTTAACAAAATAGGCTCTTTTTCTAAGATCAATAAAATAATGATTCGCTTTGAACAAAATTTCGAGCGCGAGCCCTCAAAAGATGAATTAGCTGAAATACTTAATGTATCGGTAAGGGACGTTGAAGAAATGCTCAAAGGTATGACACGGCATTCGTCTATGGATGCTCCTATAGGCGAAGATGAGAAAGCAACCATGGCCGATTTAACGGCAGATATAAATAGTCGTACGGTAATCGATGATTTATATAATGAGTCCTTAAGAAATGATGTTAAGGATATTTTGGCTACGATGAACACCCGAGATGCAGCTATTCTTTCTTGCTACTTTGGTATTAACGGAGAGCAGCAAATGGGTTTGGACGAAATTGGCAGCCGTTTCCATTTAACGAAAGAGCGTGTACGGCAAATTAAAGAGAAAGCAATTCGCAAGTTACGCAAATCGGGGAATAGCAAGGCTTTGAAGGCATACTTGGGAAGATAATAATCAGAAGGGATCCCCATCCTTTCTTCCCCGTGAATAGATATCATTTATTCACGGGGTTTTTGTATTAATATGGTTTATTGCATTGTGAGAAGCAAGCTCAGAAGTATGGAAAGCGATTGTAAAATCTTAATTAGTCTTTTCTTCTCGTAACATCATTAGATATGACTTGATAAATTCATCAAGATGCCCGTCCATTACACCCTGCACATCAGAAGTCTCATAGCCCGTACGGGCATCCTTGACTAATTTGTAAGGATGTAGAACATAATTTCTAATTTGCGAGCCCCATTCGATCTTAAGTTTACCCGATTCAATCTTATCACGAGCTTCGTTTTGTTTACGAATCTCTTCTTCATACAATTTACTCTTTAACATTTTTAAAGCAAGTTCCTTATTCGCACTTTGTGAACGCTCTTTCTGACACTCAACGACAAAGCCGCTTGGCGCATGACGTAGGCGTACCGCGGTTTCCACCTTGTTTACATTTTGCCCGCCTTTTCCGCCGCTTCGAAAAGTTTCCCACGTGATATCAGCTAAATTGACTTCAATATTAATCGTATCATCTACTAAAGGGTAAACAAAAACAGAAGCAAATGAGGTGTGCCTTCGTGCATTCGAATCGAATGGTGAAATTCGCACAAGGCGATGCACCCCTGATTCACTCTTCAGGTAGCCATAAGCAAACTCACCATCAATTTCGAGCGATACGCTTTTCATCCCTGCAACCTCGCCGGGCTGCACATCCAGTTCACTTACTTTAAACCTTTTGTTCTCTGCGTACATAACATACATACGCATCAGCATTTGTACCCAATCTTGGCTCTCGGTACCGCCAGCACCACTGTTAATCTCCAAAACGCAACTCATCGAGTCTTCAGGATGTGTGAACGTACATTGAAACTCTAAGTTTTCGATTGTCTGAATGGCCTTTTGCATTTGTTCATCGACTTCTTCCATGGGTACTTCACCACTCTGATAGAACTGATACATTACTTCAGTATCATCTACTGCTCGTTTTAATCCATTGTAGTGTTGCAGCCAAAACTTATGTATTTTAATTTCCTTCAGAATGGATTGTGCCCTAGAAGGATTATTCCAAAAGTTGGGGTCTGCTGTCTTAAGTTCTATTTCATTGAGTTCTTCCTGTCGCTTGGAAACGTCAAAGAAACCTCCTCAAAGCCTCACAACGGCTTTTTATATTCTTTAATTGCTCAATCGTCATCGTGCGGTAAAATTAAGGATTATAAAATCGATTATCAATGCAATGCTTATTATAGTTTAATCAATTTCACCGTTCTATTACCTGAGGCAGCAATCATGCGAATGAAATATACACCTGGTGGTATATCTGAGATGTCAATTTTTGAGTTGTTCCTGTATGAAGAAATCTCTTTAACATTTCTTCCTGTTATATCAGTAAATGTAATTATAGGAGTGATTTTATTTGAAGAAGAAATGTATATATAATCTTCTGTAGGGTTTGGATAAACAGTATAGAGATTATCTTCATTAAATAGATCTTCCACATAGTCCATATTGGTAGTGTCTATAATGCGGAAATAATCAAAGCCTCCTTCAACCAGATGCGGTGGGGGTATGTCGCACACCCGAACATAGAGTTTCATATTACTTGTTAACGTAATAAATGATTTCACCATAATGCTCTTATCAATCCATTTAGATAATTCTGAAGCATTTCCTGTGGGGGTAACAATGTCAACAGCTTTCGATTCTATGCCGTTGTTAATAATAATTGTCATACTATCGTTTGGTGACGGAGTACTTCCGGTATTGCAAAACCAACGACTATATTTAATAAGCGGGTTATTATAATTACTTAAATCAAAAGTTGGCGAAATCAAAATAACACAACCGTCATCTACATCATCATCCCCTGCTGAGTTGCTCACAGCATTGCCAGTAACATAGCATTTGGCACCAAAATCACCAACCACATCTTGATTGGGGTTGCAAGGAATATTGTTGTAATAAGTTGCATTGGGAACATCGCGCACCCACTGGCCAACGGGTGGGTTGGTTCCAGTAGTCCATCCAAAGTCAAAATAAAAATCATCATAATACCCTTTGCTGAGTTTAGCTGTATAACTATTCGTTGAAGAGGTTAGGGACAGGTTACTGAATAATTTTGTTTTATGACCCCATACACCGATGATTGCATCATAAACACCTGCGTAAAAGGTATTTATTGTTGCAACTCCATTGGCATCGGCTATTACTTCAAAATTGTATGACCCATAATCGGTAACCAATAATTGTGCAAAAGGAAGTGGTTGATTACTTACAGAATCAATAATCGTAAAAGACTGAGAAAAGCTAGGCAACGGAATCAACTGAATGTTTAACACAACAGTACTGTCGTTGTATAAGGTTACTGGAACCGTTTGTTCTTCATATCCATAACACGAGAAATGAAGGTTGTAGGTACCTCCGTTCATCATACCACTCTTATAGATTCCGTTTATGTTACTATGTTTGTTAATAGCCGTACCACTTATATTGACTAATACATTGTTTATCGGAGAACCACTCACAGAGTTAGTAATGACACCCTGAATACGTGCTGCTTTTACATAAGTAGGAGTGAGCACAAACAACCCATTTTCGATATCGCTCAATATAATATTACCCGAAGGCAGATATGGATAAACACCCCAATCGCCATTAAACCCGCTGCCACTCAATGGCGATGTATCATAATTCGCAACCTGTACCATATTCTCTTTATCACTTACGTCAAAAAGTACTACTCCATCTCGATAATACGAGACCCAGGCATAATCATCATTTAATAGAAGAACATTATGCACGATAACATTGTTTCCCGGATTAGATTGTATGCGGTCTGTTTCCATAATATTGTTTAGTGACGAAACATCGTAACACGTTAAAAAAGAGTTGGGTTTTTCATCGGTGGTAAATACATAATGATTATCTGAAGTAGGCCAGGCATTATGACAGAATAAACTTGGAGTATTTTGCAAGGCCATAATCTGTACATTCTGAGGATTGGTAACATCTAACACACCAAGTTTGCCGTCAATGATTAAACCAAGCCAGGCTGTATCACCTCGTACAAACCCATCGTGAACATAAGCACCATTCCAGGTACCAAGTAAGGTGGGGTTATCCGGATCTGTAGTTAAATCCAATATCATAATTCCCCGCTGTTGCTCAGGCAGATTAGCATTGGTATTGTATCCCATCAGATATAATTTCCCAAACTCATCAATCCAAAGCGTATGAGCAGTTTTGATACCATACCCGGTAAATGAATGATACGATACGGTATCCGGTAATTGTGATAAATCAACAATCAGCACTCCACCGCCAGCTTCATTTACGACATAAGCCCGGTTAGCATAAGTCTTTACTTCGCGCCACGCATTGATGTTGTGTGGCACAGCAAATAATTCTGTAATAGAATCAGGCTGAGTAACATCGCAAATGGATAACCCATTTTTAGTACCTACTAGGGCATACTCATTACCTTGAGCATCTACATATCCCCATATATTAGCACACTCAAAAGGGTAGGTTATTTGCGAACGAAATTGAAGATTGCTGTTTTGTGCTAAACTGATACCCGTATAGAGCAAGAGGAGAGCTATAAGAGAGAAATGTTTCATATAATCTGTTGAGATAAGCCTTTCATGAAAATAAAAATACCGATTCACATCTTAATGGTAAGATGAAAAATATTTTAAGGAAACATTCAAATAGTTTAAATCTTTTTATGTGCTTTTAACACTGCGCGCACACTTCCGAACTCTTTCAAGCGGTGTTCTGCACGTTCATAATCCCAAGCAAATGTTTTCATCAAAATGCGTGTTGCCCTATCTATTAATTTGTTATTCGTCAATTGCATATCAATCATCTTATTATCCAACACACGTCCCATCCGAATCATTACTGTAGTGCTAATCATATTTAATACCAGTTTCTGTGCAGTACCGGCTTTCATTCGAGTACTTCCCGTAACAAACTCCGGCCCTACAATAACCTCAATGGGATATTCAACGGATGCTGCCAGTTCTGTATTTGGATTGCAAGTAATACACCCTGTGGAAATGCCTGCTTCCCGGGCTCTCTTAACGGCACCCAGCACGTATGGTGTAGAGCCTGATGCTGTAATGCCAATGACAAAA
>JBDHXV010000016.1:0-50675 GCA_039810885.1 Chitinophagales bacterium | reverse complement strand
ATCATTAGTGCATGACCAATCGGCATAAGAAGCAATACGATTAAAAAAGCAAACAGACCAAAACGGTACTTTTTCATGACAACGATTAATAAGTATCGCCGCCAAAGTTAAACTCTTATTTAGAATAATTCAAAATAAAAGATTTTAAACTTGATTACGTAAGATTATAAATCAGCAAATATTTAATTGTAAAGAAAATCAACTTTAATTTTTAAGTGAGAAAGAGATCCGACTCAGGATATAGGCGCCAACTTTTCCAAATGCTTAATATTTGATTTTGCAAATTGCTGTTTCATATATTATGCTGCCGTATAAGATGATAGTATAGTATTAAGCAGTATTGTATTTATTATAGCTTCCAGACTTTTATTTACTGTCCGGCTTTATTGTAATTGTAAAGTCTAAGGTGGAGTTTTCTCTGTTAAGCATGACACAAAGTTGCGTTAATCACATTTTTAAAGTTTCTCAATTTCAACGGCTTCAACAAGAGATAAAAAGCCCCTTGCCAAACTATAGTATCATGTATTAGTTGGGATTAAAGATTCACTAAACTCAACGCTTCACACTCATTTACAGGAGTATTAAATATCTGTAAAAGTTCATCAAATCTTGCAAGCGAGAAGTAATTTTGGCTATCGCTGCCAGCCGGAACTTTCTCAATTGATTCTAACACGTCTAATATTTATTCGTTTGTAATAGCGATTAGTAGCTTTTTATCTGAATTTGCTCTGTAAGATACTCTCTGCGTGCATAAGAACAAGTTAACAGGGAGAATGAGAGTACCTATTTCTAAAAATTAATTTATTATGTGTGATAGTGATAACAAGAAAAGATCTTCATTTGATTAGCATAACATCAATATTTTGAATAAGCATTTCACTTGCATACTATATGCAATAGATCTCAAATTTGGTTATTTGAATCCTAAACCGGCTCTTATTCCATATAAACGGAACATATAGTCACATAGACTTAAATGAGCAAAGAAAATAGGATGAACTTTCAGTTTCGGAGAGAACGGAACGAAAAGTACTTTGCGCCGGTGAGAACAAATAATATATGTAAGCCAAAATTTTAAATAGCTTCACACGATGTTTAAATGGCATCATTTCCTTGTTTGTTCATGGTTTGTGATCGGGACAAGCCTCTGTGAGGCGCAACATTATCCGCTCATAACTCATGAGAAGTTGTTTAAAGATACAGAAGTGGCAAAAGTTTTCATTACCATACATCCGGATTCGCTAGCCTTGCTTTACAATAATTTGTATGGGAATTATCAATTCCCCGTTAAGGTAAAATTTGTTTCGAGCACCATTAAAGATAGTATTGAAAATGTAGGAATGGGTTTACGAGGTAACACCTCGTTGAGTGCACAGAAGAAGTCGTTTCAGCTTACGTTTAATGCACATATACCGGGACAAAAGTTTTATGGGCTGGAAAAGATGGATTTAATAGGGCAGCACAATGATCCGTCCATTATCCGTACAAAACTTACTTGGGACTTGTTTAATACCTTCGGCGTTCCGGCACCGCGTTCGAATCATGTTGAGGTATATATTAACGGAAATTATTATGGATTATATATGAATGTAGAGCACATCGATGATGAATTCTGTCAATCGCGTTTCTTAAATAAAGACGGTAATCTATATAAATGCTATTGGGGAGCGTCCTTGGAATATATTAATAATAGTGCTAACGCTTATAAGTTTGAGAATAATGGAAAACGTGTTTATGAATTAAAGAATAATAAGCAAGCTGATGATTATAGTGACCTTGCTCATTTCATTGATGTATTGAATCATGCGCCCCTTAGCGACTTGCCGTGTGAGCTAGAGAAGGTGTTCAATGTACATAATTATTTAAAGTGCATGGCAATTGAGATTATTGCGGGGCATTGGGATAACTATATATACAATAAGAATAACTTCTTTTTATACCTCAATACAGAAACAAATAAGTTCGAATATATTCCTTATGATGTGGACAATACCTGGGGCATAGACTGGATGGGAGTAAACTGGGCAACAAGAAATTGTTATCAATACAAACCGTCCTCACAAGCACGACCATTATATGAACGCATTTTACAGGTACCCGAGTATAATAAGTTGTTCTCGCATTATCTAAAGGTCATTGCGAATTCTTCTTTTATGAGTACGACGATATTTAACCGTATAGACGCTATAAAGACGATGATTACCCCCTCGGCACTGGCAGACCCCTTTCGCACGTTGGATTATGGCTATACTATGAATGATTTTAACAACTCATATACACAAGGCATTGATGCTCATGTCCCAACAGGTATTATTCCTTATATCAATCAGCGAATTAGCACCATAAATCAACAATTACAACCGAGCACAATTAACCCGGAAATATTTTACCCGTTAACGGAATACCCGAGGCCTACAGATACTCTATTTTTCCGGTGCAAAGTGAATGATGACGGCACTGTGATGGACGTTCATTTGATTTATACGCTGAATGGCGGGGCAGCTAACACTCTTCAATTATATGATGATGGGTTACATTTTGACGATGCAGCGGGTGACAGAGTCTATGGCAATGTGCTTACGTTAGCACAATCTAACACAATGATTGAATACCATTATTCTGCAACGGACAACACTGCGCAAAACAGTGTGTTGCCTGTATGTGGCCGTTATCAGTATGTATTTAAGCCGCCTGTACCTTCGATTGTGATTAATGAATTTATGGCAGATAATGTTTCATCATACGTTGATGAATACGGAGAAGCCGATGACTGGATTGAATTATATAATAATGAAAACGAACCGATCGCCTTAGGAAATAAATTCCTGAGCAATGATGCGACATATCGTAATAAGTGGATTTTGCCGGATTACAATCTGGCTCCGGGAGCGTATATTTTGATTTGGTGTGATAAAGACGGATATCAAGGCAATCAGCATGCAAACTTTAAATTGAATAAGAGCTTAGGCACAGTAATTCTCTCGGATACCTATGATAATAGTATGGCTATAGTGGACTATGTGCATTATACATTACAGCAACCCGATAAATCGTATTCTCGTTTGCCGAACGGAACGGGAGATTTTGTAATCCAAACTGCAACACCTTTATATAATAATAATTTAGCTCATGTTAATGAGTGTTTTCAGCCTATCGTTACCTTGTATCCCAATCCGGCACAAGACTATTGCACTATTCAAAATGCCCCTCGATTTAGTTCATTAGCTCTTATTGATTTACTAGGACAAAAGGTGTTGACTCATGAACTCAGCCCCGATAATCCGATATCGCTTATTGGGATACCCGCAGGGTTATATTATGTTCAGATTAACGAGGGAAAAGAAACAAGGAAGCAAATACCATTAATAATTATTCGATAAGTATGAATCCTATTAAATTATCATTTACAGAATTGCAACAAGAATTGAAACATGTTACACTTCGTTTCCCTTTAGCACTCATTATATGTGTTATTGCATTTGTTACCTCAGTTCTGATTATAGATAGACCTCAACACGCTGACTATTTCCTTTTAAAGGTTATACTCATTTGCGGCATTGCGCTGCCTGGATTAATTACGCTAACCATATTGCCGGAGTCGTTTAAATGGAATACAACACTAAAATATAGTATTCAAGTTTTACTGCTTATCCTTCTTGCAGTCTATTATTACACGTTGCCTGAGAATATGGATAAAGGTCCAATGATCCACGTATATCGTTATATCGGACTGCTGTTTGCCGCACATTTGTCTGTTGCAGTTTCGGTCATTGGCTATCGAAATCGTCAGTTTGCATTTTGGTATTTTAATCAATATGTTTTTTTTCGCTGGCTGCAAGCCTCATTATTCAGTGCGGTGCTATTTGTAGGGCTATCAGGGGCTATAATGGCCGTGGACTCTTTATTTAATTTAACTATAGATGCTAAGGCATACGGATACTTGTTTGCTCTGATTTCGTGTATTTTCCATCCGATGTATTTTCTTGCAGGACTGCCGCAAATGCGCTTGCGAGAGGATGACGAGCATATCAATTTCTCGCCACTATTAAAAATCTTCTCAATCTATATACTCATCCCTATTGTATTGATTTATCTATCGATCTTATATTTATATGGAGCAAAAATATTACTCACTTGGAGCTGGCCAAAAGGTTGGGTGTCGTGGCTCGTGCTAGGCTTTTCTGTGAGTGGCGTTTTATCGTGGCTGCTTATTTATCCACTCCAACAATCCGATAAACAAAATCTTGCCAAGCTTTATTATCGCTATTACTTCATCGCATTGATGCCGGTTTTACTTTTACTTTATTTAGCCATCTTTAAACGAATCAATATGTATAGTTTTACCGAAGATCGGTATATCATCTTGATTACTGCGATATGGTTGACCATTGTATCATTGCATTCTATCGTTCGAAAAGGGAATTTAATTTTTATTCCACTTTCGTTATTGATTGCAACAATGATCAGCATTTATGGCCCGATAAGTATGTTTTCGATTTCTAAGAAAACACAGTATTCCAGACTTGTAGAAATTTTAGAAGAACATAATTTTTTAGATGGGGAAGGAAAGATAAATAATAAACAAGATAAGATGCCGGAACAACTTAACAGTGAAGAACAATTTGAAGTAACCTCAATTCTGAATTATTTGATTAAAATGCATGGCCTTACTTCAGTGCAGCCGCTCTTAGCAGAATCGGTGGATAGCTTGAAAACGAAATATGTCAGGGCTCAGGCTGAAGACGTTATGAATATGATGGGGATTAAACCTAAATATACGAAAGACGATATTGAATTATCAACCAAAAAATATGAACCATTTTTATATGTATGCTCACCCAAGGCACAGGAGACGAATGGATATACTTATGTTGTGCCTCTGGAACAGATTTATAATATCAGTAATGAAACAACGGGATTAAAAGAAATGGATAAGCTAGGGAAGTATCTTATTGTAACTGATGCAATAAAAGACACGATAGACCTAAACCAATGGCTCGATAATAAGTTGACTATAGGTCTTGATATGCAATTACCCGTTGCTGAGATGACGGTAATAGTAGATTCCTTGAAGCACTACAAGTTAATATTGTTAGATATATCCGGAGAAAGTAGAGATAACGAGAATCATATATATAAGCTTAGTGCACTACTCTTGTTTAACAAGTAGAATCTGATATGTCGAGATACTTTATTGAACTGGGATACCGAGGAACTGACTTTCATGGATGGCAAATACAAAAGAATGCAAGCCGCACCGTTCAGGCTATTCTGAATGAATCGTTACACACATTGTTACGTGAGGAGATAATAACACTAGGTAGCAGTCGCACTGATGCGGGAGTACATGCGCTGCATAATGTAGCTCATTTTTCTACAGAGAAAGATTTACCTGCCGATATCGTGAGAAAACTGAATTTCATATTACCAGAAGATGTCGTCGTATATAGTATTAAACAAGTTCGAAACAATGCGCATGCCCGTTTTGATGCCATAGCACGCAATTATGAATATCACATTAGTTACCGAAAAAATCCTTTTAATCAGCTTTTTGCCTGCTACTATCCTTACAAGCCATTGCCCCTTGATGTGTTGAATCAGGTGGCTGAATTTTATAAGGAACAACAAGATTTTGCCTCGTTTGGAAAGAAAAATTCTCAGACAAAAACAACTCTCTGCAATATTGAAGTTTGTGAATGGTTGTTTGACGACGAAAGGCAACTTCTGATATTTCGTGTCAAAGCCAATCGGTTTTTAAGAGGCATGGTACGCGCTATGGTACAAACCTCCGTACAGATTGGGCGGGGAAATATTGCGATAGAGAGCCTTCCGGATATTTTTTCGGCGCGCTTAAACACTAAGACAGACTTTTCCGCACCGGCTAATGGATTGACTTTGATGAAAGTATTTTATCCTGAAAAATATTTTTAATAATACAAACCAGCATTGTTCATCAAAGTAAAGAGCGATTGTTTTTAAATTAACCTGCTCAAAATGCAAGTACAATCAAATAGAAATGAAAGGAACTTTTACAATTATACTCCTGATGACAATGCTTTTCTCTTATGCGCAAGAAAGCCTGCCCTCCGATACTACAAATAAAATTGTTAAAATCAATGAAGTGGTCATATCTGCCTTCCGGTACGAAGAACAACAACTCGAAACGTCTCCTCAAATAGAAATTCTTAATAAGAATAGTATTAAAAAATTAAATGCACAAACGACAGCCGACCTTTTACAGAATAGCGGAGCGTTATTTGTTCAACGCAGCCAACAAGGCGGAGGAAGCCCCGTTATACGTGGCTTTGAAGCCAACAGGGTTTTATTAATGATTGATGGGGTACGAATGAATAATTTGATTTATCGTGCAGGACATCTTCAAAATATTATTACCGCCGATCAGAATAGTCTTGAACGTGTCGAGGTGCTCTATGGACCAGCCTCTTCTATATATGGTACGGATGCACTCGGCGGAGTCATCCACTTATACACATTAAGTCCGGAATTAGACCAGAAGTCCGGTAATGCCTTTTTTCGCTATAGTTCCGTAAATAATGAAATGACGACTCATGCTGATATTAATTGGGGGAATACGAAGTACGCATCCATGACCTCCTTCACCTATAGCCATTTTGGAGATTTGATTATGGGCAAAGCTAAAGGTGTTTATGACAGTGTTTGGGGTAAACGCTATTTCTATGTTGAACGAGTTAATGGTAAAGATTCAATGATGATAAATACAAATCCGTATAAACAAACATATTCCGGATATAAACAATATGATTTTGTGCATAAATTGTTATTTGTTCCAAATGAAAATGATCGCTACATAACTAACATTCAGATATCCACAACAAGTGATATACCTCGATATGACAGACTTACCGATATCGGTTCGGATCAAAAGGCAATCAGTGCAAGATGGGATTATGGGCCACAATTCAGAGGTTTAATTTCCAGCAACTATTCGCACACCTTCCACAATAGATTCTTTAATCGCCTGAATATAACAACTAACTATCAACACCTTGAGGAGAGCCGGATTACTAGAGGCTTTGAGAAAGCAAACCTACGCACCCAGTTAGAGAAGGTTAATACGGGAGGATTAAATATGACTTTACTTAAAATCATGAAAAAGCAGACGTGGCAACTTGGATTTGAGTCGTATGTTGAGTTTTTAAACTCAACAGCAAAGAACTTTAATATAAACAGCCTGGAGAGCAAGCCGGCAAGTACTCGCTATCCTGATGGCGATAATCACAGAGAGACCCTTGCACTATACTTCACTCACCAATACTTTATTACAAATAAATGGATATTAAATGATGGAGTGCGCGCAGAATATATTAGACTTTATTCTAAATTTATTACGAAAGAATTCTTCCCTTTTCCATTTGATGAGGTTATACAACATAATATTGGCTCATCAGCCAATGTGGGATTAGTTTTCTTACCGAATGATAAGACGAAAGTCGGATTACTTCTTTGCTCGGGATACCGCTCGCCCAATGTAGATGATTTGAGTAAAGTATTCGAGACTAAACCTAAGGTACAGTTGATTGTTCCTAATCCCGACATTAAGCCGGAGAAGTCATATAATGTGGAGTTAACTGTTACAAGATTCTTTGGTTCACGTGTAAGATGGGAAAATGTGGGCTATTATACATGGCTACGCGACGTTATTGTTGTTGATCGCTTTATGATGTTTAACGGAGATTACACTACGGTGTATGCGGGAGATACCGTAAAAGTGTATGCAGCTCAAAATAAGGGCAGGGCCTTCATTTGCGGATTTAACTCAAATATTAGATCGGATATAGGCAACCATTTCAGCGCATCTGCATCGGTTACCTATACTTATGGACGTATTCAAACAGACAGTGCGAATGTTCCATTAGATCATATTCCACCGCTATATGCACGAGTATCGGCACATTATTATAACTCCCGGTTCAACTCAGAATTATTTATCTTAATGAATGGAAAGAAAAATATTAAAGACTACTTACTGAATGCAGAAGATAATGAGAAGTATGCTACTCCAATGGGAATGCCCGCATGGTACGTGTTGAACTTGCATATCGGGTATCAATTAACGAAGAATGTTATGCTTCAAGCAGGAATTGACAATATCCTTGATCAGAATTATCGTGTTTTTTCTTCCGGCATACAAGCCCCGGGAAGAAATTTATTTACTAATCTGCGTCTGAGTTTTTAATTTAATTCAATCAAATTTGCACACGCTCTTTTGCGTGCATAGTGAGTACCGATAAGAACCGAATCAGCAACATAAAATTATTACGCCGAATTCTTCAACTGGCAGCACCCTATCGGTTGAGGTTGCTCTCTGTTTTGTTTATATCTGTCATTCTTGCCCTAAGCTCTCTTCTTACACCATACTTAACACAATTTGCATTAGACAATGCGATATTAAAGTCAGATTATATGTTGTTGCATAGAATTGCACTGTTTATGTTATTGGTATTACTGATGAATGTGCTCCTGTCTTTTCTATTTACATTTCATAGCGGGTGGCTGGGGCAAACTATTATCAGTCGTTTACGCGTACGGGTATTTCACCACCTGATTGAAAATAATCTAACCTTTTTTGACACAACACCCGTAGGGACTTCTACAACGCGCACCATTAATGATATTGAGTCTATAAATGAAATTTTTGCCGAAGGCGTGCTGAATATTGTAAGCGACATTCTGACCATCGTCGCAATCATTGCGTTTATGTTTTACACTTCATGGAAACTATCCGTAGTATCCTTATCTGTATTGCCACTATTATTATTAGCCGCATATATCTTCAAGGAAGGTGTTCGCAAATCCTTTACTGAAGTACGCAATCAGGTTACCCGAATGAACACGTTTATTCAAGAGCACATCACGGGCATGTGGATTGTGCAGTTGTTTAATGCAGAGGCCAGAGAGATGAAGAAGTTTGAAGAAATAAATAAAGCACACCGAAAAGCACATATACGCTCTATCTTTTACTATTCCGTATTCTTTCCGGTTGTAGAAATTACATCATCACTTGCATTAGGTGCAATGCTGTGGTACTGGTCAGATGCATATATTCAAAATCAACTTACGTTGGGACAGTTTAATGCTTTCATACTTTGTATTAATATGATGTTTCGCCCGATTCGGATGTTAGCAGATAAGTTTAACACCTTGCAGATGGGACTCATTGCTGCAGAGCGAGTACTTAAGATTACGGATGATCAGTCGCATCATGTATCTGACGGAAAAATTGAATTTAGCAGATTAGAAAATCAAATTGTATTTGAACATGTTAGCTTCGGCTATAGAACTAATCAACAAATTTTACATGACATCTCATTTACGATTAATAAAGGAGAATCCCTTGCTATTGTAGGAGCAACGGGTTCAGGTAAATCAACTCTTATCGCATTACTAAGTCGTAATTACGAAATTTCTTCCGGGGCTATCAAGATAGATGGCGTTTCGCTGAGCGACTATCAGATAAATTCAATTCGCAGAAATATGACCGTTGTACTCCAGGATGTTTTTCTCTTTTCAGGAAGTATCTATGAAAATATTACGTTGAAACAAAATATTCCATACGAGAAGGTTTATGAAGCCGCCGTATTCTGCGGAGCAGATGAATTTATTCAACAACTACCGGGGGCTTATGATTTTAAAGTAATGGAACGTGGACAAAGTTTGTCTTTAGGGCAAAGGCAATTAATCTCTATCGTTCGTGCCGTATTATTTAATCCACAAATTCTTATAATGGATGAAGCCACTTCGTCTGTTGATAATAATACGGAGCGGATGTTACAGAAAGCAGTGGACACTGTCATTGCCCAGCGTACTTCTGTTATCATCGCCCATCGTTTATCTACGATACAAAAGGCAACAAAGGTTTTAGTTCTTGACAAAGGAAGAGTAGTTGAATATGGCACACACAAAATGTTATTGAAACAAGACGGCCCTTATGCACGGCTCTTTGCATCACAGTCTTATGCATAAAAAAAGCCGCTGAGGGACCCCGGCGGCTTTTTGATAAATCTACGAATGCACTTATGGCTTGTTAGACTTCACAGTTTTCTTTTCAATGAATTTGCGAACCCATTCTGTAGTTACCGACTTTGGGCGTTCGAGTCCCTGACCTAATGCCCGATCCCAACACAAAGATGCCAGAACACCTAAGGCACGCGACACGCCAAACAGTACAGTATAAAAATCATATTCAACCAAGCCATAATGTACCAATAATGAACCGCTATGTGCATCCACATTAGGCCATGGATTTTTAATTTTTCCTGTCGACTCTAAAATAGGAGGTGCAACCTCGTATATATTCCATACAATGTTTATGAGCTCGTCATTGGGGCAATAACGTTTAGCAAAATCAGCCTGTGCAGTAAAGCGAGGATCGGTTTTACGCAATACAGCATGACCATAACCCGGAACAACTTTACCCTCTTCCAATGTTTTCTTAATATATTCTGCAATTTGTTCCTTTGTAGGGTTGGTTGTTTTTATATCATCTTGCATTTGAAATATCCAACGAATTACTTCCTGGTTGGCTAATCCGTGTAGAGGCCCCGCGAGTCCATTCATTCCGGCTGCAAAAGATAAATAGGCATCGCTGAGTGCAGAGCCGACAAGATGTGTCGTGTGAGCAGAAACGTTTCCGCCCTCATGGTCCGCGTGAATAGTTAAATACAGCCGCATCAAACTTTGAAATTCTTTAGACTCGTAGCCAAGCATGTGCGCAAAGTTGGCGGCCCAGTCCAAGCTAGGGTCTGAAGGGATATGCTGGCTTCCCTTATAGGTTCTACGATAAATATATGCAGCAACAACAGGAAGTTTAGCAATCAGATTGAATACATCTTCAAACATTGGATCCCAATATTCCTTTTTGTTGATGCCATCACGATAAGCTTTAGCAAAGACGGAGTCGGTTTGCATTGCCATAATCGCAATCGTAAATTGGGTCATTGGATGAGTGTTCAAGGGCAGATGATCCAATGCATCGAACACATGCTGTGGTACCGTTGCTCGAGATGTCAATTCACGTGTGATTGCTGCTGCATCTTCAGATTGAGGCAACTCATTAAATAGTAATAAATAAAATAATGCTTCTGGAAGCGGCTCTGTGCACCCCGGTGCAGTCGGAAGCTTTTCACGCAACTCGGGAATAGTGTATCCCCTGAATCGAATACCCTCATCGGCATCAAGAAGCGATGTTTCTGTTACAAGAGCTTTCATACTTCTCATTCCGCCATATAATTGAGAAACTGTTGTTGTTCCTAATTCCAGTTCTCCATAATCCTTCAACATGGCTTTAATGTCTTTTGCCACAGGAAGAGATACGTTCATAAATTTTTCTTTCAATGCGTTCATAAAAGGTGCAGTAGTTGCTTTAGGGCTTTAAAAGTACTTAGAAAATATGACTGTGCCGTTGTACTTGGGTTTTTATCAATTAATGAATTAGAAAATTGTAATAATTTTTTGCTGATACATCACATAATCCGATGTTCAGACATTAGAAGCGATTAAAATAGAGTGTCTATTTAAGTGTTATTCACAAATGCCTTGTGAGAATAATGTGGACAACATCTAAAAATGATAAAATAATGCGCTGTTAAATTTGTCGCGTTTGAAACCATTATCATTAACCCAAACATTTACTATTAAAATCTAAAACTGATGAAAAGATTTTACGCGTTCAGAGCGGTACGACATTCTCAAACATTAAATAGAAAAGGACTTCTGTTATTGTTTCTCGTTGTTTCCTTTTTAGGATTTCTAAAGCCTGCAACGACTTATGCTACGCACGCAGCCGGTGCGGATATTTCTTACAAATGGATATCCGGAAATACGTATGAGGTTACTTGCACCTTTTTTAGAGATTGCGGTGGCGTTGCAGCACCCAATACCGTTACCCTGCGCATACGCTCAACAGCATTAGGTCAGAATTTTACTCAGACTTTAAACCGTATTAGCCCTACGGGTGAAGAGATTACTTTCTCTTGCACAGGTGTTACCAATTGCAGCGGGGGATCTTCAACCGGTATTCAACGCTATGTTTATAGAGGCAATGTTACCTTACCGGGGCAGGCAACGGATTGGAACTTCAGCTATCAGGTATGCTGCCGCAACTGTTCTATCACCACAATTGTACACCCAAACCCATGCAACTCCAGCAATACAACGCCTGAATTATATGTAGAGGCAACATTAAACAATGTGGCAGCTCCACAAAACTCATCACCTACATTTACCGTAAGTCCGGTCGCATTCATTTGTCAAGGACAGTTATTCAACTTTAATCAGGGCGCTGTGGATGCAAATGGAGATTCATTATCCTATGAATTGATTACACCAAAGACATCTAATACGGGCACGGTTACTTATATCCCCCCTTATAGCACAACTAACTTTATTTCGTCTTCGCCGGCAGCATCGTTACACCCAGCAACGGGACAAATCAACATGACACCAACCACAATTGGTCAGGTAGGTATTTTGGCCGTGTTAGTTAAGGAATATAGAAATGGGGTATTAATAGGCACAACGATTCGCGATATTCAAATTCAAATTGTGAATTGCAGTAATCAAAATCCTGTAATATCGGGAATTAACGGCACAACTTCTTATGAGATGGAAGTTTGTGCGGGAGATTTAATTCACTTTCAAATTTTCGCATCGGATCCTGACGTGGGTCAGAATTTAACGCTAACATGGAATAATGGTATCGGCGCTCCGGCTACATTTACAAGCAGCGGTGTAACGAACCCGACTACCGGAACATTTAACTGGCAAACCACTCTGGCCGATGGATCTGCGACGGCATACAGTTTTGTGGCTTCGGTAAAGGATAATGGTTGCTTCTATAATAACACAGCCTCATACGCCTATACTATACATGTAAGAAAGGTTACCGCAACAATAACTCCTACTCATGTGACATGCTTTGGATTAAATAATGGCTCTGCAAACGTAAATGCCGGAGGACTTGGCCCATTCACTTATGTGTGGTCTAATAGTGCCACCACTCAAACCATAACTAATCTTTCACCTGGAACTTATACCGTTACGGTTACAGGAGCTTTAGGCTGTTCAACTACGTCCAGCGTAACTATTACCGAACCTGCCATTCTAGATGTTACGGGAGTAGTAGATAATGATGTGGCTTGCTATGGGGCAAATACAGGTGCAGCAAGCGTTTTAGTTAATGGAGGCACTACCCCTTACACCTATATTTGGTCTAATGGCTCAACAACAAATACTGCAAGCAATTTAGCTCAAGGTACATATACAGTCACAGTAAAAGATGCCAAGCTGTGTTCCGCAACCGTAAGCGTTACGATTAATCAAGCACCGCAATTAACGGTAAGCATTGCATCTAATCAGCCAGCAGGATGTCAGGGAGAATCTACCGGAGCTCTTGATATTACGGTTTCCGGTGGCACAACTCCATACAGTTATAGTTGGTCTAATGGAGCTACTACAGAAGATATAAACCTGTTGCCCGCCGGAACTTATTCGGTAACCGTTACCGATAATGCCGGATGCACGGTAACACAGACCGAAACCGTTTTTCAACCTTCTATACCGGTGCCTTTAATATCATCTACCATAATTAATGGGGTTAACATAGTTTGTTATGGAACCGCTACAGGAGATGCATCGGTATCAGTTACAGGCGGTACAGGCCCCTATAATTATTTGTGGTCTAATGGAGCAACCGTAGCAACGATTACTGGACTTACTGCCGGAACTATTTCCGTTACGGTGTCGGACCAAAACGGATGCTCGGACTTTGCATCCTATACGATAACAGAGCCACTTGTACCATTTATTATTGATATAGACAGTATATCTAATTATAATGGAGCTAACGTTTCTTGTAACGGAAATGACGATGGAGCTGTCTATACAAGTATCAGTGGTGGAACGGCACCTTATACCTATATTTGGTCCAATGGAGAAACAACATCTTCTATAACAGGATTAAGTGTAGGAACCTATAGCGTAACAGCAACCGATGCCTATGGCTGCACGGCAACAAACACGGCAACAATTAATCCATTGGCCCCACTTACACTTAGTGTTACTTCTCCGGGCTCAGGTGGTTATAATATTCAATGTCACGGTGAGGCAAGTGGCGAAGTGAATACATTAGCAAGCGGCGGTACCACTCCTTATTCCTATGTGTGGAATACAGGAGCGACAACATCTAATCTTGTAGGAGTAACAGCGGGCACGTATTCAGTTACATTAACAGACATTAATGGTTGTTCTGCAACCGGCTCCGTAACACTGACGCAACCAGACACCATTGTTCCACTAATCAATGTTCCAGTATTAACCGGGGGAAATAACTTACTTTGTTTTGGAGATGCGAATGCTGATGCATCTGTATCTGTTACAGGAGGTACATTGCCATATACTTATTTATGGTCAAACGGTGTTACCGATGACCACATCTACAACTTGAGCGCCGGCACCATTTCAGTGACCATACATGATGCGAACAATTGTTCTGCATTTGGTTCATTTAATGTAACCCAACCCAATCAACTTTTAGTATCGTTATCGCCTAACCCGGCATTGAATTGTGGAGGCATTGACGATGGAGGTATTAATACTGCGGTAAGCGGAGGCACGGGAGCATATAGTTTTGCTTGGGCAGATGGTGCAACAACGCAGAATCTCAGTAATCTTGGAGAAGGTACCTATTCAGTAACTGTTACGGATGAAAACAATTGTACTGCCGAAGCTAATCTCACATTAACTGCACCTACAACATTACATGCAACATCAAATGTGACTGAACCAACATGTAATGGGTTATCAAATGCCTCAATCATTGTGAACGTAGCTGATGGTACGCCGGATTATACTTTCCTGTGGTCTAATGGCACTACTGATGATAATATTAGTGGAATAAGTGCCGGAAACTATTCTGTGACAATCACTGATGGATTAGGATGTTCACTCGTATTAACCATTCCGGTTAATGAACCGAATGTTTTATCCTTAACACCTATATCAACAAATGTATCTTGTTACGGAGTATTTGACGGAGAAATAGACGCAAACCCAGGTGGTGGAACAGCACCTTATTCATTTATTTGGTCTAATGGAGCTACGAATCAAGTTAATATTGCGTTGGTTGCAGATACTTATTCAGTAACGGTAACCGATGCAAACAATTGTTCTGCTACAACTTCAGTAACTATTACACAACCTGATTCTTTAATTGCAAATTACACGGTTACCCCGCAAAAGAGTTGTGCAGGGGTTCCAGATGGATCAATTGATTTAACAGTAACAGGGGGTACAGCCCCATATACATACTTATGGTTCAATGAAAGCACCGATCAGGATATTACCGGATTAATGCCCGGTACCTATTATGTTACGATTACGGATGCAAACAATTGCGCCAAGATTATAGATAACATCGTTGTAACACATACAGATAGCCTTACTGCTATTGCAGACATTACTCAGCCAAATTGCTCCGTATCATACAACGGCCAAATTTCATTAACCGTTTCAGGTGGCACGTCTCCTTTGACCTATTTATGGTCTAATGGCAATACCGATGCAACATTAGTTGATGCGGCAGGTAATTACAGTGTGACTATTACAGATGCAGGAAGTTGTACGACAAGCCTTACGGGCTTAACTATTAATGAATGTTGTAACATAAACATGACTGCAAATCCATTCTCGCCGGGATGTGGTAATCAATTAGGGTCTATAGACCTTAACCCTGCCGGTGCGGTTCCCCCGATTACATATAATTGGTCCAATGGCGAAACAACAGAGGATATTAATAATCTAACGACAGGAACATACTCTGTGACGATTGAGGATGCGAATGGCTGCACAGCTACAGGATCTTGGAGTATCAATGCGGGTGGTGCCAATATTACAATTGCGGATATTATTACACAACCAATTTGTCCGGGAGATTTAGGATCAATTTCTATTACTGCGAATGGCGGAGAAGCACCTTATACCTATGCTTGGACAAACGGAGCCACTGATGATCACTTAACGGGATTGGCTGTTGGAGCATATACTGTAACTGTAACCGATGCTTATAATTGTACATCGTCTGCAACATTCGCTATTAATCCTCCTAACACAGTAACTATTACGCCAGACATAACCTCCCCAGGTTGTTCGCCCGGATCTGATGGCGCAATTGATTTAACAGTAAGTGGTGGTCTAATTCCTTACTCATTTGTTTGGAGCAATGCAGAAACAACAGAAGACCTTACCGGGCTAGATGTCGGGGATTACACTGTAACCGTAACCGATGGCAACAACTGTACGTTTACTTCTACGATTAGTGTTGTTTTAATAAATAATCTTTCAGTAAACGTTCCTGACCTGGCAATAAATTGTAGCACAACTTCTTACCAACTTACAGCAAATGTTAGTGGAGGAATTAGCCCGTTTGCTTACGCTTGGTCAAATGGTGAAACCGGTCAATCGATTGAGAACCCAACGATAGGAGTGACTTACTCGGTAACCGTAACCGGTGCAAACGGATGCACCGCTACAGATCAGGGTACCGTTACGACAACCGATTCATTGCATCTTACAACTACACTATCAGACTATGGTGCAGGAGTTAATGTAACTTGTGTAAACAATAATGGCAGTATAGAAATTAATGTAGCAAACGGCTCCTCTCCATTTAATGTAATCTGGAGCAATGCTGAGACGACTTTGTTCATTGATAGCTTAGGCGGAGGTACGTATAGTGCTACCGTTACGGATATTAATGGTTGCACGGCAAGCGCAACAGTAACACTTATTCAATCCGATACCTTAGTGTTGACTTTAACGCCATCAAATTATAATGGCGGATACAATATTTCTTGTAACGGAGAAACCGATGGTAGCATAAATGTATCAGCCGCTGCGGGTGTGGCTCCGTTTACCTATCAGTGGTCTAATGGATCAACGCAACAGAATCTAACAGGTATAGGTGCAGGTATCTATACAGTTACGGCTACCGATGTAGATGGTTGTACCGGTCAGGCTACGATTACACTTACAGAACCGGATGTGCTTACCGCATCTATTAATACGGTTATTACCGATTGTAACACTGGAGGTCAACAAAATATTACGCTTACCGCTTCAGCAATAGGAGGTACAACATCTTATACCTATCATTGGTCTAATGGTTCAACAAACAACGTAATTCATCCAACGACGAGTGGTAACTATAGTGTGACTATAACCGATGCGAATGGATGTATAAGTACGGCAGATGTGGACATTAACGTGAGCGCACCATTAACTATCACGGCAAGTCAGTTGAATCAACTTTACTGCAACAGCCCGGATACAGCAATAGTACAGGTTACCATAAACACAGGTATAGCCCCATATACATATATTTGGAACAATGGTGCCACTACCGATTTACTGACAGATTTAGGACCCGGCAATTATTGTGTTACCGTAACAGACGCAAACAATTGTTCGGCTACGGCATGCGTGAATGTCTCACTTCTGAATAATCTAAATGTGAGCCTTACAGTACTTACACAACCGGGATGTACAACCCCGGGCGGCTCTATTCAAGCCACCCCGGCAAACGGCACCGCTCCTTATTCTTATACGTGGAGTGTACCAAGTCAGGGAGACGATGTATTAACGAACGCTCCGGCAGGCAACTATAGTGTTACCGTAACAGATGCAGGCGGATGTACTGCAGAAGCTTCTATAGATTTAGTGCAGTCACCGCAAATTAATATTACGTCAACTATTATTGTGCAACCTGCATGCGATGTTGCTGCTAATGGGTCGTTGACATTTGACGTTACCGGCGGCGTTAGTCCTTATCTTATAACAATTAATGGAAACCCGGCGAATAGCGGTGACACCTTATTGAACCTGAGTGCGGGAGATTACACGGTACACGTTACGGATGATGCCGGATGTACCGCAGGTAAAACAATTACCGTAACTAATGCGCCACCAATGACACTGACTTTCGACTTAATACATGCGATATCTTGTGCGGGTAATACGGATGCCTCCTTAACGGTACATGTTAACAATGGCGAAGCACCATATACATATACCTGGTCAAACGGAGAGACAACAGATACTCTATCTAATATCGGATCAGGCACATGGAGTGTAACCGTTACTTCAGCTTTAGGATGTACTGCCGAAGGCACTTACAACATCACGGCTCCACAACCTCTCCAACTCACGGCAAATGTTACACAGCAGGTAAATTGTGCTACAGGAACGGGTGGTGAGATATCATTAACCGTTATCGGAGGCACGGCACCATTTGTCTATACATGGTCAAACGGCGAAACTGGAAATGTAATATCCAATTTAACTGCGGGCACTTATTACTTCACAGTTACTGATAATCACGGTTGTACAAACAACGACTCGCTTAAATTAACTGCACCAACTGCAATTACACTTACGATGACCCCTACCGATATTACGTGTGGTGGAACAGCAACCGGAAGCATGAGTGTACAAGTAAATGGTGGAAACGTGCCATTTACGTATGTTTGGTCAACAGGCTCAACAAATGCAACGCTAACGAATGTTCCTGCGGGCAATTACTGTGTAACGGTAAGCGAGTCCGGAGGCTGCACCGCCGCTGCGTGTGACAGCATTGTTGACATAAACGAGGCATTAACACTATCCTATACTTTTAGCGATACTATAGTTTGTAATGGTGGATGCAACGCTGCAATAAATTTAACAATTGACGGTGGCGTTTCACCATATACCACAGTTTGGAGCAATGGGGCTACTACAGAAGACATTTCAAATGTTTGCGCAGCTAATTATACGGTATTAGTTACCGATTTAAACGGCTGCACTGCGAATACTCAGGTTACAGTTTCTCAACCTGACCCTTTAACTGTTTCCTTATCCGTAGTTAACCAGCCGGCTTGCTCGAGCAACAATGGCTGCATAAAAGTGAGCAACGTGAGTGCTCCTGCAGGAACCTATACAATTCATTGGTCGGGTTCATCGAGTAACAATGACACCTTATGCGGATTGGCTCCCGGCACTTATTCAGTAACCATTACTACAGATGCCGGATGCACAGCAACTGCATCAATAACCTTGAATCAACCGGACGCCATAACTATCAATTTACAAGGCGCAAGCCCCTGTTACAACCAATGTAATGGTGGAATAAGTGCGAGTGCAACAGGTGGTACCGCTTCACCCTATACGTTTAGTTGGAGTAACGGAACAACAACATCCGGAACAACATCCTTAATTTCTGATTTATGTGCCGGAGTTTATACCGTAACCGTTACAGATATAAACGGATGCTCTAACACGGCACAGATTAATTTAACACCACAAGCACAAGCCTCGGTCAATGCAGGCCCTGATCAATTAATTTGTGGAAACCCGAATACTACAACATTAGATGGTACAGTAGTTAACATCAGCAATTATAATTGGAACTCTATAGGTACCGCAGTACTATCGGCCACTAACGTATTGTCTCCGGCAGTAACGAACTTGGCAAGTGGTAGCAATATATTTGTTCTAACAGGCACCAGCGGTATAAATTGTGTTTACTCAGATACCGTTATTGTGACATTTATAAATATAGTAGCCAATGCCGGCCCCGATGCCTCCGATTGTAAAAAAGAAAATCTCTTGTTACACGCAACCGGACAGGGAACTTGGTCAGTAATCGGTGGCAGCGTATCTCTTTCCAGTAACACCGACCCCACAGCTACCGTAACTAATGCGGCTCATGGAGAAAATGTTTTGGTATGGACTGTCACTCAAGGTGGATGTACTGCAACAGATACGGTAGTACTAACGCTTCGTCCTGTAATTGACTGTATCGATTCTATTAAAATTCCGACAGGATTCTCACCAAATACCGATGGAGTTAACGATAACTTTGAAATTGTAGGCATTGAGCTTTACCCGAATAATGAGCTAACCATTTTCAACCGTTGGGGTAACGTTGTGTACTATAAGAAGAATTATCATAACGAATGGAATGGCACTAATCTTAATGGAGAGCCATTACCAGATGCCACATACTTCGTCATCTTCACTTCAGAAGAAAAGAATTATAAATACAGCGGCTACGTTGATTTAAGAAGACAATAATTGCTAACCCTCTAACATAAAATCATTCACCTCACAAACAAATTAATTAAGAGAATGAAAAAGATACTATTCACTGCTGCCTTACTGATAGCCGTATTCTTCGAAGGGATGGCACAGCAAGATCCCTTGCTTACGCAGTATATGTTTAATCAATTACTGATAAACCCGGGATATGCCGGAAGTAAAGATTATGCTATGGCCACTCTGCTCTATCGAAACCAATGGGTAAAATTAGACGGAGCTCCGAAATCGATCGTAGCTACCGTTCATGGTCCGGTATTCAAAAGCCGTAAAGTCGGGTTAGGCCTTACCATATCGAATGATAAAATCGGTATAACCAACCGTACTAATATTATGGTTGACTATGCTTACCATATTCCGATAAAGAATAATTTGAAGTTGGCCATAGGCATCAAAGCAGGGCTGATGAATCAATCGGCTAAATTGAGTGACGCAATAATTATAGACCCTACCGATAAGGTTTACCAAGGGGGCAACATTTCTAAACTGGTGCCCAACGTAGGTGCAGGGGCATATCTCTATAGTAAGAAATTTTACTTGGGCGTATCGGTCCCGGGCTTTTTGAGCTATGATAATACCCGCCCGCTCTCATTTAACGGTGCAGTAAAAGATATTCCGGCTTATGTACGGCACTATTGGATTACAACAGGCGTAGCGCTCGAGGTATCTCCTGACTTTGTAGTACGTCCATCGTTAATGTTCCGCTATACAAAGAATGCACCATTGCAGGCCGATATAAACGTGAACACCTTGATCAAACAATTCTTGTGGTTAGGAGCTACATTCCGTTCAGGAGATAAGAACGCGGGAATGCCGGAAGCTATTACAGGTATTATCCAGTTACAGTTGAGTAAGCAGTTCCGCATTGGTTATTCTTATGACTTTACAACAACGGCCCTGAATAATTATTCAAACGGATCGCATGAAATTATGTTAGGCTACGACTTTGGCTACGACATTTTAAAAATGCGTTCACCACGATATTTCTAATTTGATTATAACCCTGCTATTGAAAAAAATAACTCATTACACAATATGAAACTATCGAAACTATATACACTTGCTACACTGGCGCTAATCCTAATTTTAGGGGGGTGTGCAAGTTCGTATTACAATACCGGCGTGCGTTTCTATAATGCATTTGCTTATGATAAAGCCATCGTTAAATTTAAAAAAGCTTTGGATAAGAAAGATATACCGGATGCTAAACGAAAGCTGGCCGATTCTTATCGTAAATTAAAAAACTACCCGGAATCTTCAAAATGGTATAAAGAAGTGGCCGACTTGCCGGATGGTAAATCATTAGACCGACTTTATGCTGCTCAATCTTTAATGAGCGTTGGCGATTATACGGAAGCAAAAGTTTATCTAAAACAATATTTAGATCAGGTCCCTTCAGACCAAACTGCACAGAAGTTATTCGCATCGTGTGATTCTATTGGTAAATGGAGCAAAGACTCTTCACTCTTTATTATCGAAACACCGAATCTAAATGGCAGTTCTTCGAACATGAGTCCCTCTTATTATAAGAACGGATTACTTTTTAGCACCGATCGAAGTGGATCGAAAAAGGTCTATGAGTGGAATGGCCGCCCTTTCCTTGATATTTATTATGCTAATGAAACATCTCCCGGAAGTTTTGATACGCCGAAGCCTGTTCCCGGCGTTAATGGCATTTATCACGAAAGCAATGCAGTTGTTTCACCGGATGGCAAGACTATTTATTTTACACGAAATAATTATGTAAAAAAGAAACCCAAGTTGAGTAACACGGATGAAGTAGTCTTAAAAATTTATCAAGCAACAAAAAACGATACAACATGGACGGATATAAAAGAACTTTCATTTAACAGCAATCAATATTCTTGTGGACACCCCGCCTTATCTGCAGATGGCAACACGATGTATTTTACATCAGACATGCCCGGTGGATTTGGGGGCACGGATTTATATATGGTCACTAAAGATGGCGAAAACTGGGGTGCTCCAAAGAATTTGGGTTCTGCCATAAATACAACCCTAAATGAACAGTTTCCTACTATTGTGGGTAACGATTTGTATTTCTCATCTGAAGGACACTACAATGTTGGGGGATTAGATATTTTCAAGTCAACATTTTCAAATGGCACGTGGTCAGATCCTGTTAACCTTGGAGTTCCTATAAACTCCTCTTCGGATGATTTTGGTTACATTACTAAAGATGGTGGCGAAACAGGATATTTTACTTCCAATCGGAACAGTCGCGATGGCCTAATTGATAACATACTGCGCTTCCGGAGGCCGGATCTTCTTTTCAATGTAATTGCTATGGTACGCGATAAAGAGTCTGGATTGCCGCTTGCAGGAGCAAAAGTAGAAGTATTGAATAAGCGTACGGGGCACAAGGAGACAAAGACTACAAATTCCGATGGAACCATAAACTTTACAGCTAACGGTGAAACAGAATATAAACTACTGGCTTCAAAAGATGGATACTTTAATAACTCTATGGATTTTTCGACAGTAGGCTTGACTAAAGACGATTTGAATCAAAAAGTTTATATTGACTTAGACAAGATGAAGGTGAATCAACCTATTGTGCTGAAGAACATATATTACGACTTCGATAAATCAAACATCCGCCCCGATGCCGCTTTAGAACTTGATAAATTGGTGAAGTTGATGAAAGATAATCCTACAATTATTGTTGAGTTGGGTTCGCATACCGATAGCCGCGGCACTACAGTGTATAATCAAAAGCTGTCACAACGCCGTGCAGAAAGTGCCGTAAAGTACATTATATCTAAAGGTATTAATGAGAATAGGATACAAGCAAAAGGTTATGGTGAAAGCAGATTGTTAAACAAGTGTAAGGACGGAGTGCCTTGTACTGAAGAGGAACATCAATTAAATCGTCGCACAGAGTTTACGGTTACAGGGTTTACCGATCAGCCCGTTATTAAGAGTACGCAATAATCTAAGTGCAAATCATAAAAAATAATAAAGCTCCGTAACCCGGAGCTTTATTATTTTATACAGAATGTGCATCGCTAAGAATTGTTCAAAGGAGCAATTACGAATACATAATTAAAACAACGGCACACTAAGTAGCACCTCATAGTTTTTGAATTTTAAAAATGTGATTTTCTGTCTGTGATTTAAGTACCAGAAGATAACTGCCCGAAGGAATATTTCTAAAATCGAATAGTTCGCTAAAAGAATGATTATATGGCATAACAGTAAATTCCATAAGTTGCTGCCCAAGTATATTTAGTAATGTCAATTTACAAGTACGGTTATCTCCCAAATGCGTAGCAGCTATCTCTAAAAAATCACTCGTAGGGTTTGGGTAAACCATGTAATGAGCCATTTCATTTATATTATTATTGCTGTTAAGTATAATGGTAAAACAGGCTGAAGTATCTGTACAATTGTTTTGTGAAACAATAACCGCATAATTTCCATTTACAACTGGTGTAAACGACTGCTCTATAGCATTGCTGACCCATTGCATCGTATTACAATCAATCCATTGAAAGTTGGCTGAAACAGCATTTGAAACAAGCGTATTATTGTTGACCGTAACCGTAGTATCAACTGTTATTGTGTTGACCAATAGTGTTTTCGGTATGCTGCTTCCACATTCATTATTTGCAGTAACCGAGATTGTTCCACCCGCATTGCCGGATATTAAATTAATAGAGTTAGTTGTGGAGGTTCCTGTCCAACCAATGGGTAAAGACCAAGTATAACTTGTGGCATTTGAAACAGTGCTCACAGAATAAGTTTCAGGTGTATTGGGGCATACATTGACATTACCTGTTATGCTGAAGGGTTGCGATGGAGGGTTTGTTACGGTTATGGTTAATGTTTGTAACTCGCTGCTGCCACAAGAGTTATTGGCCAATACGCTAATAGTACCTCCCGAAAAACCGGTTAAGACATAAATTGAATTTGTCGAAGATGATCCCGACCAGCCTGAAGGCAACAACCACGAATAGTTTATAGCACCTGGAATGCTCTCGATAGAATAACTTACGACTGTGTTTGCACAAACATTGGTATTCCCAATAATACTTGATGGTTGAGGTAGAACAGAAATTACGTTAACGGTTATCGTTTGTGGTATGCTGGTACCACACATATTATTTGCCTTAACTGAAATAGTTCCACCTGATACACCTGATATGACGTTGATTGAATTTGTATTTGAAGTGCCGCTCCAACCAGAGGGCAAAGTCCACGTGTATGATGTTGCCCCTGTAACATTATTGACAGAATACGTTGTTGAAGTATTTTGGCACACAGTAGTGTTACCTAAAATACTTGTCGGCTGGTCAGGTGTGTGTAGTACGTTAACTAACAGTGTTTGAGCAGGGCTGCTCCCACATGTATTATTAGCCGTAACAGATATAGTGCCACTAGAAGAACCGGATGTTGCTTGAATAGAAGTTGAAAAAGGAGTTCCCGTCCACCCTGAAGGAAGGCTCCAGGTATAATTAGTTGCTCCGGGAACATCTGAAATGGAGTAGAAAGATGTAAAATTTTGGCAAACAGATGTACTTCCCGAAATCATTTGAGGTTGAGTCGGAGGGGCCATTAGGAAGACATATAGCGTTTGCACCGCACTGGTTCCACATGTATTATTGGCCGTAACAGATATAGCACCACTGGTGTAACCCAGATTAATCGTAATGGAGTTTGTTGTAGAATTGCCACCCCATCCCCACGGTATGAACCAAGTATAGCTTGTTGCACCGGGCACCGCCTCAACTGAATAAGTGCCTGATGAATTAACACAAGTAAATGTATTACCTAAGATAGTATCCGGTTGAGCCGGAGCTTGTTGAACAGTAATTGTACTAGTAGCACAACCATAGGGTGTTACACATCCTCCCTCACCACGTACATAATAGGTCGTTGTAGTTGAAGGCGTGACTGTAATTGAATTTCCGCTCCCAACAGGAGTGCCTCCGCAAGACCCTTCATACCATTGCCAGTCTACGGCATCATTTAAAGTACCTGCACTTATAGAAAGTGTTGCACTTTGCCCGCTGCATAGTATGTTTTGCGAAGTACTAATAACTGGAATGCTCGGTAAGTTGCAATAAGTAATTTTTCTAATGCGGTTATTACTTGCATCGGCAATGTAAATATTGCCCGATCCGTCAGATAAAATTTCTCTTGGATAGTTTAATTTGGCGCTAGTAGCATTACCACCGTCTCCCGAGTATCCGGCCGCACCCGTTCCCGCAATAGTTGATATAATCCCCGAAGTATTTACTTTTCTAATACGCTGGTTAAAACGGTCGCCGATATAGATATTCCCGGCAATGTCGGCATGCACGCCACTGGGATAATTTAGTTTGGCGCTAACAGCGCTTCCGCCGTCGCCGGAGAAGCCACCGGTGCCGTTTCCCGAAAATAAGGTGATTGTACCCGAAACATTAACCTTCCGAATTCGATGATTGTCCTCATCTGCAAAATAAAGATTCCCGTCATAATCAAAGCACAGAGCAATAGGTTTATTTAAAGCCGCTGATGTGGCAGGTCCGTTGTCTCCACTATAACCTGAAGTACCATTACCCACAACGGTTGAAATAATGCTTGTAGTTAAATTAATCTTTCTTACTCGATCATTGTCACGATCGGCAATATAGATATTTCCATTTGCATCTAATGCTAATCCCCATGGGCTTTTCAGTTGAGCACTTAGGGCATTACCGCCATCGCCTGAGTAGCCTGCAGTGCCGGTACCGGCTATGGTTGAAATTGTTCCATCAGTATTAATTTTCCTGACACGATTATTTCCATTATCAGTAAAATAGATAATGCCATTCTGAGTTATTACGATACCAATCGGCTTATTAATTTGGGCTAAAGTTGCCGGCCCACCATCGCCGGAGAAGCCGGCGGTTCCTGTACCTGCAATGGTTGTTATCGTTCCGTTGGCATCTACCTTTCTTATCCGATTATTATCGCGGTCGGTAAAATAGATGTTTCCGTAAATATCTCTGGTTATAGCTGCAGTGAAATTGCAATTTGCACTCGAAGCCGGTCCACCATCACCGGAGAACCCGGCAGTTCCTGTGCCTGCAATGGTTGTAATGATTTGAGCGGAGCATATATCTATAAAAAACAGAGAGCAGACAATAAAAATTAATTGCAAAGGTTTCATAGGGATTAGGTTGTTGAGTTTAAAATTTGAATATAAACATTATTCGGGAGTAACTAGAAGGCAACTTGTTACACAACCCCTAAAAAGTGTATCCTTGCTGCCTGTCTTGTAGGCTTAAACGCTTTATATATTGATGTTACCCATAGGTGCAACTGATTAGAGATTAGCTGAAAACTATTAATGAAGTATGGTATTCATTTCTAAGTTCACCCTTATATTTGGCTGTGATGAAAAGAATTATTTTGTTTTTGGTAGTGTTTTTTTTGAGTACGGCACTATGGGCGCAAACAGCTAATATATTAGGTTATCAAACCTATGATAAAGGATTGACGAATGGTTTAAAAGTGATCGTATGTGAAAAACCTGATGCGAATTTGGCTGAAATACAGTTATGGTATCGTGTAGGCTCTAAAGATGAAAAGCCTGGAATTCGAGGTATGGCGCACATGTTTGAGCACATGATGTTTAGAGGCAGTAAAAATTATCCGGGGGAAGGGGATGTATTTATAGACAGCATAAATGCAATGGGAGGCGAAGTAAATGCATACACATCCTTTGATTGTACCGTTTATCACGAAACAGTTCCAGCGAACAAAATACCCGGAGTGTTTTCTATGGAAGCAGATCGTATGGAAAATTTGATTTTGAATCAAAAGACTTTAGATATAGAGCGGCAAGTGGTTGGAGAGGAATTACGCAATGGTAACAGCAACTGGTTTCGCAAAGTAATGAGCGAAGTTTACGATAATTTATATGCTAACAATCATCCATACAGGGTAGATGTAATAGGCTATTTAGATACAATACTGATGTTCACTACAGCACAATGTCAGGCGTTTTATGATCAATATTATTCGCCGAACAATTGTGTGTTGGTAGTCGTGGGCAATGTGCAACACGATGAGATATTTAAACTGGCTGAACAATATTTTGGCACCATAAAAAAAAGCACCCCTCAGTTAAAGCCACAATCATACTATGTGAATGCTTCTTCTATCCGTAACGAGGAATACAAAGTGGACTTTCCTGTACAACTTTATGCCTACATGATCCCGCAACCTGCCGTAACGGATCCGGATTATTATGCATTCCTTCTTGCCAAAGACTTATTGTTTAATAACTCTAATTCCATCGTGCGTGAGAAAATTATTGATGAACAGCATTTAGCCTATGGACTTATTCAAGTCAACGATGATTATGCAATGTATCAGAGCTTTTGCCAAATCTATATTCCGATGAATGCAGCTCCGGGTAATGCAAAAGTGAAAAAACTTATTACACAAGAATTACTCACTGCCTTTGATAATGAGGAAGGATTGGATGAAGAAGAAATCCATGATTACCTAAAACATTTAGAGGCCTTGCAACAGTTAAATGCTTACAGTAATATGTATTTAGCTGATCTTATCGGCAAGGCAGAAATCTATTATCGAGATTATCGAAGATGGAACGAAAAGCTGATTCAGTTTAAGAAGATGGATGCCCCTACATTAAAACACATGGTTAAAAAATATTTTACACCAGATGCTATTCGTGTACTTAACATTAAACCCGAGATGAATTAATATGAAGAAGATTGTTTTATTACTGAATTTCCTATCCTTACTTTATTTAACTACCGTTGCGCAAAATATCTCAAACATTGAGGAATATACATTGGAAAATGGTTTACGGGTAATTCTCATTCCTTATGGCTCGCTAAAAACAAGCAGTATTGCACTCTATGTTAATTGTGGAAAAAAGAATGAAATACCCGGGCAGCAACTATTTTCTTCTATAGCTGCTGAATGCGTTACGTTTGGTTCAAAAGATTACGATAAGGTGCAATTGAGCAATGAGCTATTTAAATTAGGCGCCACACTAAATGTTGATGCAAATGAAAATTACACAAGTATCACTGCTTCATTTATAGATGCAGATCTCGTTGCTGGATTGAAAGTGATGTCCTCGTCTGTGATGGAGCCTTTGTTCCCTGAAGTTGAGATTAAACAATATATTGCCCAAACACTTGATTACAACAATCCGATGAAGATGGATATCTTGCAACAAGCATCGTTGTTTTCAAACTATTGGGTTTATGGAAGTCAAAATCCGATAGGCCGCTACTATCAAAGCGAAGTATTGCAAAAAATAACGCCGAACGATATTCGTGAGTTTTATCAGTTCAACTATACACCAAAAAATTCAAGACTCGTTATTTGCGGGAACTTTGATAAGGAAAAAGTAAAACAACTTGTGAAAGAGAATTTTGGGAAGTGGAAAGCAGCGTATGGAGAAGTCAACGGGGTCAGTTTCGAAAGCCCACAAATGAAAGGTAAGGAATACGGGTTTGTGAATAGGACAGGGGCCATTCAGGCAGGGTTACAATGGAATAAGAACGGACCGCAGCCGGGCAGTAAAGATGAGCTGACCTATCTTATAGCTATCGAAGCTTTTAATACGATACTCTTTAAAGAGATTCGTGAGAAGGGCGGCAAGACTTATGGAATCAGTGCGCAATACGACCCCTCCAGCGGCTCTGCGATTTGTGCAATTGTAACACAAGTCCGCAGCGATGAAATGCTGAATACCTGCAATCTTTTTGATGCTACAATAAAGAACTTCTATGAGCAAGGCATAAGTACAAAAATCTTAAAGGTAGCACGAAGTAATATGCGCTCTCGTTGGTTAATGATTGAATCACCGGCTAATATCATCACATTTTTTAACCCGATTATATACAGCAAACTTGCTTCCCGTAAAAATTATCTTACTGAAGTAGATGCGGTTACCATTGAACAAGTAAATAGAATTATCAAGAAATATTTTACACCGGACAGTTACAAATTAATGATCTCGGGAGATGAGCTTGCCCTTAACACGCAGTTATCTCAACTGAAGCCATTGCGACGATTTACACTGAAAGATTTAGAAAATAATTAGAAAATTAAGGCACCACAGGTTTTCGAACTTGTGGGGCTGCATACTCTTTATACTGAAGTAATTCTTCTTGAACTTTTCGCTCCCATTCTTTTTCAGCAGATGCGTTTGTGCCTCGGCTGGTTTGTTTATCAAAAAGCCGCTGATAGTCTTTCCATTCTTCCTCGTACTTGTTATAAAGATTATCGAGTATTGTTTTAAACTTACCTGGCACGTAATCGGTTTCGTATAAAGCTTTTCGAATTTTACGAGCATATAATTCTGTAATGTTGTAATGAGTTTGCTCGTGCCTCAAAAGAGCATCTGTTTGGGCATAGTCCTTAGCCCATGAGCCATAATAATGAAATACAGCCATAATTGTATAGTTGATATGGCCGGGTCGCACAAATTCGAAACTCACTATGATACTACTTTTTGTAAGGGCATCATTATCCGAAAACTTGTCTGCCTTGCCTTTAAAATCAGACCACTGCAGATTACGCGAACTACGCCATTGTAACGTGTCATAAGGCTGTGCAACAGCAGAAATGTTAATCATTATACTAACAAGGAGTAGCCAGAAGAAGCATTGGAAGTATATATAATATTTACGGGACAATGAGCACTATGTTTATACCAAGGTGGTGAATATATTTATTCCTCAAGGTATTACAAACAAGTATCGTTGATTGAACATTATTAGACGATTAATAGACTTTAGATATGAATAGTTAATTACCGGTTGCAGGGCATATTGTTTCTTTAAAAAGGTTACTGCTTAATGAAATAACCTTTGAGTGTCATTCCGAGCCCTAAAGTTGTTAAGAGATAATTAACAAAACGCTTCGCATAGCCCAAGTACCACTTGCTATTAATTTGCTGCCGAAGTTTTTCGTCCTTATTTTCTTTAGGAGCAAATATTTTATTGTCCGTAGGTTTTGATCTTACCATACGATTCAGGCTAATACCGGTTATTTGAAACTTAGATAATTCAAAGCCTTGCTTTTGCAATAATTGGGTTAGTGTTTTTCTTGTATAATAGGATAAGTGTTCGGGATAAAGAATAATATTAAAGTCCTTTTTCAGATAAAACCTCAGATAAGAGTTGAAGTTTGGAGTAGTACAATAGAACAATCCACCTTTACGCAGAAATTTTTGTATGTAAGAGGTTTCTTCAAGAGGGTTATTAATATGTTCCATCACTTCAAATGAAGTAATCACATCGAACTCTTCAGCAGTAAACGAATTGGCTGTTACTTTCCCCGGCTTCATGTGAATACCTTTAGATTCACAAAGCTTTATTGCAGCATCAGAGAATTCAGTGCCATACACGTCCCATCCTCTTTTCCGTGCCTGCTCTAAAAACCATCCTCTGCCACAGCCTATGTCGAGTATTTTATTTGTTTTACGGTACTTCTCAAACTCGTCCAATAATGCATTGTAACTGATGGCGGTAATCGGCGACAGCTTGTTCTCCATTGTATAAGAATACTCCGAATAATAGTCGTTGAGTTCTTTTGCGGTCGGAATTCTTTCCATAAAAACAAACCCGCAAGCATGGCATTTGACCAGCTGATGCTTCTCGTAATAGCCCGATAAGGGCATTATATTCTTTGATGAACAAATGAGGCAACGCTCATTCTTTGACATACTCGTAACCATTCTTTACTATAGTGTTAATCTTAAGGGGAAGTTGAGCTATTAATTTGTACAAAATCCTGACATATTGATGCTAAAGTTATTATATAAGCTAAAGCACAATTATCCAACGCCACAATGTGAATCTGCTTGTTGGTTTTATGCAATGATATTAACTCAGTTCGCCGCACATTTCTTCGGGTTTTACCCATTCGTCAAATTGCTCAGCAGTAACGTAACCGAGTGCAATAGCTGTTTCTTTTAGAGTGCTGTTATTCTTATGTGCAGTTTGTGCAATTTCTGCTGCCTTGTAATACCCGATTTTAGTGTTTAATGCTGTAACCAACATCAGCGAATTGCTCACATGCCTTTTGATGTTATCATAAAGCGGCTCTATGCCTATGGCACATTTATCATTAAAAGACACACACACTTCGCCAATTAATCGGGCACTATGCAAAAAGTTGTAAATCATAACCGGCTTAAATACATTCAATTCAAAATGGCCGGTCGCTCCGCCAATGTTTATTGCAACATCATTACCCAACACTTGAGCAGCAACCATAGTCATCGCTTCGCATTGCGTGGGATTAACTTTACCCGGCATTATCGATGATCCGGGCTCGTTATCAGGGATGTGTAATTCTCCGATGCCGCTGCGCGGGCCGCTTGCGAGCAATCGAATATCGTTAGCAATTTTCATCAAAGAACATGCAACAGTTTTCAATGCACCGTGAGCCTCCACAATGGCGTCGTGTGCTGCAAGGGATTCAAATTTATTTGCAGCAGTAATAAACGGAAGTTGAGTAAGCTCGGCTATTTTCTTTGCTACAGATTTATCGTAACCTTTAGGGGCGTTAAGTCCGGTACCTACCGCTGTTCCGCCAAGGGCCAGTTCACTTAAATGAGGGAGCGTATTTTTAATTGCCCTCATCCCATGATCTAATTGAGCCACATAACCGCTTAACTCTTGACCTACTGTTAATGGTGTGGCATCCATTAAATGTGTGCGGCCAATCTTCACTACATTCATAAATTCTAAAGACTTAGCGGCTAATGTGTCGCGTAGCTTTTGAATACCCGGAAGAGTTACGTCCACAAGAATTTTGTATGCCGCTATATGCATTGCAGTAGGGAAAGTATCATTGCTGGATTGTGATTTATTAACATCGTCGTTAGGGTGAATCACTTTCTTTTCATCAGTAAGTAATCCTCCTTGTAATACGTGCGCACGATAAGCAACAACTTCATTTACATTCATATTGCTTTGTGTTCCGCTGCCTGTTTGCCACACTACTAAGGGAAACTGATCATCCAGTTTGCCGGCAAGGATTTCCTCACAAGCTTTAGAAATCAAGTCTGCTTTTTCTTTAGGCAGCACCCCTAAATCCATGTTTGTAAGTGCTGCTGCTTTTTTTAGGTAAGCAAATGCACGAATAATTTCACGAGGCATTTTATTGATGTCTTGCGCAATCTTAAAATTTTCGATCGAGCGCTGAGTCTGAGCTCCCCAGTATTTGTCGGCAGGTACTTCTACCACACCCATTGTATCTTTTTCTTTGCGAGTTGTCATAGATAATATCTATTTTAATTTGGAATGCCAAAGGTACAGTGGCTCATTTATAATGTTGCCATAAATGTTGACTCGCATCAGTCGCTTCTAAGAGATGTTCATAATGCTCAGAATTTATCTTTCAATCTTTTTTTAAAATCTTTCCTATGGCCTGCTCCGTATAGGATTAATATTTTAGTGTCGCTGCCAGACTGTATTTGCTGTATCAAATAGTTGTTTCGATAGTTAATGAAGATTGCGTTGTATTGCTTTCGGGTATAAGAAACCCCTTTTGCAAACTTTTCACTGAAAGGAGTATTGATATCCGAGCTATCTAATACAATTTCTCCATTTACCTTTTCCCATTCTTGAATTAGTTGAAGATAGTTTACATCTGCTCTCAGATCGCTCGCAGTTATCCCTAACTTATCGTAAGATGGTTGTTGAACATATTTTTCCAGTACAGTTCCTTCGGCGTTGTCTTGGTATGTACCGTTGAACCCTTTAAGTTTTCTAGCTTTTCTCCTAATGGTGTCTTTAAGTAAACTATCTGTAGTGAAATCGGTACTCACTAATTCATAATATACTCTGTACCCTTGTTGTTTAAAACTCAAAACAGTGCTTCTTACATCATCATAAAACATTTGTTTGCCCAAGTGATGCATAGGAATATATTTTATCTCCTTCTCTCCCGTAGTGTATGTATATACTTTTACATACTCTCTGTTGAGTTCAATAAGACTGTGAGCAATCTTACAGGATGTAAACGAGGTAAGCAGTATAAAAGCGACTATGAGGTCTCTCAAAACTTTCAAGGTGTGCATAATGTAAATGGCAGTATAGAGATATCCCGTAACATCATTAGCAGCCTGAGACTTACTTACCCGTGAAAATTGCTTTACGTTTTTCTAAAAATGCCGTGGTGCCCTCTTTAAAATCTTTTGTTGCAAAACAGTTGGCAAATTCTTGTATTTCCACCTCAAAGCCATTCTTTGTTTTATTGTCATAAGCATCTACACATTCTAAAACCTGCTTGACTACTAAGGGGCTTTTACTGATAATCTTATGCATGATCTCCTCACACTTTGCAAGCAATTGCTCTCCATCTGTTACATGATTCACAATCCCTGCATGTAATGCAGTCATAGCATCAATCAAGTCGGCAGTGAGCAATAACTCTGTGGCCTTTGCGCGACCGATATATCGCACCAATCGTTGAGTGCCTCCATAGCCTGGAATAACCCCTAGGTTTACTTCAGGCTGTCCGAATCGAGCATTGGAAGAAGCCACACGAATATGACACGCCATGGCTAATTCACATCCACCCCCTAAAGCAAATCCATTCACCGCAGCAATTATAGGCTTGGTACATTGTTCCACCTTATTAAATATACGATGCCCGTTAGCGGAGAGCTTTTTTGCGTCTTCAACAGAAAATGATGCAAACTCAGCAATATCAGCACCTGCAGCAAATGCCTTATTCCCACTTCCGGTAAGAATAATCCCTCTCACTTGAGAATTTGCAACGGCTTCATCCACTGCCTGTTCAATTTCGGCAATGACTTGAATATTGAGCGCATTCATTTTATCTGGGCGATTAATAGTGATATAGAACAGTTGGTTTTTTATTTCTGTTAAAAGTGTTTGGTAGCTCATCGTATTTTTTTTAAGGAGTAATGAAGTTTATTTTTTTTGTTTTTAAAAAAGGGATTTCAGAGTGGTTTGGTTTTTTAGAATGGTCGATGCTCACTAACCCACTTTTTTATGTATGCTGCAATCTCGGATGTTGGTGTGCCCGGAGGAAATAATTCTCCACAGTTCAATTCTTTGAGTTGCTTCATATCTTCTTCAGGAATAATTCCCCCACCGGTTAGTAACACATCATTCATATCTTTTTCTTGCATTAATTTTAAGATTCGTGGAAATACGGTCATGTGTGCTCCGCTTAAAATGCTGATTCCTATAGCGTCAACATCTTCTTGAAGCGCAGTGTTAACCACCATTTCGGGAGTTTGGCGCAATCCGGTGTATATAACTTCCATACCGGCATCTCGCAAAGAAGATGCAATGACCTTAGCACCACGGTCGTGCCCGTCTAACCCGACTTTTGCTACTAGCACCCGGATGGGCCTTTTCATTTTATCGTCACTCATTTTTTGCTTTTTGTTGAAGATTGTTTTTTAGCTTTTTCATCCTTCATCGCTTTTTCATCTAATTTCCGATCTGCCAAATTGCGATTCAGGAAACTATTGATGTGATCAAGGTTTTGATTGGTTTGTATTCTGCCGAATTCATCTAAAAAAATATCGAAACCCTGTAGTTCGCTATGTAGTTTGGGTACTTGCTTTACTTTCTTTTTTGCTTTACGTTTTGCACTCATCCGTTTAATGGAAATTTTTCTTGGAATATACGCATTCTCTCTATGGTGCGCTCTTGTCCTAATATAGCAGCTATCTCATAAACAGCGGGGCCGTTTTTTGTTCCACTAAGCATGATACGAAGCAGAGGCAATATCTCCCCATTCTGCAGTCCGTTGTTTTTGATAAAATCATGAATGGCAATTTCTACATCTTTTACCAGAAAGCTTTTTAAGGAAGCAAGTTCTTTACTAAGTTGAGCAAAGTGATCCTTTGCTTTACCATTCCATTTTTTTGATATAATAGAAGTATCGTAATCACGAATATCCTCAAAGAAGTAATAACCTTGTTCATATAGCTCGTTAACAAAAGTGCAACGTTCTTTCAACGATTGACAAATCATTTGCAATACAACCTGCTCCGGCACAGGTATTCCTTTTTCCAGGAGAATTTTTTTCAAAGCTTCTATAAGTACCGAGTTTGTTAATTTCTTGATGTATTCTTGATTGAACCACTTTGCTTTCTCATAATCAAAACGTGCTCCGCTTTTCCCTATATGTTCAATAGTGAATAAATGGATCATTTCATCGAGCGTAAAAATTTCCTGCTGCACATGTCCGGGATGCCAACCAAGTAAAGCAATCATATTAACAAAAGGCTCCGGAAAAAAGCCGCGTTCACGAAATCCTATAGACATTTCACCCGTGGACGGATCTTTCCAATTCAGGGGAAACACAGGAAAGCCTAACCGGTCACCATCGCGCTTACTTAATTTACCGTTTCCGTCGGGGCGCAGAATTAACGGTAAGTGAGCAAACTGAGGCATCACGTCTTCCCATCCGAAGTAATTATATAAAGTAACGTGCAGTGGTGCTGAGGGCAGCCATTCTTCGCCACGTATCACATGGGTAATTTTCATTAGGTAATCGTCCACCACGTTGGCTAAATGATAAGTGGGCATGCCATCACTCTTAAATAATACTTTGTCATCTAACTGCGAACTATTAAAGGATACCCAACCTCGAATTAAGTCGTGAAATTTAATTTCTTCCCTCCGTGGCATTTTAATGCGAATCACATAAGGCTCTCCGTTTTCAATACGTGCTTTAACTTCGTCTTGCGGCATAACCAAAGAGTTCTTCATGTATTCGCGCGTCAAAGTATTATATGCCGCTGCTGCTACACCCGAAGCCTTAAATCGCTCTCGCATAGCCTCCAACTCGTTTGCTGTGTCAAATGCATAATAAGCGTGTCCGCTCATCAATAATTGATCTGCATATTGACGATACATCTGCTTGCGCTCCGATTGTTTGTAAGGGCCATAACCTCTGTCCTTTCCCGGACCCTCATCATAGGTAATACCGCACCAATTCAGTGCATCCAGCATATATTCCTCTGCGCCCGGCACAAAGCGCGTTTGGTCTGTATCCTCAATTCTAATAATGAATGTGCCATTATATTTCCTTGCAAAGAGGTAGTTATATAAGGCAGTACGTACACCGCCTAAATGTTGAGGCCCTGTTGGGCTGGGGGCATAGCGCACTCTCACCGGTCTTTCTGACATATTGTAAAATGAATGAGAGACAAAAATAAGGCTATTGCTCTTCTGTTGCAGAACCTTGTATTAAATCTGCTGTGCTTTTACTTCGTGGCCTCCTATGCTTACATCTTCAAATGCTTTTTCTATAAAGGGTGCTATATGTTCATCAACATCAAAAAAAGTTCTATGCTTCTGCACATCAATCTTCCCTATTTTAAATCGTTTTTTCTTAAACTCTTTGTTAAGGAAACGTATTAAAAACTCCGGAGACACTTTTTGCGCTGAGCCGGCATTAATTACAAATTTGATGTATGCTGCCGATGGACTGTTGTCCTTTGACTCGCCTTTTCTGTGTGATGAATCTTTCGCTTGCACATTAATATCTTGTGCATTCTTATAGTAGTTGGTAAAGCGATGAAATTCTACTGCCATAAACTTTTTTATCAACTCTTCTTTACTCATCCACTCCAACTTATTATTTATGGCCGGCAAGAATTCCTCTAACTTTTCATCACTTACGGCTTCTTCAACTTTATTCAGAAAAACGTAAAGTTGCTTTTGAAAAATATCACTAACTGTGGGCACCGGTTTGTGTTCTACTGTTTTACCGGTCAGTTTCTCAATCTGACGGATTTTGTAAAGTTCCTTTACATTAATAATGCATATAGAATCTCCCATCTTTCCTGCACGGCCTGTTCTTCCGCTGCGATGAACATAAACCTCAGTTTCATCAGGAAGGTTATAGTTTATTACGTGAGATAGGTCTTTTACATCCAATCCGCGGGCAGCTACATCCGTTGCAATCAACAAACGAAACTGTTTGTTTCTAAACCTCTCCGTCACACGATCGCGTGCATCTTGAGTTAAATCGCCGTGTAGCGTATCGCTGTTGTATCCATCTTGTTCAAGTTTTGCAGCAATGTCCCGGGTTTCCTGCCGGGTTCTGCAAAATATGATGGCATACATCTGCGGGTGTATATCAATTACTCGTTTCAAGGCAGCATAGCGATCACGTTCATGCACCATAAAGTAGCTATGTGTTACCTGTGCTGTGCTTTCATTCTTCTTAACAACCGAGATCTGCTTAGGATCATTCAAATACTTTTTAGAAATACGAGCAATTTCGCTTGGGAATGTTGCGGAGAAGAGGAGGGTTTGCTTCTCTTTCGGCGAGGTTTCTAATATCTCATTCAAATCATCTTGAAAACCCATACTGAGCATTTCATCAGCCTCATCCAGTACTAAAAAGCGTAGTTGTCCAAGTTTGAGTTGTTTTCTATGAATTAAATCCAAGGTTCTGCCCGGTGTACCTATGATAATTTGTGGATTCCGTTTCAACAGCTTGATTTGATTATTGATACTTGCACCACCGTATATAGCAACACATTTTATTTCAGGAAGAAACTTAGAGTATTTTTCAATATCAGCCGTTATTTGAAGACATAACTCACGAGTGGGGCACAGTATTAGGGCTTGAACTGAAAAAGTACTCGGATCGATGTTATTCAAAATCGGCAAGCTGAACGCTGCCGTCTTTCCGGTTCCGGTTTGTGCCAATCCTATTATATCACGAGGGCTTTCTAAGATATGTGGAATTGTTTTTTGTTGAATAGGTGTGGGATGCACGTAATTTATTTCGTCAATGGCGCGCAATATTTCAGGCTTCAGACCATAGTCTGCAAAAAAGTCATTCGAGTTCATGAAAAAAGGATAGGATGATGATTGAAATTCGTCCTGAGTTGATTATGAATTTATAATTATAACAGGATGATGAAATGATTAGCTAAGTATTTAAAGTGCTGCAAAGAACGGTATAATTTCTCGGGTTTGCTCCGCCATTTAAAGAATATTTAGCGATGAAGTTTTATTTATGATGAAATAATGGTGAGTATAAACTGCGAAATACTCCACTAACATGAAACGTTCTTAGTAGCCAAAACTGAATTCTTTTTCTACCATGCACGATATTCTATGCTCACATTTCAATCACCGGACAACCCCAACTCAATAATCTTTTTAAAAATATTCCCGGTGGTATGTGTGATTTTTTGGAAACAATTTATATTTTTGCCGTCCCTTTATAATGGGGTAGTATAAAATGGCTAAAAAAGATAAACAAAACTTGGCAGATATGTCTGTAGATGACTTGAAACAGGCACTTGCTGACGAAAGGGCACATTTGAAAAAAATGAAATTCAATCATTTGGTGACTCCTTTAGAGAATCCTATGCAAATGAGAGACAGTCGCCGTAAGATAGCCCGCCTGCTTACTGAGGATAAAAAAAGAAAAACTACCCGCTAATATTCAAAATCATGGAAAGAAGTCTTAGAAAAACAAAAATTGGTACTGTTACGAGTAGCAAAATGGATAAATCCATAGTAGTTGCTATGGAACGTAAGGTGAAACACCCTATGTATGGTAAGTTCTTAAAAAAGACAACCAAGTTTCATGCACACGATGAAAAAAATGAAGCCAACATCGGTGATTTGGTTAAAATAATGGAGACTCGCCCCATCAGTAAATTAAAACGTTGGAGACTGGTTGAAATCGTTGAAAAAGCAAAATAATTAAGACAATCGTCAAATACCTGAACACATGATACAGCAAGAATCCAGATTAAACGTAGCCGATAACAGCGGAGCAAAAGAAGTGCTCTGCATCAAGGTATTAGGCAACTCCGGTCAGCGTTATGCAGGCATAGGAGATGTTATTGTCGTTTCCGTAAAGGATGCATTACCAGCAGGCGGTGTTAAAAAGGGTGCCGTTAGCAAAGCCGTTATCGTGCGGGTTAAAAACCGCATACGTCGCAAAGATGGCTCATACATTCGTTTCGATGATAACGCAGTGGTGCTGTTAAACGAAGCACTCGAACCCAAAGGCACACGTATCTTCGGCCCTGTTGCACGTGAGCTGCGCGAAAAACAATTTATGAAAATTATTTCACTGGCACCAGAAGTTATCTAACCCTTAGAATTAATTAAGATGAACACAACAAAAAGACATACCATAAAAATGCATATCAAAAAAGGAGATACCGTTTATGTTATCTCTGGCGATGATAAGGGGAAAAAAGGTCGTGTACTGGATATTGATACCAAAGCGATGCGAGCATTTGTTGAGGGAGTCAATATCGTATCTCGCCATACCAAGCCGGATGCAAACAACACGCAAGGCGGTATCATTAAAAAAGAAGCAGCCATTCCTGTTTCTAAACTAATGCTATTAGACCCAAAGAGCGGTAAGCCAACACGTGTTGGACGTAAAGAAGTGAACGGCAAATCCGTTCGTTATTCAAAAAAATCAAACGAAGTCATTAAATAATGAGCACAGTAAAATACAAGCCTCGTTACAAACAGAAATACGCCGAAAAAGTAGTACCTGCCTTAATGAAGCAATTCAACTATTCCAGCATTATGCAGGTTCCGCGTTTAACTAAAATTTGTATAAACCAAGGACTAGGTGATGCAGTTGCAGACAAAAAAATCGTTGAAACTGCAATGAATGAACTGACAGCAATTACAGGGCAGAAAGTCGTTCCAACAAAATCAAAGAAAGATATATCCAATTTTAAGTTGCGTGTCGGCGTTAACATCGGAGCACGAGTAACCATGCGTGGTGATCGTATGTACGAATTTTTAGATCGTCTAATCTCGGTAGCCTTACCTCGTGTTCGCGATTTTAAAGGAGTCAACGAAAAGAGCTTTGATGGCAGAGGGAATTACACACTCGGTGTAACGGAGCATATTATTTTCCCTGAAATTGACATTGATAAAATCAATAAAATAAACGGTATGGATATAACATTCGTAACCAGTGCTAACACAGATGAAGAAGCAATGGCCTTGCTTAAAGAATTAGGCATACCTTTTAAAAACCAAAATAATTAATCTAACAAATACCACTTAATGGCTAAAGAATCAATTAAAGCACGCGAAAGAAAAAGAGCACGCATGGTAGCAAAATATGCCGCTAAACGTGCTGCCCTAAAAGCAGCAGGCGATTATGCGGGCCTTGACAAATTACCAAAAAATGCAAGCCCTGTTCGTCATAAAAATCGCTGCAGCCTCACCGGGCGTCCTAAAGGATTTTTACGCTACTGGGGCTTGTCCCGTAACCAATTCCGCGAGTTGGCTGTTTACGGTAAAATACCCGGCGTAACCAAATCAAGCTGGTAATTTAATTTCACCTAATAAGAATAGTGCAGCCCTGTATATAAAGCGGGGCTGTTTTTTTCAATTTTTTATCAAAATAATTAAACGCAAGTATATCCAATTAACAAAACAATTTATACTTTTGCGTTCCCAAATTTTTAACGTAGAAAAATGGTAACCGATCCGATTTCAGACTTTTTAACTCGTATTCGCAATGCGTCTAAAGCAAACCACCGTATTGTAGAAATACCGGCATCAAATATTAAAAAAGGAATGACCAAGATTCTTTATGAACAGGGTTATATCCTAAAATATAAATTTGATGATGCAAAAGGCCCTCAAGGCACCATAATGATTGCGTTAAAGTATCACCCACTAACCAAACAACCTGCTATTCGCTCCTTATCTCGTGTGAGCCGACCTGGACTTCGTCGCTATACGCAATCAGCCAACGCACCGCGTGTAATCAATGGCTTGGGTATTTCAATTTTGTCCACCTCAAAAGGTTTAATGACCGATAAGGAAGCTAAAGCAAGCAATGTAGGAGGGGAAGTTTTGTGCTATGTTTATTAAAAGCTAAATAAAAAGAAAGAAATGTCACGCATAGGAAAATTACCGGTATCACTACCCAAAGGAGTAACTGTATCAGTTGCACAGAATAATATGATTACCGTTAAGGGAGCAAAGGGAGAGTTGAAACTGAAAGTTGATCCGGATATGAAAATAGAGGTAAAAGACAGTATCGTAGAAGTTAAGCGCCCTACCGACAGCAAGCGTCATAAAACGCTTCACGGATTATACCGCGCATTAATAAACAATATGGTAACCGGAGTAAGTGAAGGTTATAAGACAGAGCTAGAACTCGTTGGTGTGGGTTATCGAGCCGGCGTTACCGGTCAATTACTGGAACTGAACGTAGGCTATACGCACCCGGTAATGTTTGTTTTACCTAAAGATATTAAAGCCAGTTCAGCACAAGAAAAGGGTCAAAATCCTATGGTTACCTTAGAATGTGCAGATAAGCAATTGCTGGGTCAGATGGCGGCAAAAATTCGGGCTATACGCAAACCGGAACCTTACAAAGGAAAAGGTATTAAGTTCAAAGGAGAAGTATTAAGACGCAAAGCTGGTAAATCAGCAGCTTCAGCTAAATAAATAATAAAGAAATAATCATGATTACCAAACAAGCACGCAGGAATAAAATCAAGCTCAGGATACGTAAAAAAATTAAGGGCATTGCAGAAAAACCAAGACTCTGTATCTTCAGAAGCAATGCTGAAATTTACGCTCAGGTAATTAACGACCAAAACGGGCACACGCTTTTATCCGTATCTTCATTAAAAAATAAAGATATCAAAGGCACAAAGTCAGAGGTTGCTAAACAAATAGGCCTTCGTGTTGCACAGTCGGCTATCGATGCCGGTATAAAGCAAGTTGTATTTGACCGTAACGGTTATTTATATCACGGTCGGATAAAAGCTTTAGCAGAAGGTGCTCGTGAAGGAGGTCTCCAATTTTAAATTAACATACAAATTAAGCATAAAGCATGTCACAATCAAACATACAGAGAGTAAGAGCCAGCGAAATAGACTTAAAAGATAAACTGGTTAATGTTCAGCGTGTTACGAAAGTAACCAAGGGCGGACGCACATTCAGTTTTTCTGCATTGGTTGTTGTCGGCGATGGTAATGGAATCGTAGGCACCGGCTTAGGAAAAGCGCGCGAAGTTCAAGAAGCCATTACTAAAGCTATTGACGACGCAAAGAAAAGTTTGATTAAAGTACCTATTCTTAAAGGAACAGTACCGCACAGGCAGGAAGCAAAATATTCTGCTTCTAAAGTGTTGATTAAGCCTGCAACACACGGTACCGGTGTAATTGCCGGAGGGGCCATGCGCGCAGTATTGGAAAGTGCCGGTGTTACGGATGTCTTGACTAAATCCTTAGGCTCTGCAAACCCACATAATGTAGTTAAAGCCACTATCAAAGCCTTATCAATGATGCGTGATCCCATCAGTGTGGCGCAAACAAGAACAACGTCATTAAAGAAAGTATTTAACGGGTAATAATTAATTAACAATCATGGCAAAATTGCGCATTACACAAACAAAGAGTGCTATCAAACGCCCTGAGCGTCAAAAGCGCACACTGCGGGCCTTAGGTATCTCTCGTTTAAACCAAACGATAGAACTTGAAGATACTCCCCAGATTCTCGGAATGATTAAAAAGGTGGAGCACATGCTCTCCGTTGAAAAAGTTTAACATTATAAAATTAACAAATGGAACTGCATAATTTAAAACCGGCAAAAGGCTCGGTACGAAAAAATAAAAGGGTAGGGCGTGGACAAGGAAGCGGACACGGTGGAACATCTACACGAGGCATGAATGGTGCAGGCTCTCGAAGTGGCACAAAGGAGAAACGCGGATTTGAAGGGGGACAGATGCCTTTGCAACGTCGTGTTCCGAAATTCGGCTTTAAAAATATTAATCGTATAGATTATGTAGAATTTAATCTATGGAAAATTCAAAATATTGCCGAAAAACATGGTGTTGATTCAATTGATTATGATTTCTTGCGTAAAAATCGTTACGTTCAACAAAACGATCGCGTGAAGATTTTAGGCAATGGTGAAATCAAGAACAAAATAACGGTCACTGCCCACGCAGTTAGTGCCAAAGCAAAAAGCAGTATTGAAGCTGTTGGCGGCTCCGTTAAAATAATATAATACATAAAAACTTCAAAAACCATAAAAAGCCTTTGAGATTAATCAAAGGCTTTTTTAATTTATCTTTGAGGTATAGATTATCATGAAAAACAAAATAATATGGACAGGCTTTTCAAAGATGCTTCTCGGCATATTGTTTATCACACATACTGCTTTCGCTCAAAATAATACTCAAAACAACAAAGAATTAAAGCGCCCGCATTACACAGGTTACTTTGATTTGAATCTGAATATGGGTATCCCAATGCAGGAATATGGCACCGCAACAACTTCGACACCGTTTGGGTTTAATCTTAGTTACATGCATCAACCAAATCGTAAGGTACCTCTTTTAATAGGAGGCGATTTAGGCTATTTGGGTGTTGGGAGTAAAACGATTAATCGAACTCTTACATCAGACATCACAGCTAATGGTGTCCTTATTGACCGACTAGAAATTCCACTCAGATTTGTAATTAATAATAACCTATTAGCCTCACACCTAAAACTCAGATTTCTTTCACCTACAGAATATGTTAAAGTATATATAGACGGCATTGGTGGGTTTAATTATTTATGGACAGCTACAGCAGTATATGATAAAAGTGAACAACATTATTTTACAAAAAACGGGCAGAACGATAACGGATTAATACGGCGTAAAACACAATTACAATCACTTACTTATAGTGCCGGAGCCGGTGTTGGACTACTCATTCAGTTAGAGCCGAATTTCTTTTTAAATATGGCAGCACACTATGCTTTTGGAGGTAGGGCCAACTATTATGATAATTCCCAAATTAAGAACTGGAATATAGGATTAAATACTTCCGGATACAGCCCTAATCAATCCGGAGGAACTCTTACAGACAGTGATTTAACCGTGGATGCGACACCAAAGCGTTCTAAAACCGACATGCTCTTAATTCAATTAGGTGTTTGTTGGAATATCTTAAGCCGCTAATTCAAATACAATCTTCTACTGAACGATAGATTTATTAATTATATCCATAAAGATTCTTTGTCAAAGTCATAGAATTTTATATTTGAATGGAATTCCCTTTATTATTTAAAACAAATCATGAGTATAGATTTAAAAGTATTGGATCAACATACAAGGCAGACTTTTGTCAGACCGAATGTGATTGAAGTAGAAGTTACTAGATATTTACTAAACACTCTTTATCATTTTTATCCTAAAGACTGTCAGTGCATCTCGGGCTACTTGGATAATGGAAACCAATTTTGGAAGGTTAATTATCATTGGGATAATTTGAAGTTTCACATAGATAAATATTGTAATCAAGCAAAAGTAGATGCTGCCTACAAAGCCGCTGCTAAATCTATAAGTGTAAATCTTACTACAAATAGTCCATCGCCAAGCTCAGGCTATCGGAATGATAAACATCCTGGAGACACGGTAGATAAAAGCCCTCAAGAAAAGATAATAAGACGGCACGCATTAATGAGAAAAGCCAAAGTGGATTTTGAAAAGGTGATGATCGATTCAGGCTTTTTGAAAGCAGAGGCAAAATCCAATCCGCCACATTCGGAAAAGGGCTATTGGTTGTCAGTGGCCCCCGTAGCAAAGCCTGGCACAAGCAAGCATAATACGGGTTATGCTTTAGATATTGCAGGTAATAATATTGAAACAACTCGAATCAGTAAGCTTTTGGGTGCAAGTCTTGTGTTTAATGAAGCCTCTCATGTGCATGTAGAATTTGCTAACTGGATGCCTCTCCTCCAAAAGCTAACCCCGCTAATTAATGCTCGAAGTCAAGGCTGAGAAAAGACTTTCTATAATTCTGATAAATATCTTCAAAGCAATATTCGCCTTGGAATATCATTCTGCATAGATAGAATCAATTTCTTTCGCATACTTCTGCAAAAGGTGCTTACGCTTTAGTTTTAATGTTGGGGTAAGATCACCGCTGGGCACGGTCCATTCATCTGCAATGAGAATGAACTTCTTTATTTGCTCCACATGACCGAAGTTCTTATTGGCTTCATTGACAATATCGTTATACTTTGCAAGTACCTTAGGGTTGCGAATTAATTCATCACGTGAACTAAAAGAGATACCATTGCTCGTACACCATTTTTCGACATTGGCAAATGCCGGTACAATTATCGCTGAAACAAATTTTTTTGCATCGCCTACAACCATTATCTGTTCAATGTAAAAAGACTCTTTAAATTTATTTTCAATAGGTTGAGGTGCTACATATTTTCCTCCAGAGGTTTTAAATAACTCTTTCTTGCGGTCTGTAATTTTTAAAAACCCCTCATTATCCATTACGCCTACATCGCCGGTATGAAACCATCCGTCCTTATCAATAACTTCGGCTGTAAGTTCAGGATGTTTGTAATAGCCTTTCATCACAATATCACCTTTGATTAAGATTTCGCCATCATCAGCAATTTTGATTTGAACGCCGGGCAATGCTTGTCCAACGGTTCCAATTTTATTAAACCGCAAGTCATAACGATTTACACTTGCTGCAGGAGAAGTTTCCGTGAGCCCGTATCCCTCCATGATATTAATTCCCGCAGCCGTAAAAATGCGGGAGAGTCTTTGCTGCATAGGGGCCGAGCCGGTAACAATCATTTTCACTTCATTCCCCAAGGCTTCTTTCCATTTACTAAAAACGAGTTTACGGGCAATAGTTAGTTGTACCTTGTATAAGCCGCCCGGCGGATTTTGATTATCCCAGCGTTCGCCCAAACGGACGGCCCAGAAAAACAAAGTCTTCTTTAATCCTTTTAACTCTAATCCTTTAGATACTATTTTTTCATAAACCTTTTCCAATAGGCGAGGTACGGCTGTAAAAATATGTGGCTTTACTTCACGCATATTTTCACCGATTGTGTCCATACTCTCAGCATAATAAACCGAAATGCCAAAGGTCATATATAGGTATATAATCATTTTTTCAAATGTATGATTCAGTGGTAAGAAACTTAATGCTCTGTGATTTTCATTTACGGGCATTAACGGTTTTGATGCAATAATGTCGCTTACAATATTTTTATGCGAAAGCATAACCCCTTTGGGGAAGCCCGTTGTGCCTGATGTGTAGATAATGGTTGACGTATCTTCAGGCGTAATAGCATCTTTAATTCTTTGTAATGCAACAGACTGATTATCATTTCCAAGATTTAAAAATTCACTCCAATGTTTAGCTCCGCTAACATGATCAAAAGTGTAGATTGCCTGAATGGATGGCACGTCGTGTCGAATTCTTTCTACTTTTTGATAAAGCTCTTCAGAGCTTACAAAAACAATTTTTATTTCGGCATCATTAAAAATGTATTTATAGTCGGCTTCGCTGATGGTAGGATAAACAGGAACATTAATAATTCCCGATTGCATGGCTCCGTAATCCACAAAATTCCATTCTGGCCTGTTATTAGACACAATAGAAATTTTATCCTCCTTTTTAAGACCTATACTAAGTAATGCATAACTAACACGGTTGGAAAATTGAATACAATCATCGATGGAATACTTCGTCCACACACCGTTCTCCTTACAGCTTAATGCATCGTTTTTGGGATAATTATTTTTTTGATGTTCCAGAATGTCATAGACACGAGTGATGTTCATACTAACGCAGGTTTTAATGTTTTGCAATGAAAATAAGCTAAATAATCTTTATTTGAATGGAATGTTTTAACGACAGAATCTAACCATCTAACGAAAACAAATTAATGTAGGATTAAAAAGTCATTAGCATTGCGGGCTAATAAAATTATTTATCCACCAGAAAACCCATTTATATGAAAAAGATTTTACAAAATTTTTCATGGTTACTGCTAACCTGTTTTGTCATAACGGGGAGTAACGTTTTCGCACAATCACTGAACACGACATCACCGCTGCAACAAGAGCACGGCAAGGATATCAGTGACATTCTGCATTATTATGACCAGAAAATTTATTTCACACAGAACCAAGGACAATGGCCTGCTAACATGTTGTATAAAGCAGACTTTGCTTTGGGGCAATCCATAGCTACAGCCAACGGAATGTTGGTCGGAGTTTACAACCCCAAAGATGTTGAATTGCAGCATGAACAGGGATTGCGTGAAGAAGATGCTATCCGAAATGGCTTACCTTTCAATGAAAAGCGTATTGTTCCCGGGGGGCACGTGTGGCAGATGAATTTCTTGAATCATAGTAAGAACATGCACATCGTTGCGTCCGGTGTACACAACGACCCGATTAACTATTTTGCTGGAGATTTCTCTCAAACGAATATTCAAAGCTTTAATGAAATATGGTATCGCAATGTTTACAATAATGTAGATGTGCGTTACTATCCTTCTGAAACCGGAACATTAGAATACGATGTGGTTTGCTATGCCGGTTTTGATAAAAAAGATATTGCTATCGAATATGATGGTATCAATAAGCTATACACTAACAGCAAAGGTGAATTGATACTTCACACTTCAGTTGGAGAAATTAGTTTTCCGGCTCCTATTGCCTATCAGGTTATCAATGGTAAGAAGCAATTTGTAAAAGCAAAGTATAATATTAAGGGAAACAACATCATCGCCTTCGATTTAGGTAAATATGATATAACCAAAGATTTAATTATTGACCCAATTGCACTCCGTTTTGCTACTTGGGTAAACAGCAATTCAACAGGAGATAATCACGGTCACTGTATCTGGGTTGACCCTACAGATGGGGCTATATATGTAGTAGCTCGTGTTGTAGGAACAACAAACTTTATGAATACTACTGGTGTGGTGCAAACTTCAGCAGGCGGTAATTTAGATGCCATAGTAGGAAAATACTTGGAACCTTCGAGCATAGGTGGCTCCGGAACGCGTGTATGGCAAATGTATATCGGAGGTAGTGGCGATGACAACCCTTATGCTTTAGAACAGGGAACGGATGGAGCATTGTACATTACAGGATATACAACCAGTGCTAATTTCCCATTAATCGGCGGAACTGCATTTGGTGCAGTTGGAGGCATTGATGATCGTTCTCAGGCAAGTAACAATATTTTCATAATGAAAATTAGTACGGACGGACAATCTATGAAAGCCTGCGTCTTAGGTGGATCTGCTTCTGATGACCCATTTGATCTGCGTATTTCAAGCAATGGAGATGTGTTAGTTTGCGGTAGTTCTACAAGTACAAACTTGAATACAAAATACAGTTATGCAGGAGCGGTGGCAAACGCCGGTGGACGTGATGCCTTCGTGTTAAAAGTCAATCAGTCATTAAGTTCACTATTGTTATTTAAAAACTATGGTGGTTCTTCAGATGATCAGGCGAATATTATGTTGGTAAATCCTGTAACCCAGGAAATATTTGTATCGGGATATACCAAGAGTTCGAACTTTCCAACAACTAATCCGCGCCAATCTACTTTAGGTGGAACACAAAGTGGATTTATTCAAAAACTAAAACCAAACGGGGCTTATATTTGGTCATCTTATTTCCAGGCAGCAAGCAGCAAAACAGTTTCTCCGTTATGTATGGAGTTTAACTTTACAAGAACAAAAGTTTATTTCGGAGGGCTAACTACAGGCTTAGCTACTTCAAATATTTCGGCTTCGGGCGTACATAAATCAACAGTAGCAGGCACCGATTTCTTCGTGTGCCTAATGGACACCAATCAGACCTTCCAACGATGCACCTATTTAGGCGGTTCAGGAAATGAAGACAATATGATGGGTCTCAATGTGGACCTGAATGACGATGTTTATATCTTCGGTTACACACCCAGTACAAACTTTCCAACTGCGGGTAATCCATTACAGTCATCAAATATGGGGCAAAGTGATAAGGTATTTGTAAAATTAAAATCTGATTTAAATACTTTAGAATATAGTACTTATTATGGCGGCGCAGCAAATGATTACGACCCGGTAGGGCAACGAGGTATCAAGTTCTCTAACTGTCGTATCTATACAATTGTAACGGCTCGGTCAAATAATATTCCTTTAACGGCGGGTGCTATTAGCTTATCTAAACTAAGCAGCACATCGATATATGAACCTGGATTAGTTATCTGGTCAAACCCTCCGGATTTAGTAGATAATCAAATATTTGGAAATCAAATTATTTGCGCGGGTCAAGTACCGGGCAATTTGAGTGGAAGCACACCAACTTATAATTTGCCAACAATTAGTCGCAATAATGTAAATTCATCATATCCGACTTTCCCAAGCACAATTACATACACCTGGCAGTACAGTACAGATAGTATCCATTGGACAAACATTGGAGGCAATACAAAAGATTTAGATGGCTCAACGATTGGAGCTCTACTACAAAAGACCTATTTCCGTCGTATAATTAATGGAGATGCATGTGTTATAGCCGGAGCTGCCAACCAAACTGTAACTATCAAGACGATGTCAGTAATCGCAAATGCGGTTGATGTAACTTGTAATGGCTTTGGTAATGGCTCATTAACGGCACTTCCTGTGGGAACAGCACCTTTTAACTATCATTGGTCTAATGGCAGCACAAGCAATATAATTAGCGGTCTAACACCCGGTAGCTATAGTATTACAGTTACTGATGCAGCAGGATGTTCAACAACGAATTCATTTTCAATCTCTGAACCATCAGTATTAACGGCTACAACTAATTCTACAAATGCAACTTGCGGAAATGCCAACGGAACGGCTACGGTTAATGCGACGGGTGGAAATGGCGGTTATACTTATTTATGGTCTAACGGAGCAACTGTAAACAATCCTTCTGGATTATTCGCAGGTACATATAGTGTTACAGTTAAAGATGCAAAGAATTGTTCTTTAATTAAGAATGTAACCGTTAATCAGGCAACAAGTATGAGCCTGAATGTTACTAAAACAGATGTAACGTGTAATGGTAACGCTAATGGCTCTGCGTCAGCAGTAGTCAATTTCGGCACCTTACCGTACACTTACAATTGGAGTAACGGAGCAACTACCCAAACTATATCTGGCTTATCAGGTAACACCTACTCAGTGACCATTAAAGACGCTAACCAATGTTCCCTTGTCGGTTCTACGACAGTAGGGGAGCCGATGGTATTAGACGTAACAGCTGTTACTACTAATGTTAACTGTTTTGGAGGTAGCAATGGCAGCATTGACATCACTCCATCAGGAGGTAACGGAGGCTACACCTATATTTGGTCAAATGGAACTACGACTGAGGATTTGATTGGAGTTGCCGCAGGTAACTATACCGTAACTGTAAAAGATTCAAAAAACTGTTCTACTGTAAAATCCTATTCTATCTCTCAGCCAAATAAAATCGAAAAAACAACAGATCCTATTGTTTCATGTGGCTCTTACACCTTGCCATGGGGCGAGGTTGTTAACGTAAGTGGTTTATATACGCATATTTATATTGTTGATAATGGTTGTGATAGTACAGTAAATATTCCGGTTACTATTAATCGTGAGTATGAAGTAACAGGCAACCCGATAGTAAGCTGCAACAGTGCGACCTTACCTTGGGGCGAAATAGTTAGCGCAAGCAATAC
>JBDHXV010000015.1:0-51169 GCA_039810885.1 Chitinophagales bacterium | reverse complement strand
TGTGCTGTCGTCAATTAAAAACAGGAACACTTCTTTAGGGCCATGGGCTCCTAATACTAAAGTCTTCTCAATATCTGCTGTACGACTTGGGCCACTTGCCAAGGTAATCATGGACGGTATATCGTTGTCATATTTCTGCGCAATGAAATGCAGAGCATCCTTTACATCATAAACCAATTGTGAAGTATAAGCAACAGCAATATGCGATGGAGGAAATACAGATAAACTCCTTCCTGCGGCCATTTTAGAGGATAGCATAATCGTTCCTGTTCGTGCAATAAGACATTCCACGAGTGTTAATCCCACCTCTGCGCGTTCCACTCCTTTGCCAACTTTAATTCCGCCGTACTGATGTTTTGTTAATAGTTGTTGCAGGTCATATTCCCAGCAGAAGACGGCATTCCATTTCTTTTCACCGATCAACTTTATGAGTAAGGTAATAAACTCAAACTCATTTTCACAATAGATAAAGTTTCCTTGAATTTTTGTAAAAGCATCAGCAAAAATAAATTCCAATTCATCGTTCTGCGGTTGGAATACAGAGGAGGAATTATCCGCATTCGGAAAAGGTAGTGGTGTGGAATGTGTCAGAGCCTTCCGTATCTTTTTTAAAATTCTTTCTTTGGAGGTTGGTTCCATTTTGTTTAGCTTAGAGCAACATTCAATTCGGCATATAAGGAGTACTGCTTCATAAATTCGTTTACCTCTTTTCGTGTTTGGTGTATGAGATCTTCATTATCTATATTCATAATAATTTTATCCATCCACGTTGCAATTTGTTCCATTTGTGTTTCTTTCATACCGCGTGAAGTTATTGCGGCAGTACCAACACGTATTCCTGAAGTTACAAAAGGTGATTTATCGTCAAAAGGCACCATATTTTTATTTAAAGTAATGTCTGCGCGTACTAAGGCGTTTTCTACCTTCTTTCCGGATATATTGGTCTTAGAGCGAAGGTCAATGAGCATCAAATGATTATCTGTGCCCCCCGAAATTATCTTGTACCCAAGACTCATCATAGCTTTTGCCATGTTCTGTGCATTTTTTATCACTTGTTCACCGTATGCTTTAAATTCATCAGATAAAGCCTCTTCAAACGCTACTGCTTTAGCTGCAATCACATGTTCTAATGGACCGCCTTGCGTACCCGGGAATACGGCACCATCAATAATAGAACTCATCATGCGTATTTCTCCCTTTGGAGTTTTTAAGCCAAATGTGTTTTCAAAATCTTTCCCCATCAAGATAATTCCGCCACGAGGACCACGCAGCGTTTTGTGTGTTGTGGATGTAACAATGTGACAATGCGGCAATGGGTTGTTTAAAAATCCTTTTGCAATAAGTCCGGCGGGATGAGCCATATCGCACAAAAGGAATGCTCCAACCTTATTGGCTATTTGACGGAAGCGTTCATAATCCCATTCACGAGAATATGCAGAAGCCCCACAGATAATCAGTTTAGGTTTTTCTCGTATTGCGATTTCTTCCACTTTGTTGTAATTAATTCTGCCCGTTTCTTCTTCCACACCATAAAAAACAGGGCGATACAACTTTCCTGAGAAATTTGCCGGGCTGCCATGCGTTAAGTGGCCGCCGTGGGAAAGGTCTAACCCGAGAATCGTGTCGCCGGGTTGTAATAAGGCGAGCATAACGGCAGCATTAGCTTGTGCTCCGCTATGTGGTTGTACGTTAGCATACTCAGCACCGAAAAGTTGTTTAATCCTATCTATTGCCAATTGTTCAACCTCATCAACAACCTCGCACCCGCCATAGTATCGGCGACCCGGATACCCCTCGGCATATTTGTTAGTAAGACAAGTACCCATTGCTTCCATTACCTGTTTGCTCACAAAGTTCTCTGAAGCTATAAGTTCAATTCCGTGACGTTGACGATTCAATTCCTTTTGAATCAGGTTGAATATAACAGTATCGCGCTGCATAAGATGTATTAATCCCTCAAAAGTAGCTAAGAAAGCGCTGATATAAAGAGGACTGTGTTTTACTCAGTACAAGTGAGGCCATATCGGCATTGATTCAAGTTAGGTAAGAGATCGTTTAAATTAAGGAATACCCTTTTGCTACACCCGGCGCCTAATATCTCTTTTATTGCAGATACACAATTTCTGATAGAAGCACAGATCTGATCTAAACACTTGGTGGCTATATTTGTGTAAGAGACCTCCGTTAAATAACAATCCCTCTTTGGGAATACCGCAGAGGGATTGCTGAAACCGAATGAAAACCAAATATTTTCGGCACTAAAAGTACCCTTGCCCCCCACCTTCAACAATACCCCCATAGGGGTATATTTATACCCCCTTGGGGGGGCATAAATGCTTTCATAGTTATTTAGAGGAACCATTATTCTCATTAAAAAGCATTTAAGCACCCGACGTTTTGTTTTAATTTTATCAAGATATAATAATAAAATTGTTAAGAGCGGGCTTGGATAAGGCACTAAAGTGGTAAAGTGTTTGGTTAAGGCTTGGAACTTACCCGTAATAGGGGGCAACTCTGTGGAGACAATTTCGACTACCATGGATTATTATGGAGGAATAGCTCGCCACGAAGAGAAACTTTATATTAAGGCGCTTCCTATCCTACGGCACGCTATAAACACATAGATGTATCGGTTGCAAAAGGTTACATTGAGTTATATGACCATCAGTAGCGGTAAATAGTTAGTCCCGAATATTGAACCTGAATCATCGGCAATTATGATAAAGAATATTCTCATTACTAACTCGTGTACAATAAAATAGCCCTTGACTAATCAAGGACAAAGAGGTCTTTTTGATAATACTTTTTTAATCATTATTATTTCTCAGACAGACTTTAGTTATTGATCTCTAATTATAGTGGGCGTGAATTATTTTGGGCGAAACACCAAGTTCAGCAGTAATTCTTTAAGGAATCTGCTTAGCAGATATGAATTTATTTTCGGTACAAAGAATAAAAAAGTGCATTAATTATAGATATGCAAACGACTTATAGAGATGGAATCCGTTATAGACTGGTTGATTTCCAGAAACGCTCGAGAATATTTGAGGAGCGCGTATAAATGATGAAGCGCTTACAATTAGATATCCAAATTACTTCCGTATGAATTAATTGAGACAGGTAAAACAAGTAATCAAAACAACGCACAACCCCAATCTATTAGAGGAGAATACACCGCAACTCATCGTCATGTTATGCTGCGGTTTTATCAGTCGAAGACCGGACAGGTCAGCGCAGGTTGTCAATTTGTGCAACACTCATAGGTCGGATACCCTGTTGAATTATAACTGAGATAAAGAAAGTATTAAAATAATATTATTTAGCTATTTTTACTCTGTATTTAGCAATTTTGTAGGGATACTTAGCTAGTATGGTATGGGTAAAGTTCAAAATGATAAATATAAATCTTGTCGACACTGTGGTTCAGAAATAAAGAAAAACGCACGGACATGTCCATACTGTTCTGAATCACAATCCAACGGAGTATTTAATCTACTCTTAGTATTTATTCTCATTATAGCACTAGCTGCAATGGGTTATGTATTTATCATAACGAAGTATTAATTAAGCCGGGCAGGATTAAAGAGAAGATCCTATAATTAGTCACTCTATTTGATTTAGTAACTCATTCCAATATTATAGAAGACAAAGCTCCAACGATCGGTTTCCTGTTCTATGATTTTACTGAGGGAACCGGCACCTCCTGCACCGTGCCCTGCATTCTTTTCAATACGCAGCAATAGAGGGCTATTTCCTTTATACAATTCTTGTAAGGTAGCGCCAAACTTAAATGAGTGAGCCGGCACTACACGATCATCGTGGTCGGCAGTCATAATCATGGTACTGGGGTATTCAGTATTCTGCTTTATATTATGCAGCGGAGAGTATTGAAGCAGATAGTTAAAATATTTTTCTTCATCAGGATTTCCGTATTCTACTATCCAGCCCCAGCCAACGGTGAATTTATGATAACGTAACATATCGAGAACACCAACTGTAGGCAGAGCCACTTTAAACAAATCGGGGCGCTGTATCATAACCGCACCAACGAGTAAGCCCCCGTTAGAGCGGCCATAAATTGCCAACTTAGCTTTAGAGGTATATTTTTCTGCAATCAGATATTCTGCTGCTGCAATAAAATCATCAAATACATTTTGCTTATTCAATAACATACCGGCACGGTGCCAAGCCTCGCCGTATTCATTACCTCCTCGGAGGTTTGCGACCACATAAATTCCTCCATTTTCCAGAAACAAAATATTTGATGCATTGAATGATGGAGTTAAGGCTATGTTAAATCCACCATAACCATATAACAAGCAGGGGTTATTGCCATCCAGTTTAATTCCTTTTTTATAGGTAATAAACATGGGCACTTTTGTTCCATCTTTGCTGGGGAAGAACTTTTGAATTGTTTCGAACTGAGAAGCGTCAAATTTTAGTTCGGTTTTTTGAACAATATTGTGTGTTTTCTTACTGATGTCAAATTCATAAATCTCGTAAGGCGTATTAAATGAGGTATATCCGTAGAATAGGGTTTTATCTTTCTTGCTTCCTGAAAAGCCGCTAACAGAGCCAATTCCAGGAAGTGCGATCTCCCCTTCTAAGGTCCCGTCATAACGATATTGATACACGCGGCTACTTGCGTCTTTAAGATAGGTAGCAAACATCTTCCCTCCTCCGGTAGAGACTGATTGCAATAACATGTCCTTCTCAGGGATGATGGTAACCCATGCATCAGGCGTTGGGTTGTTAGGGTCAATAAGTACAACTTTCTGATTATCGGCGTGATGGTTGGTAAGCACTAAGAGATTATCTCCATCATTGTCGATAACGCTATAATTGTAATCAAAGCCCGGGAGTATTTTCCTAAAATCTTTATCGCCGTTAATTAGGTTCTTTACCCATATTTCATTTCCATCTGTACCTTGGGCAGAAGAGATAATAAGAAAGCGCTCGTCATCGGTTACTTCTGCATTGTAATAACGTTTTGGAAAATCTTTCTCTTCAAATATTAATGCATCATCAGACTGCTTTGTGCCTATTTTATGGTAGAACACTTTATGAAATTGATTTGTCACGGATAAGGCGCTGCCTGCAGGCTTGTCGTATCGGCTGTAGTAAAATCCATTGCCTTGCCATGCGGCATCTGAAAACTTAACCCAGTCTAACGTATCACCGAGGTTACGTTTAGTAGCGACTTCCATCACCTGTATCTGTTGCCAATCGCTACCTGCTTTATTAATAAATAAAGCGACTAACTGATTATCGTGCGAGAAGCTACCCAACCCTGCGGAAACGGTTCCGTCAGTTGATAAGGTATTGGGGTCAAAAAATATTTCAGGGATACCATCGCGGCCTTTTTGAAAATAGGTAACGCTTAAATTCTGCAACCCGTCATTTTTTGTATGGAAATAATAATTCCCCTTTTTCATCCACAAGCCATACTTTGGGTAATTAAAAATTTCTTCAAGTCTATTTTTTATCTTGTTGCGATAGGGAATTTGACTCAGGTATGATTCTGTTGTGGCAATCTGTGCATCAACCCATTGTTTTACTTCTTTTGCTGTGTCGTTTTCGAGCCAACGATACGGGTCTTCAATTTTTTTTCCGAAATGAGTTTCCTGAACTTTGTCTTTTCGTGTTTTAGGGTAGTTCACTTTTATCTGTGGATTTTCTTGTTGAAGAAAGGCCATACTCAAGCTAAATGTGGCTATGGCACTTAAAATAATAAGAGGTAATGCTTTCATGCGAAGAACTATAGGAGCAACGAAAATAAGCAGGAACGAGTGATTGTACAGATGAAAGCCAATTGGGCACTCAGACATCTCTTTCAATGACGCGATTATTCATATACGATTTCACTGCCATCTTCAATACTGACTAACGCACCGCGTTCCATTATTAACTCAGCCCCTTTTTTAATTAAGAGCTTTGATTTGTTTTTCAGGGTCAATTTTGCGCCACTGTCTATAATGAGTTTTGTGCCGGAATCGCATATCATCACTGTAGGCTTTGAGAAGTACAGTTTATTGTCTAACGGATCTGATTTATTAATGGTGTGCTGTGTGTGCGTTAATCCACGATCCAGCAGCAATTCTCCACCGTTATGAACACGCAACTCTGTGTTTTCGCTATAGCTTTTAAGTAGAATATTGCCGCACCACCGCACATTGCTATCGATTGTATAATTGTTCCAGGTTATTTTCAAAACTAGTGTAGGATAAGTTTTCCCGGAAATAACATTATAGGTAGAGTCAACGATTTGAATGCTCAGCCCACTGAGGTATGTAGTATCGGTGTCGAAAATCGATGAGGTATGATTCGGGAAATTATAGGTGCAAACATTTAAGGAGGATGGGTTCGTTTGTAGGGTAATTAGGTTATTTATAGAATAACGAAACGGGTCTTGATCGGTGCCAAATGATGGATAGGCCTTTATCTTTTCTGCATTATTTATTTGAATAAACTCAGGAAGTATTAGTTCATTATCACTTAGCACGCCATCAAGATTTAAATCATCAATAGGTCGCATTAAGTAATGATTGCCTTGCAGGGGATTAGGCAAATGCGTATTACGGATAAGTGTAAACTTGCCGCTTTGTTTGTCTTTAAGGTAGGTATCATCAAAACGTCCGGTGGCTGTCAAGAAATAGAGATAATTTCCGGGAGAAGAGTTGCTGTTGTGGTATATATCATTCTTGTGATCTTTGCCTACTTCGATATAAGCATACAGACCACTTCGCTTCTGGCTAGGTATATCAAACATGCTACTGTCTGCTCTATACTCCAACCAGAGGTATTGATTTAACTGGGGGGTATCCGGCCCCGGTAATTTTATGCGTATGGCATCGCCGGTAGTTCTAAAATCTCGAACGTAAAAAATGCTGTCCGTACTTGTGTTCTGAATAGAATATTTTTCAAAATCATATTCATTGTAATAAATACCATTCTTTGTCCATGCACTTAAAAGGTATTTTTTAGTTTCAGATTTCCACCCCATACGCCAACGATCCCATGCATTAAATGCCTGGCTGATGTTATCCCAACTACTCATATTGCTGTATCCTGTAATGCTTGACATAAATGTCCGTTTTCCGCCACCACACCCTGCTGTATGAAAATTATTGCCTCCATATAAAGTGTGCGAAAACTCGTGACGCATAATTACAAATGCGTCATTGCCTTGACTAACGAACTCACTATAACAGTTAACTCCTTTAAAATCTCTGAATTTTTGCTGCATACTTCCCGTAGCGGCATATCCTGAATTTGTTGAAGAAGATAGTTTAGAATTAACACGCCACACAACCATTATGACATCTAATAAGCTATCGGGTTGATTTATCTTTTCTTTACCAAAATCGGTTGTTGTCCATGAATCAAAATCTTTATTCAGTAGATAGCCATTTGAGGTCCGTAATTTTTTAACTTTTATATCATTAAGCTTATTTAATATCTCTTTGATACTGCCATAATTTGCTTCCTGTGCATCTATTTGAATGAGGTATGGGAGATAATCACCTTGGAGATTGAAATTGCCGAAACTGGCTTCACGAAAATAGCGCGTCATTAGTCCTTCTTGCTCATTACCGCTGCTGAAATACACATCGGGATTCAATGGTAAATCACCTGCAGGCCAATTTTTATCATTTATATTGCTATAGTTGACATCGCCGAGCACTTCGGCATATACTACCAAAATGCGAAGAGTCCCTTTGTTCGGTAGCCAATATCCGTTTTCACTATTTTGTGCAAGGGCGTTAGATAACCCTGAAATCACACACAACAACAGAAGGCAATAACGTATTAACATCGTCTATTGATTAACGCAAATCATATCCAAATTAAGATGGTGTTTATTAATTTATTTTCAATACCCATCTGAGGACAAAATACATGGTCTTAAGCATCAGAATTAAGTTGTTAAGGTTGAAAGAGCTGTTACAACTTTAAAAATTAAGAGCACGCCCTTCAGAAGCCAGCATAGCTGCTTCTTTTACTGCTTCAGCAAAAGTAGGGTGTGCATGACTGATGCGGAAAATGTCTTCTGCACTGGCACGAAACTCCATTGCGACAACGGCTTCGGCTATTACATCAGCTGCGCGAGGACCTATTATGTGTATGCCTAATATTTCATCCGTTTCTTTATGAGCCAACACTTTAACAAATCCATCGCTTTCCATTGCAGCACGAGCACGACCGGATGCCTTGTAAGGATAGGATCCCTTATTGTATGGAATATTTTTCTCCTTAAGTTGATCTTCAGTGTATCCAACTGCTGCAACTTCTGGCCAGCTATAAACCACTCCGGGAATAAGGTTATAATTTAAGTGAGGCTTTTGCCCTGCTATAACTTCTGCTACAAATACCCCCTCTTCTTCAGCTTTATGTGCCAGCATAGCTCCTCGAATTACATCACCAATTGCGTAAATATTTGTAATATTTGTTCTTAGTTGGTGATCTACGATGACTTTGCCTCGCTCATCCGTTTTTACAGCCGCTACGTCTAACCCAAGATTCTCTGTATAAGCATGACGACCTACAGCCACTAAACAATACTCAGCCGAGAAAGTATTCTCTTTCCCTTCTTTGTCATTTGCAGTAACTATGACCCCCTCATTATCTGAAACAGCACCTGTTACTTTATGATTAAAGAATAGCTCAATGCCTAACTTTTTGATAACCTTTTGTAGCTCAATAGCTAAATCTTTATCCATACCGGGTATTAGACCATCCATGTATTCTATAATCTGAACTTTAGTACCAAGCCGGGCATATACACTGGCAAGTTCACAGCCGATCACACCACCCCCTATTACAATCATAGTTTTAGGAAGTTCAGTTAAACTCAACGCTTCTGTGCTGGTGATGATTCTTTTCTTATCAATAACCACATTGGGTAATGAAGAAGGCTTTGAGCCTGTTGCAAGAATGAAGTACTTCGATTCTAACTCCTCTTTACTGCCATCTGCCTTGCCTACTGAAATACGGGTGTTAGACAACAATGTGCCGTGCCCGTTATAGGTGTCAATTTTATTTTTCTTCATCAGAAATTTAATGCCGTCTGAAGTTTGGCGCACCACGTCTGATTTACGTTGAATCATTTTTTGAAAGTTGAGCTGAACCTGCCCGATTTCAATGCCGTGTTTATTAAAATTGTTTATAGCATTATAAAAGTGCTCAGAAGAGTCCAACAAGGCTTTGGAGGGGATGCATCCCACATTAAGGCAGGTGCCTCCGAGGCTGTTGTAACGCTCAATGATAGCAGTTTTGAAACCTAGCTGCGCGCAGCGTATGGCAGCTACATAGCCCCCCGGGCCGCTGCCTATAACAGTAACATCGTATTGATTCATGCAAAGAATTTAATAAGCCGTAAAGGTACAGTTTGAAATGAATGGATTAGAGGTGTACGTGTCACACTTAAAGAATCATTCCGGCAGCAATGGTTTCATTGTTTGCTTCATCAATGAGGATAATAGATCCGGTGTGTCTGTTGCGCGAATAAGAATCTATAATTAAGGGTTGAACGGTGCGCAGTTTTATTTTTGCAATATCGTTTATCCCCACCGATTTATCGTCTAAGTTGCGATGCATTGTATTGATGTCAACCTTATAGTAAATATCTTTTACTATGCACTTCGTTTCCCGTGTGGTATGTCGTAAGATATATTTTGTATTTAATTGCAATGGTTTTATGTTAAACCAACAGCACATAATATCAATGTCTTGTGTTACACGCGGTTGATTTGCCGTGCGTGTAATCATATCACCGCGGCTGATGTCAATTTCATCATCCAACCTTATAGAGACACTCATAGGCGGGTAGGCTTCCAAAAGTTGTTTCTCGGCAAATTCAATACTTGAAATTTTGGAACTGAATCCGCCGGGCAACACCGTAATCTCATCGCCAATGCGCAACACCCCGCCGCTAACGACTCCCGCATAAGCCCGATAATCGTGAAACTCTTGTTGCATAGGGCGTATCACATACTGAACAGAGAAGCGTGTATCGATTAAGTTTTCATCACCTGCAATGTGTACGTTTTCGAGCAGGTACATCAATGTTGTTCCCTTATACCACGGCATATTTTCGGAACGGCTGACAACATTATCGCCATATAATGCGCTAATGGGAATAAAGTGAATGTCCTTTACACTCAGCTTACCTGCGAACTCGGTATAATCTTTCTTTATTGACTCAAAAACCGATTCATCATACTCAACTAAATCCATTTTGTTGATACAAATGACTAAGTGTGGAATACCAAGTAATGAAGCAATGAAAGAATGACGACGAGTTTGTTCTACAATTCCTTTTCTTGCATCAACAAGAATTAGAGCCATGTTTGCTGTGCTGGCTCCGGTTACCATGTTGCGGGTATATTGGATGTGCCCCGGCGTGTCGGCTATGATAAACTTTCGCTTAGGGGTAGCGAAGTAGCGATAGGCAACGTCTATGGTAATTCCTTGTTCCCGTTCTGCTTTAAGGCCATCCGTTAATAATGCAAGGTTTACATATCCTTCGCCACGGCGCTTGCTTGCGTCTTCAATCGCCTCCCATTGGTCTTCAAAGATTGATTTTGAATCATATAACAATCGGCCAATGAGCGTACTTTTTCCGTCATCAACAGACCCAGCAGTTGTAAATCGAAGCAAATCCATATCCAAGTAACTCATATCTTCAATTTTTCAATTTAAAAATATCCTTCTTTCTTCCTGTCTTCCATTGCCGTTTCGCTCCGTTTATCATCAGCACGTGTACCTCTTTCAGTTGTTCTCATTGCCGCCACTTCTAACACAATTTCTTCAAGTTTAGAAGCCGTTGAAATCACTGCGCCGGTACAAGTCATATCTCCTATTGTTCGAAAGCGTACCACCCGTTCTTCTATCACTTCATTAGGTCTTAAGGTTACAAAGTTGGAGAATGCGTAAAGCACGCCATCGCGTTCAAAGACTTTTCTTTTATGTGAATAATATAACGTTGGAAGCAAAATATTTTCTCGTTTTATGTATTGCCATACGTCCATCTCTGTCCAGTTGCTGATTGGGAACACTCTGAAGTGCTCTCCAAGGTTTTTTCTGCCATTCAATAACATCCATAACTCAGGGCGCTGATTTTTAGGGTCCCATTGTCCGAATTCGTCACGATGTGAGAAGAAACGCTCTTTAGCTCTGGCTTTTTCTTCATCACGACGAGCGCCCCCCATTAATGCATCGAATTTATACTTTTCAATCGTGTCCAAAAGAGTTGCGATTTGTAGTCTGTTGCGACTGGCATTAAATCCTGTTTCCTCCTGTACTCTTCCACTGTCAATATTATCCTGAACATGGCCTACAATTAACTCTACCCCCATATTTTCCACTAAGGCATCACGATAGGTAATCGTTTCGGGAAAATTGTGCCCTGTGTCGATATGAACTAATGGAAAGGGTATTTTGCCGGGATAAAACGCCTTACGAGCTAAGTGGGTGAGGCAAATAGAATCTTTACCTCCACTAAACAAGATACCTGGCCGTTCAAACTGTGCCGCCACTTCACGTATTACAAAAATGGCCTCCGCTTCCAGTAAATCGAGATGTTTAAGTTGATAAGACAATCTAAATTTTAATTGATTTTTAATTTTAAAAAGTGCAAATGTAATGTCATATATCAATATTATGGTTTCTTAACTTAGGTTCCAGATGTTGCAATAGCTGTACTACGCACACATCCAACTCCGTTGTGGCGGTATGAATAACTATATCTGCTTGTATTGGTTCTTCATAAGGAGATGTAATGCCAGTAAAGTCGGCTATTTCACCTCGTCGCGCCTTAGCATATAGTCCCTTTACATCACGATTTTCACAAACTTCAAGCGGACATTCCACATAGACCTCTATAAAATCTTTTTTGCCTATGATAGATTCTGCCATAGCCCGCATGGTACGGGTTGGGCTTACAAAACAGTTCATGGTTATTACGCCGGCATCTGCAAACAATTTTGACACTTCGGCAATTCTTCGAATATTTTCTATGCGGTCGGGTTCATCAAAGCCTAAATCCTTGTTTAATCCATATCGAATATTATCTCCGTCTAGTACATAAACAAGATGTCCATTATCAGCTAATGCTTTTTCTAATGCCCGGGCAAGGGTAGTCTTTCCAGACCCCGAAAGCCCGGTGAACCAAATAACTCTCGAATGTTGGTTTAACTTTTTCTCCCTATGTGAGCGGGGTAGAAAATCGGTTACTTTAAAAATATTTGAACTCATTCGTTGGTTTTATAGTACTTCATTGCTGTAGGCATAAATTGCTTAATGGCTTCAATGCGCTTTTCATCGCTGGGGTGAGTACTCAAGAATGCAGGAACATTGTTGTTCGTTGCACCTTTCATGCGTTGCCAGAAATCAACGGCTTCATTCGGATTGTAGCCTGCCATAGCCATAAATACCAAGCCCATTTTATCGGCCTCTGATTCTTGCATGCGACTAAAGGGTAAGATAGCCCCTAAAGTAACCGCCAATCCATAAGATTGTTCAAACAGAGCATTGACTTGTGAAGGTTTTTGTTGAAGATAGAGATTTAGTGCTAGCCCCCCGACTTCGGCTAGCAATCCTTGGCTCATTCGTTCATTGCCGTGCCGAGCTATGGCGTGTGCTATTTCGTGACTCATCACGACGGCAAGTCCGACTTCATTTTTTGTGACTGGTAATATTCCCGAATACACAACCACCTTACCGCCGGGCATGCACCATGCATTTATGTCTTTTGATTGTACGAGGTTAAACTCCCATTTATACCCTCGAATTCGTTTGGATTCATTATGTGATTTTAAATAACGTTGTGCAGCAGAAGCAATTTTTAATCCTATATCGTGTACTTTTTGTGCATCTGTTGTACCTGTGATTACAATATTATTGTGAATAAATTGCTTGTAGTTAGTTAAAGCTATCGCTGTTAGCTCAGATTCTGGCAGCATATTTAATTGCCTTCTACCCGTAATGGGCACGCGTGCGCAAGCATCTGCTAACAGAACAATCCAAAGCACCACGATAAATTTCTTGAACATTCTCTATTCTTTTATATGTGATAACGCACAAAAGTAAAGGACTATATACTAATGTAAGTTGAATATATTGCTTAAAACAAGGAAGAAAATATGATTTATTCTTTTACAATTGTCTGTTTGCTTAAATTGCCGAGAGATAAGAAATAGATACCTTTAGGTAGTGTTGAAACATCAATTTTTTCAAATGTCGATGTGATATTTTGTGTATAAACCTTTTGCCCTAATACATTAGTCATTTCCATATTAATCGGTAATTGAACTTGATTCAACAGGCTTACCTGAATAAAATCACTAGCTGGGTTTGGATAAGAGTTATAATGAATTTGATTTTGGAAATGGGACGTAACATCTGTAATCGAAGAGTTGAAAATATGGTCATAAGATTGGGCATATTCATAAGCACCACCGCAATTTGCCACAGCATCCCAATTAATGCTCCAAGTCATTAATCCTTTTAGGCTCGGGTACCCTGACGATTGCACTAGTGTATAAGCACCTGGTTTTGGCCCCTTGCCACATAAATAATTGACTGCAGCACGAACAGATGCCGTATCTGCATATCCACCACCCGCTGCCATAGTACACGCCGGAAGCCCAACGGCGACTTTATTTGCCGGAAGTCCTGCAAACATTCCACCGGCTGTATTGAATCCTTGCATTACAGCCTCGCACATTGCAATGATAAAATCAGAAGTGCCTTGTGTATAGATATTCCCATCTATTCCATACATGCTGCCGCTGTTATAGAGTTGCACATAAAGAATGTATAGAGAGTCTCTTAAAGCATGAATCACAGGTAAGTATGCTCCCCAAATACCGGCATAAGCAGATTGCCCACCTTGCACGAAGGCTGTCTCAGGAGCCATGGTTAACAATAAGCGTTTGCCATGCGAATTATGATAATTTGCCATAATCTGTTTAACTGCATAAATTAGGTTTACGACAGGTTGATCTATAGGATTTGCAATTGTACCCCCACTAACGAGTAATGAAGAGCCTTCAAGGTCGATGTCAATTCCGTCAAAGTTGTAAAGGTTTAAAATGCTTGTCATACTATTAATGAAAGAATCACGCTCGATGATATTGTCAAGAGAAATGGGAGCAGTAGCCCCGCCTATACTGATGAGTACTTTCCTCTGTTGCGCTTGTACCGCTTGAATTTGTGAAATAAAAGTAGAAACGGAGACCTGATCGGGAGTAAATTCCATGATATAATCAGTTCCGCTCTGAGGTGTTGCAAAAGCGATATTGATAACGGAATATCTGGAATCCACCTGATCCAGAGGTATATACGGAGCATTTGTGTCTTGCCAGTTATGAAGGTACCCGATTAATTCATGGCTGTTAGTCTGCGCAAAACAATATTTTGATAATAACAAGAAGATTGCAATAGATAAAAAGGAAGAAGTAGGTCTATTCATTATGTAATGAATTGGATTAGAAAAGCCAAATATAGAAGAAGATTTATCGTACTTAATTATTAAGAAATGTTAGCCTTTGCTTTACATCAGTCAATTCAGCATCGAAATTTATATTGTGTTTCTGAGCCAGAGCTTCCATTTTTTCTCTGAGCTTGATATAGTATTTCTGCTGCTCTGCCTTATTGTTTGTTATAAGCCGGTGTTGAAGTAATTCATTTACTGCTTCGACTTCTTCAATGATGGTTATGGTTTTATCACGCATACATTCTTTGAGCTTACTCCAAACATATTCAATAGCCTCTGCAGAGGGATGCAGCATATCCGGCTTGTAAAATCGATAATCACGCAGTTCATCTACTATGATTTCATAGGAAGGGAAATAATACACATCGTTAATAGTTTGTATCAGACTATAAATGGCATCAAACAGCCGGCCTTTCGCAATGCTGTTCTCAAAGGCTCCCGAGGCAAGATAGCGAACCGGACTCACTGTGAAAATGATTTTTACTTTCGGGTTTATACTTCTGACTTCATTAATTGCCTTGGATAGTGAAGTAATAATCTCTTGCGAGGTAAGTAGCCGTTGAAAAAATTCCTTGCCAGGTATCTTATGACAGTTATTCACCAAGCGCTGTGAATCTTTATGAATAAAAACATGAGCTGTGCCCGGAGTAATCCATATATATTCTGCTTTATGCAATTGAACAACCGCTTTTTGAAATGCCTCATTGATAAGATGAAGGGTTATAGATTCATCTGTATTTGAAAATGAACCATGATGATCAAATGAATGCACTTGTTCGTTATATCTGAAAAGATCATCTGCTCTGTATAGCCTATTCTCTGATAAGCGGATTAAGCCATCAGAAATAGATACAGGATTATATTGTTGACCATAAGGGTTTATAACAATATTGAAATGAGATTTTAAGAATTTATTTCCGATGTGCTCTGAAAAGCATGAGCCGACACTAAGCATTGGGCTTTGTATATCAAGGCCAAAAGGATATTTAGGGGGAGTAACCTTTAAACGGAATGTATGCATAACCTCTCAAATTTATTCAAATAAAAAAGGCGGTCTCTTCGAGACAGCCTTTAATTGTTTTTGTGGTCTATTAAACAGGCTATGCCTTATTTGCAGTTGCTTTCTTCATCAATTTTGACTTTAAGTTTGATGCTTTCTTCTTATGAATCACATTTTTCTTAGCCAGTTTATCAATCTTAGAAATAACTTCATTTAATGCAGGAGCATCAGCAACTCCGGTAGCCACTTTTTTAATAAGGTTACGGGTCGTTTTAGCATGTAAACGGTTATCTAAACGGCGCTTGGCTGCCTGACGTTGTGCTTTCTTTGCGTTTTTGGTATTTGCCATTGTGTTTCTAAATAGGGGATGCAAATATATACTATTCCACTTCTTGAACAAGTGCCCAATCCATATTGTCATTTATTTCAAGAGGAAATTCATAAAGAATGATCATTCAATAATAGACCATAGCCCGATATACTTCTTATTACGATATTTGCCTGAATAATTAAGAATTATACGGCTGAATGGACAAGTTTTCCTATATCTCGAATGCTACCCCGCAATATATAGATTCGCTTTACCGGGATTACAAGGTTAATCCTACTTCAATAGATGAAGAATGGAAGAAATTCTTTGAGGGGTTTGACTTTGCAGTTTCTGTAAATTACAATAACGGCAACAACACGGTTGGAGCAACAACCGTTACAACCACAGACGCAGACTTATCAGCAGAATTTAAAGTTCATAACCTCATCAGTGCTTACCGCGAGCGGGCACATTTATTATCAGATACGAATCCGATTCGCAAACGCAAAGATCGCCATCCCGGATTGGAACTGTCTGCTTTTGGTTTAACCGAGGCTGACTTGAATTCAGAATTTTATGCGGGCACTGCTCTTGGGCTTGGAAAAGCAAGCCTTAAAGACATTCTGAATAAATTGAATCAAATTTATTGCGGAAAAATTGGTGTTGAGTACAGCTACATCGTTGAGCAGGAGATCAGAGAATGGTTTCAATCCAAGTTTGAAAGCGGAGCCAATCAATACAGCTATCCTATTGCAGAAAAGAAACATATTCTTTCTAAAATCAATGCAGCAGTAGTATTTGAGAATTTCTTACATAAAAAATATATTGGGCAAAAAAGATTTTCCCTTGAAGGGGGAGAAAACACTATACCGGCAATAGATGCTATTATCAATAAAGCTGTATCGGCCGGTGTTAAGGAAATTGCCATAGGTATGGCACATCGTGGCCGCTTGAACGTGCTGGCGAATATTCTAGGTAAAACATACGATCAAATTTTTAATGAGTTCGAAGGGAATGCTGTCCCCGACTCGACGATGGGCGATGGCGATGTGAAGTATCACATGGGCTACTCTTCAGAAGTAGTAACAAAAAACGGAGAAAAGGTTTATTTAAAACTGTTGCCCAATCCATCTCACCTTGAGGCGGTAGATCCTGTGGTGCAGGGCTTTGTTCGTGCTAAGGCAGATATTTTGTATCAAGGTGATTATGGCAAAATACTTCCTATCTTAATTCACGGAGATTCTTCGGTTGCCGGACAGGGCGTAGTATATGAAGTATTGCAAATGAGCAATCTGAAAGGATACCTAACCGGCGGCACTATTCATTTTGTCATCAATAACCAAATCGGATTTACAACAGATTTTGATGATGCCCGTTCTTCAAACTATTGTACTTCATTGGCTGCAGCCGTTTGTGCCCCCGTACTGCATGTGAACGGCGATGACCCGGAATCTGTTGTATTTTGTGTAGAATTAGCGACGGAGTTCAGGCAGAAATTTCATCGTGATGTTTTTGTTGACATGGTTTGTTATCGAAGACACGGGCACAATGAAGGGGATGATCCTAAATATACGCAACCACAGCTATACGAACTTATTGCGGCACATCCAAATGCTCGTGAAGTCTATTCTAACGAATTAATCAGCCATGGAGATATTGATGCAGAGGTGGCAAAGAACTTGGATAAGGAGTTTTGGAAAGAACTGCAAGATCGCCTAGATGCAGTAAAACAGCACCCCCTCCCTTATAATTATCAAGAGCCGGAGAAGGCATGGAAAGACCTTCGTAAGGCAGTACCCGATGATTTTGAAAAAAGCCCCGACACTGCAATTCCTAAAGAAACAATTGACAAAATACTCAAAGGATTAATGACTCTTCCGGAAGGATTTGAGCCGCTTAAAAAGGTGGATACCTTATTGTTGGAGCGAAGGAAAAAATTTATTGAGGAAGGCTACGCAGTATGGGGAACGGCTGAATTACTTGCCTATGGCTCACTTGTTCTTGAAGGTCATGATGTGCGCCTAAGCGGACAAGACGTGAAGCGAGGTACTTTCTCACATCGCCATGCTGTAATTTTTGATGAAAAAACAAATGAAGAGTATAACACATTAGCTCATTTAGACCGCGAACAAAGAGGAAAATTTAGAATATTTAATTCTTTACTAAGTGAATTTGCCGTTCTTGGTTTTGAGTATGGGTATAGCGTTGCTTCACCACAATCCTTAACGATATGGGAAGCTCAGTTTGGCGACTTTGCTAATGGGGCCCAGACTATCATAGACCAGTTTATTGCATCATCGGAAAGTAAATGGCAGCGGATGAGTGGATTGACATTATTACTGCCCCATGGTTATGAGGGACAAGGACCGGAACATAGCAGCGCACGATTAGAGCGCTTTTTACAATTATGTGCAGAGTTTAATATGTCGGTAATAAATCCTACAACACCTGCAAATCTGTTTCATGCATTGCGACGCCAACTCTACAGACCATTTCGCAAACCCTTAATTGTAATGTCTCCGAAGAGTTTATTACGTCATCCGCAATGTATATCTCATGTTAGTGAATTTACATCAAGCGGGTTTAAAGAGATTATAGACGACTCCTTTATCGCTGACCCGTTGAAAGTGAAGCGAGTGTTATTCTGTAGTGGTAAGATTTACTATGACTTATTAGGTAAAAAGCAGAAGGATAATCGTACAGATATTGCAATCGTGCGCCTGGAGCAACTCTACCCCTTACCATACAAACAATTGGATTCCATAGTGAACAAATACAAGCTGGCACAGTATGTATGGGTGCAAGAAGAGCCTGCAAACATGGGGGCTTGGGTTTATTTGTTGAGCTGTTACAAAAGCATTAAGTGGGGCATGATTTCACGAAAATCCAGTGCATCACCGGCGAGCGGATACAATAAGATACACGTTAAAGAGCAGGAAGAAATAATAAACAAAGCATTTGAAAATTAATCATAGACCCGTTACTACACGATGATAGAAATTAAAGTCCCTACGGTAGGCGAATCCATTAATGAAGTAACACTCAGTAAATGGCTTAAAAAAGATGGCGATTATGTTTTGGAGGATGAAGTATTATGTGAGCTGGAATCCGACAAAGCAACTTTTGAACTAAATGCAGAAAAGCCCGGGGCTTTAAAAATTATTGTACCTGCCGGAGATACGATCAAGATTGGAACGGTGGTATGTTCTATTGATACAGATGCTCCGGCGCCGGCAGAAACCCCTAAACAAGAGGTAAAACCAACTAAGGTTGAAGAGCCTAAAGTTGCCCCGATACCGATTTCAACAAGTGCTGTAAATGAAACATCCAGTACCCCCACTGCAAATACTTATGCAACAGGTACGGCATCGCCCTCGGCGGCTAAACTAATGGCAGAGTCTGGTTTGTCTAAAATAAATGGAACGGGGCGAGATGGGCGAATCATCAAAGTAGATGTAATGCAAGCGATTAAATCCGGGCAGGCTCCTGTAAACATAGCGAAAGCAGAGGCATTCAGCCGCGAAACAAAACGCGAAAAGATGACTTCACTTCGCAAGACCATATCTAAGCGATTGGTGCAGGCTAAAAATCAAACGGCCATGCTTACGACGTTTAATGAAGTGGATATGAAACCACTTATGGACATTCGAGCAAAATATAAAGAAGCCTTTTTGAAGAAACACTCTATTAACTTAGGCTTTATGGGTTTCTTTACTAAAGCCGTTTGTAACGCCTTACAAGAATGGCCCGCAGTTAACGCAATGATAGATGGTGAAGATCTTATTTATAATCAATTCTGCGATATCTCCATTGCGGTATCTACTCCGAAAGGATTAACTACACCGGTTATTCGCAATGCGGAATCCAAGACTCTTGCACAAATTGAAGCTAATGTTGCCGAGTTGGCTAAAAAAGGGCGCGATAATAAGCTAACTCTTGAAGAAATGACAGGCGGTACATTTACGATATCAAACGGTGGCGTTTTCGGTTCATTAATGTCCACTCCAATCATTAACATACCGCAATCGGCGATACTTGGCATGCACAAGATACAGGAGAGGCCTGTTGCGCTAAACGGTCAGGTAGTTATTCGCCCGATGATGTATTTGGCTCTAAGTTATGATCACCGTATTATTGACGGTCGCGAGTCGGTTAGTTTTCTTGTCCGTGTGAAAGAACAATTAGAAAATCCGGAGCAATTATTAGTGGGAGCAGATCCCGTAAAACTTTTGCTTGAGATATAGTTTTTACATTCTAAGGACGGCACACAATTCTAGTGGTGTCTAAGAAATAAAAAAGCGGGAATCAACCCGCTTTTTTATTTCTTGAAAGAAGTGTTAATTCTTAACAGGGAGTAATGCGTATTGTTTACCATAATAGAGCATTTGCTCTAAGAAGTTTGCCGGATATTCAATCTTCACATCTGTGATTTTATCGCCGCTCATTACAGGAGTGAGCTTAGGTTGTATGAACCCTTTGTATGGAGCAATTCCTAATTTTTCAAAACGGGCAAGTACCTCCTTATGAAGTTCAGGGTTAACCTTTACACCATAGTTCTCAACTAAGTCGTGTCCGGCTTTGTAATCTCCTTCGGATTTTATGCGTTGAATTTCACGAAGCAAGTCGCCGAATAGCGTGCGCAGCTTAGCATAGTCATTTATGACAAAATAGGTTTTCCCGTCTTTAATTTTTTTCTCGATCACACTGTCTTTGAGCCCTTTCTCATATACCCAAGCAGCTACTAATTGACGGTTACGCATGTGCGCTTCTTCCAACTGATTCTCATTTGCAGGAATGCGAGTGAGTTGAATCATTAAGCCATTACTGATATAATTATCATACTCTGTTTTTCCCACTTCAAGAGAAGGCATCACTCCAATATCAACTAACTTTTGATCATAGATATAATATAAGCCAACCAAATCGGCACGCGCTTCTTCTAAAGTGTTTGCATAGTTTTTTAAAGTAATAGAAGGGTCTGCAATACCCGGATTCAATTGGCCCGAAGCATGACCAATGACCTCGTGCATGTCTGTATGAAGGTCAGCGGCTAACGAGCCATACTTATCTGCACGTTCAACTAATTCCTTACTGTAGTAAAATTCTTCACGCAGCCCGCTGCCTTTGCTGCTTTCATTATATGACTTTACGATGTTGCCAATGTTTACACTCTTAGAGCCGTGTTGCTCGCGAATCCAGTTGCTGTTGGGCAGGTTAATGCCTATGGGTGTGGAAGGAGCAGCGTCGCCGGCTTCAACGACGGCTGTTATCACTTTTGCGGAAATTCCTTTTACATTCTTTTTCTTATGTTCCGGCATTAGCGGTGAATTGTCTTCAAACCATTGAGCATTATCGCTGATGGTTTTTATTCGCTTGGTTGCATCCAGATCCTTTATAGATACAACGGATTCATAAGAACCTTTATTCCCTAATGGGTCACCATAAACTTCAATAAATCCATTCACAAAGTCCACCCGCGACTCGGTATCCTTAACCCATTCAATACTGTATTCATCAAAATCTTTCAAGTCGCCTGTTTGATAAAACTTAATTAGTGTGGCAATTACTTTTTTCTGTTGATCATTCTCTGCAACATTTTGAGCTTTAGTCAACCAGTCAATAATTTTTGAAATAGCATCACCGTACATTCCGTCGGCTTTCCACACTCTTTCTACCAACTTCCCATTTTCTTTTATTAACTGGGAGTTAAGTCCAAACATAACCGGAGTTTTGTCGTCTGGCTTTGCCATACTTTTATAAAAGGTCTCTGCTTCTTTTTGAGTAACACCATCATAGAAGTTCATTGCAGATGATTTGAGTAAATCCGTTTTTGGATCGAGGTTAACACGCTTAGGGGCTATAGCAGGGTTGCAAACAATATCTGTGATTCTTTTTGTAAAGGATTCGATAGATTCTTTATCTGCAAGAGGCATGCGCGTTGCGTCAGAATTTTTTATCAATTCGGCAAAATAGCCTGTAGAGAATTCAGGCTGTATCTTATTCGTAGAATAATGATGGTGAATGCCATTGGAGAAGAAAACTCGTTTTGCGTACACTAAAAATTTTGCATAATCGGCACTATTCTTATCGCCACTATATGTTTCAAGAATGGCCTCCAGTGTTTTCCGCACGGTAAGATTGTACTTGCAATTCTGATCCCAAATTATGTCACGCCCACAAAGTGCAGCTTCATATAAATAGTACAAAAGCTCTTTTTGCTGGGCACTCAGTTGCTCAAAGCCCGGCGTTTGATATCGGAGTATGCCTATGTCAGCAAACTTTTCTGAGTAATACTTAAAAGTATCTACTGGCGGTGTCTCTTTTTTTGTCTCTTGTGTTGGATGCTGACAAGATACGCTCATAGCAAAAAGGATAATTAGGGTTGATGGAATGAATAATTTTTTCATTTATGAATGAATTAAAAGTCTTGCGAATGTAAACAAAGTCGAGTACATCCCTTTCTACAGGAGTAAAACGATATTATTTGCGCTTTTTAAACTCTTCGATACCCTTATCAAGGAAGTTGATATAAGCAGATACATCTTCATCATAGCCTCGGGGAGAGGTTAAAAGCTGTTCGTTGTGATCGAGCAAAACATAGTAAGGTTGCGAATTGGTATTGTACTTACTCGCTTGCAAGTCGCTGTTCTTATTTCCTAAAGTTTTTATTTTCTTTCCGCTAAAAGATGATACATATTGTTCCGATTCAGGTAATGATGTTTTATCATCTACATAGAGCGATACAATGATATAATCTTCTTTCATTCGCTTGAGCACATCAGGGTTTGCCCAAACGGCAGCTTCCATCTTTCGGCAGTTTACGCACGACCAGCCTGTGAAATCAATAAACAACGGTTTGTTTTCCTTTATTGCAGCAGCTTTGGCATCAGCAAAGTCGAAATAACAATCCAGTCCATGTGGGCAATGGAAGGTTTGATCATATTTCTTTGGCTTGCTGGGAGTAGATGAAGACGATATTCCATAGAATTGATTACGACTTAAATCAAAATCCTGTGTTGCCATGGGGGGAGCAAAGGCACTGATAACCTTTAATGGAGCACCCCATAATCCCGGTATCATGTACATTGAGAAAGACAATATACCAATGGCAAAGAATAATCGAGGTACTGACAGGTAGTGCACCTCTGAATCGTGTGCAAAACGAATATATCCCAGCAGATAAATGCCGGTGAGAGCGAAAATGATAATCCACAACGAAAGGAACACTTCGCGATCTAATAGATGCCAATGATAGGCCAGATCTACATTTGATAAAAATTTTAATGCAAGGGCCAACTCAACGAATGCAAAAGTTACTTTCACTACGTTCATCCACCCACCGGATTTTGGTAAAGACTGTAATATCTGAGGGAAAAAAGCAAACAGCCCGAAGGGCATTGCTAAGGCTAGTGAAAAGGCAAACATGCCAACTATGGGCCCCAATGCATGTCCCTGTGTAATAAGTGCCAGTGCCGAGCCTATAAACGGGACAGTACACGAAAACGATACCAGAACTAATGTGAAGGCCATAAAAAAAATGCCGATGAACCCGCCTTTATCAGAAAGTTGTTCTGATTTATTTATCCACGAAGTGGGCAAGGTAATTTCAAACACGCCAAAAAACGAAATAGCAAACACAACGAATAAGAGGAATAGGGCGAAGTTGAATACGCCATTGCTGGCAAATTCATTAACGCTATCGCCACTAATGCCGAATGAATACAGAAGTAGCCCCAACAATACAAAAATGACAATGATGCTCAATGCATAGATTAGCGCATTGGTAATTCCTTTTTTACGAGTGCCGCTTTGTTTAGTAAAGAACGTTACTGTAATTGGTATCATAGAATACACGCAGGGGGTAATTAATGAAATCAATCCGGCGCCAAAACCGATGAGGAAAATTTGTATTAACCCCTTGTCTTTTAAATCATGGTTATCTGTTACGGTTGTTGTTACGGTATCTTGTGGTTGCTTGCCTGTGCTATCCGGCACAATATTTTTAACAACCTGTTGCGGAGTATCATTTTGTTCGGTACTTGTTATCGTAGATGACCCTTCTGTATTGCCAACTGTTGCGTTGTTGACTAAAGTTATTTTAAATGAATAATCGTTGGGGGGGAGGCATTGGTGGTCATCACAACACATATAATTCACTGTTCCGCTCACCGTTGCCTTATTCCCTGTAATTGAAACCTTTTGCTTATATACCGCTGTGCCTTCATACATCTTCAGTTGAGTTACTTCGTCAACATCCTTCATAAAATGAGGAGTGCTGTGTTCTGTAGTTTTCCCAATTAATTTATACTCTGATGATTTGTCAAATGTAATTTCGGTTGGAAGGGGAGTAGCTGTTTCAGGCAGCGTTTGTGAGAACACGTGCCATCCTTTATCAATTTTTGCTGTCAGTATAATTTCAAACTCATTGCCGCTTAACTGCTTTTGGTCAACACTCCATTTAACTGGGTCTAACAACTGAGCCTGCGCAAAAAATGATAGTAGTGAAAAGAGGATAAAATGATAGACGTATTTAAACATTATGCTTTTTGAGTAATGTAAAGATGAGTGAATAAAAAATTAAACGGAAGTAACATGCGTTACTCCGGAATGGGCAATTAACGATTTGAATAAATGTAACCCATCCGTATTTCCGAGTATTGCTTCTGAAGCCCGCTCAGGATGCGGCATCATTCCTATTATGTTTCCGTGAAGATTGCAAATGCCGGCTATATTTTCAATAGAACCATTTGGATTTGATTCTGCATCAACGGTCCCATTTGCATTACAGTACTGAAAAAGTATTTGATTGTTGATGTGTAACTCTGAGAGCACTTCAGATGAAGCGTAATAGCGTCCTTCAGCATGTGCCAGTGGAATTTTGAGAACCTTATGTTGCAATCCTCGAGTGATGGCATTATTCAAATTTACAGGTGTAATATTTACATTCTTACACATAAATTTTTGGTGGTCGTTTCGTAACAATGCTCCGGGTAGTAGCCCTGATTCACAAAGTATCTGAAACCCGTTACATATTCCAAATACGTATCCGCCCTCGTTAGCAAAATTGACTATGGCCTTCATTATGGGGCTAAATCGCGCAATGGCACCACTTCTTAAATAATCGCCGTACGAAAATCCACCTGGAAGCACTATACAGTCTTGGGAGCTAAATCCCTGAAGAGAGTATTCCTTGTGCCACAACATCGTCACATCTTGATGCAAAACATCTTTAAGCACATGGTACACATCCCGATCGCAGTTAGACCCTGGGAAAACAACAATACCGAATTTCATAATCTCAATGGAAGTATTGAAAGTAAAAGGAGAGTAAAAGTAAGCATAATTGAAGTATTTCTGCCATCCATGCCTTTCGAAACTGTGTCACGAAGATAGAAACGATGAGAGTAAAGGGTAGAGCTATCCATATATAGTGTGACATGCCATTATCGTGAATAAACAACGTGCTGCATGATCCTGCAAAGAAAAATACAAAACATAGCGTAATAATCACTCGGTTTTGCATAACCATTTTGTTATAGTTCCCTCTGACACTGAAGGATGCAATAATGAACACAAATAATAATGCACTGAGGCGAATTGCAATAGGGATAAGAGTCTCTTGTATTTGTTGTACTTGCTCAATGTCATATTGAGCAAGCAGGCTATGTAAATATTCTCTAAAAGAGTCATTTAGAAAGTAAATGACCGCAGCAAAGTATAGAGGTATTACAATGCCAAGAATGCCTGATAAAAGCTCTCGTAAAACAAACGGACGACTGAGGATGTACCCGCCAATAAGAAATAATATGAAACTTAAATAAGGCAGATAAAACAGAGAAGCAATGCCGATAAAAAAACCGCTGTTAAACATTGAGCCTCCGGCTTTGTCTTTTTTATACATTTTTATTACCGTGAAAAAAGCAAATTGTAAAAAGAAAAAACCACACAGCGCCGGACTAAGCTCACAAAACTCCGCAGTGAAACTTGCACAAAGGGTATAAATCAATGCCGGCATATAACCTGGGCGTTCAATGAGTTTGTAGTTGTTAATTACATTGGTAGCGATAAGCGCAGAGGCAAACACAATCACGATGGAAAGCACATCGTGTATCAAGCTCTGATAGATACTTAAGCCGGTTAGCCTATTGAGTAATTCGCTCAACGGATTTAACCATAAGCTATTATCGGTTTCTTTAGGAAAAATAAAAATGCTCATACGCAATACAATAACATAGATTAGTGTAGCCGGTAGGAGCAGAGGATTGTTATTTTGAAAAAGTTTCAGCAAGAATCAGGGGATTACAATTTTTATCAATTGAAAATATCCTCGACGAAAAGAAGGAATTACAAATTCATTTAAGCTGATTTGCTTGCACATTTTAGGGATAGGTGAGATACTTTTTTTATTGATATCCAATATCTCGTCCCTTCTATTGTTACCATCCATATCGAGCACATAAGCGCTGAGTGTTTGTTGATTCAGTACACGATCGTTGTATAACAAATAAATAGTAGCGGCTCCTGTAAATACACCAAAACTTAAATAAAAGCCATTGTCGTTGTCTGAAGATTGTCGTTTGCGAAGCACCTGATACCACGAAGCAGCACCCATAGAGTCAAACGAAAAAGCCAAAATATCATCATTGTGGAAATAGGTGACTAACATGGAACTTGATGCACCAAAAGCGCCTATTCCCGGGGCGCCAATGTATTCTGTTGAACGCCACTGAGACTCGGTCAATAAAATAATACCCCCATCTTTCTTTACCAGTAAAGAAACAGGTATAAAATTCATCACCCCATCATTCTTCTTAAGTTGCTGGGAACCTATCACATTGGCAATAAAACTATCGGTAAAAGGTAAAAACTGTATCTGGTATAATAACCCCTCGTCTAACGATATGCTTACAAAATAAGTACCGCTAGCTTTTACTCCTGCATTTTCCGCATAAAACCCCGAGATAAGCAGTTTATTGCGGATGTTATCTTTTTTAATCAGCGGCTCACCCAATAACATGCCATTTGCACTTATGTTTTGCTGAGCTATCATTCCGTTATTATTTGTAAGTACAGCAAAAGAAGAGTAATTGAAATTATTCTGAAAGTTTCGATTCTGAAAATCACCAATTACAAATGCATTATAGTTAAAACCTAGAGCCACTGCATCAATCAGCTCAGGTGATTTTAATACATTCACAGAGGCGGACGAGTTTGCTTTTACACTGAATGTGTTGTTAAATGCATATTGATAGATTATCGGATTGCGGTCAAAATCTGTTTTAGTGTAGTAGGCATTGATATACTCATGGTCATAGTCGGTAACAGTGGATACGTCAAAATCATTATAGCTGTATCCACTATTTATGGTGTCAATAACCTGACTGTTCAAAATGAGATTGAGAGATGCATTATAGACATTCATTTTTAAGATGCGATACCCTTTGCTGTATTGCGAATACAATGCAATCAGGGTATCATCCTGCAACACCACATTTTCGACACGATAATTTCTATCGTTAATTAGCAGTTCTTTCTTCCACGTTGAAGTCATATCGGATCTAAAACACTCTATGTAGTGTAAGTTCTTTCCCCATTCGTGAACAAGCAGGCCGTTAGACGTATATCCCAGCGCATCTATATTATTGATGCCGTAGGGTAAACTCTGCGGCATGGAGTAGCTAACCGATTGAGCTTTTATTGTTGAATAACTCAACACAAGCAGGATAAAAATTAATATGTGCTTCATTCTTTATCAGGTAAATATCCTACCAAACGAACAAACACATGAGGCAATTATATATACATGCCTTTGTAGGTTTGCAATAATGAAAGAAATCTACTTGTTGTGTGCCCTAATGTGTGTAGGATGGCTGGCTCGATCACAAATACGTCCACAGGCTTTGGATGTAAATGTTCAGTGCGGTAAAATTCTACAGCATACCGAAAAATTTATACCTAAGGTTGAACACGCATCTTGGGCTATAGAGGCCAATCTCATCATGAACCCCGATACTTCTAAGCCATGGCAGCATACGTTTCGGCTGCCACAAACAGGTATCGCTCTTAGTGCGCGCCGGTATGGCAATGATCAGGTGCTGGGATATGGTTATGGTATTATGCCTTTTATTCATTTACCTCTTTTTCGTACAAAGCACAGTGAACTTCAGGTGCGTATTGCAACAGGAATATCTTTTTTATCCAAACATTACAATGTAAAAACCAACCCCGAGAATAATGTGATCGCCTCTATGATTAATAATATCACTAACCTGGGCTTACGTTTCCAAACACAACTCAATCAATATGACGCATGTTCCTTTTCTGCAACATTCACTCATTACTCTACAGGGGATGCGCGCCTGCCTAATTTAGGAATTAATGTGCCCTCCTTTTCTTTAGGGTATGTGCATTATTTTAAACCGCATCAACCACTTGCCCCGGGGAAAACTGGCGCAACAGCACCTTATCTTGAAAAACATATTATCAAAAGAATAAAAGCAAGCACGGCGCGCTTTGAAGCTTTTAGACCCAATGCCTTACTTTACGCTCAGTTTAATATTGAAGCAGCGTTAGGAAAACAGTTCTCTGCATGGAATACACTTTATGTAGCATCTGATATTTACTATAACTCATTTGCTTATCATTTTATCATTCATCAAGAATTGGAGCCCATAAAAAAAGCATTCTGGCGGTCATGCGGAGCCTCCGTTATGCTTGAAGATGAATTCAAATTTGGCAGAGCCGGGGTGTTATTAGCTTGGGCTTATGAATTCTACCACCCTTATTTAAGTGGCGGAGATGATTATCAACGAATAGGCGTACAATATGATATCATCAGTAAATCAACGTTAAAAACATTTTTAGGGGTTTACTTAAAAACACATTGGGCCAATGCCGACTTAGTTGCCGCAGGAATTGGCGTGGAATGGTGATAAATAGAAATGGTTTAAAAACCGGTGAGATTGACTACATATCCCTCGTCGGTACACAACAAAAAAGAGTTACCATGCGCGCAGATGTTATTAAAGTTAAATCTCTGATTGTCGTTTAACTTAATCCGGGTTTGCTCTGATCCATTATCGGATACTTTAATAATTACATTTGACTTCCCGACACTAATCCATTTTTCATTTTGAAAATTATAGGCCATGCCCGTCAAGTGCAGATTATTATGAAATACGCTGTTCCCGCCACAGCGCTTTATCCATTGGCCTCGATTATATTGAAGTATGGTTCCACTCATACCGCATGCAAATAAATCTGTTGTTTGAATAAAATTTATAAAAAAATCTCCCCCCGCATCTTCATCAACCCATGTCTTTCCTTTATTGCTGCTACTTAATACAATTCCATAACCGCATGCTTTAATCGTCGAGTCGGGAGCTAACAAGATATCACTTAATTCGTTCAAAAAGGTATCCCGTTGTATAACATCTCCATCAAGAGAACACTGATAGATGATACCTCGGCGCAAGCCGTCTCCCCCGCAAATAAATACCCTATCATAAATAACACGAACTCGCCTTAAAGGGATATAGTCTAATTGCTTTAAATACCAGGTATATCCGAAATCCTTACTCAGCAATAGTTTTCCATCATACCCTACAGCATATATCATAGAATCATTGATCACTGTTAAATCGTACAAGGCTTTATCTGCAACCCCTTTTTGAGCCCACCAACTGTTGCCATCATCATAGCTGAAATAGATATCTCCTCTATAATATCTTGAACCCCCGCACGCAACTAATGTGTCACTCCCGGCATTAATTTCTTTAATACTATACAAAGGAAAATCCGATACAGCCGAACTATCGGCATGCATCTTATCAGCCTTTTTACAAGAAATGGAAATAATACATATCAATACAACAGCAAGCTTTTTCATTTTACAACTTCATCAATAGATTCAAGAATAATTTCACAAGCCTTTCTAATAAGTTCTTCCGAAATAATTAACGGAGGTGCGATACGAAGGCACTGCGGCGCAAACAGAAACCAGTCTGTAATTAATCCCTTGCCCAAACAACATGAAATAATTTTTTGATTTAGGACAGCGTTTTCAAATTCTATGGCCAGCATTAATCCCGAAGACCGTACAGCTTTTATCGCCTTATGCTTTAGTAATAAATGAAATAATTTTTCTTTTGCGGTTATCTCATTTATATAACCTTTATTCAAGAGTTCATTAAATCCGGCAAGCCCGGATGCGCAGCAAACCGGATTTCCACCAAAGGTTGTAATATGCCCCAAAATCGGATTTTCTGAAAAAGAATCCATAAGTTTTTTTGACGCGATAAATGCTCCAAGCGGCAGCCCCGCTCCAAGAGCCTTTCCTAATAAAATGACATCCGGAATAATTTCAGCCTGTTCAAATGCGAATAAACTTCCCGTGCGGCCCAATCCGGTCTGTATTTCATCGGCTATCAATAATGCTCCTTTAGATGTACATCTCTCTTTTAAATCACGAATCCACTTTTTGTTGGCGATATGGATACCTGATTCCGCTTGGATAAGCTCAACGAAAACAGCGGCCGTATTTTCATCTATATGATGAATCATTTCTATATCGTTGTAATCATAACGATAGATTTCGGGCAAGAGGGGTCGAAACGCATTTCTGAAATATTCATCCCCTATCATGCTCAGCGACCCTTGTGTGCTGCCATGATAACTTTTGTTAAAAGAAATAAGTTTTGTTCGCCCTGTATACCGCTTTGCCAGTTTCATAGCCCCCTCCGTAGCCTCACTCCCCGAGTTGGTGAAATAAACAGTATTAAGCGACTCAGGCAAATGTTGCGTTAGTGCTACGGCAAATGAAGTTTGTGGAGACTGTATAAACTCTCCATAAACCATCGTATGCATGTAGCGTTTAATTTGCTCTTGAATTGCGTTTATAACGGCAGCATTGCTGTGTCCCAGATTACAAACACTAATACCCGAGATTAGGTCTATATACTCTTTTCCAGTAGTATCATATAAATAAACTCCTTCTGCCCGTTCTACTTCAAATAGCATCGGGCTTTTGCTGGTTTGTGCATTATGCTGTAGAAACAACAGCCGCTGATTCATTGCCGTAAAAATAAATCAGTTTGGGCATTGTAGCTTTACACCTACTTAATTGTACAACTTGAAAAAAGTATTTTTCCGATTACATTATGTAGATATTGCCAAGGAATTATCTCTGAGCGAGTCCGAGTTAGTTTATACCGGCATGCCTCGAAAGGTTTTGAATCTTGGATTTATTCTTTCCGTTGCCTTTTTTATGATTTGTGTAATCTTAAAAGCGAATATAGCAGAAGCTTGGGCAGCCGTCCCCTTGGGCATATCAGCGTTTGCACTTTTTTCAAGAGTTTGGGTCTTATCGGAAAATGCAAAGGTGGTTTTTGATAAAAATGACCACTCCCTTTATCGAGTATATAAGCACCTTGGTTATTTACAAGTTGTTTATTCAACACCTTTTCAATCAATAATAAATGCAGAGTGCATCTGTTTGCATAATAAAGTTCAACTTGTCTTGAGGTTAGACAACCTGGAGTCAATGGTTATCAGTAATCAACCTATAAGAAAGCAAAGTGAGCTGAAGCAGTTTGCTGATACGATTAATAAATTTATTGCAGCTTAAACCGATTCAACGTTTTGCGAACTTGATCTGGGGTCAAATCAACACCCACGATTTCATGCTGCGGATTTAATAATACATTGGTCGGAATGCTTCCCACATTATACTTTTGAGCCACGTCCGATTTAAAGGCTTTGGAATCATTTACATTGTATGGCCAGTTGATGCCGAGCCCTTTCAAAGAAGTTTTCCATTTTTGCTCATCAAAATTGAGCGAAATGGCATAAATCTCAAAACCTGTGGCAGTACCTATCGTCTGATCTTTATATTCTGAATAGATTTCTTTTAGATCGGGGATTTCCCCCACACAAGGCCCGCACCACGATGCCCAAAATAGTACCAGAATATATTTGTTTTGAATGTCGAATAATGAGAAAGATTCACCTTCCGGTCCATTCATTACAATATTCTCAATCTTATCGCCATTTGAAAGGTTAATCTGCAAGGTAGAGCGATAGATTAAATATCCTGCTACAGCAGCAACGATAAGCAAAGCCCCAAGCAGGTTTCTATACTTCATGTTCTTCATTCCACCTGCAAAGCTATTCCGATTCTGAAAATCTCATAGAGCTTTGAATACTTTGCAATCTGCCATAACTTGTTTTTTACACTTCAATAATCTTATTTTGCACTTCCTTTTTAAAATCGCTTCTTTATAAATGGCAGTATTTATTGACATCCGAAACAAGTTAGGCCCGATACTCGTGATATTGATTGGCTTCAGTTTGGTGGTATTCATCTTACAGGCAGCATTTGAGTCTCGCTCAAACCTCTTTTCCGGAAACCGAGATGTAGTTGGTGTTATTGATGGTGAAAAAATTCACTACAATGATTATATGGCTAAGGTAGATGAACTTATGACAAACTATAAGCTGAATAATCAGGGCCCTATGGATGATAACACAACGTTCAACATAAGAGAACAGGCTTGGCTCCAGATGATACAGGACCGAATTAACGGTGACTTATACGACAAGCTGGGTATAGCAGTATCGGATGCGGAAATGAAAGATATGTTCTTTGGCAATGACCCTAATCCGGAAATTAAAAAAACATTCACAAACCCGAATACGGGAATCTTTGACCCTAATGCCGTGAAGAACTACATAAGCCAGTTAGATAAGTCAATCAATGGAGAAGATGTAAGTGAAAAACGTACTCGTTGGATAAATTTCGAGCGATTTGTGAATGAAGACCGACTTACAAATAAGCTCCGTACCGTTTTTAAGGCAGGAGTTTACATCCCCAAATGGTATGTTGAGGAAACTTATAATGAACGCAATACCAAATATTCTTTTGACTATATAGCTATCCCATACAGCAACATTCCGGATAGCTCCATTAAGATTACAGATGAGGAAATTCAACAGTATATTAACCAGAATAAAGAAAGATTTAAACAAGAAGAAAGCCGTAAGTTAGAATATGTCATGTTTACGGTAAAACCGTCTGCTATGGACACCGAAGCAGCACGTTCTTTTGTATTCGATGCATTAAGTAAACTTTCAACCCCGCAACTGGATACAAATTATATAAAAATGAATGCCGACCACGGCTTAGATGAATTTTATTACCCGGAAACAGCAATAAAGCAACCGGCTGTAAAACCACTCCTATTTAGTCAATCTATTGGCAGTAATATAGGCCCTATTCAGGATGGTGATGTATTTGTTTTTTGCCACATTGTGGATCGCAAAACATTAGCCGATTCTGTAAAAGCAAGCCATATCTTGTTCTCTACTCAGGGTGTTGCAGATACGATGAAAATTAAACATCGTGCTGATAGCGTACTAAATCTTATTCAAAAAGGAGCACCTTTTGAAGAACTCGCTAAAATATATTCTGATGATAAAGGAAGTGGCGAAAAAGGCGGAGATCTCGGTTTTATCAAGCAAGGAATGACCGTTAAACCTTTTAATGATTTCTTATTTTTTGAAGGCAGTCAGGGTAGTTTAAAACTAATAAAAACCGAATTTGGCTATCACGTTATTAAAATAGTAGAGGCCGTTAAAAATGTGCCCTCTGTTCGTTACTACGCCTTCACTCGCAAAGTAGAAGCAAGCAGTAAAACAGATAAAACATATTTTGAAAAAGCTAATCAGTTTGCATCCAAATACGGGTCTCCCGAAGCTTTTGAAAAAGAATTTTTAGAAGATAAGGATTTGATGAAAAATACTGCGGAGTTTGTCCGTAAAAATGATTACCAGTTACCGGGACTTGAGAGTGCTCGCGAAATAATAACATGGTCATTTAAGAATGATGTCGGAGTTGTTTCCCCAGTGTTCAGTGCAGGTAATAGTTACGTCGTAGCATATCTGGTTGAAGCAAGACCTGAAGGGACACAATCAGTAAGCACAGCTCGTACACAGGTTGAACCTATTTTACGCAACCGTAAAAAGGGAGCCCAAATAGCCGCAGAAATAGCAGCAGCAGGTCAAATGAATACTACATTAGAATCTATCGCATCTAAATACGGACTTGAAATAAAATCAGTTCCGGAAACTAATTTTGCTGACGGATATGTAATGGGACTTGGAGCCGACAATGCTTTGATTGGTAATGTCGCGAGGTTAAAGGATAATAGTATCTCCGCACCTATAATCGGCAATAACTTTGTTTTTGTGGTTAAAAAGATAAGCACTACACAACCCACCCCGATAGCGGATTATTCTGCCATAAAGGCTGATTTATCTAGAAACATTGCGCCACGCATTGAATACGGTCTAACGGATGCTTTAAAGAAAAGACTGACAATAGAAGATTTACGTTATAACTTCTTCTAAATATACAAAACTGAAGGCTTAACTAATATCTCTTACTCCGGTAAGTTACAGCACTCATTATATAGGAACCCTTAGACTACTATCTCGAAGATAGACTATTTTCTCTGGCCTATTGCTTATTCGGATAAAATATCGTAATTTCGGGATTAATGGTTGGATGTGTCCGACTACTTAATTTAAAATTATGAAGAGAACATTCGCCTTTGTTCTTTTTTCAATGGCAATTCTGCTAACCTTTTGCATACGTGGTTATTATAAGATAACCAGAGCAGATGATACCGTAAATCGTTTTTCCGGTTGGTTAGCGCAATTTGACGATGGCTATTCCGGAATTCAAATACCGGATGAGATGAACTTTGCCGGGGAGCAAGTGCCTCTACACGATTTACAAACACGAGGGCGCTATGCCAAAGAATTTCTTTCAAACACATATATCCTTTTACCATCCATATTTAAAGACCCTGTACGGGTTAAGGTCTTCAAAGACATTAAACTTATTATTAAACAAGAAGGGATTCCTGAGGACTTCATCTATCTCGTTATGGCTGAAAGTCAGTTATTAAACAAAGTATCTCCCAAGGGGGCGGCCGGTATTTGGCAGATTATGCCCGCAAGTGCCATTGGACTTGGGTTAGAAGTAAATGAATTTATTGATGAGCGATTTGATTATATAAAAGCAACCTATGCAGCATGTCGATATTTAAAACAAGCTCACAAGGAATTGGGTAGTTGGACCTTAGCGGCGGCATCTTACAATATGGGAATAGGCGGTATATCTCGGAAAATATCAATGAGTAGAACGGATGATTACTATGCTTTGCCCCTCAACAAGGAAACGACCTCCTATCTTTATAGGATACTGATTATTAAGTATATTATGACAACCGAGAAAATTCGCTTTGCCGGTGAATTTATAGTTAACACGATTCAAGTGGATTCTTCATGGAGCAGCCTTGAAGACTTTTGTGCAGCTAAAGGATGTGATTATTTTGTTCTAAAGCAATTTAACCCCTGGTTAGTCGGAAATCAATTACCTGTGCAAGGCAAATCATATAAAATTGTAATGCCCCTGAATTATTATGCTCCGATAGCGGAAAAAAATATTGGGACGGTAAACGATTCACCGATTGGCATTCGCATACAAAATCGCCTTCTTAAATTATTTAATTAGCATCTTCAAAATATCCGGTTTTCTTATCCTTATGCACTTTACCGGCTTTAAAGAAGCGGCCATTCATCACTACATAAACTCCGTGTGGAAGTGTTTGCACAAAAGCTAAAGAAGATCCAAGATTAAAAAAGCCATCAGAGCTACCGAATTTGTATGGGATAAGTGCTCCGGTAATCACAATGGTTTTGGGAAGGTTTGCTGATTGCAATTGTGCAGCCGTTATTTCCATTGTGTCGGTACCGTGGGTGATGATGATATTATCTTGTTCACAGTTGCGACACTGATTAATGATAATCTGGCGGTCGGAGTCGGTCATTTCAAGACTATCAATCATCATCAATGTTCGAATGTCAACATCAAGGGTACATCGCCCAAGTCGTAGCATCTCGGGTATATGCGTTTCGTTAAAGTATAATTGTCCATTAATCAAATCATATTCTTTGTCGAAAGTGCCACCCGTAACAAAAATTCGAATTTCCATAGAGTTAGAATTGGCAACAAAAATAGTTAGTGTGCACAGATCGAAACAGATTAATTACTTTTCCTACCGTGCTTAAAAATAATTTCTCTGGGATACACCCTGAAGCCGGATGTGATGAAGCCGGTCGAGGTTGTCTGGCTGGACCTGTAGTTGCAGCAGCGGTTATTTTTGAGCAAGGCTATTCCAATAGCGCATTGAATGACTCCAAGCAGTTAACCGAAACTGAGCGTTTCCGACTACGCGATGTAATCATCAAAGATGCCTTAAGCTATGCTGTATCCTTTGTTTCTGAAAAAGAAATTGACCGGATTAATATTTTGAAAGCATCTATAAAAGCAATGCATGAGGCGTTAAATCAATTAAGATACATGCCTGCGTATATTATTGTAGATGGGAACAAATTCAAGCCGTACAGGAAAATCCCATTTTCTTGTATCGTCAAGGGAGATACATTGTACCAAAGCATCAGTGCAGCATCTATTATAGCAAAAACTTTTCGAGATGAACACATGATGTCTATTCACGAATGGTATCCGCAGTATAACTGGAAGAAAAACAAAGGATACCCCACATTAGCTCATCGAAAAGCGATACTGCAACACGGATTTACTTCTTTTCATCGAAAAACATTTCGTGTGGCATTAAACGAAGCCGAACAACTTTCGATCGTCTTCAAGAATAATTCTTAGCGATTTAGACCTAACGAGAGGCTATTACCGAAATCTCTACATTAACCCCTTTGGGTAACTTGGAAACCTCAACAGTTTCACGTGCAGGGAAGTCACTGCTGAAATAACTTCCATATACTTCATTCACCTGAGCAAATGAGTCCATATCACTCAGGAATATAGACGTTTTTACAACGTTTGAAAAATCCAGACCCGCAGCGAAAAGTATTGCTTTTAAATTTTTCATTACTTGATGCGTCTCCGAAACAATATTGTCCGTTATGAGAGAACCGGTTTTTGAGTCAATAGGAATTTGGCCCGAAACAAAGAGAAGATCACCGCAATAAATGGCTTGACTATAGGGACCTATGGGTGCAGGAGCATTTGGGGTGTTGATTACTTGTTTTTTCATAAGACAGATTATTTATTTTCGCAAGCCCAAATATCATTAAATAACAACCATTGAAGGTATTAATCATAGGGAATGAGTATTGTGCGATGGAATTGAAACGTCAATTTCCGGAGTCTATGCAGCACGAGATCAGGCAGAGTTCAGCGTATGAACGAGGTTTTGATGTTGTTTTCCTATTGCATGATGCCTTGAATTTAATAATAGATGACCCTCACACACACACTGTATTAATTACATCAACTGCGTCAACTACTTTACAGTCAAAGGCAGGACAGTATAATGTTTCATTTATCTGCGGCATGAACTTATTTAGCGGATTTATCGGTGCACCAATAAAAGAAGTATGTGGTGATGCAGCATCTTTGATAAGATTCAAAATGTTGGCTGAGTATTTTAAATGGGAATATAAAATCGTGCCAGACACTCCGGGAATGATTGCGCTGCGTGTATTAAGTATGATTATAAACGAAGCTGTTGCCACTCTTGCAGAGGGTACAGCTAACGTTTCTGATATCGATAATGGAATGATGTTGGGCACAAATTATCCCAAAGGGCCATTACGTTGGTGTGAGGATATTGGGGTAAGCAATGTCGTTGATACTTTAAGTAATTTATATCAGTTTTATGCTGATGAACGATATCGTGTTCACCCCTTACTTTACGAAATGGCTACATACGATAAAAGGTTTTACTCTTCAAATACAATTAAACAAGCGCCATAAAGATGTTGCTGATTTACACACCCAAAGTTAGTCCGCGCCTGTATTACATATTGAATCTGTTATTCCGAGAAATGATTGAAATCGATTTTGAAATAACAAACGATGTACAAACTTTTCAGGGCTTCGATGGGCCAAAACTGAATTATAGTACGAAACCTTTCAATGATGAGCTATTCATTTCTTCACAACAAATTTTATTCGAAACGGGAGTACGACAACAACGGACAGAGGTGATTGAATACGGAGGTATTCCGGTAATCTTTGCATCGAATCAACCGGCCTCATTGCCGTATGATCCTTTAGCAGCAGCCTTCTTCATGGTTACACGTTACGAAGAATACCTTCCTTTTAGAGGAGATTCTTATGGCCGCTTCAGAGGAGAAAAAGGGATAGCATATCAAAAGAGTTTTCATTTTATCCCTGTTGTAAATCATTATGTGGAGCATATAAAACACATCTTACACGATAAATATCCTGCACTTCGATTTGGGGCTAAGAATTATCAATTTGTCTTAACTTATGATATAGATATTGCCTACTCTATACTTGAGAAAGGGACGATTCGCACTAAAGGAGCTTATCTAAAGGCCCTAATCAAAGGAGATAAGGAGTTTATGGACATGCATAAAAAAGTACTTGCAGGTAAAATGCAAGACCCTTATGACACGTTCGAATATCAATTCCAATTGAATAATAAGCACCAGGTTTATCCTATTTATTTTTTTCACCTTGGAGATTATGGAATGTATGATAAGAGTATCCCCTGGACAAGCGATCGATTGCAAAATTTGATTCGAGAGATTCATGGTCGTTATTTGATTGGGCTGCACCCAAGCTTTGCATCAAACGCAAAACCTAAATTACTTGGGTTGGAAATAGATCGGCTTAATGCCATTACCGGCAAGCCCACCATCCGGAGCAGGCAACATTACATCATGCTAAAGTTCCCCGACACGTACAGAACACTGGCTGAAATAGGTGTCCGTGAAGATTATTCTATGGGTTATCAAAGTATTCTAGGATTTCGGGCAGGAATATGTTCCCCATATAACTTTTATGACATCGAAAGAGAGGAATCTACAGCATTAAGAGTTTACCCATTCTGCGCAATGGATTCTACTTTACATCATCAGTTGAATCTTTCTGCGGACACAGCCTTAGATGAAGTGAAACAATATGTAGATGAAGTCAGAAAGGTTAATGGCATGTTTATATTCATTGCTCATAATAATTTAATTGATACCCATAGCGAGTTTAAGGGCTGGCAATCTCGCTTTGAAGAACTAATTCAATACGCAAAGGAATAACTATGCTGCGCATCCTATGTCATAAAGAAATTGACAAACAGCGTTGGAATGCAGCATTAGATAACTCCATTATTCCCTTACCTTACGTGTATTCGTGGTATTTAGATATAGCGTGCCCTCAATGGAATGCAATAGTTAATGAGGATTATAGCGTAATTGCTCCCTTATCCTATCGTATCAAAGCAGGAATAAAGTATTTATACCAGCCTTTCTTTACGCAACAGTTTGGTTTGTTTTTTTCTCATTCAGATATAATAAACAGTGCCGAATTGAGTCAGGAGTTTTATGCGTTACTGAAGTCTAATTCATCGTTTATCCAGTATCAAATTAATCACACAAACCCATTCCCTTCGGGCTTTACTAAAGTTCATACCAGAGTAACGCACCTTTTATTGCTTAATAGAGAATATGAACTCATTGCAAAAGATTTTTCAGAAAATTTGAAGCGCAATTTGAAAAAACATTCCTCAGCAGCGGAGTTAAGATTAAGCCACAGTGCGAGTAATTTGATTCAACTTTTTAAACAAACCAGAGCAGATACAGTGAAAGAGTTGAAACAAAAAGATTATCAAACTTTAAGTCAATTGGTAGAGCAAGCAGCTCGGAGAAAGCAAGGCGAAGTGTGGGAAGTTTGGAATGGAAGTAAATGTCTTGCTGCTAGTTTTATCTTGCATAATCAATTCTTTGCTGTAAATGTTTTTAATGCCTCAAGCATTGAAGGCAGAACACGACAGTCCATGTCTGTTTTACTGAATCACGTCATTAAATATTTTTCCGGCAATGAAATTATTTTTGATTTTGAAGGTTCAGATATTCCCTCGGTAGCAAACTATTACAAATCTTATGGAGCTCGGGAACAAACTTATTGGCACATCTATCTAAATCAATTACCTTGGCATCTTAGAATTATTAAAAACATAAAAGATGGTTTATAACTTAGGAGAAAACAACTCATTAGTTAATCAATTCATTGCGGAAATCCGTTGCGTGGAGATACAAAACGACCGGATGCGATTTCGTAGAAATCTTGAACGTATTGGAGAAATTATAGCCTATGAAATCTCAAAAACGTTAGCCTATACACAAGAAATGATAACCACCCCCTTGGGGACGATTCAGGTTCCGGTATTAAAATCTCAGCCTGTGGTTGGAACCATTCTAAGAGCAGGAATTCCGATGCATCACGGCGTGCTAAATTATTTTGATCATGCTGATAATGCATTTATTTCTGCTTATCGAAAACACACCGATGGTGGAAGTTTCGTTATTGAGTTAGAATATCTTGCTTGTGCAGATTTAAAGGATAAGGTGTTAATTGTGGCCGACCCGATGTTGGCCACCGGTGCCTCAATGGTTAAAACATTGAAGCAAGTTTTTGAAATCGGTAAGCCACGGCATACTCACATAGCTTGCGTTATAGCAAGCCGTGCAGGAATAAGAATGGTACAAGAAAATTTGACGGATTACACGATCTGGACCGCAGCCATTGATGAAGAGTTGAACCCACAGGCATATATTGTCCCCGGTCTTGGAGATGCAGGCGATCTGGCCTTTGGTGAAAAAATGCAGCATTAAAAACGACAAAGCGCTTGTAAAACTGATTGTTATGCTTATTTTTAACGGCACGTTTATTTTCATCGTAATGAACTATAGAAACATTCGTTTTACGGGCCGGAACCAGATATGAAAAAAATACTTTTTTTAATTGTGTTCAGCGTGGCAGCTACTGGGCTTATGGCGCAGGATCCACACTTTTCACAATTTTATTACTCACCGCTAACACTAAACCCAGCTTTAACCGGTGGTATGAATGGAACGTGGCGCGTTGGAGCAAATTATCGGAATCAATGGGGGAGTATTTCAGCTCCTGCTGTTTATGCCACCCCTTCGGCATTCGCCGATTTCAAATTGTTAAGCGGGCGATTTAGTGGAAACTATTTAGGATTAGGAGTTTTATTTCTGACAGATAAAGCAGGCGATGGGCAGTTAACTACAAGCTCAGCTATGATAAGTGCGGCATATCATCAATCTCTCGACAATTCAGGGAACTATCATCTATCAGCCGGAGGCTTATGGGGCTGGACTCAAAAGGGGATAGACTTATCGCGATTAGATTTTTATGACGAGTTTACGGGTACGGGTTTTAAGCCCGGATTTGCTTCGCTTGATCCTATAACAAATACTCGTTTTGCTTATACAGACTTGACCGGTGGAATCGCTTTTGATGCTCAATTGACTGATTACTCACGATTTACATTAGGTGCGGCAATCTCACACATTGCAAAACCAATGGAGTCCTTTTACGGAAGCGGTACCGGAAACAAGATAGGAACACGATATTCAGTTCATGCGGGCGGTACATTCGGTATAAATAATAAAATATATATATTACCCTATGCATTATATCAACTTCAAACGGCTGCGCAGGAATTTGTTGCCGGAACGGCCATAGGGTATAACTTCGCACCCTCACGATATAAGCCGGGTACGATTATCTATGGCGGGTTATTTACACGCATGAATGATGCTTATATTCCAACCGTTGGACTTATGATGAATGGAATTCAGTTTGGAGTGAGCTATGACGTAAATTCATCAACATTAAAAAGAGCTACAGGCGGGCAGGGTGGATTTGAAGTGGCCGTGATATACAGTGCAGGAAAGCCGATCAAGAAAAACAAGAGTACCTTCTGCCCTCGGTTTTAATCCTTATTAGCTAATTGTCCACAGGCGGCATTGATATCTTTGCCCCGGCTATAACGCAGAGTTACAGGTACGCCATTCTTTTCAAGCATTGCTGCAAAGGCATTCATCTTTTCTTCAGTTGATTTCTGAAAGCCGCTTTTTTCTACTGTGTTATACTCAATAAGATTTACACGGCAAGGAATACGTCGTGCAATCTTGATGAGCTGCTTTGCATCTTCAATACTGTCGTTAAACTCATTAAATAGAATATACTCCAGCGATATTCTGCTTTTTGTTTTTTGATAAAAGTAATTTAACGCTTCTGTCAGTGTTGCAATATTGTCCTCGTCGTTAATAGGCATAATTTTACTTCGCTTCACATCGCTTGCTGAGTGCAAGGACAGCGCTATACGATAGCGCACCTCATCATCCCCCATTTTTCTAATCATCTTAGCTATACCCGCAGTAGAAACGGTAATTCGGCGGGGAGACATTCCGAATGCTTCCGGACTGGTGATGATATCAATTGCTTTAGTAACCTGTGTATAATTCAATAAGGGCTCACCCATGCCCATAAACACAATGTTTGTAATTCTTTGTCCAAATTTCTGCTCGGCAAGCTCATTTAGCATAATAACCTGGTCGTAGATTTCATAGAAATGGAGATTGCGCTCACGTTTAATTTGACCAGTGGCACAAAAAACACAGGCAAGAGAGCATCCCACCTGAGAGGATACGCAAGCAGTAAGCCTGTCTTCAGACGGAATAATCACTCCTTCTATGTAATGTTTATCTTCCGTAACAAAACGTACCTTAATTGTGCCATCTTGACTGAATTGTGTTTTATCCAGATGCAAAGCAGGTAGAGAGAAAGATTCATTTAATTTATTACGCACTTCCTTCGATAAATTGGACATCTCCTCTATGGAGCGAATACCTTTTTTCCAAAGCCAGTCGTACGCCTGTGCCGCTCTGAATTTTTTATCTCCTGCTTTAGTAAACCATTCTTGTAGCTCAGGCAGAGTAAGTGTGCGAATATTTTTCTTTTCTAAAATCATTTTCGCAAATGTAGGTTATACATTCGGCACGCTAAGACTTCTTTGTAGATTTAATGCGTGAGAAAAATAACTGCAGATATTATTTATACCATATCGGGAGAGGCATTAAAAGACCATGTTCTCTGTATAGATGAAGATGGCACTATCTTGAAAATAGATTCGATGAACCAGCATAATTCTTCAGAAGTGCTGCAATTACGAGGGGCATTGATTCCGGGCTTTGTCAATGCTCACACCCATTTGGAGTTATCCTTTATGAAAGATAAGATTAGGCGGGGCAATGGTTTGTCTAAATTCATCGTTGACTTATTATCAATAAGACAAACAAAAGAGGAGATTATCCAAGAGGCCATTATGAGAGCCGATGAAGAAATGCACCAAAATGGAATTGTTGCTATAGGAGATATTGCTAACACAACTAATGCACTTCGATACAAAAAAGAAAGTGCACTGTTTTATCACACTTTTATTGAAACATTAGGATATGCCGAAGAAAGAGCCGATGAAATTTTTAATGAAGCTGTTGCACTAATAAAATTACATAAGCAAGCAGGCCTTCAAACTTCACTTGCTCCCCATGCACCATATTCCTTATCAAGAAGATTATGGGAGCATTTATCTATGTACTATTCTATTTCGCCTGAACTTACGAGTATTCACATGTTAGAAAGTAAGGACGAAATAAATTACTGTTATGATGGAAGTGGGGCGATGAAATCTATACTTGAATATTTAAAGTATCCTGAAGAAACCTTTACGCCTTATGGATTGCGAAGTATTCGTGCGGTATGGCCCTATATGGAGCACACGTCTCGGATACTTATGGTACACAATACTTTTATGACACAAAATGACTTCAATTTTATTGGAAAACAAATAGATAAAATATGGCTTTGTACTTGTCCTAAAGCCAACTTATATATAGAGAACAAATTACCTGACTACGAGGTCTGGAAAAAGAACACATCACAAATCTGTATAGGAACCGATAGCCTTGCATCTAATAACACTTTAAGTGTATGGGAAGAGTTGAAAACAATTCACCACTACAACCCTGAATTAGAAGTGCAGGACTTGTTAAAATGGGGAACGTTGAATGGAGCTAATGCTTTGGGAATTAATAACCGGCTTGGCAGCATAGAAAAAGATAAGAAACCGGGAATTATCCAATTAGAATATAACCCTGCTCAACAAACTCTTTGGGATGCGCAGCTGCATAGAGTAATATAGATTATTCTTCTAAGATTTGCTCTGTGTGGTTCTTGGTATCCACCTTATCAAAGATTTTTTCAATCTTACCATTCTCATCAATTATGTATGTCTTGCGTAGGATACCCATATATTTTTTACCATACATATTCTTTTCACCCCAGGCATTGTAAGACTGAAGAATCTTCTTGTTTGTGTCTGCTATGAGTGAAAAGGGCAACTCATACTTGTCGGAAAACTTTTTATGCGATACTTCGTCATCGGCACTCACGCCGACAATTTCATACCCTTTTTTTCGCAATCCGGAATAATTGTCCCGCAGATTACATGCTTCTGCCGTACATCCCGGAGTATCATCTTTAGGATAGAAATATAAAACAACCTTCTTTCCTATAAAATCCTTTAATGAAATGGATGCACCATCTTGATCGATGCCTTTAAAATCCGGCGCCTTGTCGCCTATCTTCAGTGTACTCATAGTGTAGTGAATTTATAAGTGTATGTTTTTTTGTTTAGAACTTTATCAGTAACAATTGATTTTAAAATATGTTCACCTTTTGAAAGATTCCCCAAATCAATTTTTATTGCATCAGACTTGGCATCATACTCAGCTAAAATCCATTTATCATCTAGGAAGAAATTATACGTGTTAATTCCCGATAACATATCAATAAGTGTAAAGTTTAAAACTTTGGATTGAAGTGTTTGGTTGTTTTTGAGATTATGGGCAGTTAGTATGGGGGGCATAGTATCTGCTACAATATAGAAGTTGCCAAACTCTTTTGGCTCGGCATTAACCATTCCATCTTTATAGCTGCTTGTATAGGATGATATGGAGCCATTTTGTTTCTGCCTCACGATAATCAGTTTAGATGAGGGGATATTTTTTGGAATAGGGCTGGTCTTTATACTTAAACGATATGACTTATGTAATGGAGTATATTCGTTATGAATTTTATATATTTTAGAAAAAGCATTTATTGGAACTGTCAAAGAATCAAGTGTTAAGTATAAGTCTTCATATAATGTTTTTGAATCCAACGAGATAGATACATTCTGACTTTTCCATGATGCTGCTTCATCCCATCTTAGTAAAATGCCAACCGGTGCTGCACTTTCAACTACGCCATTAGTTGTTGTGGTTAAATAGAACTCAGCGCGGCAAGTATTCTTAAAATAATCTGAAGCTGTTATAATTACTTTCCTGACTTCCCCTTTTTTGAGCATTATCATTCCGTTAGAGGCTATGTTAGAATAAATGCTTGCTTCATTTCCGGGCATTAAATAACAACGATAAAATTGTTCTTTATCTCGTTTCTTTTGTTTGTAATCAATTAAGCAATTCGCATAACGGCCCTCGCTAAAGTCCAGACGATTCATATCAAATTCAAAAATATTTTTACCATCTACTGTAACTTGCAATGAGTATATACCGAAAAAACCGTCACTATCGCATCCGTTTGCAAGATCATAGGCTTTGATGCCAATACCTGTTTGGGTGTAAGGTAACCGTATCGTGTCGGGGGCAGATTGATTTCGAATTTTATATAAGTCTTTCACTTTATATAAAGCCATTTCTTTTGGAGTAACGATATCAATTAATCCTGAGGTGTTAGAAAAAGCGATTTTACGAAACACGGGCGCTATTGTATCTCTTATATTCAAATTATACTTGAGTGGGTTCAGTGGGAACGATTCTCCTGAGGCATCTCGAACTTCGAAATGTAGATGAGGGGCGCTGCTACCGCCGCTATTCCCACTATAAGCAATCACTTGACCCTTGGTAACTTTTAATAAGTTTTTATCAGGATATAAATCAACTTCAAACTTCTGCTGACGATACTGCTCTTTAGTAACATATTGTTGAATATTCTCGCCGAATGAAGATAAGTGAGCATATACACTCATTAATCCATTAGCGTGCATTATATACACCGCTTTCCCATACCCGATGCTTGATACCTTAATACGTGATATATAGCCGTCTTCAAAAGCATAGACGGCAATACCGGTCTTGCCCCGCGTTGTTAAATCGAGTCCGGTGTGGAAATGATTCTCACGCGGCTCACCAAACGAACCTGAAATAACCGAAGGCCCATTCATAGGCCTGTAGGTCTGCGCTATTACTACAGAGAGGGAGGCAAGAGATATGAGAAAGAAAACGGAAATATATCTTAGACACATTATGCTTACACGGCTTGTTTTAATCGGCCACTAATAAACCAAAGACCACACCAGGTTATAAAACCGTTGAGAATAATCAATTCAAATCCTACTTTATAACCATTAAGCCAGCTTGTTGCATTATGGTCAATAATATACGTAGCGATTAAAGATAGTAAGCAAACAAGAGGAACCCATTTATCGTGCAGTGCTTTTTTAGAAAATAAACCAAAGGCATAGAGTCCTAACAAGGGCCCATAGGTGTAGCCCGCTACAGTAAAGAGCTTGAGAATAACTGCTTCATCATTAATAATACGAAAGATGACTATAACGATGAGTAATATGAGGGCAAAACTAAAATGCACCATATAGCGAATCCGTTTCTTTTGTCTATCGTTAAGTGATGTTTTCTTATTCAACTCAAGCATATCCAAACAAAACGATGTAGTTAAGGCAGTTAGTGCGCCATCAGCGCTCGGATATGCAGCCGAGATAATTCCGATTACAAAAAAAATAGCAGAAAATCCACCTAAATAATTTAAGGCTACAATGGGGTAAAGGTCATCAGATCGTTCAGGAAGTCTTATTCCGTTGTTTTCTGCAAATAAGTATAACAATGCTCCAAGGCAAAGAAATATCAGATTAACGAGGACAAGAATCCCCGTAAATGTCAGCATATTACGTTGAGACTCCCTGATATTTTTACAACTGATATTCTTTTGCATCATTTCTTGATCTAATCCGGTCATTGCAATCGCTATAAACATTCCACCAAAAAACATTTTGGGCATAAATGTCTTTTGATGCCAATCTGTAAAAAATATTTTACTATAGTTGCTTGATGTGATTATTGACGGTAACATACTCAGGCTATAACCTAATTCATGTGCTATTAAAATTACAGTTAGAACGAGGGATAATAACATAAAAGTAGTTTGTAACATATCGGTATAAACAATCGTGCGAACCCCACCTTCAAAAGTGTAGAGCAATATTAATATGATGAAAGCCAATACCGTTACCCAAAAGGGAACTCCCCAAGCATCGAAAACAAAAGATTGTAAGACATTCACAACAATATACAACCTGAATGATGCGCCGATGACACGAGAAATTATAAAGAAGAATGAACCGGTTTTATAACTCCAGAAGCCGAAACGCTGCTCAAGAAACGTATATATAGACGTAAGTTGTAAACGATAATATAAAGGAAGCAAGACGCCGGCAATAACTAAATAGCCCAATATATATCCCAACACCACTTGAAAGTAAGCAAACTGTGTGGTGCCAACTGCCCCGGGTACAGAGATAAATGTGACGCCACTTAACGATGCCCCTATCATTCCGTAGGCAACTATGTACCATTTACTGCTTCGGTTACCAATGAAATAGGTCTCATTGGTAGCATTACGCGAAGTGAGCCAGGTGATGAAGAACAGCAAGGCTGAATAAGCAATAACACAAACTAGAATGACGCTTGGATTCAATGAAGATTCTTTAAAGCAAAATTATGATGGCCACCCTTTTTGAAATGCTTAGAATACAAACATTTTAGAATACACTTGTACAAATAAAAAAAGCCGTGATGGTAGTCACGGCTCTTTTATCTTATTAGTATTAAGCTATTCAATAATCCATTTTAGAACTTGGGGGTGTTGCTCGTTTTGTATATGTACTATGTATATACCGGCAGTTTGAATATTCATAGCAATTTCCTGTATTCCCACATGCACTTGAATACTATGATGTTCGATAATTCTTCCGCTCACATCGGTAATGCTCAACACGCAGATCTCACTTCTTGATGATTCAATTATAAGATTGCTCGTACCCGAACTCGGGTTAGGATAAATGTGAATCGACGAAGTATTTTGGTTAAGTTCATCGATACCTACCGGGGCGGTAACTGTAACAGTACTTACCGCTGTGTTGAGACATCCGTGCACATCATAAAATGAATAGGTTATCGTGTGTGTACCTATGCCGGCAAAGGCAGGATCAAAAACATTTCCGGCAATGCCCGGTCCACTAAAGGTGCCTCCAGCAGGGCTGCCGGTAAGTACCGAAGACGGAGAATTTGTAAAATAAGTAGCATTTAACCCGCTAATGCTTCCGGTAGTTTCCGGGTATATATATGCAACAACTTGAGTACTTGCGGTGCATCCGTTCGCGTCTGTACCGTTTACTACATAAGTAGAATTCACAGCAACGCTTGCCTGCACGCTGTTCCCTGTAGTTGCTGAGAGTCCTGCAGAAGGGGACCACGTAAAATTATTTGCTCCAATAACACTCAGATTAGCTATTTGTCCTTTACAGATAGAATCATTAATAGGAGTAAGAGTTGGTGGAGGTTTAACGGCTACAATTGATAGAACTTCTCCGGAACATCCGTTTGCATTAAATCCTGTAACGGTGTATGTTGTTGAAGTTGTTGGAGAAGCAATGACAATAGAGCCATTTGTTTGATTTAGATCTGTAGCAGGTGACCAAGTATAGGTGCTTGCCCCGCTTGCGGTGAGCGTAACGGATGCCCCTTCGCAAATTACGGGAGAATTGACTGTAATTTCTATAGTCGCTCCAACCGTAACAACGGCAGTTGCCGTGGCTGCGCACCCTGCAGCAGTTACTCCTGTTACAGTAAAGGTTGTATTTTGTGAAACGTTAGCAATAACGTTTGCACCGGTCGTGGTATTTAACCCGGTAGCAGGAGACCAAGAATAGGAGTCAGCTCCGGTAGCGGCTAAATTGGCCGGGTTCCCCGCGCAGACGGTAACGGATGGGGCGTTAATTGTTGGAACATTATTTACCGTTACAACACTGGAAGACGTTGCAGAGCAGCCATTCGCACTTAGGCCAGTTACGGTATAGGTTGTCGTAATAGTAGGGTTAACAGTTACTTGACTACCGGTAGTCGAATTGATTGCTGTATTCGGTGACCAAGTATAGGTGTTTGCTCCGCTTGCGGTAAGGGGAGCAGATTGTCCATTGCATATCGAGGTATTCCCTACGCTTACTGTAGGAATCGGAGACACTAGAACGGAAGCCATAGCTGTAGCTGTGCAGCCGGCGCTACTTGTACCTGTCACAGTGTATGTTGTTGTAACATTCGGATTTGCAATTACGCTACTCCCTGTAGTTGAACTCAATCCTGTATTCGGGCTCCAGGTATAGGTAGTCCCACCGCTTGTAGTCAACGTAGTTGAAGACCCGGCACACAAAGAAGATGAGGCAGGGTTTACGGTAACAACCGGAGTTGAATTAACAGTAATAGCACTATTGATCGTTTTCGTGTCCGAACCATTCACATTTGAAACGGTCAAGGATACATTGTATGTACCTGCTGAGTTAAAGCATACTGTAGCGTTTGCACTTGCTGCGCCGGTAATGGTGCCGCCCGATACGTTCCATTGATAAGTATCCACCTGTCCCGTAGATGTGGAAGTTAATTGAACACATTGACCCGCACAGATTGATGTATTACTCATGTTGAAATTTGCAACCGGGGCAGATCCTCCACCTGAGGTACCCACAACGCTAATCTGATCTATACTGAAGCTCGGATCCTGTGCGACTCCTTCGTTGGCACTGTTTTGAACCCACACAAAGGCAAATCGCAAATCAGCTTGATTACTAAAGAGAGGATTTGTTACGGATGTTTGTGTCCAGCTTCCAACTTGGGCATAAGTAACAGGGTTTTGAACCCAAGTAATTCCACCGTCAATACTGTAATATGTTTTTCCGTAATAAGCATCAGTTGCTATCGCATCACCATAACATAAATACCAAAAGTTAAGATTCACATTGGTATATCCTACTGTAGATATTCCGGTATTCATTTTTACAAACTTATTCCCATCTGCCGGAGCGAGAAATGTAGCATTCTGTGTTAATGAACTGCGGATATGTAAATAGGCTGAATTAGGTGAGCCTGTAATTGCAGCAGGCTGCGAAGGGGTGGTGCCAAATAAACTGGTGTATGAACTATTGACAACCCAATAATTACCAGAAGTGCCTGCTGTAGATCCGGCGTCTGATGTATTGAGTGTCCAGTTAGAACTTCCTGAATTAAAAGTTTCACTGAAGATAGTTGTTTGTGCAAAACTGCATTGCGAGAAAAGGATAAGAAGTGTAATGTAAATCGATCGTTTCATGTTGCTTTGTTGTTGTTGTTGGTTATGCTTAATGTTAAATGTTAAATGGTTATTGGCTAATGGCTAATGGCTAATGGCTAATGGCTAATGTTGTTATATAGGGCTAAGATATTACACTACGATTAAATAATTTAGTGCTTGAAATTAAAATACACTTAACAAAGCTATTACAGAACACGTTACGAAAAAGTATGATATTAATGTATCATTACAGAATAATATAAAAAATGCTGTGCAGTTGCAGATGAGTTATTTGTAAAAGCAGATAGATAAAAGCAAAGCCATAATTTTTGATGGCTATGGTTTTGCCCTTGATTTTAAGATAAGTTATTCTATAACCCACTTAATTATCTGACTTTGTCTCTCATTTTGTAGCCTTACAATATAGACACCTTGAGAATGCAACAGTAATGCAATTTGCTGAGAGCCTTCTTGTATGTGTATCGTATGGCATTCAATTACTCTGCCGCTGAGGTCAGTAATACTAAGAGTGAATACATCATTTATTAATGATTGAATCTCAAGCGTACTTCCTCCATTACTTGGATTGGGGAAGATAGATGCGTATGAAGTGCGGTTATTCAAATCATTTATCCCGACAGGATATGATACTGTTACTGTTACCGAAACGCTACTAGTGCAGCCGTGCGTATCTGTAAAAGAGTATATAATTGTATGCGTGCCGGCGCCTGCTACAGAAGGATTGAAGACGTTTCCACTTATCCCGGGTCCACTAAAGGTACCGCCCGCCGGCGTTCCTGTCAGAGTTATAGGTGTAGAGTTGGTATAATAGGAACTGTTTAGCCCGCTAATATTTCCTGTTGCATTCGGGTATATATATGCAACAACTTGAGTACTTGCAGTGCATCCGTTTGCTCCTGTGCCGCTTACAACATAGGTTGTGGTCGTTGCAATTGTAGCATTTACAGA
>JBDHXV010000014.1:0-51745 GCA_039810885.1 Chitinophagales bacterium | reverse complement strand
TTACCTTTATAGATAATATGACCGCGTTTATATTCGTGAAGCGCTAACGTGCCTATGTTGGCCTCATGTTCAGTAGCAGCAACTATTAATATTTTCATGACTTGGGTTAATAATTATCTAAAGATACATAGGCGCATTAATCGAATTATATTTGCGTCTTATTAATTAATCACAATGATTTATTTAACACGTAAAGAGCATTTCTGCGCTGCCCACATGGTGCGTAATGAAGCGTGGAGTGAAGAGAAAAATATAGAAGTTTTTGGTAAGTGTGCAAACCGGAATTGGCATGGGCACAATTATGATCTGTATGTTACTATTAAAGGAAACCCCAATCCCGACACCGGTTTTATTATGAACGTAAAAGAGTTAAGTAAGATTATTCGCAGAGAGGTTTTAGAGAGTTTAGACCATAAAAACCTTAATCTGGATGTGCCTTTTATGCAAGGTAAGATGACCTCGACTGAAAATTTAGCTATTGCAATCTGGAACATTCTGGAACCACACTTTACCGACAGCAAACTCCATTGCGTAAAACTCCACGAAACATCGAGCATGTATGTGGAATATTTCGGAGGGAAATAATTTTACTAATCAACACGATCACCTATGAAAGCATACATTTTTCCCGGTCAAGGCTCTCAGACACCGGGTATGGGCAAAGAGCTATACGAAACCAATCCTCTGGCCAAAGAATATTTTGAAAAAGCAAACCAGATTTTAGGTTTTCGCCTTACAGAGGTGATGTTTAACGGAACTGAGGAAGATTTAAAACAAACAAAGGTTACGCAACCTGCCATTTTCGTTCATTCGGTAATCAAGACCATACTTGCAGGAAATCAATTTATGCCCGACATGGTCGCGGGGCATTCGCTCGGAGAGTTTTCAGCATTAGTAGCTAATAAAACTTTACGATTTGAAGATGCCCTCTTACTTGTTTCAAAACGTGCATTGGCTATGCAGAAAGCCTGTGAGCAGCAGCCCTCAACAATGGCAGCCATACTTGGTTTAGAAGATTCTAAAGTGGAAGAAATATGTAAACAGACTGCCGGAGTTGTTGTGCCGGCAAACTATAACTGTCCGGGGCAACTCGTAATCAGCGGTTCTGTTGATAGTGTTACCAAAGCTTGCGAAGCATTGAAAACTGCCGGGGCTAAACGAGCGTTATTACTTAATGTTGGCGGTGCTTTTCATTCGCCCTTAATGGAGCCTGCCCGAATTGAACTGCAGCAAGCAATCGAACTCACACAGTTCAATAAACCTATTTGTGCTATTTATCAAAATGTAAATGCCGAACCCGCTACAGACGAAAATCAAATTAAGCAAAACCTCATTGCACAATTAACGGCTCCCGTAAGATGGACACAAAGTGTTCAGCGTATGTTTAACGATGGAGCACGACTATTTATCGAATGCGGTCAGGGAAATGTGTTACAAGGATTAGTTAAGAAAATTATACGTGAGGCTGAAACACAAACTCTGTGAGAGAAAAAAACTTGTTTTTTACAATCTAAACAATATTTTTGTTGCTTAACTCAATAAAACCACAAACAAATTCTATGAAAATTAAATCTCTCTTACTTACACTTGTTGTGAGTAGTAGCATTATCCTTAATGCTTCGGCTGGAAATGCTTCACTGTTCCAGTTAAACAAAGAAAAAGTGAATGTACAAATGGGGCAATTAACACAGGTTGAAAATTATGTTGCTTCTCACGATGGAGTTACCTTAGACCAACTCAAAGCTGAGAACAATGCAGTGCTTAATGGCGTTAATCTTAGCGAGTCCACATCAACCTTATCCGCTTTAACGGATGGAGCTTTAGGCATACCTTCTTTCATTTGGGGCTGCGTACTAGGATGGATTGGTATTTTGGTAACCTATTTAGTTACACAAGATACTGACGAAACCAAAAAAGCCCTTTATGGCTGTTTGATCGGCTGGGTTGGTGGATTTATTCTTTATTGGATATTTGTTGTACTCATCTTTGGAGGCTCATTCTTCTGGGCATCAGCTCACTAATAAGAAATATTACTGTCATATTAAATGTCCGGCTGCAACAGCCGGACATTTTTTTTATATCATATTTGCATACTGCTGAAAAAGCCATTCTCCCCCATGTATCGTACCCGATTAATTACCATTCTTTTTATACTCGCAGTCAGTAATGCTTTCAGTCAGCAACATAATAGAGTTAAATGTGATTTTAGTATTAAAGAGAACTTACCAGACGGTACTTCAAACCTTACCATAGGTACTGTTTATTTTGATAAAAATCACAGGAAGTTGGTTTACAATATTTCATTTCCTAAAAAGACATTTCAGGTTCTAACAGACTCTTTCTTTTATGAGGTCAGCAACAATAAGCTATCTGAAAAAAAGCAAGCAGCTAACCTGTTGCAGTTTTCAATTTTTAACCTTGCACTGTCAAGTAACCTTGCAAACTACGGTCTTAATACGAATGGAGTTTTTAAACTCACTGATGTCAGTAAAGAGGACAGCCTGGTTATATCTACATGGGAGCCATCCACAGCCAAGTTGAAAGAGCTTACAGGTAAAGTGTTGATTTCTCAAAAGAAAAGATTGTTGTATGGATTGGTATTCTTTGATAATAAAGATAAAATCTTATCCAAACAGTTTTTTACAGACTATAAAAATATAAACGGATTGAACTTCCCTACACAGATTATACAGATTAATTATATTAACGGAAAGGAATATTATAAAGTAACTACTTACAAAGACATTGTCGTGAATGCTACCAATGAAAATGAAATATATAATTACAACATTACTGCTTATTAATATTTATATCGGAGCCAATGCTCAGGATGTAGAAAGGCTCATACGCAGTATAGATACACAGAAACATCATTCGCACTATAGCTTTAAGAATGCAAATAACGAACTGACTTTTACACTAACCTCACTGTTTGTTTTCTATAAAGCAATAATATCCTCTCAGGATGGCTCAAGTTGCACCTTTACCCCTTCTTGCTCCGAGTATGCCCTGCAAGCAATAAATAAAAAGGGAATTTTTGTTGGAACGCTAATGACCTTTGATCGCTTAACACGCTGTAATGGTTTAAATCCGGATAAGTATCCTTATGATTACAAGAAACAATTATTTATCGACCCTGTGGAATGATTCGATTTAGCCTATTTATTATAGTTCTTTATTTAGCTCAGATAAAAGCACTTTGTGCACAGCAAAACAACTTATTTGATGAGGCACACACTAAAAGGTTTGCAAGCTATCTGTATTATTCGGGCCAATATGCCCAGGCTATTGGAGAGTTTGAACGATTACTTTATTTTAATGAACAGAGCGACTCCACCAAATACTATCTGATTAGCGCATATCAGAAAGCAAATAAAATTAAAGAAGGAATAACTGCCGCCCATCGTGTGTTCGGCAATTCAATCTACACGGATAATAATACGATTATTCTTTTCTCTAAGTTATTAGCAGCAAGTAATACGGATGCTCTTATTCTCTTTGCGAGCCAAGTAAAAAATGATACTTTAAGTAAACTCGTCAAGATGCAGGGGGCCTTTCAATCTGCAAATTGGAAAGACGCAGAGATTTATTTTTCACAAGGCAAGCTATTGAACCCTGATTTATTTGAACCATTTAAAAGCATCAGTGAACAATCTATGCTTGTAAAACATCGTTCGCCTTTTGCTGCGGCTGCAATGTCCACTCTTGTACCGGGTACAGGAAAGGTTTACACCGGCAATTGGAAAGATGGGTTGGTTAGTGCCATCATGATATCTGCCACCACATTTCAGGCCTACCAAGGATATAGCCGAAAGGGGTTTGACAGTCCCAAATTTTGGATATTCGGAACCTTCACGGCAGGCTTCTATTTTGGAAACATCTATGGTTCGGTTAAATCCGCTCAGAAATTTAATAAAACACAAAACGATGCATTCATCAAGAAGAGCAGGCAGATATTTATGGCTCTGGATACTTTTTAGTATTAAAGCATCGGCGCAAGATGCAGTTGCCACACTGCATTATGCTGATTTCCTTTTTGACCAGAAACAATACGAAAGTGCTCTTTTAAGTTATCAACGTGTTTTATTTTTTAACCCCGGTAATGTAAATACAGACTGCTATATCCGTATGGCAGATTGCTATGCGGCAATTGACAGTTTACACAAATCCAATGCATGCTATGACCTCGCTTACTTTTCAACCGAAAATGATAGCATAAAGGATGCACTCTTGTTTAAGCGTATTGAAAATTTGATTATTCTGAAAGAATATAAAATAGCACTACAAGACATTTACGCGGTAGAGATTAGCTCAGCAACAGAACAACGTAAAGCGGATTTCTATCAAGCTTGTATTCATTATGGATTAAATGACTTTGCTGGCTCAGAACATTATTTTTCTATCTTATTCGATTCAACTCAAGCACCCGATCTCTATATGCGGTATAAAAAGATATTAAAAGAGTTGCGACACGTCAATAACCTTAATCCTAACGCAGCAATGATTATGTCCATAATTATCCCCGGCACAGGGCAATTTTACGCAGGGGATTTCAAGAATGGCCTCAACTCAATAACGGTAACTTCTTTATTCATGTACATTACGATCAGAAGCGTGATGGCAGTTGGTATATTAGAAGGAATGACCACCGCATTCCCATTATATTACCGCTATTATACAGGAGGCTATAAGCGAGCTAAAGCCATTGCTGAAGAAAGAAAAAACTACAGAAGAGCACGAGTGTATCAAAAATTGCTACGACTATATGAAGATTATGAATTAAGCGTTAAATGAACTAACTTTGTGATTGAGTTAATCAAAGAATGTATCGTAAGTTCTTCATAGCATTCACTTTAGTCATCTTCACGTTGGCCACCAACGGAGTAGCACTCTATCAGTGTTGCTGTAAGGTATCGGTCGTTGAAAATGTCCATTCTTGCTGCAATAGCAAAAAGAAATGCGACACACATGCACACTACAACAAGCTGGAAACTGCCTATCAAAGTGCAGTTAATATCGTTATAGCTAAGGTTGCTGCACCAGTTATTGCAGTTATTTCTAACGAGTTAAGTGCTGTAAGCGGAGCGGTGAATAATCTTCAGGCTGCAAGTGATTCATCGCCGCCTGACCTTTGTGTTTCTCCTCAGAGAGATGTTATCTGTATTTGGAGATTGTGATAAATAGGTAACAGTCATAAGACTGTTCGACAACCTATTTGTTCATCACAAACCTTCAATAATTCATGAAAAAAATAATTGTATTTTCTCTTTCCCTGATTTGGTGTGTGTCCCTGTCGGCACAAATAACTTATACCGGCACAGTACATGGTAAGTCGGGGCAAAAAACAGTATCTCTGTACATGGCTTCACTGCGTACAGCGGATAATTTATATTATACCTACACGGACAGTGCAGGCTTCTTTTCAATTCAGCTTCCTGGAGCTTATAAATCTTTAATTTACACCTACCCGGGCTATCGTACGGATAGTGTGGCATTAATCAATCCTAATTTAGATATTGTGATGCAGGAGATCAGTCAACTGCAAGGCGTGGTTATCACCGGCAAGCGAGACCCATCATACATCTCCAGCATACAAACGCTAAAGACAGAAGTGATTACCAGCGAAGGATTGAAAAAGAATGCATGCTGTAACCTTGCTGAGAGCTTTGAAAGCAACCCTACAATTGACGGAAGCAGTGCCGATGCCGTTACCGGACAACGTCAGATTCAGATGCTTGGCTTGTCGGGCGTTTATGTGCAAATGCTTACCGATATGATTCCCGATATTCGAGGTCTTAATATCATCACAGGATTAACCGCAATTCCGGGACCGTTTATTCATAATATATATATTAGAAAAGGCCCCGGCTCGGTAGCAAACAGCTATGAAGGAATTACCGGTCAAATTGATGTAGAGTTGCTAAAGCCTTATGATGCTGATAAGTTCTTCATCAACTTTTATGCAAACACACAACAACGTTTAGAAACCAACCTATACTTCCGCAATAGTATTAAGAAGTGGAAATCCTTAACGATGCTGCATGGCAGCACAGCACAATATCAAATGGATTATAATAAAGATTCCTTTATAGACAATCCACTATATAATGTGTTCACCGGTATTCATCGCTGGCAGTATATCAATAAACATGGTAAAGAAACCAATATCGGTTTCAAATATCATTATGATGATGCACAAGCATTTAATACCATGCAACATATTCATCATTTACCGGATAGTGTGCCATTTGAAAAGTATTTATTCAGAACAACATACCACCGCGAGGAGATTTTTGCAAAAACTTGTTTTGAGTTGTTTCATAATGAACGTAATGAAATAGGTCTGCAGATGAATGCCTTGAACCATGAGCAACATACCATAATAGGCCACAGAGTATATAATGCGCAAGAACGAGGATTGTATCTGAATAGTAACTTTCAAATACTACCCCGTAACGAAAAAATTATATATCGCTTTGGCGGGGGGTTGATGTTAAGCGATTATGTCCAAAACATTGAATCCATTGATTTGTCTCGAAAAGACATCATCCCCGGGCTGTTTTCTGAATTGACGTATGACGATGGAATGCGTTTTTCAGTCATTGCGGGCTTGCGGGCAGACTATTATAACAATAATCAAAAGATTTATCCTGCACCAAGAGTTCATTTACGATATAAAGTAGGTAAGGACGGTTCTCTGCGAGCATCGGGAGGCTTTGGATGGCGTGTGGCAAACGTAATTCAAGAAAATCTAAATTATCTTGTTTCTTCTCGTACTTTGTATATCGCAAACAATTTGCAACCGGAATATGCCCTTAATTACGGAATAAGCTATACACAAACCGTTCAAGCTTTAAATCGAGAAATGAATTTTTCTTTTGATGCCTATCGTACCCAATTTATCAATCAGGTAATTACGGATTTGGATTTATCATCTTCAGAAATTTGGTTTTACAACCTAACGGGTAAATCGTATGCCAATAGCTTACAACTACAGTTTCAAACAGAAGTAATAAAGAATCTGGATTTCATCGCTGCTGTTAAGTGGAACAACGTAGAAGTAACCTATCACGATAAACTGATGGAAAAACCATTTACTCCGCAATGGCGTGGAATGTTTAATACAGCATACAGCATGTTTAAACGTAAACTGAAAGTAGATGCAACATTACAATGGGTGGGGGCACAACGCATTGCAGAAAATGCAATGTTATATGCCGAAGGTAATAGTACTGTCTATTCCGTGCCCTATTACCGTGTCTTGTCACAGATTACCTATACTTCAAAACAATTTGAGATATATGCCGGAGGCGAAAATCTTACAGGGTTTACACAAAAAAACCCAATAATAAACCCATTTACACCTTATCAGCCCGGCTTTGATGCAGCTATGATATGGGGTCCCGTGATGGGTAGAATTGCTTATGTAGGGGTAAGATATTCTTTAAAATAAATTTTTCATAATCTTTAAAAACAAATTCATAAAATGAAAACAATCCTTAAAAAAACCAGCGTAGCCGGCACCTTGATACTTGCTTTCTGCTTTCTGTTCTCCGGTTCATCTTTTGCCCAAAAGAAAAAAGAAACCATAGTGATTAAAACATCGGCACAATGTGAAAAGTGTAAAAAGCGCATAGAAGATGCCGTAATGATGGAGAGCGGGGTGAAGAGTGCAGATTTAGATGTAAAAACAGGCGAAATTAAAGTGATTTATATTGATTCAAAAACGAATGCAGATGCCATTCGCTCTATTATTTCAAAGATTGGCTACGATGCGGATAGCATACCGGCAGATCATGATGCATATCATAAATTACCCACCTGCTGTCAAAAAGATGGACACAGTCACTAATTAGTAACCTTCTCCGGTTGCTAAAAACTTTCATGCTAATATTACTGCTCAATAACTCTTTATGGCAGTAGATGTCTTGATAGGATTACAATGGGGCGACGAAGGCAAGGGGAAAATAGTAGATTACCTTGCACCGCGATATTCGATGATAGCTCGTTTTCAGGGTGGACCGAATGCCGGGCACACCCTGAAAATTGATGGAAAAACTTTTGTACTTCACACAGTGCCATCGGGAATATTTAATGAGGGCATGTTTAATTTGATTGGCAATGGAGTAGTCATAGATCCCATAACGCTCGCAAACGAACTAACGAAGCTGTCGGCGATGGGTATTGCATTGAAAAAAAGCCTATTCATTGCACGCAAGGCACACCTGATTTTACCTACACACCGTATGCTGGATGCCGCATCGGAAGCGGCTAAAGGGGCTGATAAGATTGGATCTACCCTTAAAGGTATAGGCCCTGCTTATATGGATAAAACCGGACGAAACGGGTTGCGGGTAGGTGATATAGAAAATGCAGATTTCATAAAAAAGTATCAAACACTAAAAGAAAAGCATCTACGATTATTAGAGCAATTTGACTTTAGCTTCGAAATTGCTGAAATAGAACAGCAATGGTTTTCAGGAGTGGAATTATTACGCAAACAAAATCTCGTTAACGGTGAGTACTTTGTAAATGAGTTGTTGAGGGAGGAGAGGCACATTTTAGCTGAAGGCGCACAAGGTTCCATGCTGGATATTGATTTCGGAACGTATCCCTTTGTTACTTCTTCAAATACAATGGCTGCCGCCGCTTGTACCGGCCTTGGTATTGCTCCCTCACAAATTCGCGATGTATATGGTATATCCAAAGCTTATTGCACCCGGGTAGGCAGCGGGCCATTTCCAACGGAATTGCACGATGAAACGGGAGAACGAATTCGAAAAGAAGGAGGGGAGTTTGGGGCTACCACGGGAAGACCTCGCCGTTGCGGATGGATTGATTTACCCGCACTGAACTATACCATAATGCTCAGCGGTACCAATAAACTCATCATTACAAAAGCAGATGTACTATCCATCTTTGAAGAAATAAAGGCTTGTACAGAATATCGTATTGCCGGACAGATACAGCATGAAATACCTTACGACTTGTGTGCAGCAAATCCTGAACCTCTATATCAGACTATAAAGGGCTGGGGTAAAGAAAAGATAACGCTGCATAACATGCCGAATGCGCTGATTAATTATCTTCGGTTTATTGAAGAAAGAACATCGGTTAAGGTTGCCCTTTTGTCTATTGGCCCTGAACGCGAACAGCTCATTGACTTAGAACAGTTGAAAATTATTTCTTAAAAATATTTTGTAATTGTAAACTTCCTTGGAAAATTTACTGCCCTATCGCCACACAGCCACATGAAAACAAATAAACCATCTAAGAAAACTACAGATAAGCCGTCTAAGAAAACGGCACCGAAGAAAGCATCGTCAAAAAAGTCTGGAAAGAAGAAGAACGAGGAGGATGATGAACCTATAGATGAAGACTTTGAAGAGTTTAACTTCGATAATGATTTTAAACCCGATTCATTCAAAGGTTTTGATGATTTTGATGAAGATGATGACTTTTAGTGAAACACGAACGAACGCACATCACTAACATTGAAACACGTAGGTGTCTTTTCACCTTTTGATATCAACTTACTTAGGCAAAAGCTTTATAATATTTATGCCGATGAACCATATATACTCTTTTTAGATTCAAACAACTATAAAGAAAAACCCTATACATCTTTTGATTTCTTATTTGCAGTTGGAAAGGAAACGATCAAATTTGGAAATAATGACCATTTTAATACACTAAAGCATGCTTATAATCAACACGAATGGCTCTTGGGTTATATCGGGTATGATTTAAAAAATGAAATCGAAGACCTTCAATCAACCAATCCGGATTATATAAACTTCCCGGAGATTATCTTTTTTATACCTACACTAATTATTCGACAAGAGAATAAACAGTTAATAATTGAATCATCTTCTGAGATTCCGGAGAACGTGTTTGATACTATTAACTCTTACAAAATATCTGCTTCAAAAAAACTAATAATAAATAGAAGTTCTGTGCTCTGCCGCATTTCAAAAGAACAATATATTAAGAATGTTGAACGGATAAAACAGGACATCAAAGAAGGAATATATTACGAACTAAATTATTGCCAAGAGTTTTATATCGAACAGCTTAACATTGAACCGTTCGATTGTTATGAACGGATGAATGCTTTATCACAAATGCCATTCGCAGCATTTATGAAATTGAAGGAACAGTATATATCATGCTGTAGCCCCGAACGTTTCTTAAGAAAACAAAATGCACGGCTGATTTCACAACCAATAAAAGGCACTGCACCGCGCGATACGCTGGATTCACAACACGATGATGTGTTAAAGCAGAATTTACTCAGTAGTGAAAAGGAACGAGCAGAAAATGTAATGATTGTTGACTTAGTTCGTAACGATTTAACTCGCTCTGCCATCACAGGCTCTATTCAAGTTGAAGAATTATGCGAATGCTACACATTTAATTCTGTGCATCAGCTTATTTCTACGGTTACAGCAGAGTTAAGAAGCGAAGTTCATCCTATAGATGCTTTGAAAGCAGCCTTCCCCATGGGCTCAATGACAGGTGCTCCAAAGATTGAGGTGATGAAACATATTGAAAAACTGGAATCAACCAAACGCAATGTATATTCGGGCTGCTTGGGGTATATCACTCCGAGCGGTGATTTTGATTTTAACGTGATCATAAGAACCTTATGCTACGATAGGACTACACAATATGCATCCTATCACGCCGGAAGTGCAATTACCTACGACTCCGATCCTGAAAAAGAATATGATGAATGCAGGTTGAAGGCAAAAATATTATTTTCAATAATAAAAGATGAACAGTGAGCCCTTTAGCTTTATTTTGCTCTATAAGCAACAGTTAAATGAGCGATACGAAAGCCGAAAAATATATAAGGCCGTTAATTGTCATCTTATTAATACACGGAGCAGCATTAGTGAGCCTTCGTGTAGGAGCCTTTATGGAATACCTTCAGCTCCTTTTTCCTTATTCGTTGATCCTTGTTACACTTATCTTACTCTATTATCAGAAGCGATGGAACTTTAGAATTATTGGATTCCTCGCAGCAATTTACATATTGATTTTTGCACTGGAGGCCTATGGTGTTGCAACGGGGAATATATTTGGGTCTTTCCGTTTCGGAAAAACACTGGGAGTGAGAGTACTCAACACGCCTATACTTATTGGCATACATTGGCTCATTCTGATTTATAGTGTTGCACTAATAGTTAAAAATTTAAAGTATGGAATATTGGGCAACACCCTTATAGGAACGATAATGCTTATTGCAATGGATATACTCATAGAACCAATTGCTATGCGTACCGGTATGTGGACGTGGAATGACGGAAAGGTCCCTTTGACAAACTACATAACATGGTCAGTACTGTTCTTCATCTTCACACTTGCTTTATTGAGATCAAAATCAAAATTGCGAAATGAGTTTGCTCCTTATTTATTTATAATACAGTTAGCTTTTTATTTAATCGCAAACGTGTTATAATGATGTATTGCAAAACACTCCCTGTGCGCATATTAAGGTTAGTATCTTATGAAGTGCCTTTAGGACGTACCCGTGGTTTTGGATTACTTTCACTAAGCCATGTTTGACTTTCTTACACTTGCAGCAATTACTTTAGGGCCTATTGCCGCAATATGTATATACTTCTATGTTAAAGACAGCTTTAGAGAGGAACCGATAGGCGTTTTGTTTTTTTGCTTTTTATTTGGAATGATATCAACAATTCCGGCAGCCTTATTCGAAACTTTTATGGTTCCATATACAAATGACATGGACAATTTTATTTTACGAAATGTATTCAGTGCATACCTGATCATTGGATTTAGTGAGGAGTTTGTAAAATTTTTTATCTTACGTTTTTATGTAGAAAAACAAACCGCATTTGACGAACCCTTTGATGGTATCGTTTACAGCGTATTTATTTCTATGGGCTTCGCTACCTTAGAAAATATCGCTTATGTGTATGATGGTGGAATCCGTGTTGCTCTATCCCGAATGTACACAGCCATTCCGGCACATGCAACGTTTGCGGTATTAATGGGGCACTTCTATGGTTTATCAAAAATGAAACGTTATCCCTCTTCAACAAAATATCTAGGATTATTAATCGCAATTATTTTCCATGGTTCTTATGACTTTTTCTTGATGATAAGCAATAACACTTTAATTGCTTTGGGTGCTTTTGTATCCTTATTGGTAGGAATTAGATATTCATTCCGCGCTATTAAAATTCATAAAGAATTAGAGGCGCAACAGCAAAACCACTTCGATTAGTAACTCGTATTTAGCCTCAAGGCTTGCTATTATCTTAGAAGCACAGCTCCCTGTTCAAATCCGGAAGTCTAACAAGGGGTGCAAATTCATATTATGTATATGAATTTTTTTATAGGAATACCTATAAATAGCTACCTATAAATAACATTATTAAAATTGGCTCGTAATGAGAGCCGTTTATTGTAACATCAAAACCAACTTTTTATGAAAATAAGCTACAAAATGCTCATTGTCAGTATCCTTATTTCGATATCGGCAAAGGCTCAAGAACAAGATATTTTAACTCATCTAACAGACACAACCGTTTATATTGAGAAAACCCATTGGAAATATGGTATAGAACTTTCGTTATCTAACAATTATGTTTGGAAAGGAATCGAAATGTATGCAGGAGCCACTACATGCCCCGCATTAACGGCACAATATGGCAATTTAACAATCCAAACCCGCAGTCATTTACCCTTAAGCAGAAGTATTAACCCTGCTTATCATCCGGATATTAATTTGATGATTAGTTATGAGAAGCAGGTTATGAAAGGATTTAGCGTAACTCCACAGATGACTTCATTTTTTTATCCTTCTAATTATAATAATGTGTTTACGACTCTTGTCAGCACTAAGGCGAAATACGAGTTGGAGCCGGTTGGCATAATGATTAATCCAATGGTTGATGTATGTGGAAATGTGGGAGCCTTCTATATCGAATATGGAATGTATAAAGAAATACGTGTCAACCACCAGCTAACCTTAGACTCGCGCTTCCTTATGGGGTGGGGTAATGCCTCTTTTACTGATTATTTTATAAAAGCACCATCTAAGAAGGAATACATAACTAGACCAAAAGAAATTGCACCGCAAACTCTTCGTAACGCGCGCTTTGAACTTTGTGCAACCTATAATGTATCGGACCGTGTAATTCTTAAACCAGAGTTTAATGTGTTTAGTAATTTTATGCGCTCATATACTAATCCCGGAAAAAACATATCAGCTAACGGTGCATTAACGTTAGCATACCGTTTTTCAAAATAAATTATATTAAATGAACCCAGTTCTCATTCAGTAATACGCTCTATGAAGATTCAGATTAGGATTATATTAATCACCACCTTATTTTTTATACTGTTCCTGGCTGGATTCGGATTAAATAAGTACTTTGAGTCAGAATCGTTCAGTGATTTGATTGAACTGAAGATTCACGAAAACGGCGTGAATATGTCAAAAATCATTGAGCTGAAGAGTGAGGACTTGCGCGTTATTACTAATGAATTTTCGCTTTCGGATAATTTATATAATTATACGAGCTTGGTTTCAGACTCGCTCAAGAAAAAAGAGTTTGCTAAAGATATTACCTTCTTCGAACGGAACACAATCAATGCGCTAATTAACGAGTATGGCTACTCTGCCGTTTGGATTCTTGACACAAGCTTTCAAACTGTTTATACGGCGTACGACAGTTATAAAAATTTAAGTGATGCACTCTATCTAAAACCGGAAGAGATAAAAAAGTTGATTCTTAACTCATTAAACAATCAGAATCCACAATTCTTTACAAAACAGAATAACTCAATTTTAGAAATACGCGGAGCTCCGATACATAAGCGGAACGACCGAGAACGTAAGATGAAACGCAATGGTTATATCTTCGTTGCTCGATTGTGGGATGAGTTGTACTTGAATGAACTTGGGTTATTAACCAATGGTACAGTCAGACTTTGTTTTGGAAAAGATGAAAATGATTGCCTCCAATCATTAAATAGCCCTAACGATAAACAATCTTATACTTCACTAAAACCCTTAGATGATATTGATGGAAATATACTTGCTTATGTGGCTATCGAAGTTCCTGTTGCAATGTATATGCAGTTTTTAGATTCATCGAACCGTAATTTTTATTACAATCTCATCTTCTGCGTAGCTATCTTATTATTGTTATTAGTAATGATATATAATTGGATTACATCACCATTAGCAAGCATTACTAAAGCTTTAGCAACGGAAAACCCCGGTGAAATTCGAGGATTGTCAGACGAAAATAATGAGTTTGGTTCTTTAGCACGTTCTCTGTTAAAATCATTTTCGCAGAAAGAAGAGCTAAAAGAAGAAATAGATATACGAAAAAAAGCCGAGATCGCATTAAGCATCAGTGACCAGCGCTTTCGAGATGTTACGGATGCAGCAGGAGAATTTATTTGGGAAACAAATGAGCTTATAGAATTTACTTATCTAAGTGAACGGATTTATACAACGCTGCGCTACATGCCCGGAGAAATCTATGGTAAATCATTTTTTGATTTATTGTCCATTAACAAGGTAAAGGATCAGATACAATTAAAGAAAGTATTCTCCGAGAGCCATCCCTTTAAGAACATTGAAATACAAGTTTACACAAAGCGCAAAGAATTGATATACCTCAGTATTAGCGGAACGCCATTTTATGATACACAAGGAAAGATTATCGGCTATCGGGGAACGGCCAATGATATTACCCTAACGAAAGAAACTGAAATACAATTACTGCAAGCCAAAGAAGCGGCTGAAGGTGCAAACCATGCAAAGAGTGAGTTTCTGGCGAATATGAGTCATGAGATTCGTACACCCATGAATGGTATCCTCGGAATGACAGAACTTGCACTCAACACCAACCTAAACGCTGAGCAACGAAACTATATTGAACTTGCTAAAACTTCTGTAGAAAACTTATTAATTGTTATTAACGATATTCTTGACTTCTCTAAAATTGAAGCAGGTAAACTTGAAATGGAGAACGTTGAATTTGACCCACGAGTGGTGGCGAGCAATGCTTTACGTTTGCTATTAATTCGAGCTAAAGAAAAAGGTCTTGAACTCATTCTCGATATACACGAAAATGTTCCCGATATGCTGGTTGGAGATCCCGGGCGCTTACATCAAATATTGATTAACCTGGTAGGTAATGCAATTAAATTTACCACCGAAGGAGAGGTGACCATTCGCCTTACGGTAGAAAAGAAGAATAATGAGCAGGCAACTTTACATTTCTATGTTTCTGACACAGGTATTGGAATACGAGAAGATAAATTAGCCCACATTTTTGAACCATTTACACAAGCAGATGGCTCTACCACACGCAAATATGGCGGCACCGGATTGGGTCTAAGTATTACCAAGAAGTTGATTAACTTGATGAATGGACAAGTATTTGTCAATAGCGTGGAAGGCAAGGGCAGCGTATTTCACTTTACAGCAATATTTGGTATTGGTGTGAGCACTCCGGACAGTATGCCAATAAATATTGAATTCTTAAAATCTATACGGATGATGGTGGTAGATGATAATATAACAAATCGTAAAATAGTAGAGGGGCAGTTATCCAAGTCAGTTGCTGAGTTCACTTTAGCCGAAGATGGACCACAGTGCATTCAATTACTTAACGATGCAGCATCCAAAGCAAACTTATACGATTTGCTGATTCTGGATATGCAAATGCCTGAAATGGATGGGCTTATGCTTTCCGAACATATACGTCGGAATGAGGCGATATACGGCTATCCGAAAATTTTAATTTTATCAAGTCTAAACCTGTCGTTAGATGAACAGGGAATGGCTGAACGTAAGCTGGATGGCTTCTTAATGAAGCCTGTGCTTACAAAAGATTTACTGTTTGAAATTCATAAGATATTTCACAAATCCACAACTAGTCAAGTATTTAACGAATCACTAACAATTCCTGTATCGTGTAAGGTTATCCGAAAGTTGAAAATATTATATGCTGAAGACGATCTTATTAATCAAAAATTAGGAGAAGCTATTTTCAGTAATCAAGGGCACCATGTTACCATTGCAAAAAATGGTCTTGAAGCAGTTGAATTATACTCTAAGAACGAATACGATGTTATACTAATGGATGTGCAGATGCCGGAAATGGATGGTTATGATGCCACTCGGGCCATACGAAAAATAGAGCAGGAGCGAGGCGGGCATATTCCGATAATTGCGATGACGGCGCACGTAATTAAAATGTTTAAAGACCTATGCTTTGAGTCGGGCATGGATTATTATATAGCAAAGCCGATTAAAACCGAGCAAATTTTTGATTTGTTGGCTACAATTTTCCCAAATAATGAAGAGCATTTGACACCATACGAAACCGATAACAGCAATAAAATGCTTAATCTAAAAAACGGCTATTGCTTTGACCTGCATAAGTTCAGCGACCAGTGTATGAATGATCTTGGTTTGATGAAGGATGTATCTAATTTATTATTGAAAAATTATGGAGGGCAATTGAACGCATTAGAAAAAGCTTTAAACAATAGAGATTTTAAAGAAGTGAATGAAATATCGCATAAGATGCGCGGCACCATATCGGCGTTTAACTTTAGCGCATTAACTGAGGATATGCGTAAATTAGAAGTTGCAGCTAAGGCAGAGAATTACCTTGATATGGAGCAATCGTGGCCATCGGTAAAATCAGAATTAGAATTGCTGGTGTCGGATGTTACCCGGTTTATAAAAGAAAATTAGAAACGCGCATAATACTGATCTCGGCTGCTTAAAGATTATACCTTTTTTATCTTCGCCGCCAACTTAACACCAAAACAATTCCATGATAGTATTAACAGGAGCGGCAGGGTTTATTGGCTCATGCCTAACCGCATATTTGAACAGTAAAGGCATCCGCAACATCATGTTGGTTGATGAATTTGGCTCCTCAAAAAAGAATCAAAATCTATCCGATAAAAAGTTCCTAAACTTTATAGATCGGAACGAGTTTATGGAATGGTTTGATTTGCAATATGAGTCGGTAGAGTTGGTTTTGCATATTGGTGCGCGCACCGATACAACGGAATTTAATGTGGACGTATTTGACAAACTGAACCTGCACTACACGCAAGATCTCTGGCAACGTTGTACAAAGTATCAGATTCCATTTATCTATGCATCGAGTGCCGCTACTTATGGTGATGGTTCGTTAGGTTACGCGGATGATCATAGCCTTATTCCCCGCTTAAAACCTTTAAATCCTTATGGACAATCAAAACAAGACTTTGATGTCTGGGCGCTTCAACAAACACAAACCCCGCCTTCTTGGTATGGTTTAAAGTTCTTTAATGTGTACGGACCTAACGAATACCACAAGGCTCGAATGGCGAGCGTTATCTTTCATTCCTATAGGCAGATAAAAGAAAAGGATAGTGTAAGCTTGTTTCGATCTCATCGTCCGGAATATGAAGATGGAAAACAATTGCGCGACTTTATCTATGTGAAAGACGTAGTGAAAGTAATTGAATGGTTGACCGTAAATAGACCTGATTCGGGGATATACAATTTAGGTACAGGAAATGCACGAACCTTTCTCGATTTGGCTCATGCCGTTTTTAATGCTTTGGGCAAGGAACCCATAATTAATTGGGTAGATATTCCTATAGACATTCGTGATAAATATCAATACTATACTGAAGCAGAAATGGGCAAACTTCGCGCTGCAGGATATAAAGATGAATTTTATTCTCTTGAGGAAGGAGTGAGCGATTACGTGCTAAATTATCTTGTACCTACTAAGTATTATTAAACCAAATAGGGTAGCATCTGTTGCTGAAGAGCGTATGCTTCTTTTCGGGCAGCATCCGCATAACTTGTATCATTACTTGCATAGATAATTTGCCTTGAAGAATTGATAAGCAAGCCTACCTCATCATTCATACCGTGCCGGATTACTTCAGAGAGGGAGCCGCCTTGTGCACCGATTCCGGGCACTAATAAAAAATGCTTTGGTACAATGTTGCGCACAGTCTTAAAAGTATGCGCTTGGGTAGCCCCAACGACATACATTGTATTATCTATACTTCCCCAACTCATAGATATACGTAAAACACGTTCAAAAAGGGTTTCTTCTTTCTCTTTCATTAATTGAAAATCTCTGCTGCCGGGGTTTGAGGTGTGTGCGAGAATAATACTCCACTTATCTCTATAATGGAGGAAGGGCTTTACAGAGTCCTCGCCCATATATGGGTTAACGGTAACAGCATCCACACTCATCCCCGATGACTCCCTGTCGAAAAAAGTTTTTGCATACATCGAAGCTGTGTTTCCTATATCACCACGTTTAGCGTCGGCTATGATAAAATGCCGGTTAGAGATATAGTTTACCGTTTTGATTAACGATGCCCAGCCTCTAAGGCCAAGACATTCATAAAAGGCCGTATTAATCTTGTAAGAAACGCAATAATCTTGTGTGGCATCAATAATGGCTTTATTAAATTCAAAAACAGGGTCTTCTTTTTTGAATAAGAACTTGGGGATTTTCGTAATATCTGTGTCTAAGCCAATACAGAGAAATGACTTTTTTTCAATAATGTTAGCAATGAGTTCGCGCCGGTTCATTGTTATTTTTAGATAGTAATAACGGAATGAACTTCGGGTACTGCCTTTTTAATAGCTTCTTCGACACCGGTTTTCATGGTCATATAACTCATCGGGCAGGCTTCACAGTTGCCCAGTAGTTTTATTTTCACCACCATTTCATCGGTAATTTCTACAACTCGTATATCGCCACCATCTGCAGCAAGATAGGGTCTGATGCTGTCTAATGATTTTTCAACTTTATCAATAATCGTACTCTTAGTAGTCGTTTGAGTTATCATAACTTATTCTGCTGTTATGGGTTCGGTAAAAGTAGCATTTGTGATAGCTATGGCTCGCGCAACTTGTTCGGCAAGGTTATCAAATGCCTTTTGTGTGATGTTATCGGTACTGATTACTGCCGGTATGCCTTCATCGCCACCTTCGCGAATACTTTGTACCAAAGGAATCTGTGCAAGAACATTACAATTAAATTCGCTTGCCAGTTTTTGCCCTCCTCCTTTCCCAAACAGGAAATACTTATGATGAGGTAATTCTTCGGGTGTGAACCAAGCCATGTTTTCAACCACTCCAAGTATAGGTACCTTTACTTGATCGAGGTTAAACATCGTTAATGCTTTTCGCGCATCCGTTAAAGCTACATCTTGAGGTGTAGTTACAACAACAACCCCGGTTAACGGCAGCGTTTGCACTAAGGTTAAATGAATATCGCCGGTGCCCGGTGGTAAATCAATAATCAGGTAATCCAACGCTCCCCACCAACAATCTGAAATAAATTGCTTTAAAGCGGAAGATACCATAGGACCGCGCCATACAACCGCTTGTTTTTCATCAATCAAAAAGCCAATACTGAGGGAATATATTCCATACTGTTGAACGGGCAGCATGTAATTTTTCCCATTTACTACGGTCATTAAAGGCTTTTCGTTTTTTATATTCAGCATCAAGGGTATAGATGGGCCGTAAATATCAGCATCCAATAAACCAACTTTGGCACCTGCTCGTGCTAAGCCGAGGGCAAGGTTTACGGCAACTGTAGATTTGCCTACACCTCCCTTGCCGGAGGCCACAGCAATAATGTTTTTAACATCGGGTAACAAGTTCTTTCGCTCGCGATTGGTAGTAACTTCTGCATCCATCTTAATCTGAAGATCAATATCGTTACCATAATCTTCACTTATAGCTTGAATACAGTCGTTTTTTATTTTTTCCTTCAAAGGGCAGGCCGGTGTGGTGAGCATTACGGTAAAGGAGATTATACCCTCGCTTACCTCTAAATCGCGAATCATGTTTAAACTGACCAAATCCTTCTTAAAATCGGGATCTTGTACTCGGCTAAGTGTTTGTAAAATATCAGATTTACTTTTCATACTTGATTACAAAGGTATTATTAATCTAATTTATTAACATTTTGTGTTCTATTCTGTTGAAAACTGACCTCGCGGCTTGCATAATATAATTCAATAGATACTTTTACGCACATCGAATCTTTAAACCAACATTTTAAATCTAAATCTTATGAGCAAAACTTTTACATCATTGTTAATGAAATGTACGGGTGCAGTTATAGCGGTTATTGGATTGCTGTTACTGAATCAAAATCGGTCATTAGCACAATCCTATTGTATCCCGTCAACGGGTATTCTCTGTCCATCAGATGAATATATTTCCAATGTAACGGTAAATGGGGCGTCTAATCCGAGCGCTTGCAGTTCCTATACTGATTATAGCGGTTCGGTTACTTTTAGTGGCTATCAGGGCCAAGATGTTCCCTTCAGCATTAACATCAATAACTTCTTTTCGAGTGATGACATTGCTATTTTTATTGATTGGAACAACGACATGGATTTTAATGATCCAGGTGAACTGGTTTTTCAAGCCGGATTCGCTGGCAGCCCTGCAATGGCAAACCCTCAAATCGGTACCTTCCCAGCCAGCCTAACCGCCACACCGGGATTGTACAGAATGAGGATTTACCTTACTTGGGGTCAGACCACAGCAGATCCTTGCGCTACAACTTGGAGCTACGGGGAGGCAGAAGATTATACGTTTCAATTAACCCCCGCTCCTTCATGCTCACCGGTATCTGCTTCATCTTTCTTACTGGGTAATAATGATATTGGAAGTGCCTCGATCAGTTGGGCTAATGCACCAGGTGCGCAATCTTATAATATTCGTTACAGGAAAACAAGCGATCCGGTTTCTGTAAATACATGGGCTAACCCCACTAACCAAATTGACAACATAATTAACCTTTCAGGTTTAGAAACATGTGTAACTTATATTTTTCAGGTACAAACAGTCTGTGCAGGCGGAGACACAGCATTATACACGAACTACACCTTTAATGCAAAATGCTATTGCATCCCCACTACGACTTATTGTGATGAGTATATATCTAATGTAACCATAGGTGCTACCAGTAATCCTACTGCGTGCAATACGGGCTTTAATGATTATACGAATATCACCTTCAACGTTCAAGCATCAAGCCCTGCAACAGCTTCTGTGACATTTGGTAATGTAACCAGTTCTGACGGAGTATCTATTTTCGTTGATTGGAATAATGATATGGATTTCGATGATCCGGGAGAAATGATTTATAATCTAACAAGTATTACCGGATCAACCGTTAATGCAGGCTTTACTGTACCTGCAGTATCCGATGGAAATTACAGAATGCGTGTTCGGTTATATTATTACTCCGGGTTTGGTGACCCGTGCTTATCTTCAGCTTATGGCGAGATAGAAGATTACACTTTAAATGTTGGGCCTGCCCCTTCTTGTGTTGGCATTACGAATCTTGCCATGAGTAATTTAACCATCTCTACAGCCGACATTACCTGGTCGCCTTCTGCTACTGCAGTATCCTATAGTGTTCGTTATAAATCTACGTTAGAGCCAACAAGTGTTTCTACTTGGGCAACACCGGTTAATACAACAGACACCTCAGTAACGCTTACCGGATTAGAAACTTGTAAAACCTATCAAGTGCAGGTTCAGTCCGTGTGTGGCGGTGGAGATACCAGTACTTATTCTTTCTTGCTTACATTTAATTCTGCTTGCTATTGTATCCCCACTACGACTTATTGTGATGAGTATATATCTAATGTAACCATAGGCACAATGTCTAATCCTTCAGGTTGTTCACCGAGTGGCACAGGCTTTACAGATTATACAAGTGTCTCGTACAACGTTCAGGCATCATCACCGGCTCAAATAAAAGTAGATATCGGTGGTTTCTTTAGCGGCGATGGGCTTTCTATTTTTGTTGACTGGAATAACGATATGGACTTTAATGATCCGGGTGAAATGATTTATACTAATGCCTCACCAACGGGCTCACCTATTCTTGCTAATGTAACGATTCCTTCAGTACCCGATGGAAATTACAGAATGCGTGTTCGGTTATATTATTACTCCGGGTTTGGTGACCCGTGCTTATCTTCAGCTTTTGGCGAGATAGAAGATTACACTTTAAATGTTGGGCCTGCCCCTTCTTGTGTTGGTATTACGAATCTTGCTATGAGTAATTTAACCATCTCCACAGCCGACATTACCTGGTCGCCTTCTGCTACTGCAGTATCCTATAATATTCGTTATAAAACTACTTTAGAGCCAACAAGTGTATCTACTTGGGCAACACCGATTAATACAACAGACACCTCAGTAACGCTTACCGGATTAGATACTTGTAAAACCTATCAAGTGCAGGTTCAGTCCGTGTGTGGCGGTGGAGATACCAGCACTTATTCTTTCTTGCTAACATTTAGCTCTGCTTGCTATTGTACAGCTTATGCCACGATTTGCGACGAATATATAGCCAATGTTAGCATTGGGTCCACCAGCAATCCCACTGATTGTTCTCCTGCAGGATATACCAATTATAGCTCATCAGTACAGTTCAATGTGGAAGCGGGTGCATGTGCTCAGGTCATTGTTCAAAACGGCTCCAATTTATGGTCATCTGATCAGTGTGGAGTTTGGATAGACTGGAACGGCGACTTGGACTTTAATGATCCGGGTGAAACCATTCCGGTAGCCGGAAGCCCGGGCGTAGGACCCTTTATAGGGCAAATTAGCGTACCGGGCAATCAAGCCCCCGGCTCATATAGAATGCGCGTTATCATTCAATACGGCGGTGGGCTTTCACCTTGCGGTAACATTATGTATGGTGAAGTGGAAGATTATGCTTTAACCGTAAATGCAGGAAGTACTTGTACCGGTGTAGGGATTGTCAGTCTTAACGGCCAAACACAGTCAGCTTTAACCTTGGATTGGGTTACAGGCAGTGCCACATCCTATAACGTGCGCTATAAATTAACCAGTGAAGATGAGACAGCAGCAACGTGGGTTAATCCGATAAACACCACAACGGTGCCATTTACTTTAACAGGTTTGGATTCTTGTGCACAGTATAACATCGAAGTTCAGGCTATCTGTGGCCCGGGCGACACATCAGCTTATTCATGCACCGCTACTTTTGGAACTCTATGTTGCATAGACCCACTTCCATTAGCTAATCATATTGAGCAAGAAGCGTGTGGCGAAGATCACAATGGCGGATGTAATTCTATAAATCCGAATGATCCGAGTTCGTATGAACCTATTGCATGCGGCGATAAAGTTGCCGGTACAGCTTGGTGGGATGGCAGTACACGCGATACCGACTGGTATTTATTAAATCTTTCAGAACCGAAAGATGTTGTAGTAACGTTTACTTCAGCTTTCTTAGGCCAACTCTATATGTTGGATGCATCAGGCGGATGCGCATCTCCGATATTTTTAAATCAACAGGCGACTACACAACAATGCGGCACAATTGTTATGGCCGGCAATTTACCGGCAGGCAGTTACTGGCTATTTGCAGCGCCGCAGTTTGATTACAATGAGAATTATCCTTGCGGTGGGGGCAAAAACAATTACTTGTTAAGCGTTGAATGTAACGATCCGATACCCGCACCGATTAATGATAGCTGCAGCCATGCCATTGCCGTTAACTGTGGTGATACGATAACCGGATCTACAATGTATGCCACACCTGATGCAGGACTGCCTTTCTGTGGCACTACCCCGCAATCAAATGGTGTATGGTACACGATTACCGGAGACGGGTCATTCATTACAGCATCTCTTTGCAATGGCACCACGTATGACTCTAAGATAAATATCTATACCGGTTCTTGTGGTGCATTCACTTGTGTTGCCGGAAATGACGACTATTGCGGATCTCAATCACAGGTAACATTCCAGTCTGTGGCAGGAACCACTTATTACATCTATGTAAATGGCTATACAGCATCAAGCGGTGATTTTACCTTAACAATTACGTGTGAGTTTCCACCTGTTTATGATAATGTATGCGGTGCTTTAGCATTGAATTATGGTGTGAATGGTCCATTTAACACAGCAATGGGCTCTATACAACCGGGTGAGCCTGTACCACCTTTAAGTGGTTGTCAGACTCAAACGGGTTGGTGCAATGCCACAATAAGCAATACGCTATGGTTTACTTTTACTGCTCCGGCCAGCGGCCACGTGTCTGTTCACTCACCGGGCTTTGATACGCAATTAGCCATTTGGACGGCTGACAGTTGCGGCGGTCTGCTAAATGGAGGTGCCACATTTGTTGCAGCAAATGATGATGATCCAAACTATATAGCACATGGTGGAGCAATATTTTCTTCTTACCTTGAATTGAAATGCTTGGCACCTGGCGCATTGTTCTATGTTCAATTAGATCCATACAGTTCGCCCGGCGGCACAACGCCAATCATTTTGACTGATTTAGGACCATTGGCAAGTACAGACTTTAGCGGATTAGACCCAATATACTGTAATGGTGCATCGGCAGTTACTCTAACACCTGTTACACCCGGTGGTACTTTTGCAGGACCCGGTGTTACAGGTACAGTCTTTAATCCGGTTGCCGCAGGGGTAGGAGGTCCATACAATATTACCTACACACTTGAATCATGTAACGTTACTACAAAGACAACGAGCGTTGAGCAAATTAGCGCGTCGGCAACAGCCACGGCTACTTCTTGTGGATTAGATAATGGCAGCATTGACTTGACTGCAGGTGGTAGTAATACACTAACCTATGTTTGGTCAAATGCTGCAACTACAGAAGATCTTAGCAATTTATCTACAGGCACTTATCATGTAACCGTTACCAGTGCCGGTGGATGTACTGCATCTGCGAATGCTACGGTAGATCCTTCAATCGGAATTACCGTATTGCCTTCCGTTACCGATGAGGATTGCGGCACTTCAAACGGCTCAATTGTTCTTACAGCGTTTGGTAACGGAACCGTATCGTATATCTGGTCTGATGGAGCAACTACAGGAGATATCCATAATCTATCAGCAGGTATCTATACGGTAACCATGACTGATGACAATAACTGTACGTTAGCAGATACACTCGCTGTGGCTGGTACACCGGCTGTTACTGTAACAGGAACACCACATAACGTTACTTGTGGAGTATTAGGAGCTATCGACTTAACAATAAATTCCGGTATGGAGCCATTCGCCTATAGCTGGAGTAATGGCGCAACTACACAGGATATTGTGGGTATAGGAGCCGGCAATTACAGTGTAACGGTCGCTGATGTTAACGGATGCAGTGCAACTTATGCCTCTGAAATAACATCTGTTGGAAGCCCGATAAACGTTAGCGTTACACCGCAAGGTCCGCTTACTTCTTGCCACATGGCATTCCATGTAACCTTAACTGCAACATCATTGGCAAATACGGAATACAAATGGTACCGTGGTCAATTTGGTCAGGGATATAACTTGATGCAAGTAGGAGGTAATACTTATCAGCCGAATACACCGGATACACGCAAATATTTTGTAGTAGCAAAGGATACGGTTACCGGCTGCTCCGATACATCAAACACGGTTATAGTAACACTCAATACCTTCGACAAGCCGGTAATTAATATCGGGGACTGTGTTGACCATAAAGTACAGTTATCTACCACCAATTACGGCGGTGGCTTCACGTACACATGGTATCATTCAGATGCACCAATATCGGGTGCAACGAGCAACACGTATATAGCACAGACCTGGGGAGGCTATCGTGTTAAGGTTACGGATAGTTGCGGCGTAGCTAAGTTTGCCGACCCGATTTCATTATCTACCGATTGCTTTAAAACAACGGGTATAGAAAATGTAGATGCTAACGGTAATGGAATTAACATCTATCCCAACCCGAACAATGGCTCGTTCAATGTTGAGATCTATTTTGAAGGTGCAAATTATCAGAAAGCAACCTTTGAGATTTTCAACATTATTGGTCAGCGTGTAATGGATAAAGAAATTACATTTGTTCAAGGATATGTAAATGTTCCTGTAAGTATGAATGATGTGCTTACGGATGGCGTTTACACGATTCGTATTCAACTGGGCAATGAAGAAGTTATACGCAAGGTTGTTGTAAATAGAAATTAACTATCTGTAATACCCTAATAGAAAAGCCTCTCCAAATCCGGAGAGGCTTTTTTATTTCTTATACATTTGCGGAAAATATCAGAAATGGAAAACAAGAACAATCCAAACGAAGGACAAATTAATATTGAACTTACGGAAGACGTTGCTGAAGGTATTTACTCCAATCTAGCCATCATTACCCATTCAAACCAAGAGTTTGTTGTGGACTTTATACGAATGATGCCGGGGGTACCAAAGGCTAAAGTAAAAGTACGGGTAGTACTTACCCCACAACATGCAAAGCGCTTTATGCACGCCTTAGCGGATAATATTAAAAAATATGAGTCGGCTAACGGTGAGATTAAAGACACAGAGCAATCGCCTAATTTACCTTTCACATTTGGTGGGCCAACTGCACAGGCCTAACACTTTAAAAAAGGTATTTGATTTCTTTTTGCCATTAGTATGGGTTAACGCTGCTTTACTTAAGAATCAAATGCAAATCATACAATTTCTGTAGTCGTATCGCTCTCATATAAAAAAGTTGACATTACACGTTATTTATATTGTCGGAAACAGCAGAAGTGGTACAACGATGCTTAGCCGCATAATGAATAATCATACACGGGTACTTTCGTTGCCTGAGTTACATTATTTTGAGAAATATCCTTCGCAGATTAAAGGAGATGAAAAGCAACTTGTTCTTGCTGCGATGTATTTGTTAAGGATTATTAACAAAGGATACTATAATACTTCGGATCTGCATCAATATGAAGATGAGGCTAAATCACTCATCAAAGTTGCAATGGTTGAAACGTATGGAGAACTATATGGCGCAGTATTGTTGCACATAGCAGTGCAAAGAAAAGTTGATTATCTATGCGAACAAACACCACAAAATATTTTTTATACTGATGATATCAAAAGCATCTTTCCCGATGCGAAGTTTATACATATCATTCGCGATCCTCGAGATGTGCTGCTGTCGCAAAAAAGAAAATGGAAAAGGTTTTCACAGGGAGCAAAATTTATTCCTATACACGAAACAATAAGGGCTTACTTCAATTATCATCCCTATACAATAAGTAAAATATGGAACTCAGTTGTTTCAAAAGCACTGAGTGAAAAGATATATACACTAAGATTTGAAGATATACTAAAGCATCCGAGAGAATCTATTATGGGCCTGTGCGAGGAAGTAGGATTAAGTTATGAAAAGGATTTGGAGCTTGTGCACATAACAGGTTCTTCCAGTAACAGGGACTCTGAGAAAAAAGGGATAAACACTTCACGTGCCGGAGCTTGGCAGGTCGGAGGTTTGAACACCGCAGAGCTTTTCATTTGTCAGAAGACTACGGCTTCCTGTGCTCAACCATTTAATTATAATTTCAAAAAAGTATTCCCTAATCCAATACTTCTTATTCTATACGTTGTGTATTCTCCGTTTCAACTATTGATAGCTGTGCTATTAAATCTACGAAGACAGCGTAACATTTGGTCTGCCATAAAAAGACGGTTGCAGCTATGAACAAGCCACGAATTGCAATAATTGGTACAAGAGGATATCCGGTAGTTTATAGCGGCTTTGAAACTTGGATTCGTGAATTGTGCGAAGGGTTATCGTATAAGTATGAATTTCATATTTACACGCATCAGCAATTAACTACGGAGAGGCGTAAAGAAATAAACGGCATCCATATTCATTATTTTTCTGCTATTGAGACAAAATTTTTAAGTCAATGGTCACATACCTTTCAAGCTACTATACATGCCCTGTTTCAGAAATATGACATCTTACTTTATGCCAGCACGGCAAATGGAATTTTTGGAGTGTTGACAAGGTTGTTTAATCAACGTACTGCTATAAATGTAGATGGGTTGGATTGGCTGCGACCCAAGTGGAGAGGAATAGCGGCTAAAGTTTTTTACTCTTCCGCCAAACTTTCGACAAGGGTTTTTGATGTGCTTATCAGCGATGCAGATGCTATTCAAAATTATTATCGAGAAGAGTTCAAGGCAGATAGCGTTAGCATTGCGTACGGTGCCAGAATACAGACAGAAGCGATTGACTTAATCGGGTTTAATCAAATTCTTGCGGGAGAGTATTTACTTTGTGTCGGAAGAATTATCCCGGACAACCACTTACTTGAAATTATTAAAGGGTTTAAACAATCTAAAGCGAGGCAGTTGATTGTTGTTGGTGATTTACCCTATAAGGATGAATATTTTGAAAGGATTAGAAACGAAGCGGACGAGCGCATTGTGTTTACCGGCTATATTAAAGACCCCTTACAGTTAAGGGCTTTATATCGTAATTGTCTTGCTTACATACACGGGCACGCTTTTGGAGGAACGAATCCTTCTCTATTAAAAGCCTTGGGGTATGGCTGTTGCATTCTTGCCCATGATAATGTGTTTAATCGCGAAACGTTGAATGGAGCGGAATTTGGGCAATACTTTACCTCGGAACCACTTTCTATAACGCAATCCATAAATAATCTCTTGGATGATCCCGCCCGACAACAATACCTGAGAAATAAAGCGACCGAACGGATAACACAACAGTACACTTGGGAGAAAATTATTATTCAGTATGACGAACTATTCCAAAAAATGTTAAACAATCCTGCGTGGAAGTGTAATTACAATACCTTTACGGTCACAGAAAAATAATAGTATCGGAGTAGATGTTTGCAAAGCGGTTTAGATTATTTCGTCTTATCACATTTGTTGGTGATTTACTCGTCATTCCACTAGCGGCATATATTAATTATCTGTTGTTTAATGATATGAGGGCATTAAACATACAGTTGATTTCTTTTATCAGTATAGCTTGGGGGTATATCTGCTTTAGATCTAAAGTTTACAACCTGAATAGAATTGAAGGCTATGAACGTGTGCTAAGAAACATTGCGCAGGCCTTATTGTTCTTATGGCTATTTTTTGCACTCATAAATTTAACGATTCACTTTCAGCGCCTGCCTTGGCATCTCATCCTGGGATGGTTAATCATCATTACCTTTCTGACTTTTATATGGCACACACTCTTAACGATACTTCTTTTATCTCGGCGCTCATCGGATAAGCACTATCGCAAGGCTATCGTACTTGGAAATAACGAAACGGCACAACAAATTTTTGAGGTATTAAGAACATACAGAGGCTTCGGTTATAGAGCGCTGGGCCTATATGATGACTCTAAGGAAGAAGAGGATCTGTTAGCTGCGCGCAATTTGATTTTATCGCATAAGGTAGAAGATGTATTCTGTGCTTTACCCTTAGAGCAGTTTGATAAAATCTCTGAGATTATGCTTTTCTGTGAAGAACATTTTATAAACTTTAAAATTGTCCCCGACTTTTCTTCATTGTTACAACGTCGCTTGGATATCGGCATGTTTGGCTTTATACCGGTAATTGCCGTGAATGCCAATCCGCTCCGCACTACAACCAACAGAATATTGAAGCGTGCATTTGATTTTACATTTTCATCATTGGTTCTCATTTTTTTATTGAGTTGGTTGCTTCCTATTCTTGCTCTTATTATTAAAATAAATTCTCGAGGTCCTGCCTTTTATCGTCAGAATCGTTCAGGATTTAATTATCAAATTTTTAGAATTTACAAGCTACGAACGATGACCGTTACAGAGCGAGATGATGAATATATACAAGCTACTGCCGGAGATTCACGCATTACATCTGTTGGGTATTATTTACGAAAGTGGAGCCTTGATGAATTGCCACAATTTATAAACGTGTGGTTAGGCGATATGAGTGTGGTTGGGCCGAGACCGCATCCTATCAAGCTGAATGATGAATTTAAAAGCTCTGTAGAACGATATATGTCTCGGCATTATGTTAAACCGGGTGTTACAGGGCTGGCACAGGTTAGAGGGTATCGAGGAACAACAGAGACAGCAGAAATAATGAAAAAACGTATTCAAGCCGACTTAAATTATATAGAGAATTGGAGCTTATGGCTTGATATCAAAATAATATTCATAACTGTTCTAAATATTTTCAAAGGAGACAAAAATGCAGTTTAAGTCAATTGTCTTAATAACATGGGTTATCACCTTAGCAGCATGTGCACAAGCACAATATGGCATTGTCCCGCTCCAGCTTTATTATACCAATCAATTCGAAATACAACATCAAGATTCTCTTTATACACCACTTACTCAAAAACCTTTTTTTAAAGACCGTGCACTATATTACCAAAACAGAGATACACTAAAGATCTTTGGACCCACGTGGTTTAAAAAGATACAAACAGAAGGCTGGGTTAATTATCAATACAAGCCTTTTGATATACACATCAACCTATTACCCAACTTTAGTTATGGAAAAGAAATAGGAAAGTCGAATTTTTACAACAATATTCGCGGCATACAAGCTTATGGAAACATCACGTCTAAATTATTTTATCAAACCTTATACTATGAGAGTCAAAGCACGTTCCCGCAATATCTGTCATCATTTGTTGCGGATACTGGCGTCGTGCCGGGGCAGGGTAGGGTTAAGGGGTTGATCAATAAGAAGTCGTTTGATTACGGATGGGCGGAGACCGTTTTATCCTATAAACCAAATGAATATTTCGACATGGCTTTTGGCCAAAACCGTAATCATATTGGCTTTGGCTACCGTTCGATGTTGTTATCCGATAATGCTTTACCTTATTTAAACCTCAGATTTAATTTTCATTTCGGCAGAATTCATTATTCAAGTATCTACGCAGTATTAAATAATTATCAAAAAGGGCCGGTGCTGTCACAAGGTTATGAGAAAAAATATTTTGCTGCACATTATCTGGATTTTTTTCCTCAAAAAAATATAGAGCTCGGTTTGTTTGAAACCGTGGTATGGCCCAATGCAGACTCCAGTGGCCATCGCGGATTCGAACTCAATTACTTAAATCCAATCATTTTTTACCACGCCACGCAAAACTATCTGGGTTCTCCAGATAATTCTATCATTGGCCTTAATATTCGTTATCGTCTATTCACAAATTTTAATATTTACGGGCAGTTTGTGCTTGATGATTTAGACCTAGGCCGCTCTAAACAAAAGGGCTTTTATAGAAATAAAATGGCCTTACAAGCGGGCATTAAATGGTTAGAAGTATTTAATATAACCGGTTTAGTAATAAGAGTAGAGATGAATCAGGCGCAGCCATATACCTACTCACACAAGATACCATCTCAAAGTTATACGGCGATGCAACAGCCCTTGGCACACCCGTTGGGGGCCAATTTCCGTGAATGGGTTTTTATGGCCTTTTATGAAAAGAAACGATGGTCTGTGGATATGAGTTTTATCTATGCCGTGGTTGGGAAGGATATTGAGGGGATGCACGAAGGCAACAATATTTTTATTAGTGATTATCTCATTCCCGGCTTCCCAAAATCCTATCACAACACGCTATTGCAAGGCATAAAGACAGATATTATCAATGCCGGAATTAATATACACTATCTCTTGTTGCCGATTAACCGTACCACACTGGATATTTCTTTACAGCATCGTGTTGTACATAATGATATAGCACAACATCTTGATTCCAATTTTATTAGTTTTGGCATCAGAACAAGCCTTTTTAACTCTTACTACGACTTTTAAATGAACCCCAAAAAAATTCGCTTTGCTGTTGTTGGTTTTGGTCATATCGGAAAACGTCATGCCGAAATGATTATACGCAACGAACATGCTGATTTAGTTGCTGTTGCAGATATTGATGAAAAATTAAAAACAGATGCCACCCAAACTTTTGGAGTTTCATTTTATCCCGGGCTTGAAGAGCTTTTGCAATCAGAAAAAAATATTGATGTCGTTAATATCTGCACACCGAATGGATTGCATGCTTCATTAAGTACAATGGCATTAGAAAAGGGCTGTCATGTGGTTTGTGAAAAGCCTATGGGCCTATCAAAAGCAGAGTGTGAACAGGTAATTTATAAATCACTGCAAGTATCTCGTCAAGTGTTTTGTGTAATGCAAAATCGCTATAGCCCGCCAACAGCATGGCTAAAATCTGTCATTGATCAGAAATTATTGGGAACTGTCTTTTTGGTGCAAATAAATTGTTACTGGAATCGAGATGAACGATATTATAAAAAAGGCGGATGGAAAGGCACAAAAGATTTAGACGGCGGTCCACTTTATACACAGTTCAGCCACTTCATAGATATTATGTATTGGTTGTTTGGAGATATTAAGAATATTCAAACTCGCTTTAATAACTTCACGCATAAAACAAATACAGAGTTTTTTGATGACTCCGGCTTTGTAAATTTTGAATTTAATAATGGAGGTATTGGAACGTTTAATTATTCTACCGCAGTATGGGATAAAAATCTGGAAAGCAGCATTACGATTATAGGAGAAAAGGGCTGTATCAAAGTCGGAGGTCAGTATATGGATAAAGTAGAATACTGTCATATTAAGGATTACGTGATGCCGGAACTTGCAGCATCCAATCCACCTAATGATTACGGAGCCTATAAGGGTAGCGCTGCTAATCATCACTATATCATTGATAACGTAGTAGAAACCCTTCAAGGAAAATCCAGTGCTACGACAAATGCTCTTGAGGGCTTGAAAGTGGTGGAAATTATTGAAAGAATATACCATCGTTGATACCGACGTCGTATAAAGAATTAATTACCAAGTACGCCTCCTCAGCGATATTTAAAAATTTCTTTACTACGCTTAGTGGCACTACACTGGCACAGGCTATTCAGGTGCTTGCAGCACCAATACTTACCTATTATTATTCAACCGAGATATTTGGCGTATTTACACTCTATTTCAGTGTGGCAAATTCAATAGCTGTAATTGCAACCTTACGCTATGAGTTGGCAATAATGCTGCCCGAAAAGGAAGATGATGCAAAACAACTGGTCAACATCAGTTTACTGATGACCTTGGGCTTGTCCATTTTAACGCTTTTGGTCATGCTCGTATCGCGCAGTTACTGGGCCACATGGTTAGATGCAAGTGATTTAAATTTATTTTTACTTCTGGCCGCATTTAGCGTGTTAAGCACAGGTATATTTCAAACCCTTATCATGTTTGCTACTCGTAAGGAACAATTTAAACGGTCATCCTACATGAGAGTTGTACAATCCTTGACCTTCGCATCGTTTCCGGTAGTGTTTTATTACCTCGGGTTTCATTCTTCGGGGCTAGTTATCGGATACGTCGTAAGTCAAGTGGTAACTACATTCATTTTTTCGTTGGTATCGTTACGAGTGATCTCCTCTGCTATACATATCTGGAATTGGAACGCAATGCGGTCTCAAATGATTCGTTACAAAGGCTTTCCCGGCTTTAATAGTTTACATGCATTTATGGATATGGTACAAGTATCTGTTATGAATTTTCTCATAGCGATCTTATATGGACAAGCTGCATTGGGCTTATATTCCATGGCATATCGGGTATTACGTGCTCCACTGGGTATTATCGGATCGGCCATCTCACAAGTATTATATCAAAAAATGAGTGATAATTACAATAAAGGAATTAGCAATTATACTCTTTACCGCAGCACCGTAAAAGGCATCGGATTATTCAGTATTCCGTTGTTTTCGCTTATTGCATTAATCGCTCCTGCCGCTTTCGGCTTTTTCTTAGGTGCTGGCTGGGTCGAAGCAGGCTGGTATGCAGTTTATATGACGCCGCTCTTTATCTTCACCTTTATCAGTTCACCATTATCACATCTGCCAAATATAAATAGTAAACAAGGAACATTTTTAACGATGGTACTCAGTATTAATTTATTCGCTTTCTCATTCTTCTATATCCTCAGAATCTTTTCCGGTATCATATATTTCTCTCTCCTTGCGTACTCCATTATTTGGATGCTGGGCTCATTGGCAATTTTGTATTGGTTTAAACAACTCTCACAAAAAAGTTTACAATTTAATAGCGAAACCGATGAATGATATGAGTCGCAAATTGATACAGAGTAAATTAATACGATAGTAATGTGTACAGTTTTAAGTAATCCATATCGGGGCTCAAAAAAGTTATGTCTTTAGTCATCATTTTATCGTTAATTCTGATAACGGCCATTATATTTTTAATACAAAAAAAAATATGGTCTCGATATCCAAACATTATTCTTCCTGTATTTATTATCTTAATTTATTACTGGTCACTTGCCGGTGCCTGGTTTTTTTGTTTTGATCAGATCACGGGATGGGGAGAGTATATCGGTATGCAATATCACTATTTGCTGATAAAAATGTTTCCCGTACATCTGGATTCCGACTACCTGCTGGGATTATGGCTGATGGGCCTCTTTATTATTATACTTCAATTGCTGATGCTATTCAGCACACGGTTATTATCGAATGCTCATGAATCAATTCGTATTACGAACATACCTTCTTCTATCATATATGCTGTATTTGCTCTAAGTTTCTTTGCAGTGTCTTTATCTATCTTGTATGATGTGATTATCTATTCTCTTATCCTGAATGAATCGGTTTACCTAAATGTTCGATCCTCACCTGTACCGTTTTATACTATACATCAGTTGGCTTGTTGGGCTATGATGTTGAGCCTCACAATACCGATTGCACTCGCTCTCAGGAGGCATAAAACAGAAAAAAAGATAATCGGATTAGGTTATTTCTTTTGGTTCGTGTTTGCTCTTTGTAATTTTTATCTCATTTTCATCGGCACGCGACATGAGCTTGTCTTGTGCGGACTCACAGCTTTATTATTTATTACCTATCCTAACGAACGAATCTATTCATATCGAAAATTATATGTCACGTTTATTTTTGTTTGGCTCGCCATTTTAACGATGAACGATCCGTTTCGGAGCTTATCTCCACGAGTCGGGCGTATAATAGGTTTAACATCACTCGTAGAAAACAAGCAGACTAAAGAAGAGTCGTATTGGTACAGTATAGACCGAACCTATATTGAACACAAACAAATTGAGTTATCAAAAAATAAATTACTACAAGCCCGGTCAAATGATACGTTGATAATTAGTAATGGCGATACGGTAAAAATAAATAAGCAAGATATTTTAAAACAGTGGAGCAAAGGAGAAGATGAGATTGAGGTAAATGGAAGAGAAATAATCATACCCAATCCCTATAACTCTACATCCTATCAGGATAAATCTCTGGCAGGCAAGATATTCAAATCTGTTTCCGGTATTATTTTCAGTAATGAGTTATTTGCAGGTCACTTTTCTATGTATGGCATTTTGCATCATCATGTTCGGGCCAATATTGGAATTAGTTTTCGTTTGTTAATACGTTCGTTCGTCCCTTCCTTTATTAATAATGAAAGACCCGAGTCTGCGTATGAGTATTATGCTTCGCAACTCAATCTGCCCTCCGACCAAGGTTTTACGATAAACCATATTGCGGCGTGGTATCTGAACTTCTCAGTTTGGGGTATATTATTGGGTCCCATTGTTTTATATGCTTTTCTGTTTGTTCCTCTTTATGTCTTGAATAAATTTAAAAACGAAAACTACAAGGCTGCATTTGTATTTACACTTTGTTGTATTACAGCCTTTGAGGCTATGATTATACGATCGGGGCCTGAGGCTATTAAAACATGGTTGTTTGAAGGAATCATTATTCCCATCATTCTTTATTTTACAATTTATAAACTCAACGGCTTGCTTTCAAGAAAGAAATGCAAGCCATTATAAGAAGTTATGAGAATATTACACGTCATTCCTTATCACCCCACGCCCTCATCATTTATATTTTCTAAAAGACAAGTGCATGATTTACAAAATGAAGGGCATACTTGTGAAGTGTTTTATTTTGATACGCACTTTTCACCTATTCATTATCTGACACAACATAAACAATTCAAAAATCGAATTAAAGATTTCAAACCGGACATTATCCATGCACACTATGGCACTGTAAATGCGTTCTTTGCTTCCATAGGACATAACCTGCCCTTTGTCGTCTCTTTTCAGGGAAGTGATCTTAATTACACAGCAGATGTGCATCCGATACGCGAGAAATTAGGAAAGTGGATGAGCAAGCAAGCCGCACTAAGAGCACAGAAAATAATTTGTGTCAGTCAGACTCTGATAGATAATCTTAAAGCCGGGAAAGAAAAGGCAATTGTAATTCCAAGTGGAGTTGATATAGATGTTTTTAGACCAATGGATAGAAAAGTATGTATAGAAAAATTGAATTTAGATTTATCAAAACGATATATCTTCTTTAATGCAAATAATCCTTCAGTGAAAAGACTTGATATCGCACAAGAGGTTTGTAAACAATTGTCGGATTATAGTGCTGAATTGCTATCCTTAAATGGCAATGTACATCCCAATGAAATACCATTATACATTAATGCTTCTACTATAGTTTTACTATGCTCGGACAGCGAGGGTAGTCCGATGATTATTAAAGAGGCCTTAGCTTGTAATGTGCCTATTGTTGCAACTGATGTTGGCGATGTAAGGGTAAGAATTGAGGGGGTAACAAATTGTTTAATCGTAGAGCAGGATGTACAAGTTATTGCCGATAGTATTCGTACTATTTTTAGAAAGAATGAAGATGCTAAAACGAATGGTCGAGAACGCTTGATAGCAGATAAGATTGACTCTAAAACCATCATCAGGCAGTTTATTGCACTATACAATAGTATTGTTAAAGAAAATAATCAATACAGATGTTGACCGTCGAAAATAAGAGTGAACGCAATTTTCATTGGGCACTCGTATTCTGCTCCTTTATTATTGGGGCATACTCCTATTGGTTTATCTTCGGTTTGATTCCATTGTTGATAATCATTTTGAACGGTATAAAATCAGGCGCATTTTATTTTGAAAAAAATTATCTGCAGTGGGGCTGGATCTTCTTTTATTTGTTATACAGTATCAGCGCCTTCTATTATTGGAACCCTGTTACAAGCCCACAGCGTTTTGAGTATAAGTTGTCGTGGCTTATTCTTCCAATACTATTTTCGTTTAAACCGAGATTCCCAATTCAGTTAAAATACCCGATCATCGGTCTGGCGTCGGGGGTATTCATTGCATCTTTGATTGGTGTTGCTAAAGCGATTTATACTTATTCAACAACTCAGCTCAAATTCACCGCATTTACATCTAGTTATGTCTGCATCATCCACCCAACGTACTATTCCGCTTATGCAACCATTGCTATAATTGGGCTGATCATTGGGATATATTATGATAAAACTATTCCAAAAAATTATCTTTTTTATTTATTCGTCGGGACTACATTAATAATGATACTTCTCGCAATGTCGCTCGCAGCCATATTATTCCTAATGCTTGCAACAGCATTATTTACTTTACGATATATTTATAAAAGATGGTCTGTTTTAAGGGCTACAGTGATTACGTGTGTACTTATTTTATCGGCATCTATCGGCCTCACTCAAATCTCTTTCCTTAGGGGCGATGTAAATAATTCACTCCACGCTATTCAAAAGTATATTTCCAGTCCTTCGGATTTTATACACGGTAAGCCCGGATATCTCAGCGGCGATGATGTGCGATTAGTTATGTGGACCGTTTCGGCAATGGAGTTATACCAGCATCCGTTTGGTGTTGGCACTACAAGAATAGATTCATTTCTAAGTAATCGTCTTCAACAGTATGGACAATTCTATTTAGCCGAAAAAGATGCACTGGGACAAATTAGGTACAACCCTCATAACCAATATCTACAAATGGGGCTCGAGTTAGGAATTATTCCTTTAGTTCTTTTTATTCTCTATTTAATTATTCTCTTTTATTTCGGTATTAAGAAAAAGAACTATTGGTTATTGACAATGCTATCCGTTTTAATGTTCAATTGTTTATTTGAGTCCGTTCTGCAAACGCAAAGCGGTATTGTAGGATTTACTTTTTTAATAACACTTTCGGTTCTCTATCAAAGTACTGAGGGTAGTGATACTACTCAAATTGAGACGGGTAAACACGAAATGGAATAGAATCTGAGGTAAGAGTGGTCTTGATTTCATTCTCACCTTGCAAAGTCAATTTATTTCGATTGAACTCGATTAACTTTTTATACAAACAGTTATATATAATCAATTCACCACAAACAATATTTATCAAGCTATCTGTATTAGGTTGATAATGCCCTGCATTCAACCGGGTAAGTCCATATCGTTGTTTCATTTTTAATTTGTTATATAATCCACTAATTGTGCTTTCACCCGAAAATAACTTTATAGAAACGTCAATATATTCCGGCACAATAATTTTTAATTTGAATTGTTGTTTGGTCATCACACACGCACTTAGCTTTTGTTGATGTATACGAATGTGTTGTTTGTAACAATCTATACGAGGCACTAATTCTTCTGTGACATTTTTGCGATAATCAACTAATAAAGTGGGTTGTGAATGTGTTGTAATAAGCACTTCGGCAGAAATCAATTCAATTTCTACCCGCTCAAGCCTTTTTAATAACCTAAATTCAGTAAGCATATTCGACAATAAAAGTATTAATAGATAAGGCTGATACGAATAATAGTCTCGCAATTAAAGAGAAAATAAAATAAGACTTCTATATCAAAGAGTGGAGCTGGCGGGAATCGAACCCGCGTCCAGGCAAGATTTTCATAAATGTTCTACATGCTTAGTTCAGATTCATTTTCTGAACAGGGTAGGTACTGAACGAACCAATCCCCGAACCTATCTGCTGTTAAGATCTCGCTCGCAGCAAGCAGCCAACATTGAGCCAGTCCGGATGTGCGATGCTCCCGGTGTTAATCCGCCGGACAGGGACTAACGGAAGCAGGTGCGAACCACGCTTTGCGTGATTAGGCAGCCATTGCAAAAGAAGTGTTGCCAGTTATGGCGTCGCAGGATAGATATTTAAGAGCTTGCCCTGCAATGCTCTGCATGCTGATTTACAAAGAACGATGCTGTCAAAACCGGTCAGCCCCAGTTTCTGATGCAAAGTTAATTCAATTAACCGGTCGGTTCATTCCTTAGGTTAAGAAATATTTTTAATTAGAGGGCACTGCATATACTTTTGTGCCCGTTCTTTATGAAAGAGACCATATTTGCACTAATCAGAGAAGAGAAAAAGCCGTTTGATACACGTGTTGCTTTTACACCAAGCCAATGTGTTTGGTTGATGAATAAATATCCAAACTTGAAATTCATTGTACAATCCTCACAACATCGTTGTTTTCATGATGATGAATACACAAATGAAGGAATTCCCGTTGTAGAAGATATTCGTGCAGCGGACTTTTTTATCGGCATTAAAGAAGTTCCTTATGATAAACTGGAGAAAGGGAAAAAGTACATCTTCTTCTCACACACAATTAAGAAGCAACCGCACAACAAACGAATGCTTCAACAAATCTTAGAGAAACAAATTACATTAATTGACTACGAATGTCTGACATGGGAAAACGGAGAGCGGATTCTGGGATTTGGTCATTTTGCAGGAGTGGTGGGCGCACATAATGGCTTTCTGACTTGGGGAAAACGCTACAGACTGTTTGATCTAAAACCGGCATGGAAATGCATCGATTATCACGAGATACTTGCCCAGTATAAAGACATAAAATTACCGCCAATAAAAATTGCCGTTACCGGAACCGGTCGTGTGGCTCGAGGGGTATTTGAGTTGTTGGAAAAATTAAATATACGCATGGTTAGTGTGCAGAATTATCTAACTCAAACTTATGATGAGCCTGTCTATGTCGTGCTCAACACCAATCAACTTTATGAACGTAAAGACGGTAAGCCTTTCAAGCGAGACGACTTTCATAAACGTCCTGAACAATATCAATCGGCATTTATTCCATTTACAAAAGTGACGGACTTGTTTATGAATGCGATTTTCTGGGATCCTAAAGCTCCTCCTTTCTTCTCTATAGAAGATATGCGCTCGCGCGAATTTCGTATAAAGGTCATTGCAGATATTACTTGCGATGTGAATGGCTCGATACCTGCTACGATTCGTGATACAACGATTGAAAATCCGGTGTTTGGCTACAATCCTTTTACTGAAAAAGAAGAGGAGCCGCACCAACCTCAGGTAATTGACATTATGGCCGTAAGTAATTTGCCTAATGAATTACCTCGTGAGGCTTCCGAGGAGTTTGGAAATAAACTTACCGAACACGTGGTCGAAGAACTATTAGAAGAAAGCAGTTCAATCATAGAAAGAGCTACCATTGCCGAAGACGGTTCTCTGATGCCGAAGTACAAGTACCTTGAAGACTATATTAAAGCATAAGTATCAGCCTGCTAACGACCTCTCTAACTCGTGCGACCCGGATAAACTTTTAAGGCTTCTTTTAAACAGGTAATGGCACGTCGGATATCGTTCTTATTTAACACATAAGCAAGGCGCACCTCATTTTTACCTAACCCTTTCGTTGAATAAAAACCTGTTGCAGGGGCTAACATTACCGTCTCTTTCTCATAAGAGAAACTTTCAAGCAACCATTGACAGAATCGGTCACAATCATCAATAGGAAGGCGAGCTATAGTATAAAAGGCGCCCCCCGGCATTGGGCTGTACACCCCGTCAATTTCATTCAGCAATTGAATCATTAAATTTCTGCGACTCAAGTATTCCGCATTCACTTTTGTAAAATACGCATCATCGGCATCTAGTGCTGCTTCAGCAGCAATTTGTCCTAAAGATGGCGGACTTAAACGCGCTTGTGCAAATTTTAATGCAATTAACATTAATTCTTTATTGTAAGAAATGAGCGTTCCGATACGCGCACCACACATACTAAAGCGCTTAGAAACGGAATCAATAACTACAGCATGCTTCTCTAAACCCGGAATATTTAATACCGAAATGTGTTCTTGACCATCATAAACAAAGTCACGATACACTTCATCAGCAAATAGATATAAGTCATGTTTAAGTACGATATCGCGAAGTGCTTCCAACTCCTTACGAGAATACAAATATCCTGTCGGGTTATTCGGGTTACAAATAAGAATAGCTCGGGTGCGTGGTGTGATGAGTTTTTCAAAAGTATCCATACCAGGCAGTGCAAATCCGTTATCTATAGTAGAACTGATTGGTTTAACAACGACATCACTGGTAATTGCAAAGCCGTTGTAATTAGCATAAAGCGGTTCGGGAACTATAATCTCATCGCCCGGATCCATACAACTCATCAACGCTATGGTAATAGCTTCAGACCCACCGGTTGTAATCAAAATATTATACGCGGGATCCAAGTGTATGCCATAAGATTTATAATACTCAGCCAATTTTTTACGATAGCTTTCATTTCCGGCACTATGACTGTACTCCAATATCTTAATATCTAATTTCTTTAGTGCGTGAATGGCTTCCTGAGGCATTTCAATATCTGGCTGCCCGATGTTAAGATGATAGACTTTAATCCCTTTACTCTTAGCTTGTTCGGCATACGGCACCAACTTTCGAATTGGCGAAGCCGGCATTGTTAATCCTTTATTTGAAAGTTTTGGCATAACGTGGTAAAGTTATATAATCTATAGTGTCAAGATGTTTTAAACTCTTCGTATTTAATCAATGAACAAGTGGCATAAAAAGATTTTGTAAAAGAATTGTGGTCGAATTAAATAAACGGCCTAAACCTTTTCACAGCTTGTTAATACAAACGATTGTTAATTGTTAACAAAGCACTCAACGTTTTTTGAATATTTTTGCTGACAAACAGAATAACAGAAGCAATTTTAAATTATGAAGATATTAGTTTGTATCAGTAAAGTCCCCGACACCACAACAAAAATTGCATTTACCGACAACAATACCAAATTCAACAGCGACAAGGTTCAGTTCATTATGAATCCCTATGACGAATGGTACGCATTAGTGCGTGCCTGCGAGTTAAAAGAAAAGTATGGCGGTTCGGTTACAGCGATAAATATAGGAGGTGCAGATTCTGATCCCATCATTCGCCGTGCATTGGCTATTGGTGCAGACGATGCCGTTCGTATTGATTCCGAAGCACGCGATTCGTTCTTTGTCGCTAACGAAATAGCCATTTATGCCAAAGACAAAGGGTTTGACATGATCCTTACCGGTAAAGAAACTATAGATTATAATGGCTCAGTTGTCGGAGGTATGATTGCGGGCATACTCGATTGGCCATATATATCGTTGGCAAGCTCATTAGAAACAGAAGGTAACACGGCAACACTTGATCGTGAAATCAGCGGAGGAAGAGAAAAAGTACAAGTTCAGTTTCCATTTGTTGCCAGCGCGTCTAAAGGTATGGCGGAAGCTCGCATACCTAATATACGAGGCATTACGGCTGCACGCACTAAGCCGCTTGTTGTTATTGCTTCAAGTGGTAATGAGGTTTTAACCCAAGTGAGGTCATATAAGTTACCACCTGAAAAAACAGGAGTAAAACTTATACCAGCAGACAACCCCGAGCAACTGGTAAATTTATTACATAACGAAGCTAAAGTTATTTGACATGTCTATTCTCCTATTTACAGAACTAAGCAATAACAAATTCAGCAAAGCAACCCTTGAGTTGATAACCTATGGACGTAAAGTAGCACAGGCTTGCAACACAAGCGTTACGGCGGTAATTCTTGAAGAGGTGTCGCCCGATCAGATAATGCAACTTTCAAAATATGGTGTAAATAAAATTTTGAAAAATACAGATGTGCGCTTGCACCACTTTGAACCCAATGCGATTGCAAAAGCTTTAATTAGTGCAGCACAACAAGAAAACGCCACGGCATTTATATTTAGTGCGGGTTATACGTCTAAGGCCGTTGCACCCATAGTTGCAGCTAAATTAAAAGCAGGTTATGTTCCGGGAGCTATATCCTTGCCCGAGATACAAGGTAATGAGTGGCACATAAATAAAAATGTATTTAGTGGAAAAGCTATTGCAGAATATACAATCACAACACCGGTAAAGGTTATTTCATTGTTGCCTAATTCTCTTGCAGTAGAATCTGCAGAAACGTCTTCACAAATCGTTGACTTCAATGCCAATTTAAATGATGGCGACTTTAAAATTAAGTCTTTGGAAGTGCACAAAGCCGGAGGTAAAATTTCCTTAACCGATGCAGAGATTGTAGTAAGCGGAGGTCGTGGATTAAAGGGAGCCGAGAATTGGGGTATGATTGAAGAGATGGCAAATATCCTTAGTGCAGCAACGGCATGCTCGCGTCCCGTAAGCGATATGCACTGGCGCTCGCATGAAGAACACGTTGGGCAAACCGGATTAACGATACGCCCGAACCTATACATAGCAATTGGAATTAGCGGGGCTATACAGCACTTGGCCGGCGTTAATGGAAGTAAGGTAATTGTGGTTATTAACAATGATCCAGAGGCACCCTTCTTTAAAGCCGCCGATTACGGGATTGTAGGTGATGCGTTTCAGGTAGTGCCTAAATTAAATGAAGCCTTTAAAAAATTTAAGGCAACGACACATTAAAAAGATGTATTTTTAGAAATGCGAAAGATTGAACTCAAAGTAGTTGCAGTTTCACATAGCTTAACTCAATCGCATGGCTATGCGTTGATGTTATCCGAAGAAGGAGGACATAGGCGGCTACCTATTGTGATTGGAGGTTATGAAGCGCAATCCATTGCTGTAGCAGTTGAAAAAATGGCACCGCAGCGACCTATGACTCACGATTTGATAAAAAATATTTGCAAAGAGTTCGGGATTCAGCTAAAAGAAGTTTTAATCAACAATTTGGATAATGGTATATTTTACTCAAAACTGATTTGTGAATCTAATGGTAAACCCATAGAAATAGACTCTCGAACATCTGACGCCATAGCCCTGGCTCTTCGCTTTGATTCACCGATATATACTTACGAATTTATTCTCGACCAAGCTGCATTAAGTATAGACCCACAACAAGAAACAACAACAACCTTTTTAAGTACCGTAGGAGCACAGGAGAATCCAAACCCTGATGATTATAGTAAGAAATCTATCAGTGAATTGCAAGAGCAGTTGAATAAGCTATTGGAAAAGGAAGAGTATGAAAGGGCAACTGCAATACGCGATGAGATTAAACGCAGAAGCCAATCTACATAATGGCATAAAAATCAAGATGCCCCAATTACGGGGCATCTTGATTTTTAAAAATGAACATTGAGGTTAACTAACCTTCTCTGTGCAATACTCTTGATACACTTTTTTAAGATGCTCCCCAATCATATCGGCTGTGCGACCTTCGATATGATGTCGCTCAAGCATGTGAACAAGTTCTCCGTCTTTAAAGAGAGCAATAGCAGGAGACGAAGGAGGATAGGGCAGCATATAGTCGCGCGCCTGTTGTGTAGCTTCTTTATCTACGCCTGCAAAAACTGTTATCAGTTGCTCGGGAACAACATCATTCTTCAAAGATTGTAAAACTCCGGGGCGGCATGTACTAGCACCACACCCGCAAACCGAATTTACGACTAACAAAGTAGTCCCCTTAGTTTGTTTAATGGCCTTGGTTACAGCATCTGAAGTTAAGGTCTCTTTAAATCCGGCACGAGTCAACTCTGCTCGCATCGGGTTTACTAATTCAGCTGGATACATAAGAATTATTGAATTTTTGTTTAAGGATTTTGTATGTGATTGAATGCTTGAAAGCGCAGTAAAGTTCCGTTTTATATTGCATTACTGTTAATGTTTATTGCCAAATTCCGAGTATTTTTGCGCGATTAAAATTTTTAAACCAAAACAAGTAATGAAAAGTACTTTAGAACTCACTTTACCATACAAAGTAAAGGATATCTCGTTGGCAGAATGGGGTAGAAAAGAAATTAGGCTTGCCGAAGCTGAAATGCCTGGATTAATGTCAATTCGTGAGGAATTTAAAGGTAAAAAGCCTCTTAAAGGAGCACGCATTGCGGGCTGCCTTCACATGACTATTCAAACGGCCGTATTGATTGAAACCCTGATAGAGCTGGGTGCTGAGGTACGTTGGTCGTCTTGCAATATATTCTCCACTCAAGATCACGCAGCAGCAGCAATTGCCGCAGCAGGTATTCCGGTATTTGCATGGAAAGGGATGAATGAACAAGAATTTAACTGGTGTATTGAACAAACTTTATTTTTTGCCAGCACCGACCGTCCCTTAAATATGATTTTAGATGATGGAGGTGATTTGACCAACATGGTCTTTGATGTTTACACTGAATTAATTAAAGGTATTAAAGGATTATCTGAAGAAACAACTACAGGGGTACACCGCTTATACGACCGGATGAAGAATGGCACCCTGCACATGCCGGCAATTAATGTGAACGACTCGGTAACCAAATCGAAGTTTGATAATAAATATGGCTGCCGCGAGTCACTGGTAGATGCCATTCGTCGTGCAACAGATGTGATGCTTGCCGGTAAAGTTGCCGTGGTGGGTGGATATGGCGATGTTGGAAAAGGCTCTGCCGATTCTTTGCGTGGCGCAGGTGCACGAGTTATTGTAACCGAGATTGACCCAATATGCGCTTTACAAGCTGCAATGGATGGCTTTGAGGTGAAAAAGATGATAGATGCTGTTAAAGAAGCAGATATCATTGTCACCGCTTCGGGTTGTAAGGGCTTAATCACGGAAAAGCATTTCCGATTGATGAAAGACAAAGCTATCTTATGTAATATCGGGCACTTTGACATCGAAATTGATATGGCATGGTTAAATGATAACTACGGACACACTAAAGATGTTATTAAGCCGCAAGTTGATTTATATACTATAGAGGGTAAAGATGTTATCGTGTTAGCTGAGGGTCGTCTGGTAAATCTCGGCTGTGCAACAGGGCATCCTTCTTTCGTTATGTCAAACTCATTCACAAACCAAACTTTGGCTCAATTGGAGTTATGGCAGCATACGAATAAGTATGAGAATAAAGTATATACACTTCCCAAACACTTGGATGAGAAAGTCGCCCGACTACACTTAGCTAAGATTGGAGTTGATTTGGATGTGTTAACCAAAGATCAATCAGATTATTTAGGTATAGCTGTAGAAGGCCCGTACAAACCGGATTACTACAGGTATTAAAACCAAGATTGTATAATAAAAAAAGCCGCTTTAGTTGAGCGGCTTTTTTATTTTGTTTGATCTCTTAATTATCATCTTGCTCCTGCTCTCGTTGGTCGAAGCTATAATACGGCCTGTACTTTTCAAACAAAGGCTTAACCAGGTTTTGCAACTCGGTATCTTTGCTGTTATCCGCAATCTGTGAACATTCGCTGAATACATATACGGCTTCATTCATATCTCGGCGATAATACGCACGTTGAGCATCATCTAACGAAGTAAAGTATTTCATGTTTTCTCCATACCAGTTAACCAATTTTTTGACAATTTCTTTTCCCTTATCCGCAGCTCCTGCTTTATAATATGATTGCGCTATAGGTAGCATGAGGAGGCTATAGGGTACATTCCGTTCCGGTAATACTTCCTGACATTTATTCAACACTTCAATCGCTTTTTCTTTATTCCCTTCTGCAATAAGTGAATTGGCAAGACGTGCGAAGTTGCTGCGCAAATTGCTTACCATGCGAAGAATGTTCTCGTCTAAATACACTTTATTTTTATCGACTCCGCCCCACCAAAAATTCATAAGATTCTTATACATGATATCGGTATTTACTCTTCCGGGTAAGCCGTCTAAACTTTTATGTTTAACCGGAACCAATCTATAGGTTAAGCCTTCTTGTTGCAAATAATCATTTAACCCAAGATATTCATCGCTGCTTACGCTAATGGCAAAATAGATCGGGCGCTTCCAATCATTTGTCTTAATAATATCTAATAACAAGAGACTTGGTTTAAGAATAGTGGAGCGGTTTAGTGTCCATTCTACACGATTCACGATACTGTCCATATCACTTTCGGGCACTACTTTGTCTTTAATGATCTGATTCTTATTTACGGGCAAAAACAGATTCTTAACCGGAAGATAATTATCCAATTCATTGCCGTACATTTTTACTTTTTTAGCCGGGTTCTCACTGCTCATAAAATCAACTACATCTTTGATGTTGTAGTATTGAGCCGGGTCTAATCCGGGATTTTTACTATAACGGGTTACATCACGCTTGCTGCCGCGATAAGCTGAATCGGGCAGAGAGATAGGTACGGCATCGGCATCATTTATTTTACGTTTTAAATTATCTATGTACCAATCAACCCCCAACAAACTTAAGTTTACAATGCGCACATCGGGTCGAATGCCTTCGACTTCTTGTGCATACCACAAGGGATAGGTGTCGTTATCACCTTGAGTAAATAAAATAGCATTGGGGGCACACGATTCCAAGTAATTGCGTCCAAAGTCGCGTGCTGTGTAACGATTGGAGCGGTTGTGGTCATCCCAGCCCTGAGCACCCATAATGACAGGAGCCAGCAGGCTAAGCACAGTTGCTGCAAGGGCTGCGTTAATAGGGCTCAATTTTTTTGATAACCAATTGGCCACCGAAAGCACTCCCAAGCCAATCCAAATGCAAAAAGCATAAATTGAGCCTGCATAAGCATAATCACGTTCACGCGGTTGAAGCGGGGTTTGATTCAGATATATGACAATCGCTAACCCGGTAAAAAAGAAAAGGAGCATTACGACCCAAGCATCGTGATTGCGCTTCTTGTAATGATAAAATACACCTAATAAGCCGAGTATCAGTGGCAACAAGTAGAATTTGTTACGAGCCTGATTATCGGTCATGGATGGCGGTAAGTTGTCTTGGCTACCTAGGCGCATATTGTCAATGAGGTTAATACCCGAAATCCAGTTGCCGTCTTTAATACCTCCGGTTTGACCTTGAATATCATTTTGCCTTCCTGCAAAATTCCACATAAAATAGCGCCAATACATCCAGTTCATTTGATAGGTGATAAAGAAGTTGATATTGTCTGCCATAGTGGGCTTTTGTTTATCATTCAGGTTCAGCCAACTTTGATAGAATTTAACGTGAGAGCCATCATCATTATCCCACACGCGAGGAAAAAGCATTTTATCTTCCGAGCTGTATTCAACAATTGGCTTACGACCAAGTTCTTCATACTTGACTGGCCCTTTCCAATATTTCATTTCACCGCCATTCCAATCTATATCAGTTGGTCGTGCGGTAAATACCTGACCATACAACAGAGGGCGTTCTCCATATTGCTCACGATTCAGGTAGCTTACCAGGTTAATTAGATCTTTAGGGTTACTCATGTTTAAAGAAGGATTTGCATTTGCACGAATGAGCACCATCGCATAAGAAGTATATCCTAAAATAATCATGCATATCAACAGTACTGACATGTGCAGCATGTAATTGTTTTTACGCTTCGCATAAATAAATCCAAACGTAATAAGTGCAATTACAAGAAGTGAAAACGTGATTGCTCCTGTATTATATGGCAGTTCAAATGAGTTGCGAAAGAGGATATCAAATTTCAATGCATAATTGGGAATACTTGGGATGATGCCGTACTGAACACCTGCTAGAATAATACACGAGAGGATTAAGATTTTTACGGCACCCCAACCGGTAATTTGATCGTGGTGTTTTTTAAAGTAGTACACAAATACAATTGCAGGAATACAAAGTAGATTTAGCAAGTGCACACCAATAGAAAGTCCCATAACGTATGCTATCAAGAGGAGCCAACGGTCGGCTTGGGGTTCATCGGCTTGATTTTCCCATTTTAAGATAGCCCAAAACACAAATGCAGTGAACGCGCTGGAAGAAGCATATACCTCCCCCTCAACGGCAGAGAACCAAATAGAATCGGTAAAGGTGGATGCCAAAGCACCAACGAAACCCGAAGCTAATATCAGAATGATATCAGCTATGCCAAGTTCACTTTCTTTCTTACCAATAATCTTGCGGGCTAGCATGGTAATGCTCCAGAATAAGAACAGTGAAGTTAGTCCGCCCATCAGGTTCGACATTAGGTTAACCATTAGAGCAACCTTGTCGGGGCCGGAGGCAAACAGAGTAAACAATCGGCCTAAGATCAGAAAAAGCGGAGCTCCGGGAGAGTGTGCAATTTGTAATTTATATGCACAACTGATAAACTCACCGCAATCCCAAAAACTGCCGGTAGGTTCTGAGGTTAAAATATAGACGATACTAGCTACAACAAATATGACCCAACCGGTTACGTTGTTCAGTCGGCGAAATGATTTCATAGTATTTTGAGTTTTTTTACAAGAGCGACAAATGTAGTAAAAAAGGGTAGCAGGGGTTATTTTTGACAAACATCAATATCATATTTTAGAGTTATTTTATTATGCTTTGTAATGAATGAGCTTACCTGTTTAATTGTTATAATGATAAGAAAGCCTTTTTTCTTACTCGGAAAATGAAGTGGATATAATGAATTGGGGTGGGGTGGCAGTACTAATCGCATAAGAGCATGCTTCCGAAGGCACCCTTAAAAAATATTTTAGAGTAGCAAGTCTTGTATAATCCGGTAGTATGAAGCCTTGTGTTGCTGTGCCGGGTAACGCTTTGAAGTGAGGACACTATTTTCTATGTCATTTGCCTCTTTCCATTTTTCAAAGTGCAAGATGGTTACTAAAGTCAGATGATATTTTTATTTCGTCCGATTGCATTTTTTCTTTAATTCCTCGGTGTACTTTTCGGTAATCGGTTGCCCACCGAGTTCTTTGCAAACGTCATAATAATACCAAGCGTTGTCACAGTCACCTTTATTCCAGTAACAAATTGAAAGCTTAAAAGTTGTGTTTTGATCTGTCGGGTCAAGTTTATATGATTGCAACATATACGTTATTGCGTTTTCCAAATTCGTCAAAGCGTTGTTCTCATCTATTGGTTGTAGCACGTAATACCGGGCCAGAAAACAAGTTCCGTAGTCTGTTAATAAATGAGTATTGTTCGGATTTAGAGCAAGCCCTTCTTTGTATTGTTGTTCAGCTTTTGAATAGTCGCCTAAAGTCAGATAAACACCGCCAAATCCCCAATAAATGTCTGTGTTAGTTGAGTCAAGTAAATACGCTTGGTTAAAGCGATACATTGCGGTTTTAATGTCTCGGTGCAAATACTTGAAACCTAAACTTATCAAATGGTCTGATGCTTTTCTGTTCGTTATGTCTTGTTTAAGAGCTGTTTCAATAAATTCTTTGTCGGATTGTTTTTGAGCTTCCGTTTTTTGAGCGTGTCCGTATTTGGGTAACAGCCGTATATTGGTTTTTGCTTCTTCATTCCATTGTTGTATGGTCATTTGTTGTCCCAATACCATAGAAGTAAAAAATAAAGACATTAAAGTCAGAACTTGTTTCATTTTTAGTTGCGCTCTAAAATAGATTATAACATTTATATGAAGGCCCGAAAATAGAAGTACTAAAGTTTAATAGAACACGATAATTAAAAAGAAGCACAAAGCTCAAAGTTTGTAACATCACCCCAGCTCTTGCAAAACTGCTCGCTGTAAGAAGCCTTTTATTGGAAGTCTATCAGATTTTTCTTAATAATGTATAGATATGGATATTTTAATACATGGTCAGGTAAGTTATAGTTTCCGTGCGGCTCAAATACAGCTATTGGTATCTTTCTCTCCTCAAAGGACTTAAAATCTTCTTCTGGCAGTGTCCAATGATAAGCTGTGATGCCTCTATTATAAAACATGACATCAATATCTTCAAACGAACTCATATTCATAACTACATGAATATTATCAGGTATAATTTTATTCAATTCTTTATAAACATTGGCATTATATATTCTAATACTGCGCTCTAAATTGTTTGAAGAAAAATAATTATTTATCCATTTTGGATTGATAGAAACTATAGCTACAATAATAAATATTGCAGGAGTTAAATAGCTAGGCTTAATCTTTTTACTTGAGTATTCTATTATATAGTTTAACGTAATAGAAATATATAATAAGGCAAGGGGAACAATAAAAAATAAAAAGGAATCTATTTTTGTTTTTACAATGATGCTGAAAAATAAAAATACAAAGCCTATACCGGCAATAATGCCTTTATTCAAATCTTGGTTTATAGATTTATTTCTTAAACTTAGCATCATCCCAATTGGTATTAAGAAATAAAGAAATTCTCCAAATAAATATTTTCAAAATTTGAAAATAATAAAAATTTCCACCCTCACCCTCATGCCCCTCTATTACTTCGGATATGTGTCTACTATTGAATTCATATTCATATGCCGCTAAGTCTGGAAAACGATGGAGGATGTATAGTTGTCTTGTCCTGAAATAGGTTGACCGTTTTTTTGTTAGAAAAGAAAAAAGGGTTACCAGTTTTTTGTTGCACAAAAAATGAAGTGGTTGAGATAAATGGGGCGAAGCCCACACTTCTTTTTTCGTGGTACATGATGTTGGCCCTATCCGGGTTGCTCCTCAGCACAGCCCGTTTCCACCCTCACCTGAACACTTCAAATATAATTAATCAGGCGGCCGTTTTCTCATAGGGCTTGTATTTTTTTATTGTAAATCTCCGTGGCTTGTTTCATTCGCTTCTTAGCCATTTCTACGGCAGGGTTGTTTTTCTTGCTTGTCCATAAGTGAGTAATGTATGATTACTTATTACACAATCTGTTTTAGGGCGGGATACCTGATACAGCCACTTTACTTTAAAAGTTTTTTCTTCTTTCGCTGTATCTCGTTTGCTAAGTGTTCGGGTAAAAACTTTTTTGAGAGTTCCATACCTGTTTCCTTTTCAAATTCAACAATTATGTCTTGCTGAAAGTCTTTGATAAACTCCAGTTCTTCTACCATTTGGCGTAGCTTTT
>JBDHXV010000013.1:0-53774 GCA_039810885.1 Chitinophagales bacterium | reverse complement strand
AGAAGTTTTAAAAAATATCTGTTTGACAGTTTAAGTTTTGACGATTTGAAAATTGCAAATCAAATTCAACAAACAGATGACATTTTATTAGCAAAACGTTTCAGCCAAAAAGTGGTTTTCCCAGAACATTGTTGGGGTTTTACTTATATGATACCGATTGTGGAAATGTCTGAAAATCCAATGTGGATAAACCATTTCAACGTGTTTCACGACAGAGCAACAACAAACACAAAGGAAATCAAACAACGAAAAGAAGAAATTATTTCTGAGATACTTGCAAAGCCAAGCAAATCCAAACAAGACGTTTTAAAAGGACGAAAAACATTTTTGCCTAATCTAAATCAAATTGAAATTGACATTACCTACGAATGTAATTTGAAATGTGTCAACTGCAATCGCTCTTCTACACAAGCACCAATCAAAGAAGGAATGACAATTGAACAAATTGAAAATTTTGTTCGTGAAAGTGTTGAACTAAACAAGAAATGGAGGTTAATTAACTTGCTTGGTGGCGAACCAAGTATTCACAAAGATTTTTTGGAAATCGTAAATCTGATTTTAAACGAATATATCGTTAAACATTCTCCCAAAACTATTTTGCAAGTTACAAGTAACGGATTTGGTGAATTAGTGCAAGAACGATTATCAAAACTTCCTAAACACAAAAATTTGATTATTGATTATGCTTCGTTCAAAGACGAGCGAACTGTTCCTTACTTTTCACCTTTTAATGACGCACCAATTGATAAACTAAACGGAAATGAGAAAGAATATCACAAAGGTTGTTGGGTAACTTCTTATTGCGGAATTGGTTTAAATCAGTTGGGTTATTATCCGTGTGGCGTTGCAGGTGGAATTGACCGAGTATTTAAATTGAATTTAGGCGTTCAGTCCTTAAAGAATGTAGATGAAAGTATTGCTAAGTATTTAGACACATTTTGCCGCTTTTGCGGCAATTTTTCAGACTATGAGAAAAACTATGGAAACTTCATTCCACGAAATGAAAAGGCTGCACTAACAAAACCAATTACTTCGGAGTCTTGGAAAATAGCATATAAAAAATACAATGGCAAATAAGCAAGCGATATTACTTTTAAGTGGTGGTATTGATTCCACAACTCTACTTGCAAAACTTTCAAGTGAAAACTATGACGTTATTGCAGTAAGTTTTCATTACGGACAAAAGCACGGAATTGAACTAAACTACGCAAAGAAAAATGCTGAAAAATATGGTGTAAAAAAACATCACATTATTGAGTTAGATAAAATACTTTTTAAATCTTCTGCACTTGTAAATCGTGATATTGACATTGCAACTTATGAAAACAACGAATTGCCCGAAGGACAAGTAAATGCTTATGTTCCATTTAGAAACTTGCTTTTCATTAGCACAGCTTTGAGTTTGGCGGAAACAATGAAGATAAACGAAGTTTATTTAGCGTTTAATAGTGATGATAGTTGCAACTTTTGGGATTGTAAAACTGATTTCATTGAAAAAGTGAATACAATAGTAAAGTCAAACAGTTCAATTCAGATAAAAACCCCTTTCATCAATTTGTCAAAAACTGAAGTTGTAAAATTAGCACGACAACTTAATGTTGATTTGAATAATACAATCACTTGTTATCAGCCAAATGAAGCAACTGAATGTGGGATTTGTTTGAGTTGTGTAACAAAACGAAAAGCGTTAGAAAATGTCTAAAACCGAAACAATACTTGTAACAGGAGGAGCAGGTTTTATCGGCTCTAATCTTTGTCATTTCTTAACCAACAAATATTTTCAAGTTATTGGCTTAGACAATTTTGATGATTTTTATTCAGAAGAAATCAAACGGAACAACGTAAATGATTTATTGAATAATCAGTTGTTTGAGTTCATTAAAGGCGATATTCGGAATAGTGATTTATTAAACAACATTTTTTCAAATCGTAAAATTGATTTCGTTATTCATTTAGCAGCAAAAGCAGGTGTTAGAAATTCAATTTTCAATCCGCAGGAATACTTTGATGTGAATGTAAACGGAAGTATTTGCTTGCTTGAAACAATGAGAAAACACAATGTAAAGAATATAGTCTTTTCATCTTCATCATCGGTTTATGGAAACAAAAATGGAAAATTGGTTGAAACGGAAATTTGCGACAATCAAATTTCGCCTTATGCGGTTTCTAAACGTTCCGTTGAATTACTGAACTACAATTATCATATAAACTCAAATTTTAACGTAGTTAATTTACGTTTGTTCAGTGTGTACGGAAAAAATCAACGCCCCGATTTAGTTTTGTACAAGTTCATCAATCAAATTTTGAAAAACGAACCGATAGAAATATACGGAAACGCAGACACAACAAGGGATTATACAAACATTGACGATGTTGTAAAAGCCTTATATTCATCTGTTGAACTTTTAAAAAACACGAAAAATGGAATTTACGAAATCATAAACATTGGAAACGACAATCCAATTTCATTGCGACAACTTATAGACCTAATCGCAACAACGACCAAACGAAACGACATTAAAATTGTAGAAACTGAATTTGTAAAAGGCGTAGTAACTAACACTCACGCTGATATTGATAAAGCGAGACGAATCTTAAACTATAAACCAAACATCACAATACACAACGGAATAAAACAGTTTTACGAATGGTTTGAAAAAACGGCATTGACTAAACAGACTAACGAAACGACAAAAACAAAAAAGCATTATGCCTAACATCGGTGGCCGTTGCGCTACTCCATTTTAAGAAAATAGCAGGTTCAATAAATCATTAATAGACGATGATAAATTCTCAACTCACAAAATAGTGTGTGATAAATTCTACCCGTTAGAAATGTATCTCGTTCTGAAATATCTTGACTAGAAATTAACCATACATTGCTCCTTGTGGACAAACAAGAAAAACTTTAGCTACCCTTGAAGTAGCCGGAAAGATGATGAAACAAGACGCTGAGATTTACAACAAACAAAAATACAAGCGCTATGAAAAAAACGTCCGCCTGATTAATTATATTTGAAGTGTTCAGGTGAGGATGGAAACGGGCTTTGCTGAGGAGCAACCCGGATAGTGTCAACATCGTGAACCACGAAAAATGAAGTGGAGGCTTCGCCCCCGTTCATCTCAACCACTTCATTTTTAGTGCAAGAAAAAACTTGTAACCCTTTTCCATTTCCTAACAAAAAACAGTCAACCTATTTCAGGACAAGACAGCGTGCTCTATTAGCTCAAATAAAGAGTAACACTAGTTCTTAGCAATATTATTTGAACTGATTCTTAAAGAAGGCTAATTCCCCATTTCGCTCACAAAGGTAAGATGAAGCAGCCGCAACTCGCTCTCGGCATAATCCGAGCCTAACTCATTTTGAGCATCATCAATTGAGTCGCTGTGTGAATTGCGGAAATAATCCATAGCATCCAAAAACTTATCTTCATCCATAATATCATTGAGATAATATTTGATGTTGACCTTTGTTCCTGAATTTACGATAGCTTCCAACTCGTCTAATAAGTCCATAAAACTCATGCCTTTACTTGAAGCAATGGTGTCCAGTGGGATTTTCTTGTCTATATTTTGAATGATATAAATCTTATTAGCCGATTTATTTGCAACGGATTTTACTACAATTTCCATAGGCTTCTCAATCTCGTTGTCTTCTACATACTTACTTATCATCGAAACAAAGGGTTTCCCGTATCGGTCTGCCTTGCCTTTGCTTACTCCCTGAATTTTAGTTAATTCATCAATGGTACACGGATATTGTGTTGCCATATCAATAAGTGAGGCTTCCTGGAAAATGACATACGGAGGAAGATTATTTTGCTTGGCTACTTGTTTCGTCAGGTCTTGCAACATCTTCATTAAGGTTGGGTCTAGCGATGCAGCACTGCCCCCGCCACCTCCGCCAAAATCATCGTCGTCTTCAAGGTTTTCAAAGTCGTGGTTGAGAGATATTTCTACAGAGTGCGGAGCTTTTAAAAACTTTTTCCCTTCTTCTGTAAGATATAAGACGCCATAGTTCTCAATATCTTTTGCAATGTAGTTCATTAGCAGCGCTTGGCGAATTACCGAATTCCAAAAATGCACATCGTGATTACTTCCTTCGCCATATACTTCTAATTTATCATGCCCATAAATGCTGATTTGTTTGTTCTTTGTTCCTATAAGAATATCGACTACATAATTGAGCACAAAAGATTCTTTCAAGCTTTTTACGGCTTGCAGTAATAGTGTGATATACTCCTCTCCTTCCAGTTTTTCTTTCGGATGCAGGCAATTATCACAGTTGCCGCATGTCTCACCTGTCATCTCTTCTCCGAAATAGTGTAACAAGAATTTTCTGCGGCATACTGAGGTTTCTGCATAGGCTTGAGTTTCCATAAGAAGATGTCCGCCGGATTCGCGCTCAAAACTTGATTTATCTTTCATAAACTTCTCAAGTTTATCAATGTCTGCCGGGTTATAATAGGCTACGCATAATCCTTCGAGGCCATCGCGCCCTGCACGCCCCGTTTCCTGATAATAATTTTCTAAGCTCTTAGGGATATTGTAATGAATCACAAAACGCACATCCGGCTTATCGATGCCCATACCAAACGCTATAGTCGCCACAATAACATCAATTTCTTGCATCAGAAACTGATCTTGACGTTGTGCGCGAATCGCGGTTTCTAATCCTGCGTGATAGGCCTCTGCCTTGATGCCGTTTACTTTCAGTGATTCTGCAATTTCTTCAGTGCTTTTGCGGCTGAGTGAGTATATAATGCCGCTCTTGCCCTCGTGTTGTTTTATAAACTTGATAATCGATTTTAATGTGGCGTCTTTCTTCGTCTTAGGTCGTACTTCGTAATACAGATTCGGACGATTAAATGAGGCAACAAACACTTCCGGTTTTTTCAATCCTAAAGTCTTTATGATATCACTTTGTACTTTGGGTGTTGCTGTTGCTGTTAAAGCGATTACCGGAACCTTCTGTTTCAATGACTCCACCATTTGTTTAATTTTTCTATACTCCGGACGAAAATCGTGACCCCATTCTGAAATACAGTGCGCCTCATCTACAGCAACAAACGAAACAACAATTTCACCCAAAAAGTCTATTGTTTCTTGTTTTGTCAATGTTTCCGGAGCGATATAAAGCATTTTAGTTTTGCCCTCACGTATGTCATTCTTTACTGCTCTAGCTTGTGTTTTAGTTAATGAAGAGTTAAGAAAATGAGCAACGTGGTCTTTATCACTGTATGAGCGTATTGCATCAACTTGATTTTTCATTAAGGCAATCAGTGGCGAAATAATAATTGCCGTACCCGGTAATATAAGTGCAGGCAGTTGATAACAAAGTGATTTACCACCCCCCGTAGGCATTATTACAAAGGTGTCTTTAGCAGCAAGCAACGACTCAATTACGTTGTGTTGTAACCCCTTGAATTTATTAAAGCCGAAGTGCTGTTTTAGTTCTGCAATCAATTCCAGACTCTGTGTTGAGTCTTCGTTTTCCGATTTTATGGTCTTTATACTCTTAGGTTCCTTTGCGTTTTTTTTTGTCTTAGCAGGACTTTTCTTTGCCGCTACCTTCTTTGATGCCGTTTCTGCCATTTTTATATTCTTTTGTGTGTGGGGTGATGAAGATAATTATTTTTGTTGAATACCTTCATCATCCATCAGATTATTTTTTTTATTAAAAACAATTACTTTTTGAAAAAGGAATCCAAAATTATCAAAACAGCAATAGAAACCATCAGCCTACAAGCGCAATCCGTCTTGAATTTAAAATCATTTGTCGATATAGAATTCGAAAGGGCAATAAAAGAAATTTTTAAATGCAGCGGTCGGGTTGTGCTTACAGGGATAGGGAAAAGTGCCATCATTGCACAAAAAATAACGGCAACTTTAAACAGCACAGGTACTCCTGCTTTGTTTATGCATGCCGCCGATGCAGTGCATGGGGACTTAGGAATGGTACAGAGTAATGATGTTGTAATTTGTATTTCTAAAAGTGGCGAAAGCCCGGAGATCAAAGTATTGGTTCCTCTTTTAAAACAAAGAGGAAATATCCTTATTGCAATTACAGGAAATATGCACTCTTTTTTAGCTACGCAAAGTAATCATGTCATAAATACCACGGTGTCTAAAGAAGCCTGCCCCAACAACTTAGCTCCAACAACCAGCACGACGGCGCAATTAGTTATGGGAGATGCCCTTGCCGTTTGCCTGCTTCATCTCAGAGGCTTTACAGCAAAAGATTTTGCGCAATATCATCCGGGAGGTGCTTTGGGCAAGCAACTTTACCTAACCGTAGGAGAATTGTATTTAAAAAACGAACAGCCCTTTGTTTTTGCCGATACTCCCTTGAAAGATGTAATTATAGAAATCAGCAGCAAACGGCTGGGGGCAACGGCTGTTATAGACAATCTTCCAAAGAATTCATTAATCGGAATTATAACTGATGGTGATTTGCGCAGAATGATGAAAAAGAAATTTGATATGAATACCACACTTGCAAAACATATTATGACAGCTAATCCTCATAGTGTACAACTTGGAGTGCTTGCGGTAAATGCACTTCAGTTAATGCGCACCTACAACATCACACAACTACCCGTATTGACTAAAAAAACATATCTCGGCATGGTGCATATTCATAATTTGTTAGATGAGGGAATTGTGTAAAATTTATTACTGCAATATTCTGAAGTCCGTATAATTCTTAACAGGAGCTTCATTCACGCTAACTTGTTCCACTTGCGCCCCAGTAGGGCCCTGATGGCACCAACGCGTAAACTTCATCAGTGTTTTTGTATCTGATTCAGCTTCTATATAAACTGTGCCGTCATTTTTATTCTTCACGAAGCCTTTCACCTCCATTTCATCTGCAACTTTTTTTGTGGTAACTCTAAACCATACCCCTTGTACTCGTCCACTTACTTGAATATCGAAATGCTTTATTTCCATTGATATAAAATTAACAATTCTTCATACATCCTTGACCTCTGCTTACATTCGCATAAGTTTGTTTCATCGAAATAAGAAATATGCCCCAAACGAAAAATTATGATTTTCTAATCATCGGCTCCGGTATTGCCGGGTTGACTTATGCTTTAAAAGTTGCACGACATGGGAAAGTTTGCATCATTACAAAATCAAATGAGGATGAAAGTAATACCAAATATGCCCAAGGAGGTGTTGCTGCGGTTGCTGATTTAAAGAAAGACTCTTACAAGAAGCATATTCAGGATACCCTCAAGTCCGGAGATGGGCTATGCCATAAAAAAATTGTTGAAATAGTTGTAAAGGAAGGCCCTGAGCGCGTTCAAGAGGTAATCCGTTGGGGCGCGCGCTTCGATAAGACTCCACATGGCGAATTTGATTTGGCCAAAGAAGGCGGGCATAGTGAGCATCGGGTGCTACATCATAAAGATGTTACAGGGCTTGAAATTGAACGCGCCTTGTTAAAGCAAGTTCAAAAGCATAAAAACATTGATTTCAATACACATTATTTTGCCATTGATCTTATCACGCAACATCATCTTGGTGTTGAAGTTACGAGACGCACCAAGGGTATTGAGTGTTACGGGGTCTATGCGTTGGATACACATAGAAGTAAAGTAGATAAAATATTATCTAAAATAGTTATTCTTGCTACCGGCGGTGCCGGACATGTATATCGCAACACAACGAACCCTATCATTGCTACCGGTGATGGTATCGCCATGGTTTATCGGGCTAAAGGGAAGGTCATGAATATGGAGTTTATTCAGTTCCATCCGACAGCATTGTATAATCCGGGGGAGCACCCGTCATTTTTAATTACGGAGGCAATTCGTGGGTTTGGCGCAGTGCTGCGTAATATACAAGGGAAAGAATTTATGCAACGCTATGATAAGCGCGGCTCTCAGGCAACACGTGATATTGTTGCACGTGCTATAGATAATGAAATGAAAATTTCAGGTTCAGACCATGTATGGTTGGATTGCCGACACTTGGACAAGAAAAATTTTATTGAGCATTTTCCCAATATTTATGAGAAGTGCACTCACTTGGGTATTGACATCTCCAGAGACATGATCCCCGTAGTCCCCGCAGCGCATTATTTATGCGGTGGCATTCTGACGGATGAACATGCAAGAAGCAGCATTTCCAACTTATATGCTTGTGGAGAATGCGCATGTACAGGGTTGCACGGAGCCAATCGTTTAGCATCGAACTCCCTGTTGGAGGCTATGGTTTTTTCCAACAGGGCATACTTGGATTCAATAAAAAAAGTGAAGTCTGTTAAAATACCACGCAACCTACCCGACTGGAATGCAGAAGGCACTTTATCGCCTGAGGAAATGGTTTTGATTACATTCACCCGAAGTGAATTACAAAATATTATGAGCAATTACGTTGGCATTGTTCGCTCCAATCTTCGCTTGGAGCGCGCATGGAAGAGATTAGAATTAATCTATCGAGAAACTGAGGAGTTGTATCAACGAACTGTGGTGTCGCCCGAATTATGTGAGTTGCGCAACCTGATCAATATTGCTTATTTAATAGTAAAATGTGCTATGCAGCGCCATGAAAGCCGCGGTCTTAATTTTAATACCGATTATAAAAAAAAGTCGCGTGTTGCAAAAGATACTGTAATCTAAGCTTCATAATAAAGAGAGATGCAGATTCAATTCTCCCCTGCCCCTCTATTTTTTTGTAATTAGTTATGCAAGATTGATACTATTTTTTTGAGTTATATGCTCATTACTGATTCTTCTTGCCGAGACGGGTTAATGTTATCAGATGTCAAGAATAGCCGGGCATCAAAGGTTCAAGCAGTTTAGCAATAAGGGCGCTTCCACTTTATTCGAACTCAAATAATAAACGAATACACATTTGAAAATGATCTACTGATTATTTCATGAGGAGCTAATGCTACTTTAAACAAACATCTATAAAAGACTTTTTTCGATATGTATTATGGTTGACCGGGTGGAATGATGAATCGACTAACTCTAAGTCGACGGATAACAGAGTATTCGTAATGAATCTAAAAAGGAATGCTCGTTGTTTTATTGTGTGAGTTCTTTGATCGTGTTGGTGAGAATATTATTATCTATCGGTTCGCAGCATGATTATGCGCTTGTAGGTTGTAGTTTTTTACTCTGTAAGGCTCCGAAAGCTAACTAAAGATGAAAGTGCCAATAAAATTTCCTAGATGATATTACCTATTTGCATTGCCCTTCATCAATGGTTTAGTACATAATCGCATTACTGCTAACCGGCTCTATACAATTATCCGGCAAAACCCCTTATTAAAGCAATTGAGTTTCAACCTTTCTTCCTCATTACCATCATTCCATCACGCACGGAAAAGATTACACAATCTAAACGTGAATCGTTTTTTACTTTGTCATTAAAGTCCTGTATTGCCTTGGTATCCTTATCAGGGTTGTGCTGAATCACCTTGCCGCTCCACAATACATTGTCAGCAATAATAAATCCGCCGTGCCTCACTTTATTAATAACCAATTCCAGATATAACGAATAATTCTGTTTGTCTGCATCTATAAAGACCAAATCAAAAACTTCATTCAGCGACGGAATAATTTCAACGGCATTTCCGGTGTGCATCTCAATGATATTCCCAAGCCCCGCCTTAATAAAATATTGTTGTGTTCGATATTTTAACTCTTCGTTGATGTCAATAGTAATGAGTCGCCCGCCTTCGACCAGGCCTTGAGCAAGACAAATTGCAGAATAGCCGGTAAATGTTCCTAATTCTAATATTCTACTCGGACGAATCATCATGCTGAACATTCGTAATGCCTGACCCTGCACTCGTCCTGAAAGCATTTGCGGCATCATCACGTGTAAATTAGTTTCTCTGTTGATTTGATACAACAAGTCATTTTCTTCTGTTGTGTGCTGCTCGATATATGTTTCCAACTCGGGGCTTACTAAGTGCATCGTATTATGATTTAATATAGTAGAACAATATTACAAGGATTATACTGAAGCCTTTTTGTTCATCTTTGCAATCTAATTTCTTATCCTTTGGAGAACAGCAACTTTGTTGATTATGTAAAGATTTTTTGTCGTAGCGGAGCAGGCGGTTCGGGTTCTGTACATTTTCGTCGGGATAAGCTCACGGATAAGGGGGGCCCCGACGGTGGCGATGGCGGGCGTGGCGGGCATATTATTTTACGCGGCAACAATCAGTTGTGGACTCTGTTGCATTTGAAATATAGAAAGCATGTGTTTTCTCAAGATGGCGAAAGCGGCATGGGAGCAATGAAAACCGGTAAGAGTGGGGAGGATGTTATCTTGGAAGTTCCGTTAGGGACAGTGGCAAAAGATGCCGAGTCCAAAGAAGTATTATTTGAAATTACCGAACATAAGCAAGAACACATTTTAGTAAAAGGCGGGCGTGGCGGGTTAGGCAATACACATTTTAAATCGCCAACGAATCAAGTACCGCAATATGCTCAGCCGGGAGAACCTTGTGAAGAAGGCTGGAAAATTTTAGAGTTAAAAATCTTGGCAGATGTCGGATTGGTTGGATTTCCTAATGCGGGTAAATCTACCCTGCTCTCTGTTGTAAGTGCGGCCAAACCCGAAATTGCTAATTACGCTTTTACAACGTTAGTACCTAATCTTGGAATCGTATCGTATCGCAATGACAAGTCATTCATAATGGCTGACCTTCCCGGGATTATAGAAGGAGCCCACATGGGGAAAGGCCTTGGGCATCGCTTTTTGCGGCATATCGAGCGTAACTCCGTGCTGCTATTTTTAATTCCAATCGACACAGATGATATTAAAAAAGAATACAAAATTTTAGTGAATGAATTGAAGCAATATAATGCTGCTTTGTTAAACAAACCTCGTCTGATTGCGCTAAGTAAATGCGATCAAGCAGATGAGGAGTTAATGAAGTTGATGAAGAAAGAATTACCTCGCAACGTGCCTCACGTTTTTATTTCCAGTATTACCGGATTAGGTATTCAAATATTGAAAGATCGCCTGTGGGAAATGCTCAATGAGCCAATGATTAAGGAATAAACGTATGCCCTCTTCTCGCATTAGTTTCACAGACTGGATGATTTATGCTCTGATATCTTTGATATGGGGCACCTCATTTATTCTTATTAAAAAAGGGCTAATCTATTTTGACCCGCTGACCATAGCAACGCTGCGTATCAGCATTTCCGGATTAGTATTAATGCCTTTCGCACTTAAAGGGTTATTCAAGCTGACGCTTCGGCAAAAACTCTTCTCCGTTGTGATGGGGCTTTTCGGCAGTGGAATCCCTTCTTTTCTATACCCGTTTGCGCAGCAACATATTGATAGTGGTGTTGCAGGGGTTTTAAATTCGTTAACACCTATTTTTATTATCGTAACTGGATTTTTGTTTTTTGGAGTACGCTATTCAAAATGGCAAGTAAGCGGCATTCTGCTTGGCTTTACAGGGGCCGTCTTGTTAATTTTATTAAATGGCGCAGGACAGAGGGCGCAACAAAACAACTACTGGTACGGACTTGTAATTGTGTCGGCTACATTTATGTACGGATTAAGTAATCAGATTTTAGTATATTTTTTAAAAGGCCCTAAGTCTTTGTACATTACTTCTGTTGCTTTCTTTTTTATGGGGACTATTGCAGTCCTCATTTTGTCGCAAACGGGGTTTAGTCATGTGATGCGCTCTCGACCGGATGCATGGAAAGGATTAATGTATGTTGCTTTATTATCGTGTTTAGCCACAGCATTGTCTTTTGTTTTGTATAATGCATTAGCTGTGCGCGTTGGGGTAACATTTTCGGGCACGGTAACTTATGTAATGCCGGTAATTTCATTATTCTGGTCTTTAATAGACGGAGAAGTTCTTGGCCTACAACATCTTGCGGCACTGTTGTTAATTCTTGGCGGAGTTTATTTGGTGCGGCGTAGCACGTAGTGCCTTACTTAAAAATCATTTCTAAAACATGTAAGCTATGTAGATTTCTAATATCTGCATTATGAAAGCTGTAATAATTTAATAAGGAGTGGAGCAACTCTTTGCGATCATTATAGCTAAATGACTCTACTGTTGCCTCATGTTGGATTAAATTGTAAAAAATCTTTGACAGCGGCGGCCCTATCGAATATTCAAGTCTTTGCGGGGTTTGTACAAAAGTACCTTCGGATAAATCGAAATATCTGTCCTTTTCATTATATGTGCCTTGAGGGTAAAACCCGAGATACCGGCTTAGATTAATCAGAAACAAAATTGGACTTAATACAATTGATTCATTCGTTTGATCAAGTGCTATAAATTCATTTTGAATAAAATTAAAGAGAGATGTAGAAGCTTCTTGTTCTTTTATTACCCGAAGTAATATATCAACATAAAAAATACCAACGGCACTCTTAACCACATCAAAAGGTAACGAGTGATATAAATAATAATGAGTACATCCTTTAATTCTTAAGAGGTTTTTATTTTCACGAAAGTAGATTTCCAACTCAAGCAACATCATGGGCTGATAAGCCGATGCGTTTTGCTTTGAATTTGCGCGGCGCACACCCGAAACGATAAAACTCCGCAACCCGAATTCTTTTGTATAAATGGTCGTGATAACACTCGTTTCCGAATATTTAATGGAGCGCAACACAATGCCTATAGTCTTTTGGAGCACGCCGCTATCTTAACCGATATTATTTGAAAATAACAAACTTTCCGGTACAGGTATAGTTCCCATCATTGCTGATTGCTGTGATATAATAAACCCCCGATGATGCTCTCTGCCCCAGATAGGTATAACAGTCCCAAGAAAAGGTGCCTCCATTTGAACTGCCTTGATATACCATATCTCCTGCTGCATCCATCACTTTAACGGTGCAGTTGTATGGTAAGTCGCGTACGGTAACTAATCCTTTATAGTCGTGCTGTACCGGGTTAGGGCTCACGGTTAACTGGCACTTCTTTTCATAAACAGCTTCTGTAGCATCGCTTTGATAAGCCATCAATCCTTTGTCTGTACCTATATAAACAATTCCGGTTTTATCATCTACCGCAATATCAATTATAACATTTGAAAACAACGGGCTATTGTCTGCGGTAAAATGGAATAACTCTTTCGTGCCATCTTCCGATAACAGCCACAGGCCATTCTCCGTTCCTATCCACTTTCTGTTACCTCCATCTATGGCCATTGCTTTTACCTTCTCGGCCTCCATTAAGTACCCTGCAATTCCATCAGCCCCCGTAACGATAATGCGCTGCGCATCGCACCCTCCTTGTTCGAAAATGTTTTGTGGGCAATATATTACACCTATACCCTTATCCGTGCCGATCCATAATTGGTCTGTTTTATCCATTACAAGGGTGTTCACGTTTAAATCCGGCAAAAAGCCTTGTCCATAAACCCCCGTCAGCAACTTTGATTTATCGTCCGTTATGTTGTCTAAATCCGCCCCGTAATTATATACATACAGTCCCTGATAAATTAAACTCACCCAGACTTGATTAAAACGATCAGCAATAAGGCGAGCCGGCTTGTTGGATGTGGTAATTGCTCCTACCGAAAATTTTTTCCATACTCCATCTGCTGTTCTTACAACTAACGGTTTATTTGTTCCGGGATTCGATGCCCAAAGATTTCCTTTATCATCAACTGTTAATCCCGTGCATGCATAGTTTGTAAAAATGATGTTACTTGATAATGCACCTTGTTTAAAAAGTTTAATAAGTTCAGGTGTGTATTCTACAATACCTCCGTTTACATAAGAGCCGAAATAGGTTTTTCCTGTTTTTGGATTATGCGCTACTGCCAAAAGATCCATTACCGTATCTCGTAACAGAGGGATATCATTTCCATTGTAGGAGTACCATTGATTATTTGAATACACAAAAAAGCCATCTCGATTGTAAGAAAAATTATAGTTGGCATCCATGCCTCCCGGAGCAACAAACACATTACCATCATAGGCCTGTAACTGCCACACACTTGAAGTAGCCGGGCCGGTAGGGCTGAAGAGTTGAGGAGCATTGTTCTTAACACGGAATAACCCATTGTAAAAATCGGCAACCCAAGTCGCATGGCTATCCTTATCCACACAAACATCACTCGGATACCCGGCAAAAGCCTGATTAACCAGTGAGTCTATATTGCCATTCTGTATCGTAATGATGCGGCTGCCGGCATCACCTACATAGCAAACAAATAATTTACCTTCCTGATACCGCAAACGAGAAATGTGGCATCCCGTTCTATTATAAAGAAGACTCCATGTATTGTTGTCTAAAGAATAAAGGCTGTCTCCAAATGCTGCATATATATGGTCACCAACCTCAACACTTGCACATGCAGATGATGGAAGATTTACAGACGCCCCTTGTAATTGCCACTCTGAGAAATTTCCTAAAGCAGGGCTATTCATGCTGGCGCGCAACAATCCCACATCCGTGGCAGCATAGATATACCCATTACTTAAAATCACTCTTGATACTTTAACCGTACTGCCATTGGGACCAATGATATATGTATCCTTGATTTCTAATTTCCTCAGATCGAGCACGACAATACCAAAACCACACGAGAGATAGGCTACATTGCTATCAATAGTAACAGAGTATATATTCTTATCGCCGGAAATATTTTTGCGTTTGATGTCCGGTATATTTTCAACTTGTGCATCATTATAGATATCAATATTGCTATTAGAATAACATATAATTAAATTGTTATGTAACGTGTCATAAGCAATATCGCTAAATCCAATATCGCTCAGTCCGGTGCATTTGCTGATGCGAACCATTTCATCATCTGCTTTATTTACATAAAATAAAGAATTCGTGCATGCGGTATAAATTCGTGTTGGGCTTTGAGCAATCGCCATGGGATTCGAATAAGGTAAATGATCCACCCACGTCCCTATAGGATATTGCTTTTGTCCGAATGTGACGTGTACAAATAATAAAGGAAGCAGAATAATAAACAGGTATTTTGAATGTATCACGCGTTAAAAATAATTGAATTGTGTCGTGTCAAACGATAAACCCAATGAAGTAGTGTACTAAGCCCCTTCGTCTCTTTAGTGGTACGGTTCTTATTTGAATAGGCCAATTTAGCAGGCATTTTGCTTACTTTTGCACCCTTAAAAACGAAAGGAGACCCACTATTTTATGTCGGTTTACAAAGAATATAAGCAACTTGATCAGCCCGCGATTGAGCAGGAAGTCTTGCAATTCTGGAAGAAATATAAAATTTTTGAGCGTAGCATCTCTGAACGTAATTCGGAGAATCCCTTTGTTTTTTATGAAGGGCCACCATCTGCCAATGGAATGCCCGGCATTCATCACGTTATGGCTCGTGCCATTAAAGACATCTTTTGCCGTTATCAAACATTAAAAGGCAAACAGGTTATGCGTAAAGCCGGATGGGATACCCACGGACTACCCATAGAACTCGCTGTTGAAAAAACTTTAGGTATTCGAAAAGATGACATTGGAAAAACCATAAGTATAGAACAATACAACAAAGCCTGTCGTCTCGAAGTGATGAAGTACACCGACAAATGGGAAGAATTAACTGAAAAGATGGGGTATTGGGTGGATATGAAAAACCCCTACATCACTTACGAGAATAACTATATTGAAAGTGTTTGGTGGCTGTTGAATTTATTACACAAAAAGGGGTTATTATACAAAGGCTATACTATTCAGCCCTATTCTCCTGCGGCTGGGACCGGATTGAGTTCACACGAATTGAATCAACCCGGATGTTACCGCCCTGTGAAGGATACAACCATCGTTGCACAATTTAAATTGATAAATGACGATCGAGCCAGCGCGCTTTTTAATAATGAGGTCGTATATCTGATTGCTTGGACAACTACTCCCTGGACACTGCCTTCCAATACTGCCTTAGCTTTAGGAAAAAACATTGAATATGTTCTGGTAAAAACATTTAATCCCTATACCTCATCTCCTGTAAATGTTATACTGGCAAAAGAGCTAATCGGCAAATATTTTCCTGAAAAGAATACTGCCCTTTCTTTTGAAGAATATAAAGCAGGCGACAAAAACATTCCTTTCTCAATAATAAAAACTTTTAAAGGTGCTGAACTTATCGGGTTAAGATATGAGCAACTTTTACCCTACACTCAGCCCACAGACGGTGATGCCTTTAAAGTAGTAGCAGGGGACTTTGTCAGCACAGAGGACGGGACAGGTATTGTTCACATTGCTCCCAGTTTTGGTGCCGACGACTTTCGAACAGCAAAACAAAATGGATTGGGGTCGTTAACCTTAGTAGATAAGCGAGGACGATTCACTAAAGAGATGGGCGAGTTTGCGGGTGAGTTTGTTAAAGAAGCATACTTGAATGAAGAAGAAAAAGAAACAGAACGCAAAAAGCAAGGTGGGGATAAATATTTATCCGTTGACGAGCGCATTGCCATTAAGTTAAAGAAAGAAAACAAAGCGTTTAAAGTTGAAAAATACGAACACAACTATCCTCATTGTTGGCGTACCGATAAGCCCGTGTTGTATTATCCGCTTGATTCGTGGTTTGTGCGCACAACGGCTGTTAAAGACCGAATGGTTGAGTTAAACAAAACCATTCAATGGAAACCTGAATCTACCGGAACAGGACGTTTTGGAAACTGGTTAGAAAACCTGCAAGATTGGAACCTGTCTCGCTCCCGATTTTGGGGAATTCCTTTACCTATATGGAGAACAAAAGATAATCTGGAAGAAAAATGCATTAGTTCTATTGAAGAGCTAAAGCGTGAAATCGAAAAAGCAAAAGATGCAGGAATAATCACTTCAGATAAGTTAGACGACTTACACCGTCCCTATGTTGATGAAATCATTTTGATAAGCGAAACGGGACAGCCTATGTATCGCGAGTCGGACTTAATTGACGTGTGGTTTGATAGTGGAGCCATGCCTTATGCCCAAATTCACTACCCTTTTAATAAAACCCCCGCTTTATCTTCTTGCTTTCCTGCGGATTTTATTGCTGAAGGCGTTGACCAAACACGCGGCTGGTTTTTTACCCTGCACGCTATTGCCTCTATGTGTTTTGATTCTGTTGCTTACAAAACCGTAGTCAGCAATGGATTGGTATTGGATAAGAATGGCAATAAGATGAGTAAGCGCTTAGGCAATGCGGTTGATCCATTTGAAACAATTTCTAAACACAGCGCAGATGCCACTCGCTGGTATATGATTGCAAATGCTGCTCCTTGGGATAATTTAAAATTTGATCTTGAGGGTATTATTGAAGTAAAGCGTAAACTCTTCGGTACATTATTTAATATCTATAACTTCTTTGCTTTATATGCCAATGTAGATGATTTCATATTTGATGAATCGAACCTTGTTCACTCGAGCTTACGAAATGAAATGGACCGGTGGATTCTTTCAAAACTCCAGTCACTAAAAGAAGAAGTACAAGAATGTTTCGACACGTACGAACCTCATCGTGCAGCACGAGCCTTGGAGATATTTGTAGATGAACACTTGAGCAATTGGTACATACGCCTTTCACGTCGTCGTTTCTGGAAATCGGAAATGAATGATGATAAGAAGGCAGCATACGAAACACTGTTTGAGTGTATGATAACAACGGCTCAATTGATGAGCCCTATTGCTCCATTTTTTAGCGAGTGGCTCTATCAGAATTTATCTTCCTCTGTAAGAAGTAAAGCCAAAGCGGCCCATACACCATTAATGCATGACTCAATTCACCTGACTTATCTGTCTCCGGTAGATGTACAAATTCAGGATAAGGAACTGGAGTATCGTATGGAGTTAGCACAAAATATTTCCTCTCTTTCATTATCCATTCGCAAAAAAGCGAATATAAAAGTTCGTCAGCCGCTCAATCGCATCTTAATCCCAATCCTGCAAGATGAATTAAAGGTGCGTATTCATTCTGTGAGTGAGTTAATAAAGAATGAAATCAACGTCAAGGAAATCGAGTTTGTCGGAGAGGAATCTAATATTGTGAAAAAGAAGGCCAAAGCCAACTTTAAAGTCCTCGGCTCGCGGCTAGGAAAGAAAATGAAGGTGGCCTCTGCAATAATTGCTTCTTTCTCCAATAGTCAAATTCGCATGTTAGAACAACAAGGTAAGACAATCATTACCATAGAAAACGAACCGATTGATATACTTTTAAGTGATGTTGAAATTACTTCAGAAGAATTAGCCGGCTGGTCTGTAGCTTCAGAAAAAGGACTTACTGTAGCGCTCGACACCACCATTTCGAATCAACTTATCGAAGAAGGCATTGCCCGAGAATTAGTAAATCGGATTCAAAAAATAAGAAAAGAGCGCGGATTTAATGTAACGGATCGAATCCATGTACAATTAGAGCCTAAGGAGTTTATGATCAATGCTGTAAATAACTTTAAAGGATATATTTGCAGCGAAGTTTTAGCCGATAGCCTACAATTTAGTAATCTCTCGCTTTCCGATGCCGATACTATAAATGTAAACGAAAACGAATTAAAAGTATTTATCAATAAAAATTAATTATAAATTCAATCACCAATTAAGTTAGTATAACATGGCAACCAAGAAAAAAGCAGTAAAAAAAGTGGCCAATAAGTCTGCCCTAAAAAAGGCAACAAAACCGACTAAAAAAACAGTAAAAAAGGAGGTTAAGAAACCTGTCACAAAAAAGGCAACAAAACCGGCTAAAAAAGTAAAGGTTGTTTCTATCAAACAAAAGCCTACCTCTAAAGGTAAGCCATTGACAAAGACTGCCTCCAACGTTAAGATAAAGACTACTAATAAAACTGCTGCTGTAAAAAAGGGGACTACTTCCGCCCCTGTAAAGGCGAAAGCCCCTCAGAAAGTTGCTCCGGCTAAATTGAAAAAAAATGTTTCTAAATCCGTAGAGGTTGAAAAGCCAATAAAAAAATTGAAAAACTCAGGACCCGAGTCTGTAGCAAACGTATCATTTCATAAAACTGAAAAGTTGGCTACCCGTGCAACTGCAAAACAAAAAATAAAAGTGAATACCGACACACGCACTAAATACAGCGATGCAGAATTGGAAGAGTTTCGCTTATTAATTGAAGAGAAGCTCACTGCTGCTCGTAACGAGCTAAAATATCTGCACGATCAGATAAATCGTAAAGATGATAATGGTACCGACGACACCGAAAATAAGTTTGCAAATATGGAAGATGGAACTTTATCTCAAGAACGCGAATACTTAACGCAAATGGCTGCTCGTCAGGTACAATATATCGAGAACTTAGAAAAGGCGTTAGTTCGTATAAAAAATAAAACATACGGTATCTGTCGAGTTACCGGCAAGTTAATTGACAAAGAACGTCTTCGCATTGTTCCTCATGCCACGCTGAGTATGGAAGCCAAAATGTTACAGAAGTAATATTTGTGAAAAAACCCTTTATCCTGCCGGCGAGTATTATTGCCGCCGTTCTCTTCTTTGATCAACTCATAAAATTCTGGGTTAAGACAACGTTTCTCTATACCGAACATCGCGAAATAACCTCTTGGTTTTATCTGTACTTTATAGAGAACGAGGGGATGGCATTTGGCTTTACGTGGGGCGGGGAGTTTGGAAAAATCGCATTAACTCTTTTTAGGCTGGTAGCGAGCGTCTTTATCTTCTACTGGCTCTATCGTTCAGTAATAACCGCCGCCCACAAGGGGTTGATCATTTGTATTGCACTAATCTTCGCCGGAGCCGTTGGAAATATTATCGACTCTGTCTTTTATGGTCTTATATTTTCGGAAAGCACCCCGGAAACACTCGCCGTACTTTTACCAAAGGGCGGTGGCTACGCCTCCCTTCTCCACGGTCGAGTCGTTGATATGTTCTATTTTCCACTGTGGGAGGGCTACCTTCCCGGGTGGTTGCCCATGTGGGGGGGAGATTATTTCATTTTCTTCCAAGCTATTTTCAATCTAGCCGATGCGAGTATAACTGTGGGGATAGTTTCCATTATCATCTTTCAAAAATGGCTTTTTAAAGATCCTTCTACAATTCAGCCTCCTGCAGCCGCCTTTCCTAATGTAACACAGGAAGAAACTAAAAGCCCGAGCTAACTATCTAAAGGCAGAATAACTACAGATCTTCTTCTATCGTTCATAAAAATTCTTGTAAAGTTTGTTGTTAGGCTTTGTATCAACTAAACGTCATTGAGCAGATCCCTCTAACTTTGCGCGTTTCATGAATTTTAAAATTACTTCTACCTATTTGCCAACCGGCGATCAGCCCGAAGCTATTCGTCAGTTAGTTGAGGGGCTAAATCAAGGCGAGAAACAACAGGTGTTGCTTGGTGTTACAGGTTCCGGGAAAACATTTACCATTGCAAATGTCATAGCCCAAGTCAACCGGCCAACACTTATACTCTCTCACAACAAAACATTGGTTGCACAATTATATGGCGAGCTAAAACAATTCTTTCCTGACAATGCGGTAGAATATTTTGTATCCTACTATGACTACTATCAGCCCGAAGCTTATCTCCCCTCATCAGATTTATATATAGAAAAAGATTTGGCAATTAATGATGAAGTGGAGAAATTACGCCTGCACACTACCGCATCTTTGATGTCGGGCAGGCGAGATATCGTTGTGGCCGCTTCTGTGTCCTGCATCTATGGTATGGGAAACCCGACTGAATATAATAACGGCATCGTTCGGATTCAACGCGGACAAAAGATCTCTCGCAACAGCCTGCTCCACCAATTAGTACAGGGATTATACTCTAGGTCGGAAGAAAATAAGCGGGGCACATTTCGCGTAAGAGGCGATACGATTGATGTGTTTTTACCTTATATGGAAAATGCCATTCGCATCACGTTCTTTGGTGATGAAGTTGAAGAGATTCATATCACAGATATAAATACCGGCAAGGGAATTTCGAGTGTTGATGAAGCCGCCATATTCCCGGCAAACCTCTATGTTGCCCCCAAAGACCAGTTGAACAAAATCATATATGAAATACAAGATGACTTGAATAAACAGGTAGAGTACTTTAAAGAAATCGGGAAACACCTTGAGGCTGCACGCCTAAAAGAGCGGGTAACATTTGATATCGAGATGATGCGCGAACTGGGATATTGTAGTGGCATTGAAAATTACTCTCGCTATTTAGATCGTCGCCAGCCCGGAGATCGCTCATTTTGCCTTCTCGATTATTTCCCAAAAGACTATCTATTGGTTATAGATGAAAGTCACGTTTCTATTCCACAGATTCGAGGCATGTTCGGTGGAGATCGCGCACGAAAGCAGAATCTTGTGGAATATGGCTTTCGCCTACCGGCAGCCATGGATAATCGGCCGCTAAATTTTAATGAGTTTGAGATGTTAACTAACCAGGTCATCTATGTTAGCGCAACACCCGGAGATTATGAATTACAGAAGTCCGGAGGAATATTTGTTGAACAAGTAGTGCGCCCTACAGGATTATTAGATCCTCCTATCGAGGTGCGGCCGTGTATTAATCAAGTTGATGATTTGCTGGAAGAGATTGATGAGGCTGTGAAAAAATCTCAGCGAGTATTGGTCACAACCTTAACGAAGAGAATGTCTGAAGAATTGAGCAAGTATCTGGCCCGACTCAATATTAAAGCCCGCTACATACATTCCGAAGTTGAAACCTTGGAACGAGTAGAGATCTTGCGCGATCTACGCTTAGGGGTGTTCGATGTACTTATTGGAGTAAACCTCTTGCGCGAAGGACTCGATTTACCCGAGGTGGCCCTCGTGGCTATTATGGATGCCGATAAGGAAGGCTTCTTGCGGAATGCCCGGTCATTAACTCAGACTGCTGGGCGTGCTGCTCGAAATGTAAATGGCCGCGTGATAATGTATGCCGATAAGATTACCGAGTCTATGCAGCGCACTATTAATGAGACTATTCGCCGACGAGAAAAGCAAATTAGATACAACATAGAAAATAACATCACCCCGCAAACTGTTGCCACTTCAAAAGATAAAATCTTAAAGCAAGCCTCCGTTCTTCAAATGAAGAATGAGCAGGCCTATATTGAACCGGAGGATCAAGCATTAGTTGCTGATCCTATTTTAGAGTACATGAATAAGGTGCAACTGGAAAAAGCGATTCAAAACACGAAGCGAAATATGGAGAACGCTGCAATAGGTTTACAATTTATAGAAGCAGCCCGTTATAGAGACGAGATGTTTGCCTTACAAAAAATTATGAAAGAAAAATTCGAGAAGTGATACTTTCAAAAATCAGTATTCGATTTTATTTGTGCTCCGTTTCCACTTTTCGAAAGCAACTAAGGCTTCTTCTCTCATCATTTGCTCCGTTGGAAGTTTCCTTTCGTTAGCAGGTCGCGGTAATTCCTCATAAATAAATGCATCATCAAAATCAACGGCTGCCGCATCTTGTTTTGTATTAGCAAAGTAAATTTTATCCGGACGCGCCCAATATAGAGCACCAAGACACATTGGACAAGGCTCACAACTACAATAGATCTCACACCCGGTTAGCTGATAAGAGTGTAAGATTTCACACGCTTTACGAATAGCAACCACTTCTGCATGAGCCGTCGGATCGTTATTATTTGTTACCTCATTAGCTCCTCGTGCAATTATTTTCCCGTCTTTCACAATTACCGCTCCGAACGGGCCACCTGCACCTCGTTCAACGTTTTCTATTGATAGTCGTATGGCTTCACGCATAAAATCATCTCTGTTCATAACTCTTTACTTTTAGAATGTATAGCTAAATTACACAAGCAATAATGGAGTGCTTATGAAGAAAAATTCTAATGATTTTTACGAACAAGTTTACGCTCTCGTTCGATTGATTCCTCGAGGAAGGGTTACTTCTTATGGCGCAATAGCCAAGGCATTAGGTACTGCAAAATCTTCTCGCATGGTGGGCTATGCTATGAGTGCCTCACATTTTTCAAAGCCCCATGTGCCTGCTCAACGTGTGGTTAATCGCAATGGCATGCTCACCGGCAAGTATCATTTTGATACCCCTGATGCAATGCAGAAATTACTAGAGTCAGAAGGAATCAAAATAAAAAACGACCGTGTTATTAATTTTGAAAAACTCTTTTGGGATCCGATGAAAGAGCTTTAGAAAAAAATGCATAATTAATATACTCAGTAAGAGGGTTGAGCAATTACCTGAACACAACAATTATGATACTGAAAAGAATATTTATATTAATATTAACAGAATAATTTATGCAAGTCTAATTTTGCCTACTCACCTACTTTCTTATGAGTAATACGCAACAATCATTTAATCAAGCGGCAGAGCGTGCATCAGCAGATATCGAACTTCAGCGTAAACTAAAGTTCAATATTGCAAAATATGATCAGGCTGTAGAAAAGGGAGTGCAGCAATTTGCCGACCTTGAAACAGCTCGTCAACGTGCTAAGAATATTAAATGGAAAACCACGGAAAGCTTAGAGAAATTTCTATTAGAGTTTGAAGCCAACTTTACTCGTCGTGGCGGAAAAGTCATCTGGGCCGAAACGTCTGAAGAAGCTCTGAGAGAAATAGGTACTATCTGCAGAAAGGTTAGTGCTAAGTCTATAGTAAAGTCAAAATCCATGACAACGGAGGAGATTCACCTTAATCCCTATCTGGAATCTATCGGTGTCGAAGTGGTGGAAACTGATTTAGGGGAATATATTCAGCAGTTAGACGGGGAGCCCCCATTTCATATCGTTACACCGGCCATGCATAAAAGCAAGGAAGATGTAGCCCGTGTATTTAATGAAAAACTTGGTACTCCGGCAAATCTTACTCCGCAGGAAATGACCATGGTTGCCCGGAAAAACTTAAGAGAAAAATACTTACGTGCCGATATCGGAATCACCGGAGGCAACTTTTTGTTGGCTGATACCGGTGCGGTTGTGGTTACCGAGAATGAAGGGAATGCCCGTCTTTCCGTGACTTTTCCTAAAATTCATATTGCTATTGTTGGCATTGAAAAAATATTGCCCTCGATAAATGACCTGCATTTATTCCTCCCGCTTCTTGCCACGCACGGTACTGGACAAAACATTACGGTGTATAATTCTATCATTACAGGTCCCCGACAAGAAAATGAAGTTGATGGGCCTGAGGAGATGTTTGTGATATTACTCGACAACGGGCGAACCAATTTATTAACACAAACAAAACAGCGCGAAGCATTGTATTGTATTCGTTGCGGAGCTTGCCTTAATGCGTGCCCCGTTTACAAAAGCATTGGCGGTTTTTCTTATCAAACTACTTACTCCGGACCTATCGGTGCTGTGATTACGCCTCATCTAAAAGGGATGGAGCAATATAAACATTTGAGTCACGCATCTTCGCTATGTGGCGCTTGCACTGAAGTTTGTCCGATGCACATTAATATTCACGGACTTCTTGTTGTAAATCGCAAAGACGGCGTTCAAGAGGGATATTACAATAAAGCAGAGAAAGCAGGATGGCAAATATGGAAACGCGCTATGTTGAGCCGCTCATTGATGAATCGCGGTGGAAGTAAGGTGAAAAACTTTATGCTAAATGCCCTATTTAAAAACTCCTGGGGGCGCGAACGCACCTTGCCGATTGTTACAAAAAAATCTTTCAATCAACTGTGGAAAGAGAAGTATGACGGGTTCGAATAGCCCTGACTTAGGAAAAACCGACTAAGTTTTTGCTAATGCAGAACCTTAACTGAAAGGGTGGCTTAACTTTTTTAAAAGGGCTAAGCCGCTCTCTTTATTAGTACATCACTATCATGATGTATAACCTGCGAAGTATTTGTGCCGCGATACGATACATAGAGGAAGGCATATTATTAATCACCGAGTGAGATATTTTGATTAACGGATATATTGAATATTTAGTGAGTTGGGAGTATATTTTTTTCTTACAAACAAATGTATGAGATAGTGTTGTTTCTCCATGTCACCCGATTGGGGGATTCTTCAACCTTATTCTTACTCTATCGCCCCCCGCCGAGTGAGCGATATAGTTCTATGATAGCAGCCAGCCTTCCATAAGAGGCGTTGATATAACTCAATTGTGCATTAAGCGCATTTTGCTGAGCAGTTAGTACGTCTAAGTATGATGCCATACCATATTTTAATAAATCCTGCGAATATTTCATTGCTGTATCCAAGGCTATAAATTCATTGTATTTTAAAGAATAAAGTTGGTCTTGTGTCTGATAGTTATATAAGGCATTAGATACTTCGTTTCCTGCTGTAAGAATAGTCTTACGATAATTTAAATAAGCCACCTGTTGCTGAGCTAAACTTATTTTATATTGTGAATGAATCTTTCTTTGATTCCACAGCGGTTGAGTAAGCGATGCAATAACATTAGCAAATAACGACTGTATACTAAATAATTTATCAATGTCGATACTTTGTAATCCTCCTGTTGCTGTTAGCATTAATGATGGATAGAACGACGCTCGTGCAACGTTGGTCATTTCAAAAGCACTCATCAAGTTATATTCTGCCGCAAAAACATCCGGGCGATTAGATAATATTTGATAGGGAACTCCGAAAGAGAGTGGCGTATTAATCTGTTGTGCAGACAATTTGTTTCGTTGCAAAGGCTGCGGATCTTGTGCCATCAACAGACACATGGCATTCTCTAACATTCGAATGGTGTTTTCAATGCTGACCATCTGCGCTTTTGCATTAAGCCATTGTGCTTCTGCTTGCTTAACCGCTACTTCCGTTAATATTCCTGCATCTTTTAATGCCTTATTCGTTTCTAGACTTTGCTGCCGCGATTGAATGGTTTCGTTTAAAATTTCCTTTTGTGCATCATACGCTATAAGTTGGTAGTAGCTTGAAGCAATAATGGCTATAAGCTGTGAGCGAATCGCTTGGTGTGCTGCCTGTGTGCTTAAATAACTTGCCAGTGCTGCTTTTTTACGGCTATTGATTTTTCCCCATATATCTGCTTCCCAAGAAAAACTACCCGGCATACTGTATAGATACCCACTAATATGATTTTCTCCTTGTGTTGCCCCTTGTGGCGTGTTCATCGATAATATCTGAAATTGAGTCGTAGGTTGTAGCGTAAGCGAAGGGGTAAACATCAATCGCGATTGCTTGAGCAGCGACTCTGCTGCCTTTAAGTTTTGTAATGCAATTTGAAGATCTAAATTATTGTCTAGAGTTCGTTGAATATACAATTGTAAAATATCATCAGTAAACAACTTCTTCCATTCTGTGCTTGCAATGTTTGTCGTATCGTTCGATTTTGATTCGATTCGAAATAATTTATCATCAATAATATTTTCAGGTCGATGATATCTTTTGCTGACGAAGCAGGAAGTGAATGTCGTGATGACAAGGAAAGCAAATACTGTTTTTAATAATCCCGTGGTGTGCTTCATGCCCATTCGTGTTCTATCTTAATTTTCATCTTGATGATTAAAAGAGAGTGGCTTAACCTTCTCTTGCAGATATTCAAAAATCACAAATAATACCGGTATAACCATTAAACCGAGGAGGGTTCCAATTAATAAGCCGATAGCCGCGCCTGTTGCTATAGAACGACTTCCGACTGCTCCGATTCCGTTTGCAAGAACTAAGGGTAACAATCCAAAGATGAAAGCAAAAGAGGTCATCAAAATTGGGCGAAGTCGTGCTTTAGCTGCATTAATTGCGGCCATAGATAAACTCTCTCCATGCCGCCTTCTTTGTAAGGCAAATTCTACAATCAGAATTGCATTTTTAGCTAATAATCCTACGAGCATAATTAATGCAATTTGAAAATAGATGTTGTTTTCTAATCCTAATAGTTTTTGCCCGACATATGCTCCCATAACACCACATGGTAGTGAGATTATCACACTAAGGGGCAACAAGTAACTTTCGTATTGCGCTGCAAGAATAAAATACACGAAAATCAGACTTAGCAAAAAGATAATCCAAGTTTGTGTAGCAGATGAAATCTCTTGTCGCGTGAGGCCTGAAAAATCAACACCGTAACCTGCAGGCAAAGATTCATCAACAACTTCTCTTACGGCTGCTATTGCATCTCCTGTGCTGTATCCATCATTGTTTGCCCCGGTTAATTTTACAGATGAGTATAAGTTAAATCTTGTAACAGACTGTGGGCCATAAATCCTTTTTAGCGACACATATTGTGAAATAGGTGCCATCGTTCCTCCACTGGTTCTAACATACATCTGACTGAGGCTGCTTTCATCTTTTCTTGCATCAGGAAGCGCCTGTACCATAACACGATATTGTTGTCCGAACTTGCTAAAGTCTGCCGCATATACCCCTCCAACATATCCTTGTAGTGTAGATAAAATGTCGGATACGGGAATGCCGGCCTCCATCGCCTTAGGCACATTTATACTTAATTCATATTGCGGATAATTTATATTAAATGGAGATTGAACATATTGTATCTCCGGACGGGCAGAAAGTTTTTTTATAAAATCCTGCATCACATTATAAAACTTATTAATGTCGCTTCCGGCTTTATCCAACAACTGCACTTCAAAGCCGGCGCTATTTCCAAAGCCCGGTACGCTTGATTGATTAAAAAAGACAATTTTGGCTTCTGGTATCCCTGCTGCTATACCAAATAGCTGTTTGATGATAGCATCTACATTTTCTGTTTTAGAGTTTCTTTTTTCAAAAGGTTTTAGACGAATAAAAGCCAGCCCACAGTTTCCTCCTGCTCCGGAAAAGAAACTGCTGCCGGCATTAAAAGAAATAAATTCTATTGCAGGTATCTCTTGTTTTGCTTTGGCTTCCAGCTTTTGCATTACAGCAAAGGTTCGCTCCAGTGAAGTCCCCGGAGGTAACTCTACATTTGTAAAAATTATTCCACGGTCTTCGTATGGCACAAACCCCTTAGGTGTGTTTGCATTTACAAAATAGATAATCACTAATGACGCAATGATAATTGCTCCTGCAATCCATTTGTGTCGAATCAGTTTTACAAAAAGATTACCATAACGATTCGTCGCTGCTCTGAAGGCTACATTAAACTTATAAAAGAATTTTTGAAGAATGTTTTTAGCATTATAATCTTTATCATCGTGATTTGGCTTTAAGAATAAAGCGCAAAGCACCGGACTTAATGTTAACGCATTAACGGCAGAAATTGCTATTGCAACGATAAGTGTAACACCAAACTGCTTATAGAACACTCCTGTTGGGCCGCTTATAAATGTTACAGGAATGAAAACTGATGCCATTACCAAGGTAATAGAAACAATGGCTCCAAATATTTCTTCCATAGCATCTATGGTGGCTTTTCGCGCCCCAGATCGATTTCGTTCCAGCTTTGCATGAACGGCTTCCACTACTACGATCGCATCGTCAACAACAATTCCAATTGCCAACACTAATGCAAAGAGCGTGAGTAAGTTCAGCGAGTATCCAAAAAGATTCAAAAAGAAGAAGGATCCGATAATGGCCACCGGCACAGCTATGGCCGGAATTAAAGTAGAACGAAAATCTTGCAGGAAGATAAACACGACAAGAAATACTAATATGAATGCTTCGATAAGCGTATGAACAACTTTTTCAATAGATGCACTTAAAAACTCATTTGTATTAAAGTTAACGGCATACGTAATTCCCTCCGGCCAGTTCTTTTTATCGTTTTCTAAGAATGAAAGTACCGCATCGTTAATTTCTCTTGCATTCGATCCCGGAATTTGAAATACCCCCGCACTGAATGCCGCAAAACCTCTGCTGCGTCCAATTGAAGTATAAGAAAATCCGGCCAGTTCAACTTTAGCCACATCTTTTAGTCTTAGGTATTGCCCATTATCTAAGGCTTTTATTACAATATCGTCGTATTGTTTTTCATCGTTAAATCTTCCTGTATAAGTAATTACATATTCATTTGCGCTTCCACTATTTTGCCCCAATTTTCCTGCAGCGGCCTCCTTGCTTTGATCATTAATAGCAGCAATGATATCCTTTGGTTCTATATTATAGACTGCGAGTTTATCCGGCAATAGCCAAATACGCATGGAATAAGTCTTTCCCCCAAAAGAGCTAACATCGCCCACACCATCTATCCTCTTTATTGCGGGTATAATGTTTATGTTCAAATAGTTTTGAACAAATACATCATTGTACTCCGGATTAGTTGAGAAAAAGGATAAATACATCAAAGCGCTGGTATTCTGTTTTTGTGTAACTACACCTGATTTGTTAACCTCAGCAGGCAACAATGGTGTGGCGCGCGATACTCTGTTTTGTGTATTTACGGCAGCAATGTCAGGATTGGTGCCTTGCTTAAAGATGACATCAATTGTTGCAGATCCGTCGTTGCTTGCCGATGATGTGATATAGTCCATTCCTTCAACACCATTTAACTGTTGTTCAATAGGAATGATTACGCTTCGCATTACTGTTTGCGCATTGGCTCCGGGATAGCTTGCTGTAATTTTTACATCCGGTGGCGCAATATCAGGGTATTGAGTAATGGGTAGTGTAATTAAGCCGAGTATGCCAAGTATAACAATGATAATAGAGATAACTGTTGCAAATACCGGGCGACTGAGTATTTTTCTTATCATAGGATCGCCTCTTTTAAAAGATCGGCTTTAGGGAGTTAATAACCGAATCATAACTTAATGGTACAGGCTTTATGACAGCGCCGGTTTTAAGATTTCCGACTCCATCTGCAACGATCTTTTTTCCTGCAACAAGCCCGGAATTAATAATTGCAATCTTATCAAATTTATCTTGAACGCTAACAATGTGTTCTTTTACCGTATCGCCATTTTCTAATGTATAGGCATAGTTTATTCCTTGAAGCTCTGACAGGGCTGTTTGTGGTATGGCGATAACACTATTATAATGAGTCGGGATGCGCACGATACCACTATTCCCGTTAGTTAACAATCCATTCTTGTTAGGGAACAAAACGCGAAATTGAATTGTGCCGGCCAAGGGATCTATCTGCCCGGTTACGGTTTGTAATTTTCCCTTCTCGGAATAGAACATTCCGTTTGCAAGTATTAAAGATATAGGCGGCGCTTGTTCCAACTTCTCTTCAATCGTTGTTCCTGATGTTGTTTGGAGGAAGTTCAGATACTCTTTTTCATTCATTGAAAAATAAGCGTATAGTTGTGTGATGTCTGAAACAGTAGTAATAGGGCTTATGTCTGAGGGGCCAACGAGGCTGCCAACCCGTTTATTTATTTTTCCAACAACCCCGCTTACAGGTGCTTTTACTAGTGCATAGTTAACATTGGCTACAGCTCCCTGATAGGTCGCTTTGGCTTGTATATAATTTGCCTGTGCTTGTTCCAGCTTTCCTATAGCTTGTTGTAAGTTCGCTTTAGCTGTTTCTAATTGTATATTGCTGATTATATTTTTTTGTACCAAAGGGGTCAGTTTATCAACCTCAACCTGTGCTGCGTTTACTGCTGCTTGTGCCGATGTAACATTGGCAAGCGCTGCTGATATTCCGGACTGTGCCGCATTTGCTGTTTGCGTGAGTATATTCGTTTCTATCTTAAAAATGGGTTGCCCCTCTTGTACAAACTGGCCTTCATCCACAAATAACTTTTCAATATATCCGCTTATCTTCGCTCGCACCTCTGTATTGTTGCTTCCCTGAATATTCGTTGGATATTCTTTATACCCGATTACATCTCTTTTAGAGACCTCAATAATCGTAAATGGGGGAACTCCTTTTTTAAAGCTATCTTTTGGCTTACATGATACCAACATTGCTATTGCGATGACAAGTGTTAATTTCAGATCCATTAAACGTTAAATTTTCTTTTAGATCGGATAAACTTCAAGCCGATGAATATACTTGAAGTATCAAAAATTGAAGTTGGCAAATCTACTTTGTATTTGCCATGCTATACAACTGCTCGTGTAAAAAGGTTCTCATCTTAATTACTTTGATTAATGCTTTCTCAACTTAAACAATTAGCAACAATTATCGCTAATAGCAATCTGTAATTAAAAAAACTATTTTTCGGTACCTCTATACGGTAATGTGTTCAAACTTTTTACAAAGTAGTTCGAATACGGCTTCTATACTTCCTTCACCATCTAACGAAGTAAACTTATCCTGTTGTGTATAATAACCTTGCAGTGGCGCAGTCAGTTGATAATAAACCTCAAGGCGTTTCCGTACTGTGCTTTCATTTGAATCATCTATTCTGCCGCTGGTTAATCCTCGTTGAATTATTCTCTTTACCAATAGCTCGTCGTTAACTTCTAAAGACAAGACACGGGTAACAGGCGTGTTTCTTTTTTCCATCATGCGATCTAAAGCTTCTGCCTGAGGGATAGTGCGTGGGAAACCATCAAAGATGATTCCTTTATGTAGGCCTTGTTTATAGTTGGCATCTACAAAGCCTATCAGCATATTTATGGTTAGCTCATCGGGGACCAATTTCCCTCCATCCATATATTTTTTAGCTTCTAATCCCAGTATTGTTTTATTGGCAATCTCGTTGCGAAAAATGTCTCCTGTTGAAATATGCAGCAAGGAATACTTCTCCTTCAATTTAATCGCTTGTGTGCCCTTTCCACTTCCGGGAGGTCCAAACAAAATAATATTTATCATCGCATAGGGTTTCTAATTCAAAAATATAAAACCGATTGAGGAAAGGAAATCTTTATCTCGATTCTTTCAAAATAAGTTTTTGGGAGAACAAATACTCTGTCTTTAATTCATTAGCATTAAATGTTCACTGTGGCTTTTTTATATTCTTGCCTATTTCAGCAATGTACCCATACTTAAAGCATTGTTGTTTGAATTTATAACATTAGATTTATCGTTATCAACTTGTTGGCGATCTATGAATAACGCTCCAAACATTAAACAATATCGAACAAATAATATCCTATTTAGCAAAATGACTTTTCTTCATGGATACTCAAAAAAACACTTGACTAATTGTCAATGCTTTATTCGACAATAAACCGCTACTTTCGCCTTATGCGTTTAGTGTTCTTACTATTTCTTTTATGCAGTAGTGAAATCGCCTCTGCTCAAATTGCAAAGCCTTTTGAAACCGTTACCTTCGATGGGTATCAAATTGCTGTATATGACTATAATGGGTTAGAGCCCTTGCTTCAAACACAATCCGACACCGTTTTTATTATTCATTTTTGGGCAACGTGGTGTGGCCCTTGTGTAGAAGAAATACCCGAAATCATAAAATTTAACAATGCCTATATTAACCAAAAAGTAAAAGTAATTTTGGTTAGTGTGGACATGCGAACTAAAATAAAATCTGCGTTGATTCCCTTTCTTAAAAAGCAAGATATTGAAGCTAAGGTCATTGTGATCAGTGACCCGGATATGAATCGCTGGATTCCGTTAATTGATAAAAAATGGGAGGGGACCATTCCTGCTACTTTAATTTTTTCAAAGAATCAGCGGCAGTTCTACCCTCATCCCTTTAATTTTGACGAACTTGAAACTGAAGTAAAAAAATTTATCCTCCCATAAATCATGAAATACATTTTTTCAATTTTCTCATTGCTAGTCCTTTCTTCATTTTTGTATGCACAAAAATCGGCGGGGTATCAGGTAGGCGACTATGTTGAGGATTTTTCGTTAAAGAATATAGATGGTCGCTATGTTTCTTTATCTACCTTCCCCGACACAAAAGGGTTTATTATTATCTTCACTTGCAATGTGTGTCCTTATTCCATTGCCTACGAAGATCGCATCACAGCTCTAAATGTAGAATACAACTCACAAGGATTCCCTGTAATTGCTATCAATCCTAACGATCCGGAAGTTCAGCCGGGCGATAGTTTTGAGAAAATGCAGGAACGGTATAAAGAGAAGGGATTTAACTTTCCGTACTTAATTGATGAAGGCCAAAAAGTATATCCAAAATTTGGGGCGCAGCGCACGCCACACGTATTTATACTTTGCCGCGACAACAAGGGGTTAAAGGTAGAATATATCGGAACTATTGATGATAATTATGAAGATGCTTCTGAAGTAAAAACGCCTTACGTAGAAAATGCCGTTAATGCTCTGCTATCCGGCAAGCCCGTTCCACTTACCTATACTAAAGCTATTGGATGCGGTATAAAGGTAAAGAAGTAGTTCTATTGCTTTGCTGCTAAGCGAATGCATTAATTAAATTGCTCTTTAATTTTTTAAGGCTCACTAATTCTTTTTCCACTTATGTACAACACGTTACTATTTGAGCTTCAAAATGGCATAGCCACAATAACCCTTAACCGCCCCGATGTATATAATGCATTTAATGACGAGATGAGTTATGAATTGCAAGATGCCCTTAAACAAGTAGAAAAAAATACAGAGGTTCGGGTGATAATTATCACGGGTAGCGGTAAGGCCTTTTGCAGTGGGCAAGATTTAAAAGCAGCCGCAGCAGCAGGTAATCGCAGTTTCATGGATTCGCTGCTTAAACGATACAACCCCATCATTCGCGCCATACGTAATATGCCCAAGCCCATATTATGCAAACTCAATGGTGTAGCTGCAGGTGCGGGGTGCTCTTTGGCACTTGCTTGCGATATGATTATTGCCTCTGAAAATGCCTCCCTAATTGAAGTTTTTGTAAACGTAGGCCTTGTCTTGGATTCAGGTTCTTCTTATTTTTTGCCTCGATTAGTCGGATCTAATAAGGCTTTTGAATGGGCAACGATGGGTACTAAAGTCTCAGCAAAAGAAGCAGCAGAATATGGCTTGATATATAAAGTTGTCGCACTAGATCTTCTTGATGAAACCACACAACAAGTTGCATCTTATTATGCAAGCGCCCCCACAAAAGCCATAGGCTTAATAAAAAAGATGCTGAATAAATCTTTTCACAGCGACCTCGAAACAATGCTAGATTATGAAGCCTATTGCCAAGAGATTGCCGGCAATAGTGCAGACAATAAAGAAGGAGTACAAGCATTTATAGAAAAACGCAACCCAAATTTCAAAGGCATTTAATGAAATCGGTTCACCTTTTTATCCTGTTTATTCTTGTCCTTATTTATTCTTCTTGCTTAAGCGATAAACCAGATATTGACAACATTGACGTAACCCTTCGGGTGGATCGCTTTGAACAAGATCTATTTAATATAGACACCACCAACTACGAGATCGCTATACATCATCTTGAGGAGAAATATGGCGACTTTATACCATTATATCTGAGAGAAATTATCGGCTTGATCGGGTACAAAGACACAAGCATTTCTAAGGATACCTTGATGCTCTTTTTGCATCATCCTGAAGTTTTAGAAATGTATGATACAGTACAACAGAAATATGCTAATCTCACGTGGCTTCAGAACGACTTAACTACTGCATTTAAATACGTGCGCTATTATTTTAAAGATGCGCACATTCCCCGAATAATCACCTATATCGGCGGGCCTCCATTTTGCTTTAATGTAGATACGGAATTTCTTGCTATAGGCTTAGATGGGTATATGGGGCCTCAATTTAGTTTCTACAGTTACTTTCCAGATATGTTTCCTCAATACAAGGTTCGAAAGTTCGATCTACCATATATTCTTCCAAATGCAATGAGTGTATGGCTTATGGGGAATTTTGAGTTTAGCAAAAAGGGGGGCAACTTGTTAGATGCTATGATCTATAATGGGAAAATTCTATATGCTACAAAACAGATTCTACCCGATACTCCAGACAGTTTAATCTTTGGCTATAGCAATAAGACACTTAAATGGTTAGAGCAAAATGAAAGTGAGATTTGGAAATATTTTATAAAAAACAAATTACTCTTTGAAACCGACCCGCTTGTATATAGCAAATTTGTTAATGATGCCCCAAACACATCCGGCATGCCCGATGAAGCTCCGGGAAATATAGGCTCCTGGGTCGGGTATCGGATTTTAAAACGTTATAGTTCAAAAACGGGTGACGTGAAGCTAAGTGCATTGATGTTGAATAATGATGCTCAAAAGATTCTGAATGACTCAAAGTATAAGCCTTAAGTTTTATTGTGCTTTTTAAAAATGAAATACTGTGATGCGGTTTCCTTATTGTAGCATTATAGCTGCATCTTTAGGCCTTTCACTCTTAAGTCTATTGAGCTTGGCTCAAAGTCATAAACCAATTAACAAGGAAGGAATTTATTTAGGCATTAGTGGTGGCACCTGGTTTCCCGACAACAAAAACAAAGTGTTGGGCTCTCCTCCGATTATAGGTTTTTGCAGCGACTTCAAGTGGTCAAAATACAACTTCGGATTGAGCTTCGATTTAATCGGATGGCCCAGAGGCAAGACACGAGAACCTGTTAAAATAAAAAAACAGGATAGTATTCTAATGCGCAATGAATACTTCGGTGCGCAGATCGTATTTAACTATGGCAGACCGTTTTGGGAAACAAACCGCTTTGTATTTGAAGGAATTGCCGATATTGGATATGGGCAATTAACTTATTACAATCCAAACCAATATATTCATGTAGATAAGGGCAGCTTAGTTTTCAGCCCGGGCTTGAGCACTCGATGTATTATTTTAAAAAGGCACTATGCGCAACTTAAAGCGCAGTACTGTATTGCCAATTATAAGCTAAAGGATAATGTTAGTACCGACTTTAGAGGAAATTATTTCCTCACAAGAATAGTCATTGGCTCTATCAGCAATGCTGATAATAATTAAGAATGTTGTGTGTCTCCTGTTCTTTTCGATCTGAATCTGAGAAACAGCATTGCCGTGAATAGTAATATGGCAACAGCTTGATGCATGGCGCCCCACACAGCAGGAATGCTTCCTAACGAACTTAACACAGTAATAATCCCAAGTAACACCTGAGCTATAATAAGTAATGGAATACTGACGTACACTCCCTGTAGCGATAAAGGTGCTTTTGTTCTAATATCCCCTTTATATACAGCCCACCATGAAATTAATATAATTAACAACAGATAGGCAAATCCTCTGTGAATAAAATGAATAAGAGCCTTATTCTCAAATAAGTTGAGCCATGCAGGAGAATACGTATCCATAGCCGACGGAATCCATTCGCTTCCTATTTTGGGCCATGTAGGGTAAAACAACGCGGCTTTATGGCCTGCCATTAGTGCTCCATAAAATATTTGTAGAGACACAAAAACAATTAGCCAGTTCAAGATGCTGTTGAATCTTGAAGATGTAGGATTAAATTTCGCTTCTTGTAAATAGTTTGCATAGACATATAGTAGATAAGCATATACAAACAAGGCCATCATTAAATGAAAACTGAGATTCAACGGATTAACCCATGGGTTATCTTTTAATCCGCTTATTACCATAATCCATCCGATGAGCCCCTGTGCTGCACCAAGGATAAATAAAATTAACAGATTGATGATGCGTTTTTTGTCCAACCACTTTTTATACAAGAAAAAAATAAACGGAATTAAAAAAACGAGAGCGAACAAACGCGCCCACAGGCGATGGATATATTCCCACCAAAAGATAGCCTTGAACCCGGATAAAGTCATGTCTGTATTCATGATTTTATATTGCGGAAAGTCCTTGTATTTGTCAAACAAATCTTGCCATTGTTCGTTGCTCGCAGGTGGGAATGTGCCCATTATTACATTCCACTCGGTAATGCTTAAACCCGACCCTGTTAGGCGTGTAATTCCTCCGATTAAAATTTGAAAAAAAATCATGACTAATCCTACAAAGAGCCAGCGACGTATTATATGATGTGGAATATCCGAATTCATAGCCGTACAAAACTATTTAAGTCCTTTATTATTCTATGCAGCAATAGATATAAATACAAGGTATTTACATCCCCCATACCCTTCAACTCAATTAAACAGCCTATTAGCTTTTAGCATCATTGTCTGTTGTAGGCGGCACTTCGTGACTCATGAGTTTCGTTTTAATTTTCTTCTCAATTTCATCAGCCATTTCCGGGTTATCTGCCAATAATTGTTTCACGGCATCGCGTCCCTGCCCGAGTTTTGTACCTTCATAGCTAAACCAAGAACCGCTCTTTTGTATAACTTCATTTTCTACAGCAAGGTCAATAATCTCCCCAACTTTAGAAATGCCTTCTCCATACATGATATCAAATTCGGCCCAACGGAATGGTGGGGCAACTTTATTTTTTACCACTTTCACTTTTACACGATTACCTACAACTTCGTCTGCATCTTTAATCTGACCGGTGCGGCGTATATCTAAGCGCACGGAAGAATAAAACTTCAGCGCATTTCCTCCGGTCGTTGTTTCCGGGTTGCCGAACATGACCCCGATCTTTTCGCGCAGTTGATTAATAAAAATACAACAGCAATTTGTTTTGTTAATTGTACCCGTTAATTTACGTAATGCTTGGCTCATTAAGCGAGCTTGCAGTCCCATCTTGCTGTCTCCCATTTCTCCTTCAATTTCTCCTTTGGGTACCAAAGCAGCAACAGAGTCAATCACTATAATATCTATCGCACCGGAACGGATTAAATTGTCTGCTATCTCCAGTGCCTGCTCTCCATTATCGGGCTGCGAGATGAGGAGGTTTTCAACATCGACGCCAAGTTTTTGTGCATAGAGCTTATCAAAGGCATGTTCTGCATCAATGAACGCAGCGATGCCGCCTTTCTTTTGAGCTTCAGCAATGGCGTGAATGGCAAGTGTCGTTTTACCTGATGATTCGGGGCCATATATTTCAATTATGCGCCCTTTCGGAAATCCTCCAATGCCTAATGCCAAATCCAATCCGAGCGATCCGGTGCTGATAGCTTCGAGCGGCTCAATGGCGCTATCTCCAAGTTTCATAATGGTTCCCTTACCAAATTGTTTATCTATTTTCTCAATGGTTAGTTTGAGTGCTTTCAATTTTTCGGTTTGATAGTTCGGCATATAGTTGTGTTTTATTTAGCGATTACTTTTTATAAAAATTAAAAGTCCTTCTTTTTTTTGACTTCGTACAATAAAGCCCAAATATTTATTTTACTAAATTATTTAGCGCCTTGTTTTTTATCTTGTTTGTAGTAGCGGCACCATTCACGGATGCCACACTCCCAGCATTTTGGATGTCGAGCAATACAAATATACCGTCCATGAAGAATAAGCCAGTGATGCGCCAAGGGAATCATATCTGTAGGGATATGCCTTATCAATTGTTGTTCAGCTTGTAACGTGGTTTTTGCGCCTCGTGTTAATCCTATGCGGGCAGACACACGAAACACATGAGTGTCCACCGCCATCTTAGGCTGGTTAAAAATGCATGCTGCAATAACATTTGCCGTCTTACGGCCAACCCCGGGCAGTTTTTGTAATTGCTCTACGTCTGATGGCACTATCCCGTTAAAGTTGTTAATTAACGCCTGAGCCATTCCTATCAAGTACTTTGTTTTATTGTTTGGGTAGCTGACCGATTTGATTAGCGGGAATAAATCCTGAAAAGAGGCCTGAGCCATCGCTTGAGGTGTCGGGAATCTTTTAAAAACCGCCGGCGTGATACTGTTTACTCGCTTATCTGTACATTGTGCCGAAAGGATTACAGCTACAAGCAATTGATATGGATTCTCATAATTAAGCTCTGTTTCGGCTTTGGGGTTGTGTTTTAGAAAATATTCTAATACGTTTTTATATCTCTCTTGTATGGTCATCCGAAGTGAAAAGTAGATTGTTTTTTTAAAAGTCTCCTTACCTAATAACATAACGAATTTCAACTTTATTTATAATCAACATATAAATGGATACGACAATTTCACGAAACGTTTCATTTTAATACAGCTCTCTAAATATATTCGTTGTCATCCAATACTCCTCTGTGTTAGTTCTACAACTAAGATAAGCATGTCAATCATTAATTGCAAGGAGTGCCTGGCAAAGAACAATAACAATACATTATGGTATAGTATGCAAAGAAAAAAGACCTATACCGAAAAGTTGTTTTGCGACTTTCAGTTGAGTGAGTGCCGCAAGAAAACATCTATCGCAAGCAGAAAGAAGTATTGGATTTAAGCCTCTTGTACAAAACAACCAAGCGCTACTGCGGCACAGAAGGCCAACAAAGCATAGACCCTGTCGTGTTTTTCAAGTTGATCTTAGCAGACTATTTAGAAAACGGCATGAAGGCTCTCACATTCGCACTATAGGCATCAAGCGAGCTACTGCAGTAATCGGATTAATGAATCTGACCTACAATATTTTTCGTGCAGTTCAATTAGGATACTCCTCTGTGTAGGGATAAGTGTGTTCAACTGAGAACAAAACATTCAATAATCAAAAAAAAGAAAACGAAAAAATAATACACTCAATTAGGAAAACTGTTTCGGTTTTACCAAAATGACTAAATGGAATGGAAGATAATTTTTAAATGAGGTTTTTAGAGGTGCCCTATAGCTTCATGATTTATGTCAGGTTTTAACCGCTATTTTTGGGGAATCCATAACTTATTGAATCAAGCCAGATACTTTCTAATAAAAGCTTTTGAATATTTTTATAATGAAAATCCCAATTTATCAAACTTCAATTTTCTGACCCCGATAAATTCTAATGATATCATACTTAACTTCCACGTTAATGTCTTTTACAAAATTCTTGCATAATTCCGTTACCACTTCTATTGTAGGATAATTATGGTTGAGATTAAATGATCGAGCATCATCTATCAATATTATATCGTTTTGATAATTCTTAAAAATTTCATTTAATTCTTCAACTATTGGGGTGTCCTTTTCTCCTCTACCTGTAACACCTCCGGAATAATGACCATCCAACCAATAAATACATTGTCCTTTTTTCTCTTGAATTAAGCGGGGAAGTACTTCTGCACTATCACCTTCCAATACATGAATATGAGGATATTTTTTAAATTTTCTTTTTGCCCTTCTTGCAAGTTTCTTATCAATCTCTATAGTTATAATACTTGGAAATAAATCTTTTACCGCATCAACCATTTCTCCTGTAACGGTTCCTGTTTCAATTAATTCTTTCGTCTTAAAAAAAGACTGAAAACCTTTAACTACAGATTCTTTATATACTGCCGGTCCCGGTATAGGTCTTCCCAGACTCACCCATTCTTCAATAGTGGCAATTCCACGCATTTGTGTTGCCTGGTTCTGCAAACGAGTCTCATAAAGAATGATATTTAAAAGATAATCTTTTAGTAATCCAGGCAACCTTTTAATTGAAATCATTCTTTAATTTTTATTTTTTAGAGTTTCAAATGAGTTTTCTTTCAACAAAAAAAATTATTTATAAACCAAAATAACTCTCAATTATTGTTTTAAAAATCAATAATAGAAATATTGAAATCTTAAAAAAAGAGAATGAGACAAAAATAATCAATACAAGTGTAATTCAAAAATGATGGAAAACTAATTTCAGTAGGGGATGACCAAAATGTCCTTGCATAATAAGAAGAAAGCACCATTCTTGTAAATACAAAAACACTAAGCAACAAAACCAGGGCGACCGCATCAAAATCCGAGTATTCTTTCAAGATAATTGATATCCCAGGCAGCATTTAGTCTTCTTCTGCGAAGACTTTTCTTATCGCCTGTGTAACTTTCTCTCCCGCAGGATTAATTTTACTTTCCCACAAGCCGTGCAAATAACCCTGCGGTTATGGGTTGAAAACAAAAAGGGCATTAAATGAAAGTTGTACTAAACTATCCCCATGGTTATCCGGCAAACGCAGGATGCAGCCGCTACGGATTAAACCTGTGGATGAAAAAAATTTGTTTTCCATATCTCTCTATCAGTTCTTTATTATGTCTTGTCCTGAGATTGGTTGACCATTTTTTGTTAGGAAATAAAAAAGGTTTACCAGTTTTTTCTTGTACAAAAAATGAAGTGGTTTAGATGAACGGGAGCGAAGATCCCGCTTCATTTTTCGTGGTTCACGATGTTGGCACTATCCGGGTTGCTCCTCAGCATAGCCCGCTTCCATCCTCACCTGAACAATTCAAATATAATTAACCAGGCGGCAGTTTTTTCATAGCGCTTGTATTTTTTTGTAAATCTCCACGGCTTGTTTCATTTTTAGTCAATCTGCTTTAGGGCGGGACAGGTTCTAACGAATGCAAATTTTCACGCTCAATTTTGTGAGTTGAAAATTTATCATCGCCAATAAACAATTTGTTGAGATTGCGTTTTTCTTATCAATGGAGTTGCGCAACGGTTACCAATGTTATAGGGCAGTTTTTATTGTCAGAATAAGGTCAGGGATTCTTCTTCATATTTGATTATTTTCTTAATCTTTCCCGGTTGTGCCCAATTCATTGTCCCTTCCATTTTTAATGACAGAAGATAGTTCTCTATTTGTTTGTCGGAAAGGTCCTTTTGAATTCTATCGGCTTCGGCTAGTGACTTTACTGGAATAAACGCTTGCAATGATTGGTTTGCTTGCCAAGAACCTTCAAAAATTGTAGGATTAAAAGTTGCCTTGCCATACGCTTCCCATACTACCTTGTATGGAAAGAAATTGTATTCGCCAACTCCTAACATAGCCCACCAATGACCACGATTAAGTATTGCATTAAGCATTACACCTTTTCTGCCTTGTAGAATATCCTTGTTTGATTCTAGATAAAAGTGAAGTTCAGGGAACTGTTGAATTTGTTTCCATTCTAAAGGTTTACCGTTTTTGTTGTATGGCAACAGCCCCCACCTTGAAGGATTTGACAATTCACCCTTAAACTCTTTGGAGGTAATCAGAGGGAAAATAAATTTCTTTGGTAAAATGATTTTGTCTCTGTTCTTATTAGAAACACAAACCAAATCTTCATTTACTGTAGTCAAGTCATCAAAGAAAAAAACGTCATTAGCACCACAAGTATTAATTCCTTGTCTTGGACTTGATTCTTTTTTTATGAGCACGGGTTTAATGTTGTCAAAATGGCCCCCTTCATCATTTGACATTATGCTCAATGGGGCGGTCTCGTGAAACATTGGTTTGGCAATGTATTCATTCCAAGTTCCGCCTTCATTACGATAATACGGTATAGGGAAAATAGAATTCTTATCTCTAATAAAATGACTTAGACCATATCGAGTCGCAATACCACCAAACACATCTTCGTCATTAAAATCAAAAACAGTCTTTAAACAGTATTTTACTTCTCCGATGCTGTAAGTTCTGAAATTTCTGTTCGCACCGTCATTTAGAAATAATGAAAGCGGCATAAATATAATTGCTTCACCGTTCTGAACTAAAAAGTCTTTAATTGATATTTGAATTATCAAAGCTGCAATATCAATTCTACTTCCCCCTAATAGGAGATTTTGAGTATTCCCAACTAGGTCAAATTTGAAAAAGTAGCTTTTAATTTGTTCTTTGTAGCCTTCGGGTAAATCCACAAAGTTTTGCCAGGGCGGATTTCCAAAGATGATGTCGAATTTTCTAGGCTTAAGTCTTAGTAAATCTTCATTCGTGAAGTTTTGGGACATCTCTAAACCATACTTTACCTTGAACTTATTTATTGCCTTATTGAAATATTGAGTATTTAATTCATTTCCATACAGATTGTTGGTTGGAAGATTTTCAATAGCAAACCCCTGTGACAAACCACAAGTAATTAAGGATTCGAGCAGGTTTCCTTCTCCCATTGTAGGGTCAAAAATTGAAGCCCCCTTTAACCATTTTGTAAATAGGTCGAATTTATTAATGGCAAATTCACCCCATTTAATCGGGGTGAATACATCACCAATCTGCAAATCCTTATCTGATAAATCGAAAGTTTTGATATCCGCCATTTTTAAATTGTTCTATTGATTTAATACGTTTTTCTGCATCTGCTTTTACTCGCTTGTAATGCGTTATCGCAAGGTCGCAAAAAATATCGAAGAAGTTGCTGTAAGATCTATTCCAGTCAATTTCATCCCAAACTTGATTTATTGTGTAGTTTAGTCTTACTTGACCTGTCCCTAAGTTCTCAATCCGGTAGGTGTTTTCTGGAAGGCAATGAAACGGGGCAACCCGAATATATTCAATGTCCCTACTGCTGTTTTTTGTTGTTGATTTATCGTGACCAAATTCAACAATCATAAAGACTCCCTTGTCATTCGCTAGAAACTTGAATAGATTTCCAACTGCACACACCCCACCATCAGAATACCTAGCTGAATCAAGGTCTTTGGTTTTTACAACAAAGCCAAAAAGTTTTTTTTCAATGTTACAAGCGAAGTCAAATATTGTCCTTCTGCCCGGTATGTCAATGGCTTGATAACCTAAGTTGGAACAGACATTCTTCCAATTTTCCGTTATTCGTTTTTCAATCATCGCACCAAATGCTCGGCTGTCTTCCCTTGCCGAAATTCCTGACCTTAGTTCTTCAAAAAGTGTTTCTATCTGAAATTCAATTCTTTCTGAGATTTTCTCGTAATTCATTTTCTGTTTTTGTTGGTTACTGCGTCTGTTGTCTTGTCCTTGAAATAGGTTGACCATTTTTTGTTAGAAAATAAAAAAGGGATACCAGTTTTCTCTTGTACAAAAAATGAAGTGGTTTAGATGAACGGGAGCGAAGATCCCGCTTCATTTTTCGTGGTTCACGATGTTGACATTATCCGGGTTGCTCCTCAGGCATAGCCCGTTTCCATCCTCACCTGAACACTTCAAATATAATTAATCAGGCGGCAGTTTTCTCATAGCGCTTGTGTTTTTTTGTAAATCTCCGCGGCTTGTTTCATTTTTAGTCAACCTGTTTTAGGGTGGGACAAAAGAATCTGTCTGTTGAAAACAAGATTCCCTGTTAAAGTGTAGGTTTTTAGCAGCCCGTATTGCTCATCGCCCGTACTTTTCTTCCGCAGGGTTATTTGCACGGCTTGCGACAAAGCAACATTAACTCTAAGATAGAAGAAAGTATTATCCCTGCTTGTCGCGCATAGAATATTTTTCTGACATCGCTTTTTGATTTATAAGATAAGGAACGAGATACTATCGCGTGAATTAATGAAAACACGCGACACAGTCGCACGTTAACGGGAGGCATGACAAATTGCACACAAATTAGTAATGATACTAATAAAATAAACATAACTTTGACCTAAATCTGTCCTAAAGATGGGGAGCACCATACTATTGGTTTGACGGTTAAATTTTTTATTCCTTATGAGAGCATGGTTAGTAAAGCAATTTAAAGATACACTAAGAAAATCAGGTAGAGTTATAGTTCCCGTTGATGAATATGAAGAATCTATACAGAAGGTTAGGTACAACTGGCTCAGGCAAATGAATATCCAAACTATACTGGATGTAGGAGCAAGTGATGGGGGCTATGCAAGAAAGATTAGACAAATTCTCCCCAATGCAATGATTCATTCATTTGAGATATTGCCCGATTCTTTTGAAGCCCTGAATAAGAGACAATCCACTGATAAGTATTTCAAATCTTATCAAATAGCGCTTTCTACTTATAAAGGTGAGATTGAGTTTTTCAGGTCAGGAAATTCAGGATCAAGTTCTTTATTAGAAATGGCAGAATTACACAAAACCAGTTATCCTCAATCAAAAAACATTCAAAAGATAAAGGTTGCTTGTGACCGTCTTGATAATATTATTACAACGGATGTACTTAAACCAAATGTTCTGTTAAAATTAGATGTACAAGGCGCAGAAAAAATTGTATTAGAGGGAGCAACCGGAATCTTGGATAAAGTAAATATCATTTACTCAGAAATAAATTTTCAAGAGTTATACATCGGTGCCGTATTAATAGACGACCTTATGAAATACTTAGAAAAGTTTAACTATAGATTGACGGGGATAGAAAATGTCTCACAGAGTTTAGCAGATGGGACATTTCTACAGGCAGATGCTTACTTTACAAAAATATCATAGTGATTCCTCGTTAGCGCGCGACTGTGTCGCATGCTGAAACTATTTATCGCGTTTGCAACGCAAAGACTTCTTTCTTTTCTTTTTCTATAAAAACTTTGTCGCTGAATTTTTCTGTTGCAAGTTTCGAAACTGCTTGTCGGCTCAAGTCGGCTTTGATTTCCTAAATGTCTTTGTATGCAAGCGAAAAGAATTGTTTAATGTCGTTAAGTTCTTTTGCCTCCTCCTCTGTTATCTTCAAGTCCGAAAGCGCAAGAACAAGTTTGTTGTAATAAATGCGTTCTCCATTGGATAAGATTAACTTGGCTTAAAGGGCTTGACTTTATTCAAGTCGTCATAAACTTGTCGCCAATTAGAAAGGTCAGCATTTATTTTCTTACTCGTCCCACTTGCTTCGTAAAGAGAAGGGTGAGTGAAATGTTGAGTTGTTTGCTCATTGTACTCTGTCTGTTCTTTTTTAACACTGTTGGTTCAAGCTTGCACTGTCGTTGTCTTGTCCTGAAACAGGTTGACTGTTTTTTGTTAGAAAATGGAAAAGGGTTAACAAGTTTTTTTCTTGTACAAAAAATGAAGTGGTGTACTGGCCACCGACGTTATGAGATCCGCAGATTTGCTTTCTCCTGAAAGGAGTTATTTGTTACTCAATACTTAATGCTGAAGCTCCGCCTGAAGTTGCTGTATAATAATATGAATTGAAGTGGCGGTTGGTTCATAGTGCGCCTTATTCAATTCGCAAAAAATGTTCTTTAGTTGTGCATATTCCTCGGCAACTCCAGCGTCTTCACTTATCATTACATGTAAGATGCGCTTTTCGTCGGCGCTGCACTCATTGTAAATAAGTTTAATAAGTTGTTCTTGTGTATAGGAAGGGATCATTTCATAATAATTTGCCTATATAAACGCATAGAAATATTTTTATTGTACCCTACTATAATTTTATAAAAACCGCCGTCGAAACATTGCTGTTTCTGACGGCGGTACATAGCCAAACCCCTATGAAAGGCTATTGTTTTACTTTAACCGCAATTTTTGCGGTTTGCTGTTCTTTTAACATACGTCGCATATTTAAAATCGCATATCGCATACGACCTAATGCCGTGTTAATACTTACTCCCGTTAGTTCGGCAATTTCTTTAAAACTATAGTCCGCATAGTGTCGTAAAATCAAAACTTCCTTTTGGTCAGGCGGCAATTTGTCAATCAGCGCTCTTACCGTGCCATGCTCCTCCTTTTTAATAATAGCCTCCTGTGCCCCTGTATCATGGAAAGGCAAAATGCTAAAAATATCATACCCATCCGGGTTGGTTACTTTAGGGCTGCGCTTTGTTTTTCGATAATAATCTATACACAGATTATTAGCAATGCGCAACACCCAGGGAAGGAATTTTCCTTCATCCGTGTAGAGTCCGGCATTTAATTTTTTTATGGCCTTGATAAATGTTTCCTGAAACAAGTCTTCTGCTAAATACTTATCGCGTACAAACATATAAATAGCGGTATAAACCCTTGATTTATGGCGTTGCAGCAATTCGGCAAATGCCTGCTCGCGCCCGTTCAGGTATTGATGTACCAATTCCTGATCTGAAAAGATTTGTTGTTGTTGCATAACTCTACTTTGGTTTTTAAGTTGTGAAAGGTGTGTAGAGTATCTGTCAATAAGCGAATGGTCTTTGATCGTTTGGAATGTGTAAAAGGGATGCACCTCCTTGATGGATTACATATCTCTTGCAAGAAAAAATCTTGCCAAAGCCATAGATATTATTTTTAAGAATAAAGCGCACTTCTAAATGTAGTTTGTTAAAAGTCTATTTAACTATTAAGGTAGAAGTATAAATATAGGCGCCTCGTTTTGGTTTGTTTATCTTTGTTCCTCTTACCGATTGAAGGATAAATGGTTTCAATGATTACTCAAATATCAAATAATTCTTCCGAAAAACAAAAAATAAATTCTTCCCCAGGTAAAAAAATAATCATTCAGGGGGCTCGTGTACACAATCTGAAAGATATTCATTTGGAAATACCCAAGAATAAGCTTGTTGTTGTTACAGGGGTTAGCGGCTCCGGCAAGTCTTCTTTGAGTATTGATACTCTTTTTGCCGAGGGGCAGCGACGTTATGTGGAGAGTTTGAGTGCTTATGTGCGGCAGTTTCTCATGCGCATGCATAAGCCGGATGTGGATTTTATTAAAGGACTTAGCCCCGCAATAGCTATTGAACAAAAAGTAAGTACACGAACCACGCGCTCTACCGTTGGTTCATTGACGGAATTGTTCGATTATATAAGATTACTATACGCACGCATCGGGAAAACCATATCTCCCATCTCCGGACAAATAGTAGTAAAGCATGAGGTAAAAGATGTGGTAGATGCCGTAATGAAGTTGAAAGAAGATGCTCCATTTTACATTCTTGCTCCCATTCACTTTTCTAAAAAGCGCTCCGTAAAAGAAGAGTTTAGCTTGTTAAGCCAAAAGGGCTTTTCCCGTGTTTTACTGAATGATGACGTGTTAAAACTTGAAGAATTAATTGAGTCTTCCTCCAAATTAGAAAAAGAAAAATATTATTTAATTATTGATCGGTTAATCAAAAAAAGTGAAGCTGAGGATGTCTTGGCTCGTGTTGCCGACTCTGCACAATCAGCCTTTTATGAGGGGGATGGCTCGTGTTACCTCTATTATGATAAAAAGAAAATACATTTCAGTAATCGGTTTGAAGCAGATGGGATGACATTTGAAGTACCCACTCCACAATTTTTTAATTTCAATAGCCCTGTTGGAGCTTGTGTTGTGTGTGAGGGATTTGGTAATGTGTTGGGCATTGATAAGGATTTAGTAATTCCTGATAAGAATTTAAGTGTTTATGAAGGCGCCATTGCCTGCTGGAAAGGGGAGTCAGGGCGAGAATGGTGGCATACGTTATTGCGAAATGCCCCCAAGTTTGATTTTCCGGTTCATCGCGCCTATTCGGATTTATCTGAAGAAGAGCGCGCTTTGTTATGGAAAGGAAATGAATATTTCCGAGGGATTGATGCTTATTTTGAAGACGTAGAAAAGCATAGCTATAAAATTCAATACCGCGTTATGCTATCTCGCTATAGAGGGAAAACTTTGTGCCCCGAGTGTAAAGGCAGCCGTCTTCGTAAAGACACTAATTATGTAAAAATTAATGGCACGTCAATTAATGAGCTAACCAGCCAACCTATAGAAAAGGTTAAAACCTTTTTTAATCATCTTGAATTGTCCAAGCAAGAGCATCTTATCGGACAGCGGATTCTCGTTGAAATAATCAACCGTTTACAATTTATGTGTGATGTGGGATTGGGGTACTTAACTTTACATCGATCATCCACTACCTTGTCCGGGGGAGAAACGCAGCGGATCAATCTAACACGAACACTAGGCAGTAATCTTACCTCTTCTCTTTACATTTTGGATGAGCCGAGCATTGGCTTACACCCGAAAGATACTGATCGTTTGATTCATGTTCTAAAACGACTACGAGATCTGGGTAACACCGTTTTGGTTGTCGAGCACGATGAAGAAATTATGCGACAAGCCGACCTGATAATTGACATGGGCCCCGAAGCCGGTGTATTAGGAGGAGAAGTAGTCTTTTGCGGCTCTTATCAAGATATTTTACAACATTCGGAATCGCTGACCGGAGCCTATCTCTGCGGCACAAAATCTATTGAAATACCTAAAGTGCGGCGCCGGGCACATCATCAAATTGTGTTAGAAGGCTGTCGGCATCATAATTTAAAGAATATCGATGTAATTGTTCCGCTAAATATAATGTCGGTTGTTACCGGAGTCAGCGGCTCCGGTAAAACAACCTTAATCAAGCAAATTTTGTATCCTGCATTAAAGAAGTTAATCGGGACAAGCGTTGAGAGCACCGGTACATTTCGGCAATTGTCCGGGGACTATCGCAAAATTGCACAGATTGAACTTATTGACCAGAACCCATTAGGTAAATCTTCCCGTTCAAACCCCGTTACCTATATCAAAGCATACGATGCCATAAGAGCATTGTTTGCGAACCAAACCTTAGCTCGAAGAAATGGGTTGCAGCCTAAACATTTTTCATTCAACGTAGAAGCCGGACGATGTGAAGAATGTAAGGGGGACGGAGAGATTGTGGTGGAGATGCAATTTCTTGCCGACGTACACCTTGTCTGTGAAACATGTAAGGGGCGTCGTTTTAAAGACGATATTTTAGAGGTAACTTATAATACCAAAAACATACACGATGTTTTAGAGATGACGATAGATGAGGCTGTTGAGTTTTTTAATGAAGAGAAACAGATTGCCGAATCTCTCTTGCCCTTGCAGAACGTGGGATTAGGCTATGTTAAACTTGGGCAGTCAAGTAGTACACTCAGCGGCGGAGAAGCACAACGTGTTAAATTAGCTTCATTCTTAGGCAAAGGCACGCATTCCCACCCGATTCTATTCATTTTCGACGAACCCACTACCGGATTACATTTTCACGACATCAAAAAGCTATTAAAAACTTTTGACACACTTATTGAAAAAGGGCATACTGTGGTGATCATAGAACACAATATGGATGTAATAAAGTGTGCCGATTATATCATTGATCTTGGTCCCGGCGGGGGCGAGGCCGGAGGGCATCTCCTATTTCAAGGTCTGCCAGAAGATTTGGTACAAGTTAAAGAATCTTATACTGCCGAATTCCTCAAAGAGAAATTACCGTCCTAAAATCCATGCGAACATCAATGGAGCAACAATCGTTGCATCAGATTCAACAATGAACTTAGGAGTGTCTATTCCAAGCTTTCCCCATGTAATTTTTTCATTAGGCACGGCTCCACTGTATGATCCATATGAAGTCGTTGAGTCTGAAATCTGACAGAAGTACGACCAAAAGGGCACATCGGTCCATTCTAAATCCTGATACATCATTGGCACTACACAAATTGGAAAGTCGCCGGCAATGCCTCCCCCTATTTGAAAGAAGCCTACCCCTTTGCCTTCTGAATTTTTCCTATACCAATCCGTGAGCCATGCCATATATTCAATTCCCGACTTCATCGTGCTCGCTTTAATTTCGCCCTTTACCACATAAGAAGCGAAGATATTGCCCATTGTGCTGTCTTCCCAGCCCGGCACGACAATAGGAATATTTTTTTCTGCAGCGGCCAGCATCCACGAGTTATTCGGGTCAATTTCATAATACTGTTTCAACTCACCACTTAACAAAATCTTGTACATGAATTCATGAGGGAAGTATCGCTTACCATCGGTATCTGCATCTTTCCATATTTTGTAAATATGTTTCTGTAGCCGGCGAAACGCTTCTTCTTCGGGGATACACGTGTCGGTAACCCGGTTGTAATGATTTTCCAATAAATCCCATTCTTCTTGCGGGCTTAAATCACGATAATTGGGCACACGCTTATAATGCTTATGCGCTACAAGATTCATAATATCTTCTTCGAGGTTTGCTCCCGTGCAGGAAATGATTGATACTTTATCCGCACGAATCATTTCAGCTAATGAAATGCCTAGCTCTGCGGTGCTCATGGCTCCTGCGAGAGTAACCATCATTTTTCCTCCCGCCTCTATGTGCGACACATAAGCTTTCGCCGCATCTACTAAGGCTGCCGCATTAAAGTGTAAATAATTCTTTTCCATAAAAGCTGAAATCGGGCCACGCGTGTTTGACATTTTTAAGACTTTAAGTTGGTAAAAATAAGGATTGAAAAGAGAAGCGGAATTACGGCACTTTAAATACTTATGACTTCGGCAATTCAAAACTGTGTTTCTCTTAACAGCGGTGAAGAAAGAAACTAATTACCTGCTATAGTTCGGCGCTTCTTTAGTAATAACCACATCGTGTACATGGCTTTCCTTTACCCCTGCCGTTGTAATTTTTATAAATTGTGCTTTTTGCAAATCTTTTATCGTAGCAGCACCACAGTACCCCATTCCGGCACGTAATCCGCCAACACACTGTACCAACACTTCGCTGAGTGTTCCCTTGTATGGCACGCGGCCAACTATACCTTCGGGCACCAACTTCTTAATATCTTCTTCTGCATCTTGAAAGTATCGGTCTTTGCTGCCTGATTGCATAGCTTCCAAAGATCCCATTCCTCGATAGGATTTGAATTTTCTTCCTTCGTAGATTATTGTTTCGCCTGGAGATTCTTCTGTTCCAGCAAACATAGATCCTGCCATCACCGTGCTTGCTCCGGCAGCAATTGCTTTAACAATGTCTCCGGTATAGCGAATTCCCCCATCAGCGATTACGGGAACCTTCCCATTCAATGCCGCTGCCGCTTCCATAACGGCAGTAAGCTGTGGCACTCCAACTCCAGTAACAACCCGTGTCGTACAGATAGAACCCGGGCCAACACCCACCTTAACCGCGTCAGCTCCTGCATCGGCCAAAGCCTTTGCTGCAGCTCTCGTAGCCACATTTCCTGTAATAACATCTACTTTAAAATTCCTCTTCACTTGCTTTAACATTTCAATAACGCCCTTTGAGTGACCATGAGCTGTATCAATGGCGATAACGTCCACTCCATTTTGTGCAAGGGCATCAATACGTTTCATCGTGTCTGAGGTAACTCCTACAGCAGCTCCTACTAAGAGACGACCTAGTTTGTCTTTGCAAGACATAGGGAAATTTTTTATTTTTAAAATATCCTTATAGGTAATCAAGCCAACGAGCTTTCCCTTTTTTGTAACAACAGGGAGTTTTTCAATTTTATATTTCTGTAAAATGATTTCTGCCTTTTTTAAATCCGTTCCTTCTGGCGCGGTAATCAGGTTTTCTTTGGTCATGACCTCACTCACGCGGCGAGTCATAATTTTTTCAAAACGCAAGTCACGATTGGTTAAAATGCCGACTAAATCTCCATGCGCATTTACCACAGGAATGCCCCCTATTTTGTATTCTCGCATAAGACTATGCGCCTTCCCAATGGTATCGTCTTCGAGAAGAGTAATTGGGTCCATAATCAACCCACTCTCGGAGCGCTTCACTTTTCTAACAGCATTAGCTTGCTGTTCTATGGTCATATTTTTATGAAGAATACCAATGCCTCCTTCTCGCGCCATTGAAATAGCCATTTCGGCTCCTGTAACGGTATCCATAGCTGCAGATACTATTGGAACATTAATTCGAATGTTTCTTGTAAACTGGGTGCTGATATTTGTTTCTCGCGGTAGAACTTGAGAATACGCCGGAAGAAGTAAGACATCATCATAGGTGAGTCCTTCGAGTGCAATTTTCGGAGATGGCATGTGAGGAATGTTTAGTGAAAATTGCACGCAAAACTACTTTTTTCCTTATTGCATCCTTTTAATATTAAAAAAATAATTATCCTTTATGATTGTGCGGTTACCGAATAGGACACTTCTTAGGCTTAATCCTACCCTTAGGCAAACTAAAGAAGCAGTATTCCATATTCTTTAAAAAATATCTAAACCTTTTATCTGGCTTTCCGTATCGGGATTTATCAACTGTTCAAAATTATCGCCTATTGAAGTGTTTTTATCGTTGTATATGTAAATTTTGCAGATGAGCAATAAATAGAATTCTACATGATTCGACGGTTACACGTTTGTCTATTGATCTCACTGATTCCTGCTTTAACTATGAATCAGGGTTATGCTCAATGTACTAATGCGGATTTCGAGTTAGGTAATTTCACAGGATGGACGGGAGGAAGAGGGACACCTAACGGAAACTCCGGCAATACCCCCGGTGGCTGCTGTCCGATATTAATTAATCAATTGCTGCCTACTATAGGCCTTACTGCACCGCGACACGTCATAACGACACCCGGATTTGACCCCAACACAAATGGTAATTTATCCTATGTTGCCCCCGGAGGAAGCTTCTCGGCGCGTTTAGGTGCGTGGCAGCGATCTTTTTATGCAGCAAGTAATCCCGGACCGTTTCCAGGCTCTCGTTCAGAAATGCTGAACTATACTTTTACCGTCAGTGCAGCAACACCCCTGTTTATTTACAAATATGCCGTCGTTCTTGAAGATCCAGACGGAACAAACGTCCACCTGCCAAACGAAAAACCTCGCTTTGAAATCAAAGTTCTTGATGCTTCAGGGCAATATATTCCCAATGAAGCGTGCGGGCATTATTTTGTTACTTCAGATTCAAATATTACAGATTTCAAAACAGGCGTTGTTACCTCTTCTTCGATAATACACTATAAAGATTGGACAACTGTAGGCATAGATTTAAGCAGTTATATTGGACAAACCGTAAGTATACAGTTTTTAGTAGGAGATTGCGCTTTAGGCGGCCATTTTGGTTATGCCTATATTGATGCTTACTGTGCGCCTTCAGGATTAACCACGCAATATTGTGTCGGCTCAAATAATGTGGTGCTTAGTGCTCCCGATGGCTTTTCTTATCTATGGAGTCCTGGAGGCGACACCACTCAAACGATTACGGTAAACAATCCGGTCAGCGGCTCGAGTTATAGCTGTCAGCTTACCTCGGTTACAGGCTGTATTGCTATTATGTCTACCACTATTCAACCGACCTTAATTAACCCTTACTTTAGTTATCATCAAAATTGTAACACTAATACCGTTTCATTTGCGGATTCGAGCACGATACAAAACGGGACTATCGCATCGTTTGAATGGAATTTTGGAGATGGCTCTCCAATAGTTGTCGGTATTCAAAACCCTTCGCACACCTATGCCACACCCGGGGTTTATTATGTTACATTAGTTGTTGTTTCGCAAGCCGGCTGCTCTGACACGATAACTCTGCCTGTTAGCTTAACTGCGAATTCTTTAACTGTAAGTACACCTTCTGCAATTTGTCCTGGTGGTAATTCGATTATAACTGCATCCGGTGCGGCGACCTATGTGTGGTCGCCTGCCGCAAGTTTATCTGTATCATCAGGCAATAGCGTGGTTGCCAGCCCTACAATTACTACAACTTATACCGTAACCGGAACATTTGCTAATGGCTGCACTATATCAGCAAGCAGTATTGTGTTAGTTTATCCTTCTTTAAATCTTTCTGTTAATAATGCGAGTATTTGTCCGGGTGCTTCGGCGATCCTTTCTGCCGCCGGGGCCGCTTCCTATCTGTGGGCGCC
>JBDHXV010000012.1:0-54204 GCA_039810885.1 Chitinophagales bacterium | reverse complement strand
CCGTTTCGATATTCTTTTACACACACGGCAACCACAAACTGGCCAATATTTACCGGAGTTGTCGTTAAAATACCTGTGCTTGGGTTTATTGTTACAGACGGAGGGCTGCCACCAAGGGGATTGATAGCACTAAACCCATTTGTAAAGGTTACATAGTTGTATGGCGGAGCAGGCTCAGGATTGGGGTTAGAATTCGTTGATGAGCCACCTAAATAAGGGTCACAGAGCGAGTACACTAATGAATCTCCATCAGGGTCTGTGGCGCTATGGTCGAATGTAAGGGGATAGCTGTTGCATATAACTGTCGGAGGGAAGTTGTTATATTTTGGAGTGCTGTTTTGATATCCATAGGTATTATTTTGTAACATAAAGTTACCGGGAATATGCGTTAAGTATGATGCGCCAGTGTTACCGGGATCTACAATATTTAAAATTGTATTGTTACGACAGCAACGTTGCCATGCAATCCAATAGCCGCCGGCAATCGGGGGTAGCACCACAGTGGTTTCATATACTGCTTCTTGTACACAAATATTCGGTGGTACGATTAAACAGGGATTGTTTGCATTGTTAGGCAACGTTATAGAACCGGGAAAAGGTATGTTGACAGTCTGTATTACTACTCCGGCAGAATCAAAAATGGTTATACCCAAAGGGTTATCGTAGGCAGCATTTACAATATTGGAACAATCTCGATAAGCTTTTAGTGTAATCTTATATGTGTTAGCTCCCAAATAGACATAAGTGATTTCTCCGCCAACAATATGAGTTGCCTGCGTGTTTATTATTTGAAGGCTAAGAAATGAAATAAGCAGTAAAATTTTCTTCATGTTTACCAAGTTGTTCAGCGAGCAATATAACCTATATAACGATTTTCCCAAAGTCATTTATAGTCTTAAATTTTGATAAAGCGCATTGTTTTCCATTCGCTTCCTATAAGCACTTTTACGATGTAGGCTCCTTTAGGCCAGTTGTCAATGTTAACATAAAGGCCTTGGTAGGCATTAATGTTCAAGTTGTCATTTTCAAATACGTTTTGTCCTAAATAATTATAGATTAAAATGGAGGTTATTGGTGTAGTATATTGATGTTCAATGTGTAATAATTTATCGGAAGGATTTGGGAATAGAAAAATATCGCCAACCTCGGTAAGATAATCTTTGCGAATTACCACTCTTTTTGCGGCAGCAATCCAAAGTTCGGGATCTATCTGAATAGAGTCTATAGGAAGCTTATGCCGGACTATGTACTCATCTGTGTTGCTAAGATGATTAATAATCGCGGTATAGGACGTGTCAGGGTAAAAGAATTTTATGGGAACAGGCATTTTGAAAAATGAGACGGATTCCGGTACTGTAGTTTTTTGTGTCAATCTGAACACAATACTTGTATCGCTCGCCTGAGTCCAATAAAGGTAGTATTCGGGAAAGCCTTTTCCGTAATACCACTCATTAAAAAAATCATCGAGGCTTTTACCGTACTGCTCCTCAAGGTGTTGTTTTAAATTTTGCGTTCTTGAGAACCCATATTTCAACATCGGATCGTTCAGGTATTGGTTTATAGCCGAGAAGAATTTGTAATCGCCTAAAATCCAACGCAACATGTGTAGTAGATATGCCGCTTTAGAATAACTCAGGGAAGGGTTGAAGATGCGTGCAACTTGGGTTGTGTCATCACAATATACGCTGCCGTTATCCAACAGCGAGTGTTGCAGGGTAACTTCTCTTGAGGTGCGCCACCAATATCCGCCAAATAGGTATTGATAGGTGAGCATTGTACAATATGTGGCAAAGCCTTCATTGAGCCATATATCACTCCACGAACCACAGGTTATCTTATCACCGAACCATTGATGAGCTAGTTCATGTGCTATCAGTTCGTGGTTGAAGTTCAATACAAAGCTCATGGTTTGATGTTCCATTCCGCCACCAATATTCCATTGTGCGTGGCCGTATTTTTCTTTGATAAAAGGATAAGGCCCGAATTTTTGTGAGTAGAAGGTGAGTAATGAATCAAGTATTAAAGTATAGTTATCCAATTCATTTTCGTAGTCAGGATAGATATAGTTTTGGATAAAGAGCGTGTCGCCATTAATGTTTAACCACCTATCCTTTTCTTTATAGGGGTAGGTTGCAACGCCGTACAAGTAAGTAACAGTAGGGTATCTTGTTTTCCAATGATAGGTGTAATCTGTATTGCTGGAATCAATTTTTATCAGTACGCCGTTGGTTCCAGCTTTGTAGGGCTTGGGTACGGTAATAATGATATCGGCAGAGTCTATTTTATCGGCCAAACTCATTTTACTTGGCCACCAATCGCGAGAACCATAAGGCTCTGAAAGTGTGGATACAATGGAATCGCCAAGGTGAGAACTAATCTGATAACTATTTAATCCGGTGGCTGTAGGGAATCCGCTGTAAGTAATTTCTATCGAATCTAATACACCTGCCATCACCGATGCCGGAAGAATAATATTTAAAATTTTAGAACTATGGGTATAAACAATAGAATTTCCGTGATAAGATATATTAGTAATATTCAAGGGCTCTGAGCAATCAAATTGCAAAGTCATTAAATTTTCTTTAGTAGTGAAACGATACATTATTTGCCCCTGAATGAAGCCGTTGAAAGGATTGATATTCCATTGCATTCGACAATACCGTAAATCGTAATTTTCGGATGCGGCAAAGATTTCGTTTTGGTGCAATCGTTTAGATGCTGCTTGTTGTTCTTGAATTACCAGTTGCCAAAAATTGCCATCATCAAAGCATTGTTGAGCTTGAACGCTTGATACTAAAAGCATTGAGGAAATGATTAGCAGTAAGGCAAGAATCTTCTTCATAAAATAAAAATAGTTCTTGCGTGTGAATTATTACGCTAAGTAGCTGAAAAGATTATTTTTGCACCCGCTCAAAATTGCCCGGGTGGTGGAATTGGTAGACACACCATCTTGAGGGGGTGGCGCCGCGAGGTGTACGAGTTCGAATCTCGTCCCGGGCACATAGTAATCTAGTTATACAGGATCAATCCAATCGCCGTTTTGCCTTATTAAGGTGATGAGTTCTTCTAAAGCATTTTCACTGGGAATACCTTTCTTCACTATTTCCTTTCCTTTATACAATGTAATCTTGCCCGGTCCGCTGCCTACATATCCATAATCTGCGTCGGCCATTTCACCGGGACCATTCACTATACAGCCCATTATTGCAATCTTAACACCTTTTAAATGATGCGTGCGTTGGCGTATTAGTGCTGTAGTTTCCTGTAAATCAAACAAGGTTCGGCCGCATGATGGGCAACTGATAAATTCTGTTTTGGATATGCGTGTGCGCGTTGCCTGAAGAATCGAAAATGCTGTGTTATTTAAAAATTGTTGGAGGTTATTAACGGGCAGATAGGTGCGTCCGCTTACTTTGATATTGCTGTTTAATGATAATGTACTACCCAACATAATCCCATCACCGAGACCATCAAGGAATAATCCTCCGCTGTCGGCAGACAAATCAATCAGTTGTTCATCAATAGTTACTGTATGACTATTCAATTTTATGATGCAAGGCCAATCGATATGTTGTTCAATCAATCTTGATAAGTATCGGCGCAAGGCAGGCATACGGTGTTTATTTTCAGAATAAATAATCAAAACAATTTGTGTGCATTGTTTGATTTTATCAAAGAATGAATCATGCCAGTTAGCCTCTTCGTCAATGTTGACTTGAATAAAACGGATGCCGGCAGCTCTTGATTCTATAAAGTCAATGTCGTAAGAGGTAGATAGTGGAAAGCACTTATTTGACGTGATATTCGGTAACGTTGAAGAAGCGTCATAGATGATACGAAGTGCGCCGGGTAAAGCGAAATTTATTTGTTTATTTCCGACATAAACAAAGTCAGCAGCAGTATCGCAAGCATTCCATTTATCTATTTTTGCATTATACTTATATCCAATAGCTGTTAAAGAATCCGGGGTAATATCTTCCATTGTGCTATAATCGGCAACAACAACAGGCACCTGTTTGCCTCCGATACTACTTATTGGAATACACTTACGCCTGGTATAAGAATACGGGTTGTAGGGTACTGCATTTAATTGAGGAAGGCCAGGCTCGCTTTTTCTATTATCATATCGTGCTACCATATCAAGGCAGACGGGAAGTTCAAATTCTGGTTCTTCTGTCAATGACACACGAATGGTGTCGCCAATACCATCGTCTAACAAAGTACAGATACCGATAGCAGACTTAATGCGGCCATCTTCGCCGTCACCGGCTTCGGTAACGCCCAGGTGCAAGGGATAGTTGCGGTTTGATTCTATCATGCGACTCACCAACAAGCGATAGGCTTGTGCCATTACAATGGGATTACTTGCTTTCATTGAGAGTACAAGGTCAAAGTATCGTTCATCTTCGGCAATTTGTAAAAACTCAAATGCAGATTCGACCATGCCTTCGGGAGTGTCTCCGTAGCGACTCATTATGCGGTCACTTAAGGATCCATGATTCGTTCCAATCCGCATCGCCGTTCCGTATTGTTTACATATTTTTACCAAAGGAGTAAAGCGCTCTCTAATTTTATCTAATTCGGAGCGATAGGTGCTTTCGTTATATTCTATGAAATCAAACTTTTTTTTATCTACATAATTTCCGGGATTGATACGCACCTTTTCAACTATTCGTGCGGCCATCTCTGCTGCATTCGGGGTGAAGTGAATATCGGCAACAAGCGGAGTTTGATAACCGCGGGCACGAAGTTCTTTCTTTATGTTTTCTAAATTTTTTGCTTCATTTATGCTTGGAGCCGTAATCCGCACCAGATCTGCTCCGGCTTCAATCATTCTGATAGATTGTTCCACTGTTTTTATTGTATTCATGGTGTCAGTAGTGGTCATAGATTGAACGCGAATAGGATTTGCGCCACCTATACCGATATGACCCACTTTTACTTCGCGAGTAATAAAACGTTTGTACTCGGTTAATGAAATGCAATAAGGTTTAAAATGAGAACTCGAGAATGTCATTGTAATTTAAGCAACTTGTTAGGTGTAAAGTTGGGCTTTTTTACGGCTGATGAACCGGAACAATTCACCGTTCTATTTAAGCACTTCAGATTTTCGTTTTTTAAATTCACTGTTAAAGTGAAATTGAATGGAAGGGTAGTTTTCAATCATTGTATTTAACATCCAATTGGATTCTGCTAAATATACATAATGATGGTCTTTATCCGTGGCCACATTTGCGGCCTTAACACGAACAAAATTTTCAAGTGCCGGCTTATCTGTTGATGTCATCCAACAAGCCTTGTAAACACTTAGTGGCTTAAATGATGCTGCTGCGCCATATTCATGCAGCAATCGATACTGAATCACTTCAAACTGTAATTCGCCTACAGTGCCGATTATTTTTCGATTACCATAACTATAGGTGAACAGTTGAGCAACGCCTTCATCTGTAAGTTGTTGGATACCTTTCTCTAATTGCTTCGTTTTCATCGGATCGTTATTTACCAGTTCTTTAAAAATTTCAGGTGAAAAGGACGGTATTCCTGTAAAATAAAAATTAGCTCCTTCTGTTAGGGTGTCACCTATTTTAAAGGTGCCGGTATCATACAATCCGATGACGTCACCCGGAAAAGCCTCATCCACAATGCTACGTGCAGAAGCCATAAATGTAGCGGGTGTAGCAAAGCGCACGTCTTTGTCCAGCCGCACATGATGAAAATATTTATTGCGTTCAAACTTTCCACTGCATACTCGTAAAAAAGCGATACGATCGCGATGACGTGGGTCTAGGTTGGCATGTATTTTAAACACAAATCCGCTAAATGTTTTATCTCCCGGTTCTATAATGCCATGATCTGTTTCACGGGGTCCGGGTTGAGGAGCAATTTCACAAAATGTTTCTAACAATTCTTTTACTCCGAAATTATTTACCGCCGAGCCAAAGAAAACGGGAGCGACTTCACCGCTGAGGTAGTCTTGTACTTTCAGCTCTCCATAAACACCATGTATAAGTTCGGCATCTTCGCGTAATTGGTTGGCATAGTACTCATCAATCTCATTATCTAATTGCACATCCTTTAAGTCGTGAATCGTTTTTACTTCATCGGTTACGGTTGTTAGTCCGCCGCGAAACAAATGCAGTTCCTTTTGATGCAGATTATAAACTCCTTTAAATCGAGAGCCCATACCTATAGGCCATGAAAGCGGGTGCACTTTGATATTCAACTTTTGCTCCACTTCATCTAGCAAGTCGAACGGGTTTTGACCTTCTCGATCGAGTTTATTGATGAACACAATCACGGGCGTGTTTCGCATTCGACAAACAGACATCAATTTTTCGGTTTGCTCCTCGACACCCTTAACACAGTCAATAACCAAAACAACAGAATCCACGGCAGTTAAGGTGCGGTAAGTATCTTCAGCGAAATCTTTGTGACCCGGAGTATCTAATAGATTTATGAGCAAGTTGTTATACTCAAAAGACATTACAGAAGTACTAACCGATATACCGCGCTGGCGCTCAATCTCCATAAAGTCGGAGGTGGCACTTTTTTTAATTTTATTAGACTTAACTGCACCGGCCGTTTGAATGGCTCCACCAAATAGCAGAAACTTCTCTGTAAGAGTTGTTTTACCCGCATCAGGGTGAGAGATGATTGCAAAAGTGCGGCGGCGCTGAATTTCTAGTGTATTATTTGACATAAAGTTGGTGTGCAAAGGTAAGATAACGAAACGAGGGATGATTAATCCCATCTCAGATAGAACACATAACCTTAAAGTAATCTCACTTACTCCTCTTCATCGCTGGAATTCTTTAATGCCATCAGTAATTGATATGCTCCTTTGACAACTATTTTTTCGATGCCCGAACTACCTTCTATAAGTGCTTCGGTATAACCCGCTTCAGAGTTTCCGGGATGAACCTCTATCATATTGTAAGTAAAGTTGCCCTTGTCAATGAACACATACTGTTTACTGTGGTAACGAACGATCGCTTCATCCGGTAATGCAGAATTAATTTTAGCTGATATTTCAACATCTGCATTCATAAACATACCGGGAAGCAGGCTTTTGTCATATTGCTCAAAATGACAATGCACTATCGTAGCATTATCGTTTGTTACATTCTTGCTTATTAAAATAATTTCACAAGGATATTTTTTGTCGGGGTTGTTATTAGTGTATGCATGCAGTTTTTGACCAATTCTTAATTTATCAATATCCTTATCAAATACGGTTAACGATAAGTGAATATCCTCTGGATTAACTAGTTCAAATAAGACATCACTTGGCGTAACATATTTTCCGATGTTGACATTAACGACAGAAACAAAGCCGTCGATGGGAGAGAGGATATTAATACTTTTAGAAATAGATGATGCAGAAAGTAGTGTGGGATTTAACCCTATCAATTTGAGTTTTTGAATCAAAGCATTCAGTAAAATATCATGTGCCTCAAATGCTGCTTTACTTTGTTCAAAAACCTTGTCACTGCTGGCCTTTATGCGGTTCAATTCTTTTTGACGATTATACTCACTTTCTAATATAGTCCACTGTGACTTAGCGGTAAGGTAATCTTGCTGTAGTTGAATGTATTGCTGGTCTTCAAGCACAGCAATTACTTCACCCTTAGATACATGCATGCCCGGCAATAATCGAGTTGTTTTCAAGTAGCCCCCTAAAGGAGCACTGATGGATACATAATTTTGCGGCGGTACGTCTATACGCCCATTCAACTTCAAAATTGATGAAATGGTTTTTATTTCCGGGCTTCCTGTTTCAATACCGGCATTCTTAAATTGAGCCTCAGTAAGTGTTATCGTGTTTGAGTTAGCAATAACTTCAGGAGTTTGTTGATTTGAACCTGATCTATTGCAAGAGAAAAAAATGAAACTTGTGCTTAACAGTAGTAGAGGTAAATAATAATTTATATTAAGGGATTGTTTGTTCATAGTTAAAATTTTGAAGAGTTATTCAAGTAATTTAATTCGATAATGGCATCATTTAATGCTTGTAATGCATTTGTATAATTACTTTGAATGGTGGTCGCATTGTTAATTAACAGCACCCAATCTAAGTAACTGATTTCACCATTGGTAAATTGCTTATCTGCAACTTCTATCATCGTTGCGGCAGCAGGCAGGGCTGTATTTTGATAATACATTACGTGCTGCAGATGCGTATGATAGCTTATCCATGCTATCTGATATTGTGTTTTTAGGAGTTTTGCCTCAGTATCTAGGTTGATATCGGCTATCTGTTGCCTTACTTTACTTGCCGAAATTTTAGCATGTACAGAACCCCAAAAAATAGGAAGGCCTATACCGGCTTGCACATAGTTAAATCGCGGCCCGGTGTTGAGTGGTTTGTTTTCGATATCCATATTGCGCAGCGTCATACTGTTAAAACTAAAATTCAATTCGGGCAGGAGTGTGGCACGTTGCCAAGCGGTGTATGCAGCAGCAATATTGAGTTCTTGTTTAAAAAGCTTAAAACGTGGGTGGTTCAGTAGAGCTATAGAATCACTTTGTGGAACATACGTAAATATTTTACTTTCTGCAACCGGTTTGTATTGCGAATCTGAATTTAATAATAATTGAAATTGCAATTGTACAATCTCAAGATCAGCCTCAAGTTGCTGTAATTGCACAGCAATTTGACCACGCTGTGTTTCTGCAGTTGTTTTTTCTAAAACGTTTGATTCCCCGCTTGTATAACGTTTCGTGGCTTTTATTAAAAAAGCTTGATATAAGCTATCGGTATGTAAGAGTATCTTTCTTTTCTCATCGAGCATGATAAGCTTATAGAATAATGTACTGACTTGCTTTTTGAGATCAGCCTCATTGAGATCAACCTGGATGAGGCTATTCTGGTACCATTCGCCCCAAAGAGCTCGCTGCTTTAAATAAACCAATGGAAAATTCAACGATTGCGCAATACTGTATTCATTATCGTTATAATTTGAATTGAACTGGCCGTATTTGCCCGATAATGAAGTTTGAGGTATTTCATACGCAGATGATTTCAACTTCTGCTGATATTCTGCAGTGAGTTTCGTGCTTTTTAGTTTTGTATTGTTTTTTATTGCTGTTTCAATTGCTTGCTCCAGTGTAATAGGTGATTGGGCTTTAGTCTCTGAAAAACTGAATATTGAAACTACTAACAATGCTATGGGTACGATGCTCTGCTTTAAGCGCATCGTGATTTTTCGATTAAACAGAAGATATAGGATAGGTAAAACAAATAAGGTCAATAAGGTAGCGATAAGTAGTCCACCGATCACTACCGTAGCCAAGGGGCGTTGTACCTCTGCGCCCTCACCGGTACTCACCGCCATAGGTAGAAATCCAAGTGATGCCACGAAGGCTGTCATTAAAACGGGGCGCAAGCGAGTTTTTGTTCCCTGTATAACAACTTGCATTAGATCTTCTTTCCCATCGGCACGCAGACGCTTGAACTCACTAATTAATACAATACCATTTAGCACGGCAACACCAAACAAGGCAATAAATCCAACGCCTGCACTCACGCTGAATGATAAACCTCGGATGTATAAAGCCCAAATACCTCCGATAGCAGAAAGCGGAATGGCTGAGTATATTAGTAACCCTAATTTCATAGAACTGAATGCGAAATACAGGAGAAGAAAAATCATAATGAGAGAAACGGGAACAGCAATGTATAATCGAGATTTAGCTGCCTCCAAATTTTCAAATGCCCCGCCATATTCTATATGATAAGCGGTAGGGAACTTCATATTAGCCTGCACCTTTTGTTCTAACTCTTTAACGATAGTTTGCACATCACGATCGTGGGCATTAAATCCTACGATGATGCGTCGTTGCGATTTCTCACGTTGAATCTGATTAGGCCCTTCTATAATTTCTACCGAAGCTAAGGTGTTTAAGGGCACTTGCGAATGATCCGCTACACCTACCAAGAGATTTTGTACGTCACTTAGGTTTTTGCGCTTGTCACCGGAAACACGCACAACTAAGTCAAACCGTTTTTCGCCTTCGTAAACTGTTCCGCTTTTTTCACCTGCAAAAGCAGCTTTTATAGTTCGATTGATTTCACTAATATCTGCTCCGTATTGAGCAATCAAGGCACGATTGTAACGGATAACAATTTGTGGCATTCCCGTTACAGATTCAATGTACAATCCATTAACCCCCTTCACGGTATTACAGATGTTGCCAAGTTTGTTTGCAAGATGGGCAAGAGTATCTAAATTCTCACCATAAATTTTACAAACAACATCTTGACGGGCTCCCGATATTAATTCATTAAACCGCATTGCTACAGGATATTGAAAGCCAAATGTTACACCCGGTATGTCCTTTAAAGCTTCCGACATTTTCTCTTCCAGTTCCGAATACGTTTTGGCTGATGTCCATTCTTTTCTGCTTTTTAAGATGACCATCAAATCGGTAGCCTCCATTGGCATGGGGTCCGTGGGTATCTCGCTACTGCCTGTTTTTGCAACCACTTTTTCTACTTCAGGAAATTTTGAAATCAAAATTTTTGAAGCCATGGCCGAGGCCTCAATTGAAGTATTCAAATTACTTCCCGGTAATACTCTTGTATCTATAGCAAAATCGCCTTCAGGAAGTGACGGAATAAACTCGCCTCCAAGACGAGAAAAAATAAAAATTGAAGCAGCAAACAAACTGAGTACTATGATTAGAAGCAATTTCTTATGATTTAGTGCCTGAGATAAACGTTTCTGATATGCATTCTCCAACCATTTCATCATTCGGTCTGATAAGTTTTCTCGATGTGAAATATTCTTACTTAATACAAGCGAACTCATCATCGGAATATAAGTTAACGAGAGGATAAAAGCTCCTATTAATGCAAACGCGACGGTTTCTGCCATAGGTCTAAACATTTTACCTTCTATACCTTCAAGTGAAAGAATAGGAAGATAGACAATTAGAATAATAATTTGCCCAAACACGGCACTATTCATCATTCGCGAAGATGAGTATTCAACTTCGGCATTCATTTCTGATGAGGAGAGCCTACTGACTTGCAAAAACTTTTTACTATGAGCTAAACGATGTAGAACAGATTCCACTATAATTACAGCACCATCTACAATAAGCCCAAAGTCCAATGCGCCTAAACTCATCAGGTTGCCACTTACGCCGAAGCGGTTCATCATGATAATTGCAAACAACAACGACAATGGAATTACAGAAGCGACTAATAAACCGGCGCGAAGATTTCCAAGAAACACGACCAACACAAAAATGACAATGAGTGCGCCCTCCATCAAATTTTTAGTAACTGTGCTTATGGCGTTATTGACCATTTTCGTGCGGTCCAAAAAAGGATCAATAATTACTCCTTCGGGTAGTGTTTTTTGAATCTCTGTAATGCGCTGTTTAATATTTTGTATGACTTCATTGCTGTTGGCGCCTTTAAGCATCATAACAACGGCTCCCGAAATCTGATCATTGCCATTATAGCTTATAGCCCCGTAACGAGTTGCAAATCCAATTTTGACATCGGCTACATCACGGATTTGTAATGGAACACCATCAGGTAATATTTTGATAGCGATGTTTCGTATTTCATCTATAGAACCTACCAAGCCTTCACTGCGAATAGATAACACCGTAGGGCCTTTTTCTATATATGCGCCGCCGGCATTTTGATTGTTTTTTTCGAGTGCAATAAACACATCGTTTATTGTTAGGCCATTTGCAAATAACTTCTCAGGGCTTATAGCAACTTCATATTGCTTCAATAAACCGCCGAAACTGCTCACATCAGCAACACCTTTTATATCAAGAAGTTGCCGCCGGACAATCCAGTCTTGAATGGTGCGCAGTTCGGTTGCATTGTATTTATGTTCATAACCTTTCAAGGGTCTCACGGTGTATTGATATATTTCTCCAAGCCCTGTTGTTACAGGAGCTAAAATGGGAACACCAAATTCTTTGGGTATTTGATCTTGTACTTGTTGGAGCCGTTCGTTGACTTGTTGGCGTGCCCAGTAGATATCAATTTTATCTTCAAATACGATCGTAACAACCGATAAGCCGAAACGAGAGAAACTGCGCATCTTCTTTAGCCCGGGAATATTACTTTGTACTTGTTCTATGGGGAAAGTGATGAAGCGTTCTACATCGGCTGCTCCTAAGGAGGGTGCTACTGTAATAATTTGCACTTGATTATCGGTGATATCAGGTACGGCATCTATTGGTAGATGCTTCAGTTCGTAGATTCCGTAGCCAATGAGCCCGATGATGAACAACCCGATGATGAGTTTATTTTTGATCGAGAACTCAATAATCTTATTAAGCATGATTTACTATTATTTTGATATGATTAAACAGAAAATAGAAATGAGCAGTCTAGTTTTTTCTAGCTGCTAATACACTAAAAAGTGTATTAAGACTCAGGCACGACGCGGAGGCTGCCAGATGCTGTTCAAATAAGAAAAATAATATCTGCTTTCCTGTCCGATTCGAATAGTATTGTCAAGCGTAATTTGAGCGATGTCGTTATTACTGCTTGAAGCAGGCGAAATAATCTTTAGGGTTAGATTTAATATATAGTCAGCAGATTTGAAGGGGAGGTTCGCATGATCATTGTGTGTGTCATGATCATGTTGAATATCTTGAGTATAATGCTCAATAATAAAGTCAATTACAGATTCTTGATGTACCTTAGAGTGTTCCAGATAATGATGTACCAACACAGGGATTCTCATAATCTGTCCAAATGAGGTATCTACGAATAAAAAACTCATTAAGACTAATAAAATCGTCCCTTTATTCACGCTCCAAAATTATATAATTTTCAGCGAACTCAACAAAACGGATTTCAGTAAGGTACTATACCGATTATTAATAACTACACCTGCTATTATCAATAATCCGAATTATCTCAATTGCTTTCGGCCTTATACAAATTAATACAGATGTTACTTTAAAATCACTTTTTCAGTAACTATAACTTCATTGTCATTTATCAATTTCACAAAATAAATACCCTTGGGCAGATGAGATAAGTCAATGTCAACTGTTGAACTATTCATTTGGCCATGATACACTACTGTGCCCAAAACAGAATATACTTCAATGACACTTGCTGCTGACTTTAATTCAGTGAGTGTCAGAATCCCGGTGGTAGGATTAGGATATAATTTATGAGCGATTGAACTCGAAATATTGTTGAGGCCTGTTGGATTGGCAATGTTAATAATGTAATCCTCCGTTTCTCCCCAGTCCATAATATTTTCAGCATCTGTCCCTGCATTACATGGTAATTCATTAGTTGTAGTGGAGTTATACAAGTCATCTTCGATGATACGTACCCGCATTCTGGTATTCCCAAGAACTGCGTCAATAGGGATAGTAACTTGTTTTGTAATAGTGGGCGAGGCTCCCACCTCAAGCATTTCGGTTCCGAAAGTACCAGCTACCTTTTCGGATGGCTCAAAAACATGATTGTTATTAAAGTCAATCCATACTCCATATCCACATCCACCTGCAGTAGTGAAATTAACCGTTAACGTATAGGTATGGGTGGGTGCAAAATCAGGAATACTAAGGTTATTGTAAAACACGTAGTGTGGTGCGGCATATTGATTATTGGTTACGTTATTTAATGACCCAAAAGATACCGAATTGATATGGTCATCAACATAAAAGCCTTGCGCATCATCAAATGATGCATCACAGTATGGTGAAGGGTTCGTTGTTTGAGCGATAGTAATTTGACTAAAAATTAAAAAGCCGACAGTAAAAAGAAATGGTTTCATTGTTGTATTTGATGTATAAATGCTTATAGTAATGGTCTTTTGTTATTCAATTAGGAATCTATTTAATTCACTAACCTCAAATTACGAAAACGAATAATGGCTCGTTAGCCTGATGGGATGAAATATCTTTTAATAAGATTTATATATATATATGTAATAGTGTATTACACGGAATAATTTATTTCACGAACATAATTTCTTTCTTAAAAATGAAATCTTTAAGCAGAGTGTTCTATAGTTCATAAATTTGTTTGCGGATTTAGTATGCAGCGGTTTCTTCCATTTCTTTTCTTCTCAGTTCTGGTTCTTTTAATAGACTTATACGCATGGCAAGCCATTCGTTTTATTACCGACAATAGCAGTGACATAGTTCGACGCAACAGTACGATTGCTTATTGGGTTGTTCCGGTAATTGCTTTTGCTTTGATGCTGGGCAGCGTAGTTACAGACACAATTAATTGGCCCACATGGTTTCGCGTGTATTTTGTTTCTATCATCGTATTTATTTATATACTAAAACTGGTCTTGATCCCATTTTTGTTAGTCGATGATCTGCAGCGATTCATTCGCTGGTCTATAGCACTGCTTACTGACAATAATAAAATAAGTGGCACGACGGCAGTAGGTATCTCGAGATATAAATTTTTAGTCTATGCCGGTATAACTATTTCTGGTGTTTTAGGCTTTAACTTGTTATATGGAATGATTCGGAACCCATACCGATACAAGCTACATAAAGCGACTATTGGAATCAAGTTGTTACCAAGACCGTTTCAAAAGTTTCGTATTGTGCAGATTTCTGACATCCATACCGGAAGCTTTACCCGTCAAGAACCGATTGAAGATGCTGTGCGGCGGATAAATGAACTGGAACCGGATTTGATTTTATTTACCGGTGATTTGGTCAACAATGTTACAACCGAGGCTATTCCATATAAAGAAATCTTTTCTCAGATGAAGGCGAAGTATGGCGTCTATTCTGTCCTGGGTAATCATGACTATGGCGATTATTACCAATGGGAGAGTTTAGAACAGAAGCAACAAAACATGCAACTGCTTGAAGAGCTGCAAAAAGAAATGGGATGGAAACTTCTGCGTAATCAACACGAGATACTTGAAATCAATGGACATACCTTAGCCATTATTGGAGTTGAGAATTGGAGCAATAAAGCTCGTTTCCCTAAATATGGCAGGTTAGATATTGCCTGTGAGGGTACTCAAAATGCAGATGTAAGAATTTTAATGTCTCACGACCCATCACACTGGGATGGAGAGGTGCTTCCAAGATATAAAGATATTCATCTGACCTTATCCGGTCACACACACGGTTTTCAATTTGGAATTGAAATTCCCGGCTTCAAGTGGAGTCCTTCGCAATATGTATATAAGGAATGGGCAGGGTTATATAAAAATGGAGATCAGTTTCTGTATGTCAATCGCGGCTTTGGTTTTCTTGGTTATCCCGGCCGGGTCGGCATACTACCTGAGATCACATTAATCGAACTTAAATCGGTCGTTGCTTAATCGCTTTCATTTCTTGCAATAATGCAGATACATAACGCTCTGCAATCACATTGCGATGATGGATTTCGTGCCCACATAACATATAAGCAACCGCAGCAAGGTTCACTTTTTTACCATTAACGATACCTTCGTTCAACCACACACTCGGATGCAAACTGCTTAACAGCGTAACAGATGAATGACGTACCGTGCTTAACTCTTCTATAATATTATCTATACTGCGCTCTTCACATTTGCAGTTAGCTGCATAAAGATTATCGTCAAACCCCGGCAGAGAGGCCCTTTCGCCTCGTGCTATGCAGAGAATTCTATATTGTAAAACACGCTCTGTGTCAGCTATGTGTAACAAGGCTTCTTTTATTGTCCATTTGTTTTCTGCATAGCGGAAGTCATCGAACTTATTGTTAAAAGAAAGCATAATGCTTTGAGTTGCAAAAAAACTTTCATTAAGTTCATCCATGAGTAAATCGGATGGAACAATTTTGATATATTGTTCATAGGATTCGGGATAAGAACCAATAGGAGGTCGAGGAAAGTTTTTCATAATAAAATTTAGTTTGACTTGTAAAAATAACTTTGAATAAATCCGGGCAAACCTAACTGTAACTCTCCGGACTTCATCAAAAAACCATTATCAATATAATTGCAAGCCGTACCGGATTTATTAGGATTTTGTATCACACCGAGAAATGAGCTGTTTTTTGTGATATAAATTTTGCCATCCGGCGCAAGTTGAAATGAGCCTAACTTATTATCGTGCGTTGTGCCCACAACTTCTCCACTTGACATAATCTGTGCTCCACTTGGAAGGCTGACCTCATATTGAACGATTTGCTTTTTCCAATACAAACCGATATAGAGATACTGCCCGTTAGGCGAAAACTCCAGTCCATAAGCGACTTCATCATCAGGCGAATAGACCATACGTGCATTTGAAAGTACGCCTGTGCTATTATCAAAGTCAAACACTTCAAAAAACTTTGAGTCGAACATAGTCAAAGCAACGTGTTTGCCATCGGGAGAAAATTTCATTTGCCCAATACTATTGGCATCTCTTGACTTACCTCCAAACTGTATGGAGCCGATAGAACTCATCACCGGCTCGCTAACTCCGTTTTTTGTAACCAACCAAGCATAGAAGTTGTTGGTATTCCATCCGTGAGCAAGTACCCATATATCTGTTCCATTGTTATGTTTAACGGCAGTAAGTTTCTCACTTGCGGCCGGTAACAGTTTTATATTTTTTTCAACTATTTCTCCACGAGTGCTATCTCGCCATAAATCAACCGTAGAATAATGCACACCGATGTTAGGTGGTGAGTCATAGGCTCCGGCATCTGATGTGAAAATATAATATAGATGCGCACTACCGGGCTTGGGAATAATAATAGCAGATTGTGTAGAGGAATCATGACCTTTCAGCCCTTTCCCATTTTTCATGACCTTGTGTTGTTTGTTCCAAACCGTAACCCCGTTGGTGTAAAACAGTAAATTGCCACTATTGTCCGAAATAGTTGCACACCCTTCTGTTACTTTCATTGAAGAGTGGGTTAACGTTACCGGGTAACCTTTGATAAAACTCAAAGCGCAGTTATTTCCAAAATACCAGTTAGCAGCCTCTAATTGCCCATAACAGGGTGTGTTTATGCCAATTGATATATAGATAATGACGATGCCAGTGAGGCACAGCATATTTCTATAAATAGCATAAAGGAAGAAACGAGGCATATTTGAATTTGCTAAAAGTAAGTGAAGTTCATTACCGAAGCAGGGTGAAGTTTCCACTCTTGTGGATGGCTTTTCCTCCTTTGCTAATAGCATCAATTACATAGACATAGACACCCGTTTCTTGAGGCATTCTTTTATAAATACCATTCCAAAAATCACCAAGCACATTGGTTTGATAAAGTAATTGACCCCAGCGGTTGTAAATTCTAAAATCTATGTTTTGAATATTCTTCGCAAAATATTCTAGTTTGTCGTTTATACCATCGCCATTTGGACTAAATGCGTTAGGAACATAAATATCGGCTTCGTCAAGTAGTACACGAACTATGACCGTATCCATTGCAGTACATCCATTGCCATCTGTTACGGTTACTGTATAAGTTGTAGTTATAGTAGGGGAGGCAATTGGGTTATTGTTGTTAGGATAGTTCAGTGTTTCGGGAGGGGACCAAGCAAATGTGACAGCATTAGAAGTTGCATTTAATGAAGCACTCTCTCCTGCATAAATAGTTTGATCCTCTCCGGCATCTATAGAGGGTGGGGAGTACACCAATATCGTAATAGTTTCAGTATCCGGTACACAACTCGAATACGTGCCGATAATTGTATAAGTAATAAAGGTTGATGCCGTTGCTGTTGGATTAGGAATATTTGTTGCGGAAAGTCCTGTTGACGGAGACCATTGATACGTTTGAGCCCCGCTTGCACCCAACGAGACAGAAGCCCCCGGGCAAGCTGATGTTGAAGGAGTAACCGTTAACTGTGTTTTGTCAATAACATTTAACACGACAGTATCTGCATCAATGCACCCCGGTGTATTGGTACTCACATTAACGATGTAAGTCGATGTGATTACCGGTGTGGCTATGGGGTTTTGACATGTCGTACAACTTAGACCGGTTGTTGGTGTCCACATATAATTTGCTCCTCCTTCGGTTGGAATCAGATAAGAGTCTCCCGTGCACACGATGGTATCCGGGCCTGCATCAACGGCAAAATGCCCGAGTGTATTAACCGGTTTGGTTATGGTTATAGTCTGACATTCCTTAGTAATGGTCAACGTTACATTGTATATCGAAATGGCAGGGTAGTTATGTGTAGGGTTTTGTAAAGTCGAAAAATTCTGCGCTCCACTCGAAGGGTCGTCAAAATTCCAACTGAAAGTGTAAGGGGGTATCAATAAGGTATCGAGGAATAGCACACTGTCTTGTCCCAGACATCCGGTAAAATATAGATAACAGCGAAGTGGCGGATTTAGTAAGTTTTCACAAAAGTTAGGTAACCCTAACGCCGATTGATAATGCCCCGAAAACGTATTCAGGTTAAATCCATTTGCCACATATCCGCATGCAACACCTAAGCCATTTGGATTGTTGATGACATCTAGGGTAGATTGCGCAGCTTTTGCAATGTATATTTTTTGATCAGGCCCTATTTGTAAAGCACCGTACTGCATACTACTGCTGCTTTGAATCACAGTTCTGGAAGCAAGCATTGCCGCACCCGAACCTGCTGCTAAGTTATACTGATAAATGGCACTGATATCCGAACAAGAACCTCCCACACCGGGCACATTATAGCTTACATATAGTTTTGAGTTATCGGGAGAGAAGCAAACTCCATAAGGCCCGCTTGTACCGCAATTATTAGTAAATGCCGGATCGGTAAACAACGAATCACCCACAATGCCGGTGTTGTTATCGAATGAAAATAACTCTACTCGTTTTATTTGCTGACTGATGGCCAGAGCCAACAGTTTTGCGTTAGGCGATATACGCATATATCCTATTGTCTCCCATCCGTTATTTGAGCCTGCATCTTGATGTGCCGTGCCTTCATTACTAATAACCGGAGTACCAATGCCGGACGCGGTTAGAGGGTAAGAATAAAATTTATTCGTTCCCCACTGATGAGTTACAATCCAAAAGTCTTTTCCGTTGCAATGTTGTACAGCACACAACTTCTCGGTTGTTGGCGACAATAATAATTGATTCTTAATTAACACATCACCTAAACTGTTATCAAGAGTCATATCAATAATGTTGTAATTCAACCCGGCACTACCGCAACAAAATGGTGCGTATAAATTGGCCTGAGCGTAAACAGTAAAAACATAGTAGCGGTTACTGTTGCCAGGATCCGGTACGGCCACAGCCGATTGGGTTGAGGAATAGTGCCCGCCAAGCCCTGAGCCATTTGGCATTAATTGATGATTCCGATTCCAAATAGAGTCGCCATTGGTATAGAATAAAATTTGACCTGTATTCGGATCAGAAATGCAAGTTGTTCCTTCAACAGTTCGCATGGCACTATTCGTAAGTTTAGTAGGAGGTGAAGTGTTAAAGTCAATACCTGCATTTTGACCAAAATACCAATTGTAGGTCGTCTTTTGGGCAAACCCGTTAAGGTTAGTGAATATAAGTAGTAAGGTAGTTAGAAAAAACGTCAGTTTCATTCGCGTGTAAAAGTAATAGTTGAATAACTATTCTATGTTATATTACGATAAAGAACGAGTTGAAGTATGTTTTATGAAGTGATAAACAAATAAAGTTTAGCTGAAAGTGATGAATAAAATAGGTCTTGCTCACATGTGTGCAATTACGTTCTGATTTTTTGATCGCCAATTATGAAATATATAAATTTGCGGCCATCTATGAATAGACCTAAAGGCGTTTTAATAGCTGTTGGCGGCGCAGAAGACAAAGGAAGTGATTTGGAAAAAGGATATGTTGAACGTAACAACCTTAATTTTTTTGAACTGGGAATTCTCCGGAAAATCATCCTCGAATCGGGCCAACCCAATCCGACTATTGAAGTAATTACCACCGCTTCATCTATTCCAAAAGAAGTAGGAAACAACTATTTAAGCGCATTTTCAAAACTCAATTGTACACAAGTAGGACATTTAAATATCCGCGATCGTTCGGATGTTAACGACCCGGCCTATATCAAACGAGTACAGGATGCACAGGTGATTATGTTTTCAGGGGGTAATCAGCTACGCTTAACTTCTATTTACGGGGGTACTGAAATTCTGCATATCATCCACAATCGATACGAGCAAGAGCATCTCATCGTAGCCGGTACAAGTGCCGGAGCTATGGCCATGAGCAATACGATGATATATGAGGGCAATAGTGCACGCGCACACATAAAAGGCGAAGTAAAAATTACTACGGGACTTGCATTTATTAAAGATGTCATTTTTGATTCTCACTTTGATAAGCGTGGCCGTTTTGGTCGCTTAGCTCAGGCGGTAGGTGCCAATCCGGGTTGCCTTGGCATCGGTTTGGGAGAAGATACAGGAATGATAATACGACACGGCCATCAGATGGAAGCCATTGGATCAGGTATGGTTATCATTGTTGACGGACACGATATCAGATATAACAACATTGCCGATCTCCCTGAAGGAACACCTATCTCCATTGAAAACTTGCGTGTACATTTTATGGCGCAGGGAAATCGCTTCGATTGTGCTACACGTAAGTTTGAAGCCAGCGAAGTGGCAACGGAGAAATAATCAACTTAAAAATCATAAGGAAAGAAAGCATCTTCAAAATGCTCTATCTGATAATCGCCCTTATCTTTCATCACGATAGCAACAATATCAAAGCGTGTATCCATTTCCAGGCTATGCAGTTCCTTATATTCTGATGCTGCACGTGCTAAAAAGGCTTTTTTTGCATCGTGTACACTCCTCTCAGGAAAGCCAAAATACGCATTGCTGCGTGTTTTTACTTCAACAATGACCAGTACATTACCCAACTGCGCTATGATATCAATTTCATAGTGCCCCCAGCGCCAGTTTATTTCTTTAATCGTATAGCCTTTTCGTTCAAGGTATTGCAGTGCCAATACTTCTCCTTTCATTCCTATTTCATTGTGCGTTGCCATGGCGATTATTTACTCTTTACTAACTTCGCATAAAATTAAGAATTAACTATGCACAAACTTATTGAAAACTTCACCACACAAATACGTGAAGCGATGGAAATTGGCCGTAAAGCAGATCTTACTCCTCAACATCATGATATACGTAACGTAGTCGTAGCCGGATTAGGCGGCTCTGGAATAGGCGGTAATTTAGTGAATGAGTTGGTGGGATCTAAGATGAAGATACCCATGACAATTTGTAAGGATTACCTGTTGCCTGAATTTGTGAATGAACACACTTTATTAATCTGCTGTTCTTATTCAGGAAATACCGAAGAAACCTTACACGCTTTAGAGCAAGGAATCAATAGAATGTCAAAGATTGTATGCATTACCTCCGGAGGTTCTATGGAGCGTATAGCCCGTAAAGCAGCTATTGATTGCATAATTATACCCGGAGGGATGCCTCCTCGTGCATGCTTAGCTTATTCTTTCATTCAACAGTTATATGTGCTGTTTCACTACCGCTTAATTGACTTAGGGTTTGAAGTAGGGTTAGATGGCGCAGCCCGCTTGATTGATCGTGAAGAAAAGAAAATACAAAAGCTGGCAATGAAAGTAGCAAAGAAGATGAAAAAGAAAATCCCTGTAATCTATGCAGCAGCAGATAATGAAGCCGTAGCCATACGTTTCAGGCAGCAAATCAACGAAAATTCAAAAATGCTTTGCTGGCATCATGTCATCCCTGAAATGAATCATAATGAACTGGTAGGGTGGAGAGAAAAAGGAAAATATGCAGTGATTGTGCTTCGCAGCGATATGGATTATGAGCGCATTCAACAACGAATGAAGATTGCGAAAGACATTATCTCACAATACACCAACACCTATATCGAAATCAACAGTAAAGGAGACAATGAAATCGAATACAGCTTATATCTGATACACTTGACGGATTGGATAAGCGTTTACCTTGCTGATTTACGTGAGATCGACCCTGTTGAAGTTAAGGTGATTGAACGTTTAAAATCTGAGCTGGCCGGTTAATTTTAAAACTTCCTATAAATAAAAAGCCCGAAACCTACTTTGGGCTCTTGCATTATTCAAAGCACAATGATCTCAGGAATTAACACATCAATTAATACTCAGGAAGTTGAACTGATTGACTTAGGGGTGCAAGACTATAAAAGCACCTGGGACTATCAGGAAGAATTGTTTCAACAAATTATTAAAACAAAAATTGAGAACCGTCATCGTGATGCAAATGAGCAATTAAGCATTCAACATCGCTTTATCTTTGTAGAGCACCCGGAGGTTATAACACTAGGGAAGAATGGCTCTTTGAGCAATCTGTTAGTAACACAAGAAGTGTTAAATCAAAATCATATTTCATTCTTTAAAATTAACAGAGGCGGTGATATTACCTACCACGGGCCTGGGCAAATAGTCGGATATCCTATTTTTGATTTGGATTTTTTCTTTACGGACATCGGAAAATATCTGCGCCTTATTGAAGAGGTGATTATTTTAACTCTTGCCGAGTATGGCATTACAGCCGGTCGCTCAAAAGGGGAAACCGGTGTATGGCTTGACGCAGATAAACCTTCACGTGCGCGCAAGATTTGCGCTATTGGTATTCGATGCAGCCGCTGGGTGACCATGCATGGCTTTGCATTTAACATCAACACAAACTTGAACCATTTTAATTACATTATTCCCTGCGGCATTCAGCAAAAAGCTGTAACCTCTTTGCAGAAGGAACTTGGCCGTGAGGTGCCTCTTGATGAAGTGAAAGAAAAAATCACCCGCCACTTTTCTACATTGTTTCATATTCACTTTTATAAAAATTCATAAAATTGAAACGGGCACTCATTATCTTCATTGGACTCCTATCGTTGATTATCCTTGGTGTATTCATAACCGGAAACTCTTATTTATTTAAAGCTCTGTGGTATAACTATGTGAAAATCGATAACTATAAAATTTTTGATAACCGCATTGTAGCCACGGGGGCATCATTGCATTGGCCTACAGGAAATAATTACAACAGTATTCAACCTAACTTGCAACTGAGAACAGAACTTCAGAATATAAAGTCTAATGCCTTAATTGTCATTCGCAACGATTCTTTATTATACGAAGAGTATTGGGATGGCTTTACTAAAAATACCATAAGCAATTCTTTTTCTGTGGCGAAATCAATCGTTAGTACTCTAATTGGCATTGCTTTGCAAGAAGGTAAAATCAAATCCTTAGATGACCCGGCAGCGAAATATATTGCCGGATTTAACCGCGATGATCAAAAGAAAGTAACGATTCGAAACCTGCTGACTATGAGTAGCGGAACAGACTGGGATGAATCATATTCATCCTTATTTTCAATAACAACGAAAGCCTACTACGGAAATGATGTAGAAGATTTAGCTGTTTCGGTTAATGTGATAGATACTCCTGGCAAGCGTTGGTACTATAAAAGCGGCGATACTGAGTTGCTTGCATTGGTTTTAAAATATGCAACCGGAATGAGTGTAAGTGAGTATGCCTCGGAAAAACTTTGGAAACCACTAAATGCAGAGAACGATGCTTTATGGTCATTAGATCGAAAAGATGGCATGGAGAAAGCCTACTGCTGTTTCAATGCCACTGCTCGGGATTTTGCACGTATCGGGGTGATGTATTTAAATAAAGGAAATTGGAAAGGCAGGCAAATACTAAATGAAAAATACGTGAAGCAGGCCTTAACACCTGTTATGATTAAAGAAGATAATGGCGAACCGGTCAATTATTATGGGTTTCAGTGGTGGCTTCTACCGGATAGAGAAGGGGTGTTTTATGCTCGCGGTATTTTAGGTCAGTATATTATCGTGGTTCCGCAAAAAAAATGTGTAATTGTTCGATTAGGTAGAGAACGCGGTAATTATAAAGAACACTCCTTAGAAGAAGTTTACGACTTGGTGGATTGGATTTTAAAAGAATATTAATGAAGAAGGATATAACGTTCCATAAATTAGAAGATGTAGGCATTGCCATTATACCCGAAGAACACGATGGAGAGAAAGAATGGATGGCCTATTTAATTAATACAAGTGAAAACGACTTAGAAGGAGTTATTGTGTCATCTAACGGATATGGTGAGATAGATGGGCAGGAAACGCATACCTCAACACTTCGCCAATTTTTTGCAAAAGTTCAGGCACTGCAAGCAGTAAAATTTGAACTTATTGAAGAAAAGGTATTTGGTCTAAACAACGAGTTCTGGATAAGCTTTTGGCTAATGGGAAAAATGTATGAGCGCAAAATTGTATTTCTATCCGGAACGATATCCGAAGCCAATTTTACGAACATCCCTATTTTGGAGAAGCGCGGTGTTTTAATTATTTAACTTCGTTATCCTAATCCGTAAAACGTTTTTTGTAGTATCGGTTACCCGAAAACGATGATCTATTTCCATTCCGACAATACATATTATTTTATCCCCAACGCATAATATCATTGCAGACTCTTTTTCAATTACAGATAGTTTTTTTTCTGTAAAAAAATCGCTGATTTTTTTCTTTTTATTTAAGCCGAAAGGATAGAAATAATCACCAGGTCTAAAGGGGCGAATGAGTATCGGGAATCTTATTTTATCCGCACTTAGAAAATGATAATGATTATTTGTTACTCGAATATCTTTATGATATGGAATAACTTCAAATTTTATTCTTTGAGAATCTGTTTCAACAGTGAGATTAGGTTTCTCTATAAGATGTGTAAAGACTTCTATCTCATTTAATTGTTGTAAGGCTAAATCATTTTTTGAATAAACAAGACGGTGGGTGTCAGAATAGAATATTCTACTTTCATGTGTGATCCGGATAACTTGTATAATGTCTGATACGGTGTTGTAATTAAAGTGGAATGCTTTAAGCCAATGATGTAAAACACTCTCTGGTGATGGAAGTGATAAAAGCGTTTTGACATTCATAACTTCCGCTTTGCCGCGAACGTGAGTTAATTTCTTTATTAACTTTTTTAGAAACGAATTAAGCAAAATATTTTCCTGCTGCCAATGTTGAATGTTACGGTAAAAAGTTTCTTTAAACGCTGGATTCAATTGTTCAAATTCCGGTATAATATTTAATCGTATGGCATTTCGTTTATATATTGATTTTTGATTACTGTAATCTTCTCTCCAATTTATCTGATGTGTTGTAGCATAATCAAACAATTGCTTACGACTAATGTTTAATAATGGGCGGAATATCGTACCATCAAAAACATCCATACCTGCAAGCCCCGATACCCCGCAGCCACGAGTCATATTTAACAGAACCGTTTCCACGTTATCATCGGCATGGTGTGCCGTTACAACAGCTGCGTATCCCTCACTCTTCAGTATTTCCGAAAACCATTCATAACGAAGCTTTCGTGCAACCATCTGTATAGACTCACCCGATTTTTCAACGAAAATATGTGTGTTAAAGCGCTTTAAGTGAACCGGAATAGTATAGGTGTTGCATAAACTCCTTACAAATTCCTCATCTTCATCTGACTCTTTCTCTCGCAACTGAAAGTTTGCGTGAGCTACTGCGAATGAAATGTTCTCTTTAACGAGCAAATGAAATAATACTACCGAATCCAAGCCTCCACTGCAAGCCAGCAACAGAGGCTTATTCGTTCTTGAAAAACTTTCCTTTAATAAATTAGTCAATATAATCTCGATAGGTATAGCTTGTGTATTCAAAATCAGAAAGCGGTGTTTGCAACCATGTGTGTGAAAATAACATCTTGTGTATAATTAATTTAAACCTATTACATTTGCAAAAATTTTAAAAAACAATTTAAATTATCTATGAAAAAAATGAAAATCTTTTCAATCACAGCGTTATCAACATTAGCGCTAAGCACGATGTTATTTTTCTCTTCATGCACCCCCGATCCTTGCAAAGACGTTACCTGCTTAAATAATGGTACTTGTAATGATGGAAACTGCGCTTGCGTTACGGGCTATGAAGGAACAGATTGCGGCACTGAGATGCGTGCGAAATTTACAGGCACTTATAGCATTTCAGGCAATGTTGCTTGTCCGGTTAGCGGAAATGGAACCATACCTACCGGCACTTCAATAACGATTGGTAATTCTTCTGCCGGAGTTGATAAGATTATCATTAACATGTTAGGTACTGCGCTTGTGGCCACCGTTAATGGTTCTTCTTTGACCATAGCAACGCAGCAAGTTGGAAACATGACTTATACAGGCAGTGGCACTATTACAAATAATACTTTGAATATGACCATCAATGAATTTGATTCAACAGTTCCTGAAACTTGTGTTTATACCATAGCGGGTATTAAACAATAAGGTTTTTATATAGAAATGAGGAAGCCCCGCAATTGCGGGGCTTTTTTTATTTATTGTATTAGAAGGCATTAGATAATGGGTGATGAAGATATGCAATGTCAGAGCGTTCTCATGAGTGACCCTATTTATAGATAAACCATGCTTGAACACAAGATTATCTTTGATGTTATTGCAGCCGGTTCTTATTGCCCCGTCCTAATATAAGTTGACCAAGAATGAAACAAACATTGCTCACTTCTGGACAAACAAGAAAAACTTTACCTACCCTTGAAGTAGCCGGAAAGATGATGAAACAAGCTGTTGAGATTTACAACAAACAAAAATATAAGCGCTATGAAAAAACTGTCATCTGATTAATTATATTTGACGCGTTCAGGTGAAGGTGGAAACGGGCTATGCTGAGGAGCAACCCGGATAGTGCCAACATCGTGAACCACGAAAAATGAAGTGGGAGCTATACTCCCATTCATCTCAACCACTTCATTTTTTGTGCAAGAAAAAAACTTGTAACCCTTTTTCATTTCCTAACAAAAAACGATCAACCTATTTCAGGACAAAACAATATGTTATCAATAAAAAAGCCCTCAATTGAGGGCTTTCAATTAAAATAAACTTTAATTCGAATTATTTAGGCTGCTCGGTTTTACCTCCCATTTTATCAATGAGTTTGCCGCCGCCTTGTTTATTCATTTTGTCAATCATTTTACCATCGTTGGTTTTGTCAATAATCTTGCCGCCATCTTTCTTGTCCTCTTTCTTAGGAGTTGGGGCCGGAGCTGGAGCAGGCTTAGGTGCCGGTTTTTTACCACCTTTAGCAAGAGCATCAATCATTTCTTGTGCCTTAGTTGCTGCCGCAGTTTTTACTTTAGCAGAACACTCATCCATTAATTGCTTCTTATAGGCATCAACTTGAACGTTAACAAGAGAATCTACTTTAGCATTAATTGCTGTCATATCCACTTTCGGTTGACAAGCTTGAAATGCAAGGGCGAAAGCTATTCCGCCGGCTAATAGTGCTATATTCTTTTTCATGTCTTTTTTCATTTTTAAGTTAAAAATTACTTCTTAGCGGTTGGTGTATTGGCTTTAACAATAGAGTCGGCAATAGCCTGTACACTCGCATCAAAGTTGCTGTTGCAAAGATTGTCCATGTCTGTCTTAACAGCGTCTTTCTTTGCATTAAAAATAGAATCAGCTTTAGCCTGCATTTTTGCGGCATCAAAGGTTGGTGCCTGATTACAACTTGCTAAGCCCAGAGTAAGCAGGGTAACTCCGATGGCAGCAAGGGTCATTTTTTTCATAATAGATTATTTAGAATTTAGGATGTAAATGTAAGTGTTTTACATTTCTGTGTTTAAACTTATTTAGAATAATAAACATCATCGTGTGAGATTGTAGTGTATTAATATTGGCACGTAAATCGTTTAAATAGAACTTTGAAATTGAGAATATGAAATCAGGCTTAGTAAAGTATTCGTTTTGGTTTGGAGTGATATTGTGCGGGATCTTCCTGCATGAAGATGCTGTCGCACAAACAGAGGGTCAGCTATTACCCACGATTACGGTAAATAACATCGATTATCCGATGGTATCTCTACCAAATATTACTATAGTATCGAAGAGGGAATTTACTGATCAAATTGCTCAATACCGTTTTAACCAATTGAAAAAGAACTTATTAGCAGTTTACCCCTATGCCGTTAAGGCTTCTGTTCTCTATAAAGAACTTAATGAAGCCATAGCGGAGAAAAACAAGCGTCGAGATCAAAAGAAATATATCAAACAGAAGCAAAACGAATTGGAAAAAGAGTTTAGTGAACCCCTCAAAAATCTTACTACAACGCAGGGCGAACTATTGGTAAAACTGATCTCACGATATACCGGCAAGAGTGTTTATGATTTAATTTCTGACTACAAAAACCCGGTTTCTGCTTTTTTGTGGAACGGCGCAGGGAAAATGTGGGGATATCATTTAAAAGAGGTGTATAACCCTGAAGAGAACAAGGATATCGAAATTATTATGCGCTCTATTGAGAATAGCTACACTCGTTAATCCGGGAGTATGCTTTTCACGAGTAGGTCAATATCTTGTTGCATCATGCAATTGAAATGCTTTTTAGGACAACGATCAAATCCCAGTTTTGAACATGGCCTGCAATTCAACTTTACCTCATAATTAGCTGCTGACGAAACCCAATCGCTCGGATAGTAAGCACCCATACCAAATTCAGGTATAGTATTGCCCCATAGCACGCTGATGTTTTTCTTACAGGCCGCAGCGATATGCATCATACCGGTATCTGAAGTAATTATGTGTTTAGCCCCTTCAATAATAGATGCACTTTGGTTTATTGAATACAAGCCGCATGCATTGTAAACACTAAGTGGAAATTCACGAGCCAGCTCATCTCCCATGCCCTTTTCTTCCCGACCACCGATTAACACGATGGGTGATTTAAGTTTTGAACAGATTTCCTGAGCTTTATTCAATGGAATTCTTTTCGTGTAGTATGTTGCTCCCAAGACTAAAACAACGTAACCATGCAGGTGAGTCAGGGGCAAATCAGAAAGGGGGACTTCTTCATCTTTTTGGATGAAGTAATCAAGGCCGGCACCGTCATTTTTGATTCCAAGGGGTTTACAGGCCTCAAGATAACGGTCCACGATATGCTTTCGGGGCATCACATTCCATTTCAGATTCACGGTTATCCATTTGCGGACATTGAGTTTATTAAAAGAATAAGCAGTGGCATCCAGGTTGAATTTTATCCAAAGACTGCGTAGGTTCTTTTGCAGATCAATAACGTAATCGAAACGTTCTGCTCTAATTGAACTTAATATATCGTCAATAGAATGATCGAGTAAATGAATCTTATCAATATAAGGGTTGGAGCGAAGCAAACTGTGATATTCTTTCTTTGTAGCATAATGCAGAACACAATCGGGCAATTGCTTTTTTAATCCACGAATGACAGGAGTTGTTAAAACAATATCACCTATTGAGCTAAACCGTATGACAAGGATCTTGGGCATTTATCGCTTTTCAATAATAGTAAAATCTCCCGCTTCTGCTTCAAACAACTCGGCTAAATTAAAGGGTATGCTGATTTTCATCGTTACCATATCTATGTTGTTTTGAACTTTAAATAAAATGTTTTTTTGTTTTAACCATTTTATAATAGCAAATTGACTTTTGTAAGATGTTTGAATGTAGTAGTGGGTTAGGAGAGTTCTATGTACAATTTGAGCTTGTTCTAAAACCATCTTGGAAGATGTCTTATAGGCGTTAATTAACCCGGAGACACCCAAAAGCGTTCCACCAAAGTATCGAACTACTATAATTAATAGCTGGGTTAACCCGAATGAGTCAATTTGCCCGAGTATAGGTTTTCCCGCACTTCCCGAAGGCTCCCCATCATCATTAGCTCGCCAATTGTTTTTATCTATGCCCAGACGATAGGCGTAACAATGATGCACGGCCTTGGGGTGTTGGTTTTTGACCAAGGTGATCTGATGCTGAATATCTTCAATAGTTTCTACCGGAATAGCAATAGCAATAAAACGACTACCTCGGTCTTTAAACTCTGCGGAGCATATAGAATCAATTGTATGGTATTGCTCAGGTTGCATAAATCATTACAACAATTGCAATTATTGAAAGTGCCAGTCCGACTTTATTAATGATGCTCATGGGTTCTTTAAAGAGCACAACGGCGACAACTGTTGAAAGTGCTACTACGCCGATGTTATTTATTGGAAAAATAATGCTGCTATCCCAGCCGGTTAGATGAAATGCTTTAAGTAATACGTAAATTGAAAAGTAATTTGGAACACCGAGGGCTATTCCTGCAATAATCGCTTTAGGGTTAAAGGGTGTTTTTTGAACAATTAGCGAATAGGCTAAAGCAAATAATCCTATAAGTGCTGCAAAAGAAAACATGGCTGTGTTGTACACGCCGAACTCATTTTCTTGTAACAAACGAGCCTGAGCATATTTAACAAAAGAGTCATTTATACCACTTCCTATAAAGAGAAGCAGCGGTAGAGCAAGAAGTTTTAAACTCAATGTTGTATGCAGGCCTTGGTCTTTTATCGAAGAAAGAATAACAGCTCCTATGGAAAGGATGATACCCGTAATTTTTAAGAATGTTATAGGCTCTTGATAAAGATAAAATGACACACTTACCGGAATAGCAAGGGATAATTTATTGGCAATGCTTGTTACGCTTACTCCTTGATGCGTAGTTATATATCCCATCAGATTCAGAAAGAAAATGAAAGAGCACCCCAGGAAACCGGCATTAGTAAACCAGGGTCTGGTAACCCACTCTGCATACTGTGGAATCTCCCCCTGAACCAAAGCACCGGTTATTACACAAGTAATATAGTTAAAAACAATAACTTGTAAAAAGTTAATATGATAGCGTTCGAAATATTTGAACACCACAATCAGATAAGACATAATAATGATACTTAAAACCAAGTACATCATAAATTGAAATAGATATGGAGTTGATCGTTATTTAGAGATTTAATTTCTGAAGGTTCCTGAGGAAAACAGGGCGCTTTAATACCCTTGCTCACGTTTAACATTTTAGGTGAATGAAACACGCGAGCCTCGTCCCATAAATTATTATTAATAAAATGTGATAGAAGCTTTGCTCCACCTTCTATCATAACAGAAGTTATTTGAAGTTGATATAATTTTTTCATCAGATGAGTATAAAACTCCTCTTCACCTAATGGAATAGTGTTATTGCCTTCAGAAGCGTGCTTTGTAAATACATACGTTAATGCTTGTTTGTCAAAAACATTTAATGAACGGGGCAGGCTATTTTCATAATCTATTACTAAACGCACCGGATTGTTGCCTTGAACTAAACGTGTGGTGAGTGAAGGATTGTCTAACAGTGCAGTTCGATAACCGACCATAATTGCTTGTTCTTGACTACGCCATAGATGCGATAAGACCATAGAAGTTTGATCGCTGATCGGTTCGCGGCTACCGTTCGGACTTGCTATAAAGCCGTCTGCAGTCTGTGCCCATTTTAAAATGACATAAGGCCGATGTTTACTGTGAAATAAATTAAAGCGACGGTTGATGTTTTTGCTCTCTTTTTCCAAAATGCCTTCTATGACTTCCACACCACGATCTCTCAGCAGCATACTTCCGCGACCACTTACTATGGGGTTGGGGTCAAGTTGTGCAATGACTACTTTTTTAATATTATGTTCAAGAATAAGGTTAGCACAGGGAGGTGTTTTGCCATAATGTGAACAAGGTTCCATGTTCACATATAAGGTAGAGCCGGGAATTAATGCTTCATCTTCTTTACGCACAGCATGAAAGGCCTCAACTTCTGCATGGGCTTCGCCGAACTTTTTATGATGTCCTTCGCCTATTATCTGCCCTTCGTAAACCAGTACGGCTCCGACCATAGGATTAGGTGCAACATTTCCCTGACCTTGTATGGCAAGATCTAAGCATCGTTGCATAAAAAGCGAATGATTCACGGCGCGCAAATGTAAGTTTATATCACGTACTTTATACCCTTATGAATGCGACACAGGCCAAGCAATATATATATTTAAAGTTAGCACACACATACACTCATTCAGAAATGAATGTGCTTTTAAGAGCCTTATTTGAAGATTTATTGCTAAAGACCTTTGACCCTTTTACATCTGATTCCCTGCTGTTAAATGACACACAAGTTCAAAGATTGCAACAAGCAGTAGAGCGATTGATAAAAGGAGAGCCGATACAATATGTAACCGGTAAGGCGCATTTTATGAATATGGTGTTTGAAGTAAATCCTGATGTTCTCATACCACGGCCGGAAACAGAAGAGCTTGTAGAATGGATTATTCAGGAGACGCGGCAAGAGAATTTATTGGATATCCGGGCTATTGATATAGGAACAGGTAGTGGTTGCCTTGCAATATCATTAATGAAGTATTTACCGCATATTCATATAAGTGCTTTAGATATTTCGGAGAATGCATTGCAGGTAGCAAAGGAGAATTCAAAGAAATTGCAATGTGAAATAGAGCTTATTCACGATGATCTGCTCCACCCGATGAAAAGCTATCCATCCTATCATTTAATCGTAAGCAACCCACCGTATATTCCTCTAAGTGAAATGAGTAGTCTCGATGAACGTGTTGTAAACTATGAGCCTCATTTAGCACTCTTTGAGCCGGATTCAGAACCGCAAAAATTTTATCGTGCCCTTATTCGATTTGCTCATCAACATTTACAAATTAACGGCTCTGTATATGTGGAATTGCATCAAGATTATGCCCATAAGGTTGTATGCTTATTTGAAAAATACTTTAATGAGGTTATTCTGAAGAAAGATATCAGTGGCAATTACAGAATGCTGCGTGCTAGAGAATTGAAATAGAATTAGTCTTTCGATCTACTCATCACGGATAACCAAACCGGAAACATGAGCCATTTAAGAGTCTTATAGTTTTCCGGTTTATTTTCAAATTTATCCAATTTGCGAATGAATTTTTCAAAGTTTTTTAGATGATAAAACTCTGCTAAATCTTTATGAAGGTATCCTAACCAAACTTCTTTCAATGCGGACATCCACAGATTGTTCGGCGAGGAAAATCCAAGTTTATCACGACGTAAAAAAATAGTTTTAGGCAAAACATCTTTGAAAGCTTCGCGCAAAAGATATTTTGAAATGCCGCTTTGCATCTTATAAATTCCGGCAATAGAAAAAACCAACTTGCTAAGCTCGAGGTCATCTGTAAATGGAACTCGAGATTCTATGCTATGAGCCATAGCACTACGATCTTCTCTATATAATAGCTCTTTCAGATAATTACCATAAAAATCAATGTGAAGCCTTCGATTAAATTCTACTTGTAGCATAGGAGCTTCATGATTTGTTGAATTTTTTATAAACAAATCCTTATTTAATAGTTTATATGCAGGATGGAAAGCATCAATAACATGCCTCATTGAACCTGATTTCAGCAACTCTTTAAACAGGTAACGATCAAAACTATTTTGAATGGATTTTTTAGGAAAGAATTGTTTCTTTAGCTCAGTCACATAATATTTTCCATAAGCCTGCTGTGCATTATATAAATAATTAGGAATATATCGGTAATACCCCCCGAAGAGTTCATCCGCACCTTGGCCATCTATCAACACTTTTATTCCACTCTGGTGTGCAAGTTGCATGACTCGATATTGTGCATAAGTGCTGAACGAACGCAGAGGCAAGTTTTGGGTGCTAATCAGTTTTTCTAAATCATAAGCAAGCTCATCAACCGAAGGTTGCACAATGTGCAGCGTAATTGGCTTTTCTTTCACAACCTCTTCGGCAAAATGTGTTTCGTTGATGTTTGATATGGAAAAAGAGGCGTGGAAGGCATGTTGTGTGCTGCCCGTATGTAGGTTTTGATTCTGCATCAAATTGCTGATGACCGAAACAAGGATAGAACTATCTATACCACCGCTAAGACAAGTACCTACCGGAACATCACTCTGTAAATGTTCACTAATAGATTGAGTACACGCTTCATTGATAAGTTGAATATATTTTTTGCTTAATGCTTCATCAATCTTTGAAAAGGTATTATTCCATTCGGATTTGAAATAACAAGTCAATTGAAGTTCACCGGTAGAGATTTGATAAGTGAAATGATGAGCAGGTTGTAGCTCATGGACGTGTTTAAACAGCCCTTCAGGCTCATGCTCTAATAAATCGGAATAAAGAAAGTCGAATACTGCTTTTTTGTTTACTTCAAAATCTAACCAACCCGCTTTATGAAAAACGGATTGCTCGGATGCAAATGCAAGAAATTTATCTTGTAGAACATAGTATAAGGGCTTCACGCCATTGCGATCACGCGAGGCGAACAGAGTCTGTTGTTGACTGTCATAAATGACAAAAGCCCACATACCCCTGAGATATTGCTCACACTGCTCACGCCATTCCAGATAGGCATATAACAATACTTCGGTGTCTGTTTGTGACTTAAAGGTGTAGCCCTTTTGTTCAAGTGTCTTACGTAACGATTTGTAATTATATATCTCACCGTTGAAAGTAATCCAATACCTTTTCTGACTGTCACAAAAAGGTTGATGGCCTTGAGCTCCGGTATCTATTATAGAAAGGCGACGATGCAACAATCCTATTGAAAAAGGTTTTCTACATTCATCAACTCGTGTAGGTTTATACTTCAGTAACCACTCTTTACTTGAATTGAAGCCGCCGAGTTCATGGATCTCATTATCGGAATATATCAAAAAGCCCTCGTCATCCGGGCCGCGATGAGACAAAGCTTTGGATGCTTTTTCCAAAGTTGTTAAATCAAATTGTTGGTTGTCGGGATGTCTTGCTATTCCTGCAATGCCACACATAAGCGTTTATCGGAGTCGTTTATATCGCAATAGTAATGAATTGCCGATAACTACTAAATCGGAACAAGCCATGGTAGCAGCCCCAATTATTGGAGATAAGAAACCTGAAGCTGCAAGCGGAATTGCCACAACGTTATAGGCAAACGCCCAAAACAGATTTTGCTTGATGGTGGTATAAGTATTTTTGCTGATGTGTATGGTGTCAGAAATGTTCTTTATTTGGTTGTTTAAAAGAATAACCTGAGCGGCATCGGTAGTAATTCCGCTTTGAGCTGCCATTGAAATACCTACATCTGCAGCAGCCAATGCCGGAGCATCGTTAATTCCGTCACCTATCATCATCACCGTCTCTTTCTTTTTCAATTCTTGAATGCGTATTACTTTATCTTCGGGCTTTTGCTGAGCATACCAGGTATCGATACCCGTATTCTTTGCAAGTTGAGCCACGCGCTGTTCCCTATCTCCACTTAATAAGATGGGTTTAATGCCATCCTCTTTTAATTGGGATATAAATTCCGAAGTGTTTGCCCTAAGCTCATCCGTTAGTGAAATACGGTAGGATAACGAATTATTAATTTCTAAATCCACTCCATAATAACCATTTGATTCGTTGTAATAGCCTTTCACGACATACTTATTGCCCTGTTCATCTTCAGCCTCCATGCCTATGCCGGGTATTTCGTTTACTTTCTTCATCGGAATTTCCTTTTCTTGATTGAATGCCTTAACCAATGATTGAGCAATGGGATGTGAAGAATATTTTTCAATAGAATAAATGGAGGATTTGCAATAGCTCTCTTCTTTCGAAAACGTTTCGGTTTTTATCACACTAAAATGACCTGTAGTTAAGGTTCCGGTTTTATCAAATACGATCTGTTTAATACGAGGGATCAACTCGATGATAGAGGCATCTTTGAATAAAATGCCCTTACGTGCTGCAAATCCAATACCTACCATCAAGGCTGTGGGAGTAGCCAGCCCCATAGCACAAGGACAAGAGATAACCAATACGGCTATACTGCGCATAATAGCTTCCGTTCGTCCTACGTGAACGAAAAAGTAGTTGATGACGAAAGTGAGTATAGAAATGCTAATCACCGTAGGAACAAATATGGCAGTGATTTTATCGGCAAGGCGTTGGATAGCTACTTTGCGACCTTGCATCGCTTTCATCAATCGGATTATTGCTGAGAGGGTCGTATTCTCGCCCAGCTTTTTCACCTGAACCTTGATGCTTCCACTGACAACTGATGTTCCGGCAAACACTTCACTACTCATTTTCTTATGTAATGGAACGCTTTCGCCACTGATAATGGCCTCGTTAACATCAGCTTCGCCCCAAACTACCTCACCATCAACAGCTATGGCATCGCCGGTGCGTATCAGAATAACGTCGGTAGGCAATAATCGTGAGGCCTCAATTTCTTCAGTTTGTTCAAATTTTTCCATACCGAAAAAATTTACACGAATTGCCTTTTCCGGTCTTGCTCTTTGAAGATTAGAAAGTGAACGTCGAGTCTGTTCAACAGCATAATGCTCCATGTAATTACCTAAGAGTACTAGGGTTATAATAGATGCTGATGTCTCAAAAAACAGGTAATCTGTGTTTTGTAAAATAAAAACACCAACTATACTGTAAACGAAGGCTGCAGAAGAGCCTATAATAATGAGTAAATCCATGTGCAGCACGCCTAAGCGTAAAGCATTCCATGCATTTTTACCAAACTGAAAAATGCCGATAATCATAACCGGTAAAGCACAAATAAATTGGAACCACGCATTATGTAATAGCGGCACATGAAGCACCATGTGCAATAGAAGCGGTATGGTGAAAATAGCACTCACGATTAATTTAAGAGTGAGCGGGTTCTTGTGTTTACCGGTACTTGGTTTTGATGAGTCAACTAATTTATATCCTAGTCCTGAAAGTCCTTTACTTAACAAATCAAGTGGAACTTCTTTATCACTATTAAAACGAGCAATGCCACTAGCATAATCAACGCTAACATTATTCAGTCCTTGTTTAGAGAGGTAGGAAGAAATTGTTTGAGCACATGTGGAACAATCCATCCCTTCAATTTGTAAGATGTAATCATCAGGCTTTTGCATATCTTCTTTAATTAACGAGTGTAAATTAAACTTAACTTTAAAAAATAATTCAAATCCTTTAAACAATGAACACACCAAATAATTCAAGACGCAGCTTTATAAAATGGGGCGGCTTGCTTACAGCAGGTGCCATAAGCGGCGTACACAAACTGTCTTTCGCTTCTAACGACACTCCAATTTTTATGTCGGGGGTGCATAACTTACTACAAGACGGAGCCCAGTTTCAACTACCACCTTTACCTTATGCCTATGATGCATTAGAGCCATACATAGATGCAAAAACTATGGAGATTCATTATACCAAACATCATGCAGCGTACGTTAACAACCTCAATCTGGCTTTAGCCGGTGTAGAGGAATATCAAGGTAAAACAATAGACGAGTTAATGCAAAGTTTGGATAAAATGACACTTGCCTTGCAAAAGGCTGTGCGTAATCAAGGTGGCGGACATTGGAATCACTCATTTTTCTGGACTATACTCAGCCCAGGCAACAAACCATTCAAGGGTAAAGTATCCGAAGCCATTGTTGCACAATACGGCTCCCTCGAAGAATTTAAAAAGCAATTTAATGAGTCCGCTGCAAAGGTGTTTGGGTCGGGATGGTGCTGGCTGATAAAAGACAGTTCGGGGAAATTATTAATCACCAATACAGCAAACCAAGATAACCCGGTGATGTCGATTGCCGAAATAAAAGGCAAACCTCTAATGGGTGTTGATGTATGGGAACATGCCTATTACCTAAAGCACCAAAATAAGCGTGGTGACTATCTTAGTGACATTTGGAATGTATGGAACTGGGAAAAAATAGAGCAGAATTATCTCTCAGCTTGATTTTCTAAACACAAATAGTACTTTTGTACCCGCCAATTTTTAAAAAGAATTGGCGCATGGTGATTGTAGCTCAGTTGGTTAGAGCGCTAGATTGTGGATCTAGAGGTCGCGGGTTCGAGCCCCGTCTTTCACCCTAATACAAAACCGCCATTTCGAAGGCGGTTTTTTTATTTATGAATACATCTTATTGGTCGTCAAAACATATCTTTCGTATAGCCTTGCCTATTATGGTGGGGTCACTAGCTAATAATATTATTAATTTGGTTGACACATCTTTATTAGGCCGGGTGGGGCAGGTAGAATTAGGAGCTGGTGCAATAGGTGGTATTTTTTACTTCTTAATGTATATGTGCGGCATGGGGTTCAACACAGGAATGCAAATATTGATTGCACGCAGGATGGGTCAGGGGCTTCGAGCTGAAATAGGTCAAATAATAGATCATCAATTACTTATTATTGGCATTGTTGCAGGAATTGCTTTTTGTATTATGCAATTTTTAAGCGGACCTTTATTTGTTGTTATTCTAAGCTCGGAGCACGTTCGTGATGCGGCGCTTGAGTTTTTACAATACCGGTCTTATGGGATTTTTCCAGGAATTGTCAATTCTTTTTTTCTTGCTTTTTTTATCGGTATAGGCAGAACGGGCATTGCAACATATACGATGTTAAGCTTGGCCGCTGTGAATACATTTTTGGCGTATGCTCTGATTTTTGGAAAGTTCAGTTTTCCGGCGATGGGAATAGGAGGTGCAGGTTTGGCATCATCTATTGCGGAGTTGGTGATTTGTTTAATGTATTTTGTCTATATATATGCATCTGGCTATCGCAGGCAGTTTCGCATGTTTGAATTTGTAAAAACTGAATTTGCCATTATTAAAAAAGTCTTGTCCCTTTCCTATCCATTAGTATTTCAACAATTGTTGAGTATCAGTACTTGGTTTGGCTTTTTTATGATTATTGAAAATCTTGGCGAACAAGACTTAGCCGTATCTAACATAGTTAAAGGCATCTATATCTTTTGTGGAATTCCTACATGGGCCTTTGGAGCAACGGCTAATACGATGGTGAGCAATTCGCTTGGGCGGCAAAAGCCCGAATGGGTCAAACCTATTATTTTTAAAATATGCATCATCAATACACTAATCACATTTAGTGCATGTGTGTTACTTATTTTTTTTCCTAATTTCTTTGTCTCTTTCTTTACTGATGATTCAACCCTTTTTCCCGGCTCTGTAGCTATTTTACCAACCGTAATTCTCGCGCTGTTATTCTTTCCAAGCTCATTTGTTGTCCTTATGTCTGTATCGGCAACAGGTGCTAGCAAAATGGCGTTAGGAATTGAAGTAATTAGCGTATCGGCTTATATCCTGTACGCCTATATAACGGCCCGAGTGTATCATACATCTTTAAGCATTATTTGGGGAGCCGAAGTTCTCTATTGGATTCTTGCACTTATATTGGGTCTTCTGTACTTCAGGCTTGGCGTGTGGAATAAAAAAATTTGACAGCATTAAAATAATCCCATCCTTTTCTATACTTTTAATTCATGAAGAATGTATTTTTTCTTATTATCCTTTTACTGTGTGGACTAAGAACTTTTGCACAGGTAATACCGAATGAGAACGTAAATAGCACTAAAGAACATTTTAGTTTTGAGAATGGTATAGGTATTACTGCCCCCGACAGTGCGTTTAATGTTAATATCCATTTCAGAATGCAGGATAGAATTACGTACTATCAAAGCGAATACAATCAACCCCGGTTTGAGGGAAGAGTACGAACCGTAAGATTAAAATTTGATGGGTTTGTCTATAATCCGCGATTTCAATATTTATTGCAACTTGGCTTTGCACCGGGAGATATAGGGACTGTACACGATGGAGACAATGTGAACATCCTATGCGATGCAGCAGTTAACTTTAAAATTGATCGCCACTTTAGATTAGTATTCGGACAAACTAAATTACCCGGTAACCGCCAGCGACTTGTTCCAAGTGGTGCACTGCATTTGACAGACAGAAGTATTAATAATGCACACTTTACCTTAGACCGTGATTTTGGATTGCAGCTTTTCTATTTAGAAGAAAAAGAAGACGCATTTTCGTACACTATTAGATCAGCCGTAAGCAGCGGCGATGGAAGAAACTACACGCATAATATGGATGGGGGGCTAGCATACACGGCAAAAGTTGAACTATTGCCTTTGGGCACCTTTACTAAGGATGGTGCTTATATCGAAGGTGATATTTATCGTGAGCCAAGAGCCAAATTGTTTTTTTCAGGAGCCTATCAATATAATGATAAGGCAAATCGCACTCAAGGAGAAACCGGCCAGGATTTATATTCGATGCGAACCATGCAATCCTATTTTATAGATGGATTGATGAAGTATCGTGGACTTTATTTATCCGTTGCATACATGTCGAGAACGTGTTTATACCCGGTAACTTTTCTTGATTTCAACATCGCTGATGTACGATACGTTTACACAGGGTATGGGTTGGATTATGAAGCAAGTTATTACTTCAAATCAAAGATTGAATGTATTGCACGTTATTCTCAGCTAAGACCTTCGGCGCAAATCTTTAAGTACACTCCGCAAATGGATGAGTACACCTTTGGCCTATCGCGCTACATCAGAGAACATACGTTTAAAATTCAGTTAGAGCAATCGTTAGATAAGGTTACCAATCGTGATTCCGGCGCAAAGTACAGTTGGTTTACCCGTTTACAGGTTGAGATTGGCATTTAGCGATTTAATTACCTCCATCTTTGCTTATTTTCGTTGCCAAAGTAGTATGCAGCGATGAATAATAAGATCAATGATTTAGATAATAAAATACAGCAAGCCCTTGAAGGCGGCGGAAAAAAAAGAATTGAATCACAACACAAAAAAGGCAAGCTCACTGCCCGTGAGCGCATACATCTATTGCTGGATGAGGGTTCGTTTGAAGAAATCGGCATGATGGTAACTCATCGTGCCACAGATTTTGACTTAGATAAAGAAATCTATTTAGGTGATGGTGTCGTAACCGGATATGGCACAATAGAAGGCCGATTAGTATATATATTTTCACAAGACTTTACCGTGTTTGGAGGTTCCCTGTCTGAAACACATGCAGAAAAGATTTGCAAAATAATGGACCTAGCTATGGAGAATGGGGCTCCAATAATTGGCCTTAATGATAGCGGCGGTGCTCGAATTCAGGAAGGGGTGGCTTCGTTAGGAGGTTATGCCGATATATTTTATCGAAATACGTTAGCCTCAGGAGTAGTACCACAAATCAGCGCTATTATGGGTCCTTGCGCCGGAGGAGCAGTCTATTCACCTGCTATTACCGATTTTGTGATGATGGTGGAAAATACCTCCTACATGTTTGTGACAGGCCCCAATGTGGTAAAGACCGTAACACACGAAGAAGTGAGCAGCGAAGAACTTGGAGGAGCCACCACACATGCTTCAAAGTCTGGTGTTACACACTTTACATATTCTAACGAAGTGGAGTGCCTTAGAGGCATACGCACCTTGTTAGCTTATATTCCCCAAAACGGGGAGGAGGATAGTCCATATATTGCTTATATTACAGGAGATGAAAAGAGAACTGCACTTAATGGCATTATACCTGAAAATCCGAATCAGCCTTATGATATGAAAGAAATTATTGAGACAGTAATAGATGATGATTCTTTTTATGAGGTGCACAAAACCTATGCAGAAAATATTATTGTAGGTTTTGCACGATTGGCAGGTCGCAGTATTGGTATAGTTGCTAATCAACCTGCCGTACTTGCAGGTGTGCTGGATATCAAGTCGTCAAATAAAGCGGCACGTTTTGTTCGCTTTTGTGATTCGTTTAATATTCCACTGCTCGTGTTCGAGGATGTTCCCGGATTTATGCCCGGCACAGATCAGGAATGGAATGGTATTATCAATAATGGCGCAAAGTTGTTGTATGCCTTTTGTGAAGCCACCGTACCACGTGTTACAGTTATTACGAGAAAGGCTTATGGTGGAGCTTATGATGTGATGAACTCAAAGCATATTGGTTGCGACATGAACTTTGCATGGCCCAGCGCCGAGATTGCGGTTATGGGCTCTAAAGGCGCAGCAGAGATCATCTTTAAAAAGGAAATAGCTGAAGCAAAAGATCAAGATCAGATGTTGCAGGTAAAAATTAACGAATACACAGAAACTTTTGCTAATCCATATAAGGCAGCGGCACGAGGATTTATTGATGAAGTAATTAAGCCTGAAGATACGCGCATAAAACTGATACGTGCATTTAATATGCTTCAAAACAAAGTTGCTCACCGCCCGCGCAAGAAGCACGGCAATATACCGTTATAGGTACAAGTGTTTTACCGAATTTTAAAACATATAGTTAACATATTCTTCTTTGGCAACATCTACATTGCCTTATGCGCTGTTGCCATTGCTTGGTCAACATACTACCGATTAGGGATTCCCATACGTGTAGATTCGTTAACCACTTTCTTGTTTTTTGCTACATTGTTTCAATATACCCTACATCGGTTTATTACCTTTCGCAAGCGTAAAGAGTCTGACAACGAAGTCATCATGTGGACATCGCCGAATCAGTTCTTACTCTTGATGCTAGGCATCATTTCAGCCGGTATGGCAGCGAATGTAGCTTTTCATTTACAACGGGCTACCATTCTTGCATTATTGCCTCTCGGATTTATGTCAGTATTATATGAGTTGCCATTATTTAAGTATAAAGATGTACCGATCCGATTGCGAGATATGTGGATATTTAAGATAATATTAGTGACGGTTGTATGGACTTCAATTGGTGTGGTGCTGCCTTTTTTACAATTTGATATCAGTCTTTTTAGTACATCATTTATTCTGCTGTTTATACAGAAAGCAGGGTTAGTGTTTATGTCAGCTCTTGCATTTGATATTCGAGATATGGAATATGACCGAAAAGATAATGTTAACACAATACCTGTTCGATACGGATTAATGCGCGTACGTAAAATCATGGTTATTACTACCGTAATTACCATAATAATGGGTATTACTCATGCTTTGTTCTTTTCACCATTTTCTATGCCACTCATATTAGCTGCTGAGCTGGCTCCGCTGTTATCCTATTACATTATCACCATTTCATATCGCTACCCGCTGGATTTGGTTTACATTATTGCGGTTGACGGGATTTTAGCTATTGACTTCGTCCTGATAGCCATTCTCCATCTTCTATTTTAAAAACGAGTACGACTCATTGCTTAAATCATACAAGTACTATAGTGGACTGTATAAGTCAAGCTTTATAGCATTTACAAGTGTATTATTTTTGTGTAAATGGATAAAGATTCTTCGAAGGTATTACAAATTGAAAACCTGAATATAGAAACCGGTACAACAAAATTATTACATAATGTATCGCTTGAGGTTAATCGAGGAGAAATACTCGGTCTAGTAGGAGAATCAGGCTCAGGAAAGACAATAACTTCGTTAAGTATTATGCAGTTATTGGATATGAATATTTTGAAAACAAAAGGTATAATCCATTTACAAGGATGCGAAGAAAATATTGTACAAGCAGATGAAAAGAAGCTAAATGACTTGCGTGGTAATCATGTTTCAATGATTTTTCAAGAGCCGATGACTGCTTTGAATCCATTGATGAGGTGCGGAACCCAGGTTGCTGAAGTCATACACCGACACAGAGATATAAGCAGAACAGAAACTCGTAAGCTCGTGTTGGACTTATTCCACCAGGTACAACTACCCGAACCCGAGAAGAAATATAATTCATACCCTCACGAGTTGTCAGGCGGCCAAAAGCAACGAGTAATGATTGCAATGGCCTTAGCCAACAAACCTTCACTCATCATAGCCGATGAGCCTACAACAGCATTAGATGTAACTGTTCAGGCAGCTATCTTAAACTTGATGAAGTCTTTAATGCTGAATCAATCGGCAGGTATGTTGTTTATATCTCATGATTTAGCAGTGGTATCTATGCTGTGCGATCGAATAGCCGTAATGTATCGCGGTAATATTATAGAGCAAGGCAAGACAAGGCAGGTACTTGACAGCCCTCAGCATCCATATACACGTGCTTTATTGGCCTGTCGGCCCGCAGCACACGAGCGCGGAAAACGATTACCTGTGGTATCCGATTTCATTAAAGATGCTCATGAAACAGCTTCTGTCAGCCCTTCAACGATAAACTTAGAAACGAATGACAGTCAGTTATTGCTCGATGTTAAGGATATGTATAAGGCATATACAAAACATGGATTCTGGCAACGTAAGAAGCAAAAAACTTTTGTCGCTTTAAATAACGTATCGTTTCAAATTAAAAAAGGCGAAACACTTGGATTAGTCGGAGAGTCGGGGTGTGGAAAAACCACATTGAGTCGGTGCCTGCTTATGCTGCTTCCTCCTGATTCTGGAAGCATTCAATATAATGGTGCAGAGGTAACTACATTGTCAAGAGAAGACATACGTAAATGGAGAAAGAACGTACAAGTCATTTTTCAAGACCCATACAGTGCACTGAATCCGCGTATCCCTATCGGAAGGGCTATAAGTGAAGTGATGTTATATCACCAGCTTGTATCCTCCTATGCTGCATCTGTTAGCCGTGTTATAGACTTATTGCAACAAGTAGGCTTAAAAGCTGAACATTATTGGCGCTACCCCCACGAATTTTCAGGAGGGCAGCGTCAGCGTATATGTATTGCACGTGCTTTAAGTGTTGAGCCGGAGTTTATAGTTTGTGACGAATCTGTTTCTGCCTTAGACGTTTCGGTACAAGCTCAGATATTGAATTTACTCAATGATTTAAAAAAATCCTATGGCCTATCATATCTGTTCATTTCTCATGATTTATCCGTAGTGCGGTATATGAGCGATCGAATTATGGTGATGCAAGAGGGACGCATTATTGAACAAGCCGAGTCGGATGTTTTATTTCATCAACCACAAAGATCTTATACAAAAACATTGCTGGAAGCTATTCCTAAACTCCATTACGAGAATTAATATGTCTAAACAAAACAAAACACACAAACAAAAGACCAAAAAGGTGCTTGATGTTCGTGATATGATTATGCAACTGTTTAAAGACAGTAAGAATAAAAGATTATCTTTTAAACAAATCAAAAAGAAACTTAGCTCAAAGTTTCCTGCTGATGTGTTATATGATACAACGGAAGAATTAGTTCACGATAAGCTGTTGGAAAGAAAAGGTACAGCACTGATTCAACGTAACACACAAAAGGAACATACACGAACTGAGGCAACACTCACGGGAGTATTAGAATTAAACCAATCGGGTGTGGGGTTTGTTACCATCGAAGGATTTGAAAAAGATGTTCGCATTCAACGTCGAAACATTGGAAGTGCTTTCACAGGCGACAAAGTAAAAATTGTACTTACTGATGTTAGGAAAGGAAGCCGGCTTGAAGGACGAGTAACAGAAATTATTGAACGAAATACAGAATATATTACCGGAGTTATTGAAATTGATGAACGTTTTGCATTTGTGATTCCTGATGATAAATCCTATCATAATGATTTTTATATTCCGAGACCCTTGCGTGGTGAAGCAAAAAATGGCGATAAAGTAGTAGTACGATTTATAGAATGGGTACCTGAGGAAAAAAATCCGGTAGCTGAAGTAGTCCGCATCCTTGGCAAAGCAGGAGAGCACGAAACAGAGATGAGTGCCATCTTGATTGAGAATAACTTTCGATTAGAATTTCCCGAATCTGTCTTGGAAGAGTGTATGCGAATGTCGAGCGAAGTCAGTGAAGATGAACTGAAACTTCGGCGCGATCTGAGAACACTAACTACATTCACAATAGACCCATACGATGCGAAGGATTTTGATGATGCCCTATCATTCCGGCAATTAAAAGAAGATGTGTTTGAAATTGGAATTCACATCGCGGATGTTTCTCATTATGTGAATATAGGAAGTGATACGGATTTAGAAGCTCAACGACGAGCTACTTCTGTATATATGGTAGATCGTACTATACCTATGTTGCCCGAGCGTGTATCGAATGAGTTGTGTTCTCTCCGTCCGCATGAAGATAAGCGATGCTTTTCGGTAATGGTACAGATGAATGATAATGGAAAAGTGATAGAGCAATGGTTTGGTAAAACACTAATTCATTCTGACGAGCGATTAACCTATGAAGAAGCGCAGGAAATTCTGGAAGGCAAACCTCATAAACTTGCAGAGGCCTTGCACAAATTAAATAAGCTTGCCTATAAGCTTAGAGAACGCCGATATAAAGAAGGTGCAATTAATTTTGAAACGGTTGAAGTAAAATTCATATTAGATGAACAAGCTAAGCCGATTGATGTGTATGTGAAAGAACGAAAAGATGCTCACATGCTCATTGAAGATTTTATGCTCCTAGCCAATCGTTTGGTCGCTGAGTTTGTAAACAGAAAGAAATTAGATGGTGCACCGCATCCATTTGTTTATCGGATTCATGATTTACCCGATATGGCAAAGCTTGAGGATTTGCGTGATACGGCAACTGTCTTTGGCTACAAATTAAAGTTTGATACTCCTAAATCTATTGCTCAGTCATTTAACAATATGATGAAGCAACTGAAAGGTAAGCCTGAGCAGAATATGTTGGAGTCACTTGCAATCCGCACTATGGCAAAAGCCATTTACTCAACAGAAAATATAGGGCATTATGGATTAGCATTTAAATATTATACGCATTTTACATCGCCGATACGGCGTTACCCTGATGTGATGGCGCATCGTATTTTAAGTGATATCCTTTACGGCGGGAAGCATCAACGATATCCACAATTGGAAAAGTTGTGCAAGCACTCCTCAGATATGGAAAAGAATGCAGCCGATGCAGAGCGCATGTCGGTTAAGTATAAGCAGGTTGAGTATATGCAATCCAGGGTGGGGCAGGTGTTTAACGCATTAATTACGGGAGTCACCGAATGGGGCGTTTTTGCTGAAGTAATGGATACCAAATGTGAAGGATTAATAAAATTAAACATGCTTGGTGATGAGCACTTTGAATTAGATACTAAAGCACATGCAGTAATAGGTAACGAAACGGGAACCAAGTATGCATTAGGTGATCAAATAAAAATTAAAGTACTTAAAGCAAACTTAGATAAACGGCAGTTGGATTATGCTGTAGCAACAGCGGATGATGCGTATTAGGTTACCACATTTATCATCCTGCCTTTTACAAAAATAATTTTCTTCATAGGCTTACCTTCCAACCACTTCTGAACAACTTCCATCTTTAAAACTTCTCGTTCTATTTCAGCTTGTGATAGATCTAAGGGAAAGTTGGCTTTAGTGCGCATCTTTCCATTTATTGAAATCGGATATTCGAATGAGTTCTCAACCAGCAAGGATCCATCGGCAAAAGGGAACGTGGCATGAAGTATAGATCCTGATCCTCCACATCGCTGCCATAAATATTCCGTTATAAATGGAGCAAATGGATGAAGTAGCACTAACAAAGGCTTTAGCACTTCTGCTTGGTTACACTTTAGTGTACTTAGCTCATTGACACATATCATAAAAGTGCTGACACAGGTGTTAAATGAAAGTCGTTCGATATCTTCATTTATTTTTTTAATGCAACGATGTAATACTTTTAATGTGTCCCTGCTTGGCTTATCTGTAGTGATTAAAAATTGCCCTTGTTCATTAAAGAACATGCGCCAAAGTTTGCGAATGAAACGCGATACCCCGTCTATACCCTGTGTATCCCATGGCTTACTTAATTCAATGGGCCCTAGAAACATTTCATAAAGCCTGAAACAATCAGCTCCATATTCTGCAACCACCTCATCAGGATTTACCACATTATACTTTGACTTAGACATTTTCTCTACCATTTGCCGAACAACAAACTCTCGATTTTCATTACAGATAAACTGTAGTGTCGCATACTCAGGATTCCATGATCTCATACCCTCCACGTCTAACTTTTGATGGTGAACTAAACGTATATCGGCATAAATAAATTGAACATCGTCTTTCTCGTTCATACCATGTTGTTCGAGATAATTTTCTAAAACATCGTTCGATACGCATATAGACCGACCTTTAATTCGTGCCACCTGACTGGATATGCCCTGAATCATACCTTGATTTACTAAACGTTGCGCAGGCTCTTCACAAGGAACAAATCCTAAATCATACAGAACTTTTGTCCAGAAACGAAAATATAATAAATGCCCTGTGGCATGTTCAGATCCGCCTATATAGAAATCAATATTTTTCCAATATGCTAAAGCAACATTGCTTGCAAATTCCTTTTGATTTTTTGGATCCATATAACGGAAGAAATACCATGATGATCCTGCCCACCCGGGCATTGTTGTTGTTTCATATTCATATAGCCCTTGATATTTCCAGTCAACAGCACGTGCCAACGGCGGCTCGCCATCTTCTGTGGGTAAGAATTTGTCAATTTCAGGTAGTGTTAAAGGTAATTCGCTTTCCGGTAGCGCATAAGGCACCTCGTTTTTATAATAAATCGGTATAGGTTCACCCCAATAACGTTGTCTTCCGAAAACGGCGTCACGCAGACGATAGTTTATTTTTCTTTCTCCAATGCCGCGCTTTTCTAATTCCTCAATACATCGATTAATTGCCTCGGGAACATTTAATCCATTTAGAAATCCCGAATGAGTGAGCTTTACATCCTTACTCTCGCAAGCCGACAGACTAACATCTACCCCTTCAAATACATTAACAAAATCAGCTAATTCAGGAAAATGTTGTGCAAAGCGATGATCGCGCGAATCGCCGCTTGGTACAGCCATTACAGCACCGGTACCGTATGATGCTAGTATATAGTCAGCAATATACACCGGAATCTCTTTTCCAGTAAATGGATGAATAGCATAAGCGCCAGTAAAGCATCCGCTGATGTTCTTTACATCTGCACTACGATCACGCTCCGATTTAGATGAGGTTTTCTTCTTATAAATTTGAACAGCCTCAGATTGTTCAATGCTTGTAATTGTATCCACCAATTCATGCTCTGGCGCAAGCACCATACAAGCCACACCGAATATCGTATCAGGCCGAGTAGTGAATACTTTAATTTTATGCTTAAATGTTTTTAAACTAAAATGAATATAGGCACCTTCACTTTTACCAATCCAGTTTCTTTGTGAATCTTTCATCGAATCACTCCAGTCAATGCTTTCCAGCCCCTGCAGTAAGCGCTCTGCATAGGCGGTGATTCGCGTACTCCATTGCTTCATTAAGCGCTGCTCAACAGGATGGCTTCCGCGCACAGATAAACCATCTTTTACTTCGTCATTTGCAAGTGCAGTTCCAAGCGCCGGACACCAATTTACCCAGGAGTTTGCAAGATAGGCTAAGCGATAATTCAATAAAACCTGTTGCTTCTCTGATTCCGTCTTCTGTTTCCAGTCAGCGGCAGAAAATGTCTCTTGGGTAGAACAATGAGCTTTGATATCAATATTACCTTTGATTTCAAAGTGAGCAATTAATTCCTCAATAGGTTCGGCTTTATTGCTTTTGTTATTATACCAACTATTAAAGAGTTGTATAAAAATCCATTGAGTCCATTTGTAATAAGACGAGTCGCAAGTACGTACCTCGCGGCTCCAATCATAGCTGAATCCAATTTTATCTAATTGTTCGCGATAGTGTAGAATATTTTTTTGTGTGGTAATAGCAGGGTGCTGGCCGGTTTGAATGGCGTATTGCTCTGCAGGCAATCCGAAGGCATCGTAACCCATAGGGTGAAGCACATTAAAGCCTTTCAAACGCTTATAGCGAGAAACAATATCCGATGCGATATAACCTAGCGGGTGCCCTACGTGTAGCCCCGCACCGGAGGGATACGGAAACATATCTAATACATAATACTTGGGTTTGCTGCTGTCTTCATGAACCCGATAAATATCCTCTTTACTCCAAAAAGCTTTAATTTCCTGTTCTATCTGTGCAATATTCAATTCATTCATAGCAGCAAAACTAATTCCTAAGCGTGTCTTTACACAATGGCAAACTTAGTGTCAACATCACTATGCCCTGTTGAAATCATTGACTCAAGAAAGATTACTCTAAATCTATTTTTGCTGTAAACAAAATGTAAGGTGTCTATTAAGCGCGGAAATAATTTATCGAGAATCTATGCCATAGTTACTACCTCTCTGGTGCTTTTTATGGTAGGTATATCTTTTCTAATTTTTCTTCATGGAAATAAACTGATTAATCAGTTTAAAGAAAGTGTAGAGTTTTCTATTATTTTAAAAGATACAATTGAAAACAGCAGAGTTAGCGCACTAAAAGATAAGATTGCGTTAGCCCCATTCACACAGTACATTGAATTTGTAAGTAAGGAGGAAGCAATGAAGCGTTATATTAAACTAACTGGAGATGATTTTACCGAAATGCTAAGCAATAATCCCTTGTATGCTTCTATTAACATCAAACTGAAAGCGGCTTATGCAAACAATGACAGTATTCAAAAGATCCAAGCCATCATATTACAAGATGCGGGTGTAGCCGAATTTTATTATGAAAAAAAACTGGTGGATGCTATAAATGATAATATGCAAAAGCTTACCTTGATTGTGATGGCCATGTCTATTATTCTTCTAATCATCACTTATGTGATGATCGACAGCACGGTGCGTCTGGCTATGTATTCGAATCGTTTTCTTATTCGCAGCATGAAATTAGTTGGTGCTACAAAATGGTTCATAATTAAACCGTACTTAATACGCAGTTTTATTGACGGCTTATTGAGTGGCTTGCTTGCCGTAGGCGGCTTAGTCATGCTATTAAATGTGTTGTTAAATATTATTCCGGAACTTACGGTGTTACAAGATGTCACACTAACGGTAACCTTATTCTCTATCGTTATAGGCTTTGGGGTGCTGCTTACGGCACTAAGTACTTATTTTTCTGTAAGTAAATATTTAAAAATGAAATTAGACGACTTATATTAATCGTTTGCTACATTTACACCCACTAATTATGAGTACTCCAACAAAGTATAACAAGCCCTCGAAGTCAAATCCGGCACAGTCAAGTGCGCCGATGAATATAATTTTAAAGAAAGAGAATTATTACATACTTGGGTTTGGTATTCTATTGCTTATCATCGGTTATCTGCTTATGTCGGGCGGAGAACAACCAGCGAATCAATACAACACGGATGAAATCTATAGTTTCAGAAGAATCACCTTGTCTCCCATTGTTGTAGTAATTGGATACATTGTTATCGCTTTCGGTGTAATGCATCGTCCCCAAAAGAAAGGAGATAATTAATTTTTTCATTGAAATTAAAATAACCGTTTTATTGAGGCTATATTTGCAGCCACAAATCGCGGAGTGGAGCAGTTGGTAGCTCGTTGGGCTCATAACCCAAAGGTCGTAGGTTCGAGTCCTACCTCCGCAACAAGTAAGCCCCGCATATATATTATACGGGGCTTTTTTATTAATCTTGGTAGCTCGTCTTTTTACCTAATTCAATCAATACTTCGAATGCAAAAAATATTTCAGGCAATACCGGTTATCTGCATTTCAATTTTTGTCATAAACTACAGAATGACGTATGCTCAATCATCAGAAGATTCCCTATTCATTCAAAAGCTTTTTTCAACAGCATTAAAACAAGAACAGGGCTACGACTTTCTAAAATACTTATGCAAAAACGCCGGACCACGGATAAGCGGGAGTATGGCGTCTGAAAAAGCAGTAAACATAGCCCTGGATTATTTAATAAAGTTTGGGGCCGATACGGTCTATAAGCAGGAAGTAATGGTGCCGCATTGGATACGTGGCAATGTGCATACAGCATATATATACAGTGGTAAACAAAAGTTAATGCTGCACATAGAAGCTTTGGGAGGTAGCGTTGCAACGCTGCCATCAGGCATTAGTGCCCAAGTGATAGAAGTTGTTGGACTGAAAGAGTTAAAGAAATTGAATGCTAAGGATGTTAATGGTAAAATTATTTTTCTCAACGGCCCTATGGATAAGGAAAATATTCAAACATTTAAGTCATACGGTGGTGCTGTCGGGCAACGGTGGGCTGGTGCCATTGAAGCCGCTCGACTGGGAGCAATTGGGGTTGTAGTGCGCTCCGTTACTATGTCTATGGATTATTTTCCTCATACCGGAAGCATGGCATATAATGATTCCATTTCTAAAATACCTGCTATAGCTATTTCCACTTTAGATGCAGAGCTTTTAAGTAAGGAGTTATCTAAGAATCCAACACTATCCTTATTCTTTAATATAAATTGTCAGACGTTGCCGGATGTTTTGTCTTACAATGTGATTGGTGAAATTCGCGGCACTGAATTCCCCAATGAAATTATTGTAGTTGGCGGGCATTTAGATGCGTGGGATTTAGCAGAAGGTGCACACGATGATGGTGCAGGAATTACACATTCGATAGAAGTAATCCGTTTGTTTAAAGAGCTAGGATATAAGCCCAAGCGCACCATTCGTGTGGTATGTTATATGAACGAGGAGAATGGGTTACGCGGGGGAACGAAATATGCTGAATGGGCTAAGAGCACGAACGAAAAGCATATTCTTGCCTTAGAAAGTGATGCAGGCGGCTTTACTCCGCGAGGATTCTCTTTTGACACGGATAATAGATCATTCGCATATCTTAATACATGGCAGCCGCTACTGCAAAAATTTGGAATAGGCGAGTTCTCACGAGGCGGATCTGGTGCAGATGTCAGCCGCTTAAAAGGTAATTGTACCGTGTTAGCAGAATTACTTCCGGATTCACAACGTTATTTTGATGTACACCATGCAGGGAATGATATCTTTGAGAACATTCATCCGCGAGAGTTGGAATTAGGGTCGGCTGCTTGTGCGACTTTAATTTATCTTACAGATAAGTATTGGTAATGTCTTGTCTTGAATTAGGTTGACCATTGTTTGTTTGATTTTAGTCAAGCTGTTTTAGGGCGAGATAAACTCTTCAAATTCATAAATTTGTCAGATAGAAATGGAAGCCAAAAAACAAGTCATTTATTTAGATAATAACGCAACAACCCAAATTGATAATCGGGTCTTGGGTGCAATGATGCCATTTCTTACCAATGAGTTTGCCAATGCCAATAGCACGCATCAGTTTGGTGTCCATGCTTACGAAGCTGTTAAGTCTGCCAGAGTTCAGGTGTCTGAATTGATTGGAGCAGAAGCACACGAAATTGTCTTTACAAGTGGGTCAACTGAGGCGGTAAACCTTGCCATTAAAGGTGTAGCTGAAAATTACCAGTCAAAAGGCAAACACATTGTAACGGTATCAACTGAACATAGTGCTGTTTTAGATACTTGTCGATATTTAGAAACCAAAGGTTTTGAAGTCGCTTATTTGTCAGTCAAGGAAGATGGTTTGATTGATTTAGATGAACTCAAATCTGTCCTGCGTGATGATACCATTTTGGTGTCTGTAATGCTTGCCAACAATGAAACAGGTGTCATACAACCGATAAAAGAAATTGCTGAACGGTCGCATGGAGTTGGTGCTTTGTTTATGTCAGATGCAACACAAGCAGTCGGGAAAATTGCTGTTAATGTGGATGAACTCGGCATTGATTTACTCTGTCTAAGTGGTCATAAATTATATGCTCCAAAAGGTGTTGGTGCTTTGTTTGTTCGCCATAGAATGAATCGTGTCAAAATACCTGCGCTGTTGCATGGTGGCGGTCACGAAAAAGGTTTGCGAAGCGGAACGCTGAATGTACCTGGTATTGTCGCCTTAGGTGAAGCTTCTGCTATCGCAAAAAGGGAGTTGTCTAAAAATGCCGAAAGCATTGGTGCTTTAAGAGATTATTTAGAAACTGAATTGCTTAAAATTGAAGGAACTACTGTAAACGGACACTCTGCTTCACGATTATTCAATACGTCAAACATTCTGTTTCGTGATGCTGATTCAGATGCTATCATCATGGGTTTGAGCAATCCTGAAAACGATTTGCCTTTAATTGCTGTGAGTAATGGTAGTGCTTGCACTTCTGCATCAATTGAACCTTCTCACGTTTTAACTGCAATGGGCTTAGATGAAGTTGCTGCTTTTAGTTCTATCCGTTTTTCTGTCGGAAAATTCAATACCAAAAAGGAAATGGATATTGTAATTGATGCAGTGAAAAATGTTGTGAGTAGTCTTCGTTCAATGGTTTCTTGAAATGGAAAAGAAAACACAATCATCTGAATGGCTTAAAAGCAAAGAGGTAATGAAAACCTTGAAAATTCGTATTTGTGATGTGATGCACTTGAGTGAATAAAAAGAATAGATGAAAATGAAAAAATTATTTATCCAACTTTTTCTTGCTTTTGGTTGGCGGTAAGAAGTTGTCTCTTGTTACCACTTTTTTACCGGTTTTTGTTCCAATGCCAATCTTGCATCTTTAGCAATTTTACCATCTTTTTTACCTGCAATGACATTTTGTTGAACACCCTTTGCTTTTTCTGTTTCAGCAATTTGGTGAGTTGAAAGTTCTGCTAATGCTGTAAAAATCAATTCAGCCTCGCTCATGTGGTCACGAAGATTTTGTGATTTTAAACCTTTCAAATCCTTATGTTTCTTTACTGTTAATCCTGTCCATTCTTGATGAATGATGTT
>JBDHXV010000011.1:0-59185 GCA_039810885.1 Chitinophagales bacterium | reverse complement strand
AACATGGATTCGCCAAGTGCAGAGCGAAAAGCCCTCCGATGCAAAAGGTTTTGTTGCCTTCATCCCTTGGCCTTATCAGGATGAGGGTACTTTGTTAAAACGTTTACGCGGCATACGAAATCACGTAAGTGCCGAGGAATATATTCGGATGTTGTCTCTATGTCGCTTAATGTTGCCCAACATCTCCAATATCCAAGCATCATGGTTAACCGTCGGGAAGCAAGTAGCTCAGGTATGTCTGTATGCGGGGGCCAACGATTTTGGTTCTATCATGATTGAAGAGAATGTAGTCAGCGTAGCCGGTGCGCCGTATCGTTTCACCAGTAAGGGTATTCAAGATGCCATTCGAGAAGCAGGGTTTGAGCCACAATTGCGCAATCAGCAGTATGAATTTATTCAATTACCCGATTTTATAGAGCAGCAGATAATCACCTATTAAGATGTTGTTGCTCGTTCGTCCAAAACATTTCGGTTTTAATTCACAGACTGTTTCAAGCAATGTGTTTCAACAAACACCGCTAGACGATATTATTATTCATGAGCGTGCATTAAAGGAATTTGATGCGTTTATAGAATTATTACAGTTACATCAAATTGAACATATCGTCTTTGAAGATACCGATTTGCCGATGAAACCGGATGCAATTTTTCCCAATAATTGGTTTAGTGTTAACGATAAGCGCCAAGTGGTTTTGTATCCTATGCTGGCAGCGAACCGAAGAGCCGAACGACGACAAGATATTATTGAATCCTTAATCCGCCGTTACGCGCAGCATCAAGTAATTGATTTAACCGTGTTTGAAAATGAAGGAAAATATCTTGAGGGTACAGGTAGTATGGTGCTTGACAAAAAATTGAAGTATGCTTATGTATGCCGTTCACAACGCAGCAATGAAAGTGTGCTGGATGTGTTTTGCGAACAATGCGGGTATGAGAAAGTTATTTTTGATGCCTGCACATCAAAGGGAGCAGAAATATACCACACCAATGTGATGATGAGCATTGGTATAGATGTGTGTGTAATCGCAGCAGAATTAATTCGAGATGAGACCCAGCGTAAAATGGTGTTGGAGCATCTGGAACAATTTTATCAATTAGTACTCTTGACCGAAGAACAGGTGATGCACTATTGTGGAAATATCTTGTTTGTAAAAAATCAATCGGGTAAGGGCTTCTGGTTAATGAGTACTAACGCTTTCCAGACCTTTAGCAATGAACAAAAGAGGATTCTGGAAAAAGAGGGGACTTTATTGGCCGCACAAGTGGATACGGTTGAACAGTGCGGTGGCGGCAGTGTTCGATGCATGCTTGCAGAACTTTAAAATTCTTTTTAAAATGCTAACGCAGTAAAACAACCGTTCCTTTTCGCTCGGTTGTTTGCCCGAGGCTATCTACTATACGAACAAAATAAACGTAAGCGCCATCCTGCACCGGCTTACCATTATAGGTTCCATCCCATCCCTGATTAAAATCTTTGGTGCTGAAGATTACAGCACCCCAGCGATCATAGATTTCAAACAAGTATGATTTATTTCCCGTAAAGCGAAGCACCGGCTTGTAGATGCGATTCTTGCCATTTGGAGCAAAGGCGTTCGGCATTCCTATTTTTATTAATTGATCCAAACACAACTCATTCGAGCGACTGCTAACCGTATCCACATTTCCATTAGGCAATGTTGTAGCCGCCATAGATTCAATAACATAGCATAATGAGCCGCTATCTCCAACAAGCGTACTTACATCCTCAGCGAAATAATTCTCCGGCGGCGATAATGTTTGAATGTTTTGCCACCCCAATGGTGCTTTTCTCTTCACTTCATATTGATAAACTATTCCCGTTTCGTGCAAGTAATCATCCCAGCTTAGCTCATTAGTCAAATTACTGTATGCGTATCCTTGCAGCAATATCGTTTTTGCATAATTGGATGTTTTCACATTGCCACAATTATCCTTCATTGTTACGCGGTAATAATAACTCCTCGATTCATTCATCGCATTCTCATCATCATAGTATTCAATACCCGGCACCGAGCCTGGGTTGAAAGCATCTATGGCGTTGTACTCTACCCCATCTTCGCTGCGCTCGATCAGTATGTTTATTATTTGTGATTGCGGATTGGCCGAAAAGTAGATTCGGTTGGTACCAGAACCTAATACGGTAACATTATGAACAAAAACATCGCTGACCGGCGTTTGCGGATTAGGCTGTATGCAAAGTGTATTTGAAATAGAAACCTGAACACTGTTATTTTCTTCTGCTATGATTCTTATGCACACGGCACTTGATATGTAAGGTATCGTGTCCATATCGTGTGTCGTTGAGTCATATAAGGTAAAAGGTCCATTGTTGTATGACAGATAGATTTTATATTGTTTCACACCATTAATCCAATTTGTATATTTATTCCAGTTCAGCACTATAATACCTTTACATGCACTCGGTGCACCTTGGACTAAAATGGTTTTATGCGGTTTCGTATTAATAAGGCTTGCATTCCAACAAGAGTCAAATGCCGCTATCGTATATTCTTCCGATATATTAGATGGGTTACTTCCTGTATCGGTATAGCTGTTGATAAAGGCACCATAAACAGTATCAATGGGAATGTTGGCCGAGTTCACTACTTTGTAGATAATGTATCCTGCTGTTTCGGGCGATGAGCTGGGCATCCACTGTAATTGAGCAAAAGCGCCACTCGTGGTTACCACGGCTATCTCCGGTATTTCCGGCGGCTTACTATCCAGCGTATCCGAAGTAGGTTGAGAAGCCCCCGGGCAATTATAGATCGAGATCATATAATAGTAGTACGTGTTTACGGCAGTATTTGCACTTACATCAAGGTAACTCGTCTGTGTTTCTGTTGTAATGTTAGTAAGTATGGAATAAGGTCCAGTGTAATTTGTAGCTACATAAATAACATAAGAGATAAATGGTCCGCAATTATTATTTGGCAAGCTCCACTCCAACACTACCTGACCATTCGCTTGTGCCGTTGCACATTTTAAATGTGGTGGATTCATTATCTGTGCCGAGCCGGTGAGGCTTGACAAGAGAAATAAGATGATAATAATACCGGTTTTACTCAAGGGTTTTTATATTTTTTCCTGCAACAACTTTGATAAAACTCTCAACGGAATAATACTTCTGTGCCATGTCTTGAATCTGCTGCGGAGTGGCTCCACGTAATGTGTCTATATATCGCATCGCATATTCTTTATCGGCACCAAACAATAAAAGTCCTTTTAAATAATCGTGTTGATTAAATGCTCCATCTAAATCGCTAAGAAATACTCCCATGCGGTAATTAATAGCAGCCTGAAGTTCATCTTGTTTTACCAAATCATTCTGTAAACGAATTAATTCGTGATCTATTTCAAGCAAGGCTTGTTCGGTAGAGTCAACACCTACTTCCGTGGCAATACATAAATATGCATCGTTTAAGAAACTTGCTATGGATGAATATACGCCGTAACAGAACCCCTTATCCTCTCGCAGATTACTCATTAACCGTGAACCAAAATATTCTCCAAATATTAAATTGGCTGCTTTCACCAATGGATAATCCGGATGCATTCTGCCAATAAAACGCTTTCCTACTCTTATGGCACTTTGCATTGCATCCACCTTCTCCTCCGTGTAAAGTCCAGGATTTGTTGTATCCGGCATGGCTTCGGGCTGAATGATACTTTTATGCTGATTCATCGAAACACCTAAGTAGCGATTAATCAAATTTAAATGTTCATCATTCAATTTTCCCGATGCCAAAATGAAGGCATTCTGATGCGTGTAAAATTGTTGTTTGAAATTTAGGAGTTGTTCTCGCTTCAAAGACAGTAAATCACCAACAGAAGTAGTATATCCCAATGGATGTGTTGCGCCGTAGAGTTTTTCGGTAAATAAGCGTTGTCCCAGATATTCTACCTTTTTCTCGTTCACCTCTATCTTCTGTTTTTGATTGCGCGCATATAACTCTAATTCGCTCTCTTCAAACGAAGCATCACAAATGAGTTCGGCCATTAACGGAAGTAAGAAATCCAGGTGTTTGGTTAAACAAAATAAAGTTACCGAGGCATAGTCGATTAAACTTCTAACCTGAATACTGGCGCCGTAGTAATCAATAAGATTTGCTATTTCAAGGGAAGTCATTTGTGTAGTGCCCTCTTTAAGTAATGCTGCAACTGCAGAAGCCACACCTCGATGCGACTCTTGCCAACGCCCGGCATAGAATACCACTTCCACTTTTGCTACTTCTTGTTGCCCGGATGCAAGAACATATAACGGTGTGCCATTCGATAAAACTTGCCGGTTAACTTCTGGAAAGTGAATCTTGGTTATGGCGTGAATTTCTGGGGCTATATTTCGATCTATCATAATAAGGTGCGAATGTGCAAAAATGCCTCATCGCAATTAGACCATACGAAAAAAAAGCGGGCCGATGTTAGCCCGCTTCATGTTTATTTTCATTTTTAATGTGATTATTTCACTTTAACAAATTTCTTTGTCTGCACTTGAGTGTCACAATTAAAGCGAACAAAATATTGGCCTGCACTTAAAGGACTGATGTCAAGTGTATATTGATGAGTTCCGGGTAATTCCGTGCCTGTCGTGTAGTAAACTATGTTGCCCATTAGATCTATAACTTGTATAGATACTGTAGAACCTTCATTCAAATAATAGGAAATATTAAGTGCTTCACTTGCCGGTACGGGATAAGGTGCAAATAACTGTGATTTAGTTATCGGTTCGTTAATCGCTGTCTCATTACCGAGTACTTTGAACACGATTACGCCTGCTGGTGCTACAATAGGCTTTCGTACTATACGACCACTATTACTTGAAGCTTCAATATAATAGAACACCTTTGTTCCTACACTTTGTGCAGGTATATATGTCTGATAATTTCCGGCACCGATACTCGTCATCGGCAATGCTGCGTATCCGCTAAGTGTATCAATTGTCCAAAAAAGTGTTGCCGATGCCACGCCGCTTTGGGTATTAATATAGGCATTCACCTCATAAGGCGTATTGGTATTATAGGTGTCGTAAAGCTTTGCGTGAGAAATATAAATAGGATCATCTACGCCGATTTCATGTGTAATACAATGTAATGCACCACTGTATGGGATAATTGCATTGCAATCAATCATTTTAATTTTGTACCCGGGCATATTTTCCTGCCATATTCTAAAGGCAGTAGTGTCATATTTTTCTTGATATTTAGGAACAAGAACATAATCATTACATATTAAAGCATTCGTATAGGTGCGATAATCCCCGTTGCCCCAGCTTGGCCCGGGATATTTTCCTGTTGAGGTAGGTGGTTGTAAAATGCGTACCACTTTATACGGATGATTATAGCACGACTGAAAATTATTCTGAACGTACTGAAGATTTTGTTCAATCTGCGGCCCGTCAGAAACCCCTTCCGGATATTGGCCTACTAAAAGGGTCTCTTCATCAAGCAGCTTCATGTGCATATCGATATGATGAATGCCGTCATAAGGTAGTGTTTCCATCTTGATATAACGATTGATGCCCATATACTGCTTCATAATGCTATCAATATCTGCCTCAGTAAGATTATTATTAAAACCACCGCTTGGTGAGTTATCCGTAAAAATTAACTTTGAACAGAAGGCCGTACCATGCCCATCCGTCATAAAATTACCTCCTGTGTTTACTAATTTATTGGGGGTTGTAGTTGTTTCATATATAGACTGGTTTAAGAATGACGATACAGCAAGCGGACTCGCATCATCATCGGGGCGCTGTGTTCTATTGTATTTCCAATCTACAAGCGAGCTGTTGGAAACTTTATTTTCATATACCGTTGTAGCACTATAGTCTCTTGCCCAGATCGTATTTGTAGGTGTTATGATATATTTAATGTTGTACAAAGGAATTCCTTTACCGATTAAATAGTTTTTTACCGTATTGGAATCACTGCACAGAACATAAACTGTTGCCGTTTCCTGTATGTAATCACATATTGAAGCCAATGTGGCATACAAGTCCACTCCGGTATATGTTTTCCACGAGATAACGACTCCTTTCATTTCCTCCCATTGTGCGGGAACACGCATAATCGCTGTTGGTGGCGTGGTAACGCGCGGCACAATATTATTCTCCAAAAAGGATTGTTCCGTATTATCAAGAATTGGTTTTAGAAAATTACTTTCTTGTTGAGCATTTGCTTGTAAAAAGATTAGAAGCAAATAGAGAAGTACACGAAGTTTCATGTATAGTGTATCAATTTACGATTGTAAATATATATTTATTCGAGATTTTACATTGCGGTAAACCTGACTTATTAAGACTATATCCAAAATAATAATAATTTATTATTCACTTACCTTTGCGGCCTATGTTAATTGAAGTAGTCAAGTCTAAAATACACAGAGTCAGAATAACCGAAGCAGACATAAATTATGTTGGTAGCATTACAATTGATGCAGCCTTAATGGAGGCTGCAAACTTGATTGAAAATGAGAAAGTTCAAGTGGTGAATATTAATAATGGAGAGCGTTTGGAGACCTATGTTATCAAAGGAAAACACAATAGCGGCACAATATGTCTTAACGGCCCTGCGGCACGCAAGGCAGTAGTTGGGGATATTGTCATAATTATTTCATACGCCGCTATGGAGTTTGATAAAGCTAAAGTATTTAAACCGGCCTTAGTCTTTCCTATCGACAATAAACTAACTTGAGTTTTGCACCGGAAGTTATCTTCAACAGTTCGGATAATCGTGTTTGCCTCGCTTGGTGTACTCTTGCTTTGGCTTATTCTTAGAAATCAAAATCTAGAACTTATTGGTTCAAATCTGAAAAAGGCGAATTACTTCTGGGCATCAATGGTGCTCATTTTTGGTTTCATAAGTAACGTGCATCGCTCTTTGCGCTGGAATATGTTGCTAGAGCCCATGGGGTATAAACCTAAAATCTATAATACGTTTATTGCTGTATTGATTGGTTATTTTGCAAATCTTGGATTACCTCGAATGGGTGAAGTGGTACGATGCAGTATTCTAAACCGATACGAGAAAGTGCCTTTAGACAAATCTTTCGGCACCGTCGTAACAGAGCGAATCCTCGATGTTTTCTCCTTACTCATTTGTTTAAGCATTGTACTCATTTTTGAGTTTGACCGCGTGAGTAATGTTTTTTATGAGTTTATATTAAACCCGATTCTGAACAAGGCAAAAGCACTAACAGGCCAATCAGCCAGTGCAACCCTCGTTCTCCTTTTTGGAATATTCTTATTATTTGTTGTACTATTCATCTCATGGCGGCTTATTCGTAAGACAACATTTTATGAACGTATCATTAAAGCCATTAAGGGGTTTAATGAAGGGTTGCAATCCATACGCAAAGTGAAAAACATACCCCTTTTACTATTACATACAGCGCTGATGTGGGTTATGTATTGGATGATGGCGTATTTATGTTTTAAAGCATTTGACTTTACGGCATCCTTATCTCCATTGGCGGGCTTTGTAGTAATGGTTTTCGGAGGGTTTGGATTTGCTGCTCCGGTACAAGGCGGGTTTGGTGTGTATCATTTCATTGTGTCGCAAACATTAGTTCAATATGGAATCGAGTTAAATGATGGATTGAGTTATGCTATTTTAAACCATTCTGTACAAACGCTTGCCGTAATATTTTTCGGATTAATCTCGCTTATTATATTGCCCATTATTAATAAGACTCCTAAACAACAAACTCAATGAATCACCTTGCATTTGTAGAACAAAAAATAAATTCGCTACAAGACCTCGTTCATTTGAGAAATGTTTGGCGTTTCAAAGAAGAACCTGTTGTGTTTACTAATGGCTGCTTCGATTTAATGCACAAGGGTCATATCCATAGCTTATCCCAAGCTGCTTCTTTTGGAAAACATCTGATTGTGGGAGTAAACTCAGATTACAGCATTCGCAGAATCAAAAAAGCAGGAAGACCAATTCAAGATGAACACTCACGTACTCTTGTATTAGCCGCATTTTCATTCGTTGATACTGTTATGTTGTTTGATGAAGATACTCCACAACATCTCATACATGTCTTAATGCCTGATGTGTTGGTTAAAGGAGGCGACTACTCTATAGATACTATAGTAGGCGCAAAAGAAGTTTTAGCAAACGGAGGTCGAGTTGAAATCATTCCACTTATTAAAGGGTACTCTACTACAGCAATCGAAGCACGTATAAAGCAATCGTAAAGGCTTTATATTTATCTACACTTGTTTATTGTTTCTGAAAAATAATGCGCTGCAACTATTTAAAGATCTGAATTTTAAAAAATAAAATAGCTACGGTTGCATTTGTGAATAACTTTTTTTGAAATTTTTCTTAAGTACTTCATTTGGTTTTTTTAAAAATTGCAATACATTTCACAAATTCTTAAACTAAAACCCAACAGAAATGAAGAAAAAAATACCCCTGATTGGAATGTTGTTGATGCTGTTAATCGCACATCAACATCTTCTGGCACAGACCCGCATCCTTACGGGTATTGTCAACGATTCTAAAGGAGAACCTATCATAGGTGCTTCTGTATTGGTAAAAAGTACAACTGCCGGGGCCTATACGGATGCCAATGGTAAATTTACTCTTGCAGCTCCCGAAAATGCTACAACCCTCGTAGTAAAATATTTAGGAATGAAAAACAAAGAGGTGGAAATAGGAGCCAATACCAGTTTCATTATAGCCATGGAGCCTGATGTGTTGGGACTGGATGAAGTTGTTGTTACCGCGCTTGGTGTTTCTAAGGATAAAAAATCGCTCGGATATAGTTCGCAAGAAGTTAATGGAAATATAGTATCCGAGAGTGGTGAAACAAATGTGATACAAGGCTTGTCCAGCAAGTTTAGCGGTGTATTTATTAATGGTACTGGCGGAGGCCCCGGCGCAAGCAGCAAAATAATTATTCGCGGACCTTCCACTTTTACAGGAAACAATCAGCCTCTCATCGTCTTAGATGGCGTTCCTCTGGATAACTCCACCGATGGATTGAGTGCCGGCGACTATCCCTTCAATGAAAACTTGAGCGGTGTTAACAATTCTAACCGCGGTATAGATATCAACCCTGACGATATAGAATCTGTAAACGTACTTAAAGGCCCTGCGGCAACGGCACTATATGGTGCACGTGCAGGCTCCGGTGTAATCTTAATTACAACAAAGCGCGGCTCTCAATTAGGAAAAAAACAAGTTCACTTTAGTTATAATTCATCTGTTGAATTTTCTAAGGTTAACAAACTACCCGGCCGTCAGTTAACCTATGCTCAAGGTGTTGGTGGCGGAAAGTTTAACACTGATCACGTAGTGAATCCCGAAGGCGTTTATATTACAGCCGACCCGGGCCCGGACGGCGTTTGGTACACTGACGATGATGTCAGCTACGGAACCACAAGCAGTTGGGGGCCAACAAACTCATCACTCGGAATTACACCTATTGATAATGCTGCGAATTTCTTTAAGAGAGGCATTACAACAAATAATAATTTTTCAATAAGTGGCTCCGGTAATAACAGTTCATTCCGCCTTTCCCTTGGAAATACCGTTGATAAGGGTGTTATTCCAAACACAGAATTCCGCAGAACCAGCATTCGCTTAAATGCAGACCAAAACATTACCTCCTATTTCTCGGCAGGGGCCTCGATTAATTATATAAAAAGCGGAGGATTGCGTGCACAAAACGGTAGTAATTTATCGGGCGTTATGCTTAGCTTAATGCGCGCTCCAAGCAGCTTTGACCTGCGCAACTATGAAACAAAAGCCGGTGATAACAACACCTACTTTGTTGCTTATGACAATCCATATTGGAGCGTTTATAACAATCCATACAGAGATAATGTAGATCGTACTATAGGAAATGTAAACTTTAAATTAACTCCCCTTGATTGGTTTTACGTTACCTATCGTTTGGGGCTTGATGCCTATACCGATGCTCGTAAAGGAATATTTGCAATAGGCAGTAATGACCCACCAAACGCCCCTAGTGGTCAAATTACTGAAACCGCTATTCGTTATCGTCAAATTTATGGTGACTTATTATTCAACGTAACAAAAAACATTACTAAAGATCTTGGATTTACCGGCACGTTAGGAAATAATATCACACAATCCTATTCGCAAAATATATATGCCCGCGGTCGTAACTTAACTATTCCTAAGTTTTATAATTTAAGTAATGCTTCAAATTTATATGCCAGCGAATCAAACGCTACGATACGAAATGCGGCCTGGTTTATAGATGCAGGCTTTGATTGGAGAAGTACCGTATTCATTAACATTACAGGACGCAATGAGTGGAGCAGTACCTGGGGATCAAAAACCAGCTCCGTATTCTATCCAAGCATTAACGGAAGTTTTGTGTTTACGGAGTTAATGAAAACAAACAAAATATTGTCTTATGGTAAAATCCGTCTTGGCTACGCTCAGGTTGGTATCAACCCTCCGGCATATAGTTCTTCCACTTATTTCACTTCTCCACTATTTACTGATGGATTTACCGATGGTATCGGATTTCCATACTTAGGAGTAAATGGTTATGGTTATAGTTTAAGTATATTAGGAAATAACGATCTGAAGCCGGAAAGACAAATCGGTCGTGAAATCGGGGTTGAACTAAAATTCCTGAATGGCAGAATTAGTTTGGATGCAACCTATTACAATCAATTATCTAAAGACATACTCGTTCCCCGCCCAATTGCTGCCTCTACAGGATTTGCAGCTTATTACTCTAACGCAGGCGAAATGACCAATAAGGGTATAGAATTAAGTCTTGGAGCCGATGTAGTTAAAGTAAAAGACTTCGTTTGGAATTTAAGCGGCAACTTCTCCCGCAACCGTAATGAGGTAATAAAAGTGGCATCTACACTTAAGCAATTTAACGTTGAGTCAACATTTGGCGATATCGAACCTTATGCTATTGTAGGACAGCCTTATGGCGTATTGTTTGGTTCCAAATGGGCACGCGACCCTAACGGAAATGTAATTATTGGAAGTAATGGAGTACCCGTTACGTGTGATACTTTCGGTGTAATCGGTAATCCCTATCCAAAATGGTTAGCTAACGTTCGTAATACCTTCTCATACAAAGGTCTTTCGCTTACCGTTCTGTTTGATATTCGTAAAGGCGGAGATATATGGGACGGTACCGTGGCTCGCATGAACAACCTTGGAACTTCAAAAGAATCAGGCGACAACCGTGGAAAAACCTTTATCGTAGATGGCGTGAAGGAAGTTGACGACGGCAATGGTAATATAACTTACGTAAAGAATGATATTGAGATCGATGCCTCTACTTATTACAAATCTGTAGTGGGTGATGGTCCCGGATCCGTGCGTGAAAGCGCTATATTTGATGGTTCCTGGGTTCGCCTCCGGGAGCTAACATTAGCTTATGACCTACCAATTACTAAGATGTGGACAAAGTCTCCATTCAAAACCATTACAGCTCGTGTAACCGGTCGCAACTTATGGTTGAAAACAAAATACCCCGGCACAGATCCTGAAACCAGTTTAACAGGCGCCGGTTCTAATGTACAGGGCTATAATTACTTTAATCTGCCTGGTACAAAATCTTGGTTGATTTCTCTAAGTCTTGGATTTTAATAACTCCTAAAAAATCAAAAAATGAAAAAAACAATTTTATATATCTCAATTGCACTGTTGCTGACAAGCACCGGTTGCAAAAAATGGGTTGAAGGCTATGATGTTTCGCCCAATAGCCCGTCTGACGTAAACTTAGCATCCTTGCTTTCCAGTTCAGAGTTAGCTGCTACATCAGTTTTCACCGGCCAATTAGCCCGCAGTGCATCCATCTTTACACAACAATCTGCCGGAACTGATTTTCAAATGAAAGATGTAGCCATCTATAACGTTACGGAATCAGACAACCTGAACGAATGGCAAACTATTTACTCAGGTGCACTCATCAATATGCAAACCATGATTGATAAGGCAGGAACTGAAAGCCCCTATTATGCCGGTATTGGTCGAATCTTAAAATCTATGACCATTGGACTGGCTACCGATTACTGGGGCGATATACCTTATAGCGAAGCACTACAAGGACTTAATGGTCCGGATTTTTTCAATCCTAAATATGATAAACAACAGGATATCATTGCATCGATACAAAGTGAATTAGATAAGGCCATTCTTGAATTAAGTAAAAACCCAGAGGACAATAAATACCTGCCGGGAGCCGATGATTTCATGCACGGAGGAGATAATGATGCTTGGATAAAAACAGCCTATATAATAAAGCTACGCTATACAAATCGTCTTAGCAAGAAAGATCCATCAGGCTCTGCAACCACCGTATTAAGTCTTTTCGATGAATCCGGATTGAACTCAGGAAATGATTTATTTGCTGTGTTTGGGCCTAATGGAAATGAACTCAACTCTTGGAATTCGTTCAATGTAAATCGTGCAGGGTACGTTCAAATGGGAAAATACTTGGTTGAATTATTAAAGACCACCGGCGACCCTCGTTTGCCCTTGTATTGCAGTCACGATGAAGCAGGAGGGTATTCCGGCACTGCAAAAGATTCATTCAATACAAATACAAGTGCTTTAGGAACTCTATACGGCGATCCAACTTCACCGCTCCCGCTTGCCTTATATTCAGAAGCACTGTACATTAAAGCAGAAGCACACTTCCGCTTAGGACAGAATGCTGAAGCCGCAGCCGCTTTCAATGAAGCAGTGAAAGAAAGTATAAAGCGTACAACAGGAGGATCTAACCCAACGTATGAAGCCACTTATGCTAACGAAGATGCTTCAACCATCACACTAGAAAAGATAATGACCCAGAAATATATTGACATGTTTACTCAACCCGAAGTTTGGGCTGATTGGCGTAGAACAGAATTACCTGTATTACAACCAAACCCGGAAGGTGTTTTATCAGGTATTCCACAAAGGCTAAAAACACCGATAGATGAACGTATCAATAATTCTAATGCAGTAGTGGTTTCTAATATGCTTCAAAAAGTATGGTGGAACCAATAATCTGAAACTCTAACATAAAACAATAAAGCCGACTTGAGTCGGCTTTATTGTTTTGTAATGTTTGCTATTTGTTACTTTGCTGCGCAAAATGCCAACACTCCTCCTCGATATCGGTAACACAAGAACTAAAGTAGCGGCTACGGTTAGTGGGAATCTTATTTTATTGAATAAAAATAACCGACCTATAACACGATCGCAGATAAAAAATTGGATTGCAAAGTATAAACTCACTCATCTATTCGCAGCTAATGTAAATGAACACCATCAACCTGTTCTAGACATTAGTGCTTCTCTGCTTTTTGCCAAACCTTGGAATAATAAACTGCGCATGCCTTATGAAAATTTATATAGAAGCAATACTTTAGGGCAAGATCGAATGGCAATGGTTGCCGCAGCGTCATTAAAATTCCTTAATCAAAATTCTCTGATTATCTCCTGCGGTACCTGCATTACTTATGACTTTTTAAACGCGCAGAATCAATATTGCGGAGGTGCAATTAGTCCGGGCCTTAAAATGCGTTTTAACGCTTTGCACCTAATGACGGCACGTTTACCCTTAATCAAGGCAGGTAAACTCACGGCTCTTAGCGGCGCAACCACAATAGAATCTATTCAAAGCGGTGTTTTTCGTGGCATTATCGGTGAGCTTAGTTACCAAATCCTATCCTATCAGAAAAAATATCATCAACTCAATATTGTTATTACGGGTGGAGATGCACATCACTTTATACCTCACTTAAATTGTAAGATATTTGCTGTCGATAATCTCGTTCTTCAAGGACTTCAACAAATTCTACAACACAACTTCCCAGACATTGTATAAACATCTCTTTCTTTTAATCTTTACTCTCACTTGCTGTGTGAATTATGTTACTGCACAAGAAAATTCCCCCTACACTCGATTTGGCATTGGCGACATCCGCACCTACACCCCTGCAGGAATGCGCGGATGGGGTAATTTACAAGCAGCCTTCAACTCTCCCGATCGGTTTAATATCTCTAACCCTGCATCGTTAGGTGCTCTTAAATTAACGAACTATCAGGTTGGCCTCTATGGCAAAGGAGTGCAGGTTCTCGGCGACAATAACACACAAAATTTCGGATATGCCACGATTGACTACGTTACCTTGGCCTTTCCGATTAAGCACGGGGCAATTTCATTTGGCTTACTTCCATTATCTCGATTGAACTACGATGTTGTGCAGTTTAACGAAGCCGCAGGCGGTTTACCTCGTTATGTTCAACTATTCAAAGGCTCCGGGTCTGCCAGCGAAGCCTATTTGGCTACGGGAGTCTCCATCCATAAGAACCTACGAATCGGCATCAGAGGTTCTTTTGCTTTTGGTAATCTCAGGAACTCCACACGCCTTATATTCGATGATACTTTAAACGGCTTCAATACCCGATATTACAACGACCGTTATTTGCACGGCTTTTCATTTTATGGCGGAGTACAGTATGATATTAAACTAAAAAACCAAAACACGTTGACCATCGGCATAAGCGGCAATTTGAAAAATGCTATCAGCAGCACACGAGATATGATGATGAATCGGTTTTATTACAATCAGTCGAATGCAGAAGTTGCGTTTGATACCATTGTGTCCAACTTTAATCAAAAAGGGAATATTATTTTGCCTACTTCTATTGACTTTGGATTTTTATATGCTCATCATAACAAATGGGATGTAGGTATGAACTTCAACTATTTAGGCGCACTGCAATATAAAAGCTTTAATGAGCCTGATTCCCTGACCACATCATTTAAAATATCTGCAGGAGCACAATGGATTCCGAATGAAACGGCATTGGAAGGGATCTACAATAGAATGAAATACCGTTTCGGCGGTTATTTTCAAAATAGTCCGATTCAAGTTAACGCTACTCAATTAAAACAATATGCTGTTACTATTGGCATAGGCATTCCCGTTAAACGTTATTTCAGTGATATAGATTTTGCATTTGAATTTGGCAAATTAGGAACCACAAAGAATCAACTGTTAGAGGAACGCTTTATCAGAGGTACTCTCGGATTTTCCATTTCAGACCGATGGTTTATCAAACGTAAGTATGACTAGAAATAATTATTTCATCCTATGTTTCATCACCTCCTCTCTCCCATTATGGACAGCATGTGAAAACAGTTGGAACGAAATAAAAAAAGTTTCGGAAAATGTCAATGCAGAAGTTGAAACGGCAGAAAACATCGAAATACTATACAGCACGGATGCACACGTGCGCGCTCGTTTGATTTCTAAAGAACTTAAAAGATTTGTTACCAAAAAACCATATCTTGAATTTAACAAAGGGTTGACTGTATTGTTTTTTGATGAACAATTGATTCAATCCAGTAAGCTCACTTCAGGTTACGGCAGGGTTGACGAGCTTAGCGATGAAATGATTGTCCGGAATAATGTTGTAGTCATCAATAGTAAAGGCGAAACGCTAAACACGGAAGAACTTATTTGGGATAACAAGACAAAAAAAATATATACTGATCAATTTGTTAGTATAAAAACAAAAGATGAAATGATTTATGGCGATGGCTTGGAAGCCAACGAAGATTTAACCAACTATAAAATCAAAAAAATTCGTGGCACCATTCAACTGAAAGACAACCCACTAAAGAAATAACATTAACGGTGTGCAACTATAACCTTGTTTACTCCCAGCACTGTAACGATTTCAACCCTGGTAAAAATCTTGCCGGCGATCTCATTAATCTTTTCAAATTCCGCATAGAATTGATTCGTATAGGCTATTTTATTAAATAGCATTATCCCACCAGTGTTCAACTTTTCATGAACCTGTTGAAGAAAGTCTATGGTATGAAATTTTTCCGGTACACGAACATCATCGTATATGTCGATTACAATCATATCATATTTTTTCTGAGTCTGTTGAATATACGTTTGTGCATCGGCACAAATAATTTCAACATTGGAGAATCGTTGTGTGTTAAAATATTCTTTCCCTAGTTCGATTACAACGGGATCTAATTCAACCCCCGTAATAGAAATACTCTTTTTGTTAAATTCTTCTTGAATAATACTAGCCACAGACCCAACACCAAAGCCAAGCATAAGCAAATTGTTTGGCGACATTTTTTCAAAATGTATGGCCTTAAATGCAATTTGAAAGAGTTGGTGCAGCCCACCATAAGAGTAATTGGCTCGTTTTGTATTTAACATAAATCGCCCTTTATAATACGCTACCTCCAGATAAGGATTTGCTTGGCTGCTCGTTTTTAAAATTACGATAGGCCATAAATAGCTCATCATCTTTTTTACAAAAGGTAAATCCTTCTTAGACATAAGGTTACAATAATAAGTGAAAACAAAAAGCCTCGACTGTAAAGTCAAGGCTTTTGTATAACAAGAAGTTGTTTATTAATAGCCCCCCGTGAATTTGCTCAGTTCTGAGCGGCTGCTGTCAAAGTCGAACACATCATTCACTGTAAAATAGTTGCCCTTATCATAGGTTCTTGGGTAGGCGAATTTTGCTATTTCTAATTTAGTGGATTCAAAATCAAAAAGACCTAATAGTTCACGTACCTGTGACGATGTAAAACAATTATTGCCAATTATATTTTTAGCCATATCTTTTTTTGTTGACTCAAAACTTGCATTAGCAATACTGTTTTTTGCATTTGCAAATGCCCCGGCATCCATTGGTATAGGGCAGCCGATAGGGCCTGTATATCCCGGAACATAAACTACCTGAGGCTGAACAGGAATAGGGGCACCTGTTGTGGTTGTTGTCATGCTCGTGTTGCCGCCAACCGTTGTTGTTGTTGTTTCAGTATAGGTTGTTGTTCCGGTTAAGCCGCCAACATTAATGTTAACACCTACGCCACCAACATTCGCCCCAACATTCAAATTGTCACCGGGCATACCCGTTGTTGTGGTTGTTGTGGTCGTTTGTTGAACTACGCCTCCGGGAGTTGTTGTAGTCACAGTGGTCTGCCCCACAGGAGCCGGGCTGCCATATACGATTACAGTTTGCCCCGGAGGAGGTGCAACAACCTGCTCGAGCGGAATAAATGAGTTCGGACGAATAACATACTTACCATCTTTGTTTTTTTTGATGTTGTAAACATATTCTCCGGGATCATTGAAATAAATATTCTGATCCAACTCAGGAAGATTATTGTTTTCAAAAATAATTTTCATTTTGTAGTTCGGTGCACGAAGACCCTGAACTACAACATTGGTTTGCGCATCAGCATTTTGCTTAACGCTGTTGATTATAACCCAAAAGCGTTCGCCTTGTTCAGCAAATACTTGCATACTAAAGGGTGCAGGAGGTTGTTGCTGTGCAAAAGTTGGCGCAGCGAGCAACATTAAAAGGGTAAAAAGTTTGTACTTCATTGGTTTAGATTTTGTTAAAAATTGATTGTTAAAATCGTGCCAGTTTTATTAGATAAATATAGTCATTAAAAACGAATATCGTTAGATACACGGTATCAGCCGCCGAGTAAGTAAAGTTTATGGCTCAGCTATTTTAATATGCTTCTACTAATAACAATGCGTTGCACCTCTGATGTGCCTTCATAGATCTGTGTAATTTTGGCATCACGCATTAATCGCTCAACGTGATACTCTTTCACATAGCCGTATCCACCATGAATCTGAACGGCTTCAACAGTAGTTCTCATAGCAACTTCAGAAGCAAACACTTTAGCTATAGAGCCACTTAATGTATAATCAATATGTTGGTCTTTTTCCCATGCTGACTTCATAATTAATAAGCGTGCGGCTTCAATTTCAGTTGCCATATCTGCAAGTTTAAATTGTATTGCCTGGTGTTTGCTTATTTCTTTACCGAACGCTTTACGCTGCTTTGAATAATTCAGAGCTAATTCGTAAGCCCCGCTGGCAATGCCTAAAGCCTGAGAAGCAATTCCGATGCGGCCCCCTGCTAGAGTTTTCATGGCAAATTTAAATCCGAACCCATCGGCTCCTATTCTATTTTCTTTAGGCACCATTACATCCTGAAACATGATCGAATGCGTATCACTTCCACGGATACCCAGCTTGTTTTCTTTAGCCCCTACAGTAACTCCTTTTGAATTCTTATCAACGATAAGGGCATTAATACCATGGCTGCCTTTTAATGCATCAGTTTGAGCCATTACAATATATACCGAAGCACTATTTCCGTTCGTAATCCAGTTTTTTGTGCCATTAAGAACATAATGATCTCCTTTGTCAATTGCTGTAGTGCGTTGAGAGGTAGCATCAGAGCCGGCTTCGGGCTCTGATAGCAAGAATGCCCCAATAATATCCCCTTTGGCAAGAGGTACCAAATACTTTCTCTTTTGCTCTTCGCTGCCGTATGCTTCTAAACCCCAGCAAACCAATGAATTATTTACACTCATACAAACCGAGACTGAAGCATCAATCTTAGAAATTTCTTCCATAGCCAACACATAACTTATGGTATCCATTCCTCCGCCACCATACTCGGGAGAAACCATCATACCTAAAAAGCCGAGCTTAGCTAGTTCCTTAATCTGCTCTTTGGGAAATTGTTGCTTCTCATCTCGTTCTATAACACCCGGAAGGCAAACATTGCGGGCATAATCACGAGCTGCTTGTTGTATCATCAAGTGCTCTTCGCTTAATTGAAAATTCATACGATAAAATTTTTGGCGCGGCGAATATAAGTAGGGTGCATTATATAGTGGTTGCTTAATTTTAAGAGTTGTGTATTATTCAAATTGCTTATCGAGAAACGTGATTGCCTTTTTCACCCATATTAAAGTATCCGCAGGCAATATATTTTCAAAATATGGGTGGTATCCACCAAACGTATGATTCGCATTTTCGATAACCCACAGCTCGGATTTAACGTTTGCTTGTTTTAACTGCTCTGCATTTATTAACGGCACCGCTTCATCATTACTTCCGTGTATGATTAACCAAGGTTGTTGAATCAATGAGGATTTTGTCAAAATATCCAGATGATCCGCATTTTTTTCTAAATCTTCCATATACTGCCAGTATATTGGAAGTTGCTGCCCTGTACGACTGTTAAGAACGAATAACACACCTTTATCTCTCCACTCTTGATAACGCTTTTGTCCGAAGAAATTTCCGTATTTGCTCAAAGATGCCAGCGTGATTAGCGCCTGTACTCGCGAATCTTGAGCTGTAGTTAAAATAGCAACTCCACCTCCTCGACTATGGCCCATAAGAATAATGGGTAAGTGGTTCATTTTGTTAGGAATAATGGAATCATTGCTTTTTATATAATTCAGAATGAATTGGGTGTCATGCAATTCCATTGAAATATTATTTTGAGCAAACGCTTCTGCATCTATTAATTCTGTAGCGTGGCTTGGTGTTGTACCATTATAAGAAAAATTAAATTTAAAAAACGGATAACCTAAACTTGAAAATGTTTCTGACAGTATAGTAAAATGCCCCCAGTCTTTAAAGCCTTTGAACCCGTGTAAGAACACAATTAATGCTTTGTTATGGATAGAATTGTTGTAACAAAAGTCAAATAACATAGGCTTATCCTTGCTCCCTGGAGTCTCACCAATAACGTGCTTATTCATAAAAACAAATTTAGCTGTCTGCACGATATAATCTGTTTTAATAAACAAAGTGATAGTACAATTTTGAATGCGTTATTTTCGCCAAAATTCATGTCGAACGCATTCCCTTCTCATATTAGTCAATCGCTTGAGGATGAATTGGCGTTGTTTGAGAAAAAATTCAATGAGTCCCTAAAAAGCAAAACCCCATTACTAGATGCAGTGATGCGTTACATCATCAAACGTAAAGGGAAGCAAATTCGCCCGCTTTTTGTTTTTCACACGGCCAAGATGTTAGGCGGCATAACGGAATCTACCTATACTGCCGCTTCATTAATTGAATTATTGCATACAGCAACCTTGGTTCATGATGATGTTGTGGATGATGCAAATGAGCGTCGGGGATTTTTTTCTATAAATGCATTATGGAAAAATAAAATCGCTGTACTCGTAGGTGATTATTTACTTGCAAAAGGATTATTACTATCCATAAAAAAAAACGAATTTGAAATATTACGCATCGTATCTGAAGCTGTTCGTGATATGAGCGAAGGCGAGTTATTACAGATGGAAAAGACTCGTCGTTTAGATATGGAAGAAAGTGTTTATTACGAAATTATCCGACAAAAAACAGCTTCGCTTATAGCTTCTGCCTGCGCTTGTGGAGCAGCCTCTGCCGGCAGTGATTTACAAACCATTGAAAAGGCTCGTAAGATGGGCGAATATATTGGCTTAGCTTTTCAAATAAAAGATGACCTGCTCGATTTTGGAAGTGATGATATTGGCAAGCCTCGCGGTATAGACATCAAAGAAAAAAAACTGACCCTGCCGGTGATCTATGCATTAAACAACGCCGGTAATTCCCTAAAAAGAAAAATGATCTACATTATCAGAAACGAAAATACACGACCTGAAAAAGTAGCCGAAGTTTTAAAGTTTGTTCGCGAATCAGGGGGACTTCAATATTCGGAAAGCAAGATGCAAGTTTATAAAAGTGAAGCTCTTAAAACCTTAAATACTTTTAACTCTTCTCAAAGTAATGACGCTATCCAAGCGCTCATCGAATTTGCTATAGACCGCAAGAAATAACATCTTCAACACACCTACTTTACTGCGGTTTGTATAATAATTTTACATGATTGTTAAATAAACTCAATTATTATACCTTTGAGCGCATTCAAATACTGTTTAATTCTGTAAAGTTTACTGCATGAAAAAACTCTACTTATTTATTCTGGCAATAAGTTCTGCGATCGGGAGTCTTAACTTGGCAATGGCCCAAAAGGGTGATTCCACATTATTTAAACCCGTGTTGCCTGTTTATCGTGATATCGTTGGAGATTCCACCGTAATTCCCAAAAACAAAATGAATCAACAAAAGCAATTTATGGAGGGGACTTATTTGTATCCTCCAAAGCCGCGTGATAAATGGGAAGTTGGAATACATGCCGGCACTTTTCTTATTAGCGGTGATGTAAAAACTACTGGTGGGTACGGATTTGGAGTAGCTGTTCGCAAATCTTTTGGATATGCCTTATCCACGCAACTTCATTATTTCCACGGCACTACTTATGGATTAAACTGGCAACCACACACGGCATTAGCAAACAATAGAGTTCTTAACGGAATGAGCGGTCAAAATTTAAACTACGCAAAAAACGAAGGCATATTTTATTACAACTATAAGAACATTACAGATGAGTTTACGGCAAATTTGATATTTACCGTAAACAATATTGGATTTCACAAACGTGCTTTAGACCGTAAATTCAATTTTTATGTAGGGGCCGGAGCAGGAGCGATGATATATTCTGCTTGGTATAACGCTTTAGACGCTAATGGTAACCGCTACGACTTTCGTAACATTCATAACACACAGAATATTAAAGATCGAAAAGAGATATTAAAGGAGTTAAGAGCATTAATGGATAAGACCTATGAAACGCCGGCCGAAGGACAGCCGGAAGATGCTTCGTTTATGAATCGACCCATCAAGCCTATTTTTAGCGGAATGCTTGGAGTTGGGTATCATCTTTCTAAGCGCGTAAGCTTAACATTAAGCACTCGTTATACGGTTACAAGAGATGATTTACTAGATGGTATGCGTTGGCAAGAGCACCCTCACAATGATCCTGCATTATCCTCTGATTTTGATAGCTATTATTACACTTCATTAGGCTTGGGATATGCATTAGGAGGCTCTAAACGCATAGAACAATTATATTGGCAAAACCCTCTTGAATATACTTATGATGCTTTAAATACCTTGGTAAAGAAAAATGTTGACGAATTGATTGATACGGATGATGATGGTGTGCTCGATAAATTAGATAGAGAGCCTAACTCACCTAAGGGGGCCATTGTAGATACCCACGGGGTAACTCAAGATTTGGACGGAGACGGTATTCCCGATTTCTTGGATAAAGAGAGATTAACTCCTCCCGGAGCTAAAGTTGATTCAAACGGTGTAATGAAGGACAAAATCGTATATATGAGTGATATCCCCAATCTTAATATTGGCGGTGGCAGCTATTGTAATCTGACAAATTTCCCTTCTGTGCACTTCCCATTAGATAAGTACTATATACAGCCCGAGTTCTATTCCCACTTACACATTATCGCTATGGCAATGCTTTCCTGCCCTACTAAAAAGATGGTAGCTGTTGGTAATACAGATGTAAGAGAAAGCCATTCATACAATGAAGTATTATCTTGGGAACGTGTTAACAAGGTGATAGATTACTTAGTCAACACTTATGGAATTGATAGAAGTCGGTTTATTGTTCAATTCAAAGGAGAGCTAAATCCAAAGATTCCGGGATTACCTGATAATAGTTGGTCCCCAATATATGAATCTCGTCAATATCAAAATAGACGTGTTGACTTCTATTGGGCAAAAGACGGGGAAACGGGCTCAAGTAACCCACCTAGACCCAAAGGACCTAAAGCCGGTAAGGATTATTAACATTTAACAATGCACAACGAAAAAGAAAGCAGCTTTGGGGCTGCTTTTTTTATAACTAATAATTGCTATCAAATAACGAATGTTTTTAAATTCGCAATCCAATGAATAAGTATAGATTCCCGTTGATAATGTTGATTATATTCAACATATCTCAAATCGCGTATTCGCAGGAACTGCCATTAAATCTTCAAAGTATTGATCCGCTGAAATTACAAGCATTATTACAGCAATACAATATCGGAGTCCCCCCTACGATAAACACTCCAAGCAGCATTGTTACCCAGCAACCGCAGCAACCCCCGACGATTAATACACCCATAGACAATTCACAAAAGCCGAATGAACACATCCCCGAGGTAGCTCCTAAAACTGTAAAGACTACAGCTCTCACTGATACCATCGCTCCCTCTACATCAAATCGCTTTGGGAAAGCCCTCTTTCAAAATAGAGACTACAAAGTGTTTAAACAAAATACGGATATCGTTGCGCCAGAGAACTATATTATTGGAACCGGCGATAAAATAAATATCGCAATTTGGGGTTATTCCAGCTACTCAAACATGTTTATTGTAGATGAAACGGGGGCAATCTTCCCTACTAACATCGGGAAAATATATTTACGCGGACTTACTTTAAGTGATGCACGTTCCTTAATCAAGAGTAAGTTTTCTTCTTCCTTCAACTTTGCTAATAATGAAATAGAAGTCACACTTTCTAGTAGTCGGAATGTTACAGTAAATCTCGTTGGTGATATAGTAGAGCCCGGCTCTTACACAATGCCGGCATACAACACATTGTTTAACATGTTAATTGCTGCAGGCGGCCCCACGGATGCAGGAAGTTTGAGAAATATATTTGTTAAACGAAATGGCAGCACGATATATACGTTTGACACCTATGAATTTCTGCTGAATCCCGAATCAAAAACAGATTATTTCTTACAAGATAATGATTACATTTTTGTCCCTGCAGTGTCTCGCTTAGTGGAAGTTCAGGGCGAAGTTTTACGCCCATTTGTGTTTGAGTTAACTAATTTAGACCAACTCAATCGCTTACTATACTTCGCAGGAGGCTTTACCTCAAAGGCGAACTCCCAGCATTTGGTTTTAAAAAGAAGCACCCCGCAAGGAATTGTTTTCATCGATGTTCCGTTTGATTCTTTGCTTGCAATGAAGAAGGATTTTCCTTTGCAGAATGGCGATGTACTGATTGTGAAACCACGGCCAACTTTAAGTAAAAGAAGCATTACCGTGAAAGGAACAATTAGCTTTACCGGTGAACAGAGTTATGAAAATGGAGAAAAAATTTCTGATTTGCTAAAACGAAACCCATTATTAGATGAAACTTACCTCGACAAGGCATTTATTACACGCAGGCAAAGCGATTATACGTTAATCAATATTCCTTTTTCACCATCTACTATCCTTAGTGATCCTAGCAGTGTAGATAACTATATTCTGGCAAATGCTGATGTAATAAACTTTTTATCCAAAAAAGATTTTACTGATAATCTAACGGTGAGCATCCAAGGTGCCGTGCGTAATCCCGGGATGTTTGAATACGCCACAAATCTTACGTTATCACAATTACTTCAAATTGCGGGAGGATTGAAAATGGATGCGGATTTACAACGAATAGAAGTTTCCAGAACTTATGAAGGTGCTGACCAGCAAATAAAACCCATACCGGTTCTAATTAAAACTATCGAATTAAATAATTCAAAATTAAATAGCGCAGACGCAAACTTTCAGATTAAACCTTATGATATGGTCGTTGTGCGCTCCATATCGTCCTTTAGTGAAGTACTTAATGTAACCATAAAAGGCGAAGTTAGATTCCCTGGAACATACTCTCTGCTCGATAAGAATGAACGCATCAGCAGTATTATAAATCGTGCCGGTGGATTATCGAATTATGCCTATGCTGAAAACACTTTACTGTTTCGAAATTCCGAAAGCAGAGGAATAGTTTCTTTAAGATTAGATAAGATACTGTCAAAGCCCGGAAGCAGAAAAGATGTAATACTTAAAAAAGGAGATGTTATTGAAGTAACAACAAAGTCAAACATAGTTAGTATATCTGGAGAAATACTTTATCCTTTAAGCGACTCTACTAAATACGTCAATGTGCCATTTGAAGCTGGAAGGCGTGCTAAGTATTATGTTAAAAAGTATGGATTAGGATTTAACGGATTTGGAAAAAGAAACAGAACTTATGTGGTGAATCCGGGCAACAATATTCGAACTTGTAGGAAATATGGAATTTTCAATTGCTACCCAAAAGTTGAGCCCGGGGCATCTATTGTTGTTCCACCCACACCTGGAAAGGAGCAACGTTTGGAAGCGCAGCGAGTCCCTGTTGATTGGAATAAAACGATAGAAGGTATCACCCTTAAAGTTACGGCACTTGCCACCTTATTAATTATCCTTTCACGCATACAATTTTAATTGCGGTGAGTTCATTAAACGAAACATCACACCCAAGCGAAATAGATTTTAAACTTATCGGTCGTTTCATTAAATCTTATGTTCGCTTTGTATTTAAAAATTGGGTCGCACTTCTAATAGCCGCCATACTGGGTATTGGGCTTGCGCTTTTTGTTACTTGGTTCTATGGCGTAAAATACACCTCTACCGTTACCTACTCTATACAGAATAATATGAATAACAGCGCATTAAGTTCTGCGCTTTCCTTGGCCTCCAGCTTTGGGCTTGGAACAAAAAGCGGCAGTTCATTTGACCCATATTATTTTGCTGAATTAAGCAGATCAAAACAAATTATTAAAGAAACACTGATGCAAGAGGCTACCGTAAACGACAAATCCGACTTATTGGCTAATCATTTTTATTACTGTTCAAAATTTGTTAAAAAGTGGAATGATGAGAATAGCCCCCTGTATCAATTTTCTTTTAAACACAACACAATACAAAATCTTACACGCTTAGAAGACAGTGTACTATCTGTATATTATAGTTATATCCTTGATAAATATCTGACTATAGCAACGGCAGAAAACAATGCATTTAATCGAATTACTTTTCTCTCGCCAAATCGTGACTTTTGTCGAGTTTTCTTAAAAGAAGAAATTAAACTTATTCAGAAGCACTACAAGAAGTCAATTGAAAATATTAATAATTTCAATTATGACATCGCAAGTAAACGAGTAGATTCTTTAGCCGATGCCATGCGCATAGCAGATATTAAAGTGGCTCAATTAAAAGACAGAAGTCTAAACGACGTTAAGCAGGTGGGATTGATTGAATTAAACAATGCCATTCGAGAACAATCTCTCTTAAATATTCAATACTCCGCTGCCGTAAACAACTATGAAGCTTCTAAAACATCGTTGCTGGCCACGGCTCCGGTTATACAAATAATTGATCACCCTGATTTTACCTTAGAAACAGATTATATTAATCCGATAATTGCAATAATTGTTGGAGTCATACTGTCCTTGGTTCTCACTTTAGGCACTTTATTTTTAATGAGGTTATTTTCGACATAGAAAGAACTTGGGTTAGTTCAAAAATCTAAATATGCGTTCTTTGCAATATGAGTGTATGGAATTGGTTTAATAAGCAGTACGCTACAGAACTTGCAAAACCTTTACAGGTAGATATACATTCCCATTTGATACCCGGAATTGACGATGGTGTCCAGTCAATAGATGAATCTCTGAACCTGATTAAAGGTCTTTGCGATCTAGGCTACAAAAAAATAATAACTACCCCTCATATTATTCAAGGTACATTTAATAACACTCCGGAAATTATTGCAGCAGGTCTTGAGAAGGTACAATCAGCGGTTAATTCTGCAGGAATGCAGGTAGATATTAGTTTCGCGGCAGAATACTATCTTGATGATAACTTCATTGAACATGTATTAGATGAGAAGGCACTTTCCTTTGGTCCTCGCTATGTACTTTTTGAGCTTCCCGTTATGTCTAAGCCTCCTCAATTGGAAGAGGTTATTTTTGAACTTAACACAAGAAATTATATTCCTGTTTTAGCTCATCCGGAACGATACATTTACATGCACACCAAAGGATTAAATGCTTATGAAAAATTAAAAAACCAAGGCGCACTTCTACAGGTGAATTTGCTATCTCCTATTGGGTATTACTCTAAGCCTATTCAAAAAGTGGCACAAGAGCTTATCAAATATGGTTGGATTGATTTAGTAGGCACCGATATGCACAATGCTCGTCATCTGGATGCTTTGAGAACTTCTTTTTCCAATAAGCACATCATTGAATTATTGAATCAGCCACAGTTACTAAATAATCAACTACTCTCTTCTTAGTTATGCCGTTTAAACAAACCGTTATCCCGGGACTATTGCTTTTTGAACCCAAAGTGTTTAAAGACGACCGAGGTTATTTTTATGAAAGTTTTAATGAGAAAACTTTTAACGATGCGGGCATCGTCAGTCACTTTGTACAAGACAACCAATCATTTTCAAAAAAGAATACCATCAGAGGATTGCATTATCAACTGAACCCCCACGCTCAATCCAAATTAGTGCGAGTGATCCTCGGAGAGGTGTTGGATGTTGCCGTCGATTTACGAATTAATTCTCCCACATTTGGAAAGCACTTCGCTGTAACACTCTCTGCTGATAATCATTTACAACTCTATATACCTCGAGGATTCGCACATGGCTATTCTGTGCTTAGCGATACTGCCATTTTCTTCTATAAGTGTGATGGCTTTTATAATAAAGAAAACGAGCGTGGTATTCTTTATAATGACCCTTTTTTAAATATAAATTGGATGGTTGATGACCGTTCAGCAATCGTCAGTGATAAAGACAAATTAAATTCTACTTTTAAACTCGCAGAGATGAATTTTTCCCTATGAGAAAATTAAAAAATATATTGGTTACAGGCTGTAATGGGCAAATTGGGTATGAAGTATCCCAGCTTTGTTCACAATATCCTTGGTTCAATTTTATTCTTACTAATAAGAACACCTTAGATATCACATCACCTGATGATGTGAAACGAATTTTTACGCAATATAAGTTCGACACCGTCATTAATTGTTCTGCATACACAGCAGTGGACAAAGCTGAGTCAGAACCGGAATTAGCCAACGCCGTGAATGCCCGCGCCATTCAATTATTAATTGAATATTGCGACTTTCACGAAGCAAACTTGTTTCACCTGTCAACAGATTTTGTTTTTGATGGTGCAGGAAATTCTCCGTATCGTGAAGATGCCCCTACTAACCCCATAAACGTTTACGGTAAATCTAAACTTGATGGAGAAAAAATTGCTTTAACCTATCCCCGTACATTTATTTTTAGAACATCATGGGTCTATTCTTCCCACGGAAATAATTTTGTTAAAACAATATTACGTTTAGCTCGAGAAAAATCTGAGTTGAGAGTTGTAAACGATCAAATAGGATCTCCAACCTATGCCGCAGATATTGCAGATACACTACTTCGTATAGCAACAACTGCTAATCATATACAACAAGCAGAAATATTTAATTATGCTAATGAAGGAATTGTGTCTTGGTTTGATTTTGCAAATAAAATCTTACAACTAAAAAACATAAACATCCCCATTTTTCCTATCGCTTCATCAGAATACCCTACACCCGCAAAGCGCCCCTCATACAGCGTACTCGATTCAAGCAAGATAAGGGGCCGCTTCAATCTATCCATCCCAGGGTGGCAACAAAGTTTAAGTCGTTGTCTTAGTAAATTATAAATTATACTTGTTGATTAACGAGAAAGAATTTGAAAAACTTAGAATAGCCGTGCAGCATGCCTCAACAGCTATCCTCAATATCTATAATTCGGCTATTATATACGAAACTAAAAGCGACAACTCACCACTTACACAGGCTGACTTACAGTCAAATGAAATTATTTCCCAAAGCCTTAGAAATATATTTCCGTCGATTCCCATTATATCAGAAGAAACAAAAGCACTTGATTTCTCCGAACGAAAACAACAAGAATTCTTATGGCTGGTTGACCCCCTAGACGGGACCAAAGAATTTATTAAACGAAATGGCGAGTTTACCATTAATATTGCTTTGCTGCATAACAACAAACCCGTATTCGGATTAATCGCACAGCCTTTAACAGGTCTGATATGGCATAATCTAAATGGCTTTCCGGTAAAGTTGCAGCATAATAAAGAGGAAAAACTCATTGCTAATTTGAAATTAGACCCGAATCAACCTATTAATATTATTTCAAGTAGATCACACCTTAGCAACGAAACCGAAGAAATAATAAATAGAGTAAAGCAACTCGGCTACAAGGTCAACACCGTAAATGCCGGTAGTGCTTTAAAATTCTGCCTAATCTGTGAAAACAAAGCGCACCTTTATCCCCGCCTGGCTCCAACTATGGAGTGGGACTGTGCTGCTGGACAGGCTTTAGTTCAATCTTTCGGCGGGCAAATAATCGACCTGGACACTAAATTACCCATGTCTTACAATAAGGAAAGTTTAGTAAATAATTTCTTTATCGCATCTCATCCTGCATCAGAGCATATCCTTAAACAACTGCTGTAAAAATTTAATACGATTCTTGTTTATGGCATAGCGAATTCGCTTTCCTTCTCTTTCAGTCAGTACAATACCGGCATTACGTAATACGGCAAGATGCTGCGAAACAACTGATTGCTCCATGCGAAGTGCAACATATATCTCTGTTACTGTAAGTACGCCTTTATTATTTAGTAAGTCTAATATACGCTTACGAAAAGAATTATTAAATGCACGACTAATTTGTGCAGCTTTATAGCTCAACTGATAATCAATGTTAACGCCACCCTTGCCCGTCTTTATACTCGCTTTGGATTTAGATGCCATAAGTGTTTTTAATTATTTGTACAATGTTAACATGTGTTATATAAATAAAAAGTGACATGTGTCATAAAAGATGAAAAGCCGGCAGTGTCCGGCTTTTCATCAAATATTCTTGGAGTTTTTATGCTCCTCCGCTTTTGCGTTGTCTGATTTTTGGCGTATTCGCTCCACCTGAACCTTTTGGTGAAGATGGCTTTTTATTTTCCATCTTCGGCTTATCCGTTCCCGGTGCACCATCAGATTTTTTTGTTTTGCTGCGACGTGTACGCTTAGGAGCGGTTGCATGAGTATCGGCTGCTCCGGTTGTGGAATCGCTTGTGCTACTGAAGTCAACCAATTCAATTAGAGCCATATCCGCAGCATCGCCACGGCGAGGTTCCAACTTAATAATTCGTGTATATCCCCCTGGACGCGTTGCTACTTTGGGAGCAACGTCATTAAACAACGTAGTAACGGCATCCTTATCGCGTAATGATGAAAATACGATACGGCGCGAATGCGTAGTGTTATCTTTTGATTTAGTAATTAAAGGCTCTATAAACACGCGCAATGCCTTAGCTTTAGCCGTAGTGGTAATTATATGCTTATGTTCAATTAAAGAACTTGCCATATTGCTAAACAACGCTTTGCGGTGTTCACTCTTTCTTCCTAAGCGGTTTAATTTATTTCCGTGTCTCATATTGTTATTAAGTCAGTTTGGGAGGAGAATTAGTCTTCTATGTTATACTTAGATAAGTCCATGCCGAAATGAAGTCCCTTCTCATTGATAAGTGCTTCTATCTCCATTAGCGACTTACGTCCGAAGTTTCTGAATTTTAGCAACTCATTCGTATCATATTTAACCAACTCAGCAAGTGAATTGATTTTAGCAGCTTTCAAACAATTGTATGCGCGAACTGATAAGTCCATATCCTCTAAAGGAGTCTTTAAAAGCTTTCTCATGTGCAACACCTGCTCGTCAACCGCATCTTCTTCAACTTTATCGTGTCCATCAAACGAAATGTTCTCGTCAGAAATTAACATCAAGTGTTGAATTAATATCTTTGATGCTTCTTTTATAGCTTCATCAGGGTGTATGGTACCATCTGTTTGTATTTCAATATTCAACTTTTCATAATCGGTTTTTTGCTCCACACGCGTATTTTCTACTACATATTTTACATTCTTTATCGGCGTAAAGATGGCATCTATAGCAATCATACCTGCAGGCGCATCTTTAAGTTTATTTTCTTCCGCTGGAAGATATCCCCGACCTTTTATAACTGTTAACTCTAAATCGAACTTTGGTGCCTTGTCTTTATCTATTCGACAAATAACCAACTCCGGATTCATTATCTTAAATGATGCCGTTGATTTTTCAATATCCGCCGCAGTGAACTCATCTTTACCTTTTATGCTCACCAAAATCTTCTCTTGTTGAATATCCTCCTCAGTAACTTTCTTAAAGCGTATCTGTTTTAAGTTTAAGATGACTTCGGTTACATCTTCAATCACACCTTTAATGGTAGAAAACTCGTGATCTACACCACTAATGCGAATAGCAGAAATCGCATAGCCTTCTAAAGAAGAAAGTAAGACACGGCGTAGGGCGTTACCGATAGTTACACCGAATCCGGGTTCGAGTGGTTTAAATTCAAAATAACCGTCAAAATCTGTTGCCTTTTGTAATACAATTTTATCGGGTTTTTGAAATGTTAGAATGCTCATTATGAAGTAGGATTAAATGTTATTATTTTGTTAATTAGGCTGTTACTTAGAATATAATTCGACAATCAGGTGTTCTTGAATATTCTCAGGTATCTGTGCTCTTTCAGGTGTTGCAATAAATGCACCCTCCATTTTATCAGCATTCCACTCTAACCAAGGAAACTTTGACGGACCTGTATTGAATCGAGCCGTTAATGCCTGATTGTTTTTTGTAGATGCATTAATTCCGATTATATCTCCGGGGCGTAGTGTGTAGGATGGAATATTGACAACCTTACCATTCACAGTAATATGTTTGTGCCCTACCAATTGTCGGGCAAAGCGGCGAGATGAAGCTAAGCCAAGGCGATAAATAGTATTGTCTAAACGAGCCTCAAGTAATTTTAACAAGTTCTCTCCCGTAACCCCCTTTATCCGAACAGCCTCTGTGTATGCTTTCGCAAATTGTCTTTCCAGCAAACCATAAGTGTATTTTGCCTTCTGCTTTTCTTTCAACTGTAACCCGTATTCAGAAAGTGATTTCTTACGCTTTGATGGACCATGAATGCCCGGGCCATAATTTTTCTTTTCTAATGATTTCACTGCGCCTAAAACGGGCTCGCCAAATCTTCTCGAAATCTTTGATTTTGAACCTAAATATCTTGCCATTTTAAATTTGTATAGTTTGGATTAAACTCTTCTTTTCTTTGGTGGACGACATCCGTTGTGAGGTAGTGGAGTCATATCACGGATAATCGTCACATCTATACCTGCACCGGCAACTGCCCTTATTGCAGATTCGCGACCCGATCCCGGTCCATTTACAAATACCTCCACCTTACGCAACCCTGCGTCGTAAGCTACTTTGGCTGCCTCTTGGGCGGCAACTTGAGCAGCGTAAGGAGTATTCTTTTTTGATCCCTTAAACCCTACTTTCCCTGCTGATGACCAACTGATAACGTCACCATTGCGATTAGTAAAGGATACGATGATATTATTGAAACTTGCCTGAACGAATAGTTTTCCCTCAGGTTCTGTTTTTACAGTACGCTTCTTTACCGTTTTTTTTGCTTCAGCCATTATTTGCTTATTATGATAGTTACTTACTTATTGATTATTTCTTAGCAGGTGCTTTTTTCTTACCGGCAACTGTCTTACGCTTTCCTTTGCGCGTGCGAGAGTTCGTGCGTGTTCTCTGTCCGCGAAGGGGTAATCCCTTACGATGACGAATGCCTCGATAGCACCCGATATCCATCAATCGCTTAATGTTCAATTGAATTTCTGAACGGAGAGTACCTTCAACTTTAAAATCGTTATTAATGATTGTTCGTATAGCATTTAACTCATCATCGTTCCAATCTTTAACTTTCTTCTCTACGTCAATCCCTGCCTTTTCTAAAATGCTGCGTCCCGCAGAAACGCCAATTCCAAAGATGTATGATAATCCTACATCTCCTCTTTTATTCTTCGGTAAATCGATACCTGCTATTCTTGCCATTGATTATGGGTCTGTTTTATTGTTTGGTTATCCTTGACGTTGTTTGTAACGTGGGTTTTTCTTATTAATCACATATAACTTGCCCTTGCGGCGCACAATTTTGCACTCTGGACTTCTTCTCTTTATAGATGCTCTAACTTTCATTTTGCTTTATTTAAAACGATAGGTGATTCTTCCTCTGCTTAAATCATAAGCTGACATTTCTACAGTTACCCTATCTCCGGGTAATATACGGATGTAGTGCATCCGCATCTTTCCTGAAATAGTAGCCAAAACTTCGTGACCGTTCTCTAAACGAACCCTAAACATCGCATTCGACAAGGCTTCTGTAATGGTTCCGTCTTGTTTAATCAGGTCTTCTTTCGGCATTAAATATTAGCTCATTTTTAAAAGGGAAGGCAAAAGTAATTTCTTTTTATTTGATAAGCAAGTCCGATAAACATTTTTTGCGCCTTTTATCTCTATTCAAATAAATGCGCCCTATGCTCGAGTCGATTTTTATATAATAACACTTTACGATAATATTACATCCTAATAATCAATACGAACTTTGGAGAATTTGGCAAAATTTACAGAGAATATAGGGATAAACCTGCCTGAACATTTCTTAAGAGCTTATCGGCTAATGTGCTATGTTCAGTTTATGGCTGCAACCTATGATGATAATCGCCAGATCTGCAAATACGTTCATAGCACTTCTCGAGGGCACGAAGCCATTCAAATTGCCGTGGGAATGCAATTACAATCAACGGATTGTGCTTCACCCTATTACCGCGATGAAGCTATGCTCCTAGCCATGGGGTGGTCTCCCTATGATTTGATGTTGCAGCTTTTGGCTAAGGCGGATGATCCCTTCTCGGGAGGTAGATCCTATTATTCACATCCCGCCAACAAAGGCAATGGTAAGCCTTTAATTCCTCATCAATCGAGTGCTACCGGTATGCAAATAATTCCGGCCACTGGAATGGCTCAAGGTATTAAATACATTGAGTCGCAACAATTGAAAAGCAATGATAGCCTTCATCCTCTTGTGCTATGTTCCATCGGAGATGGCGCAATGACTGAGGGCGAAGTTTCTGAAGCTTTGCAGTTTGCCGTGCTCAAACAATTGCCCATCATTTATTTGGTTCAGGATAATGAATGGGGCATTTCTGTTTCTTCAAAGGAAGCAAGAGCAATGGATGCCTATGAATATGCAGCCGGGTTCAAAGGGTTAAACCGACTACGTGTAGACGGCTCCGATTTTAAGCAATCGTGGACTGCCGTGGAAGAATGTATTGCCTTCGTTAGAAATCAAAGAAAACCCATCTTGCTTCATGCAAAAGTTCCTTTATTAGGTCATCATACTTCAGGTGTAAGAAAAGAATGGTATAGAAGCGAAGAGGATTTACTCCTCCACAGCAAATCAGATCCATTTATAAAAATGGAACATTTCCTTTTGGAGGAAGGTCTATCAAAAGACCAATTGGATCACGTTAAGGCAGAAGCTAAAACATTCATTACTCAATGTTTTGATAAGGCGAAATCTGCCGATGACCCACCGGTCGATTCCGTAATGCACCACATCTTTGCGGAATCACCCGTTCAGGAAGAATCCGGAGCGAGATGCCCCGCTGGTGTGTCAGAGAAAACCGTCATGGTTGATGCAGCATTGCATGCCGTAGATGAAATCTTAAAAGCTCATCCCGAAGCTTTATTTTATGGTCAGGATGTTGGCCGTCGTTTAGGTGGCGTATTTCGTGAAGCAGCCACTCTTGCAGAAAAATATGGCGATGAAAGGGTCTTTAATACCGCAATTCAAGAAGCCTACATCATTGGATCTACTGCCGGAATGAGTGCCGTAGGGCTTAAACCAATCGTTGAAATCCAATTTGCAGACTATATATGGCCCGGTGTTAATCAGTTGGTCACCGAGTTATCCAAATCTTGTTATCTATCACGCGGACAGTTCCCTGTACAGTCGCTTATTCGTATTCCCATAGGCGCATACGGCGGCGGCGGCCCCTATCATAGTGGATGTATCGAAAGTAGCATTTTAGCAGTAAGAGGCATAAAAGTTTGTTACCCCTCTAATGCTGCTGATTTAAAAGGCCTCATTAAAGGTGCTTTTTATGACCCTAACCCCGTTGTGATATTCGAACATAAAGGCCTGTATTGGAGCAAGGTCCCCGGTACTGATGACGCAAAAACGATAGAACCTGCATCCGATTATATAATCCCGTTAGGGAAAGGACGCATTGCCCTGCAAGCAGGCGAGAACTGCATAGAAAGCGGAGAAAGCTTGTGTATCATAACGTATGGAATGGGTGTTCATTGGGCTTTAAATGCTTCAAAAGACTATATCGGCCAAATCGAAATTATTGATCTGCGTACACTTCATCCCTTAGATGAACAATTAGTTATGTCTGCTGTAAAGCGTCACGGAAAATGTATCGTCTTGACTGAGGAGCCGATCGAAAATTCTTTTGCGCAAGCTCTTGCCGGAAAGATTGCCTCTCAATGTTTCTCATATCTTGACAATCCTGTTTGTATCGTCGGTGCCATGCCTGTACCTGCTATCCCTTTAAATATAGGCCTTGAAAAAGTAATTTTACCAAACGTCGATCTTCTTAAATCGCACATCAATAATTTACTTAGCGAGTAATTCGCAAATGAACTTAGAAGATTATAAAATTATTCAATCCGGGATACCCGAAACTCCTGGCATCTATCGTTTCTTAGATGATTGTCAATATCCTATCTATATAGGCAAGGCAAAGTCTCTTAAAAAAAGAATTAGTTCTTACTTCCTAAAATCTCAAAATAGTGCCAAAACAGAGCGCATGGTTTTCACCGCTCGCAGCATTGAATTTACCGTTGTGGATACTGAGCAAGATGCATTGCTATTAGAAAATGCTCTAATAAAAAAGTATCAACCCCGTTATAATATCAATCTCAAAGATGATAAAACCTATCCTTATATCTGCGTAAAAAAGGAGCCTTTTCCGAGAGTCTTTCTCACCAGAAAAATTATTAACGACGGCTCTGAATATTATGGTCCCTATACTTCTTTACAGAAGGTGTATTCCATTCTCGAGTTCATCCGAGAAGTGTTCCCTTTGCGCAACTGCAACCTCAACTTATCGCCAAAAGCCATTGACAAAAATAAATACCGTGTATGTTTAGAATACCACATCGGCCATTGCAAAGGCCCCTGTCAAAAATTTCAAACTGAACAAGATTATCTAAATACCATTAAACAAATCTCCAACATCTTTAATGGTCACGTCAGCCCGGTTATCAATTACTTTAAAAATCAAATGCAACTTGCCGCATCTTCTTTGATGTTTGAAGATGCCGAGCAAATACGCAAAAAAATTGAAGCCCTTCAAGATTATCAAAGTAAAAGTACTGTCGTAAATCCCCGTTTAAATAATATAGATGTGTTTGCTATGAAAACAGATCTTGATACAACCTATGTCAATTATATGAAAATTGTTAACGGTACAATAATTCAAACAAAAACTCTCGAAATGCAAAGAAAAATTGAAGAGGACGATGAGCGCATTTTAGAGTTAGCCGTTACGGAACTTCGCCAAACATTTAAAAGCAACTCTGATAGTTTAATCGTACCTATTCCTATTCCCTCTCTTTCGCAAAGCTTAAGCATCACCGTTCCCAAACGCGGTGATAAATTGTCCTTACTCGAACTTGCCAATAAAAATCTATTCTATTACATACAGGCTAAAAAAGCAATTGCCCTCACACAACAAAAAGTTCCTCGCCATCATCGAGTGTTAAATGCCCTCAAAGACGATTTACAGCTAACAAAACTGCCCATGCGTATTGAATGTTTTGATAATTCTAATACTCAAGGGACAAATCCCGTAGCATCCATGGTCTGCTTCATAAGTGGCAAGCCTGCTAAAAAAGAATATCGACATTTCCATATCAAAACCGTTGTAGGTCCGGATGATTTTGCTTCCATGCGCGAGATTATCCTCAGACGTTACAGTAGAGTGTTAAAAGAATCACTGCCTCTGACTGATCTCATTATCATTGATGGCGGTAAAGGCCAGCTCAGTGCTGCTTGCAATAGCTTAAATGAACTCGGATTACTGGGGAAAGTGCCTATTATAGCCATTGCCAAAAAATTAGAAGAAATCTATTTCCCAAATGATTCTCTTCCCTTACATATTAATAAAAAGTCGGAAAGTTTAAAACTCATCCAACAAATTAGGAACGAGGCGCATCGCTTTGCCATCACATTCCATCGCTATACAAGAGATAAAAAAACAATTCAATCTACACTTACTCAAATTGATGGTATTGGAAATAAAACATTCGAAGATTTAATGAGAAATTTTAAAAGTATTAACAAACTCTCTTCGGCTTCCTTAGAGCAAATAACACAAACCATCGGGCCATCTAAAGGGCACATAATATATAATTACTTGCACCCTGATAAAAACTGAAATGATATTTCTCAATACTACATACCCAACTTTACCATATACTTGCCTGAATCGCAGAGATGCAGGATAGAAGGACATATATGAGTATGTAGCTTAAATTTTAATGGTTTGTATCGGTTTTTATAAAGTCGCTGTTATCAATTTCTCAACTCCATTTTTCCACCTTCATATACCCATTTCCATAAATATATCCTTTGCTTAAGGTGTGCGATGTTAATGCTGCGGAAGGCTTCCGCAACTATGCAAGTGCTGCACTCCGCAGCCTTGTATATCATACAAAGCAATCTGCTATTGCGTCGTGCGGTGCGACATCAAAGTTGCAATTCACATTAAAAGCCGGCAAATAGAGGCCCATATCGTGCAGGACTATGGTAAAGACAACCGTTGAGGTTAGGTTTAAGCCAAGGCAGGTAATGTGTCGCAGGGAAACAAGAGGCGTTTGAATAGTTCCGTTGTAAGTAACGCTGCTGTGCATAGCATTATAAGGCAACCCACAGGAACATGTAATATTAAATTACTCGTATAAAGCGGTGCGTTGGGTGTATTTAATACATAAAAATATAATACACTGTCGCAGCCGACCCCAATACTTTAACAAATTAATGATGCTGTTGTTTGGAGTCGTATGAGTTGTATTGTTTTCTGGCAAAGAAGCGCCGGCTGCTGTATCGAGCAGCAGATTCTCGTTACGAAACAGGTTGAACATAGAATCAATACATCATGCGCCACTGTTCAGCATTAGGATAATGGTGACATCTTCGTTATAGGAAGTAGGTACCAAGGTTATCTTGTTGAAGGTGTCATGGTTAGTTATCATTTGCAGATTGGTGAAAGCCGTTTGACAGTCATTGCTTGGATTGATATTAGAGGCAGTAAAATTTTTTATATAAAGAGATTTTATATTTTTTACTTTTTTATAGGAACCATGCCGTTTCATTTATTATACCTCTCTCATAAATGGTGCAAGACTTCCACCACCTCTAATGTAGCCATTATTTTATTCGTTACCATCGGCTTTAACTGAAGAGCTTGCAAAGAATTAAATACTTGCCATTCCCGAAGCAGTAAAACAGAATGGACAATACATGAACTCTTTACCTCACTCAGAAAGAGACTCAACTACTAATTCTCCAATACTCATAATAAAAAAGACCTTCCTTAGGAAAGTCTTTTTATTTTATAACTTAAGGCATCTCCTCAGAACGACCACATATCATGCTCCTTCTCAAAAATATCATTCTTCACACGCTCCGATTCCATTAACGCATCTATCCCCGATGCATACTCTGAAATCTTCCTATCAAACACATTTGACTCTTTAATTACATAGCTACTGAACATCCTCGCCTCAAACAAATCATCCCAACTAAAACGCACAGCATCATTCTTTGGATTAAACACATCATTCTTTACCAACACCTTCCTCAAATCATTATATGATGCCCAAAACAACGGAATGTCACCAAGCTGTTCATCCTTATACAATGGAGCAATCGCAATAATGCGACATTGCATCGTTGAAGTCTCCTCATCTATAAACCAATCCTCCTTTAAACGATATCGCTTTACCGCCGAATTATCAAATTCATTATACACCGCAGTGTCCCCTATTATCTCCCCTGTTGTCGGATCATACTTCGGAACCGTATCCCAACCGGCACCTCCCCGTTTCGAGGCTTCTTGAAAGTCGGTCTTACTGATAAAATTATCCTCGTTATATCCCGTAATCTCCCCCGATTTCAAGCCATCCATAAGTACAATAATCAATGGCTTAACATCCATCCAATCACTATGATTATATTGAAACGGGAAATTCATCTTCTCGTTAACATCAATAACTCTCCATACGCGACGCTGCCAAAACACATCCGCTTCGCGAATATGATCATACAGAATCACTTCTCGCTCTGTTGGTGATACACGGTCGTAAAAGCCGTCACGAGGCTTGTCACCCATTGTCTGTTGCCCTTTGCTTGCAAAAGGTACACAAAACAAACAAGCGATTATAAATTTCAATGTTCCTTTCATAACAATAAAATTAATTAATGGTAAGACTTATCGGATTCAACGAACGCGTTTGACCATCAGGTCCTTTTGCTTTTATGTTCCTGATAATAATCTGGTCTCCCGGCTTTGAACTTTGGATTTTATTCAGAATTTCATTAGACCATTTCATACCACTATTCGTAGTAATCCATGGATCTTGGCGCTTTGCAATAAAGATGAAATCATAAGAGGTCACACCGAAAGTAACTCCTTGAAAGTAAAAATCTTTCAACTGAGCAATAACTCCCGGAGTTGACTTCAACTCCCCCGTCTTAATATTACCTTCAAACTTTCCCGCAACCACTGCCTGAGGATCAGGAATGCGTTTAATCAAAAACTCAGACGACCCTATCGTCTTCTTAGATCCCTGATCATCAACTGTAACATTAATCGTCACTTTCTTTCCTATGTCCGTTGCAGCCATGCTTGCAACATATTTACCTTTCGACCCGCTAAATGATCCCACATTCGCACTAGCAGTTATCTTATCCGCAGAAAAACCCGGAACAGAAACTGAAAATGGATTAGGAACCCCCGCATAAATTATGTTTAAGTTATCCGATGACACGACTGCAGATCCTTTTGCCGATGTATAAGCTGCCTCAAAAGGATAATACGTCGGTGTTCCATCCGGCCCAACAATCTTTACTGCCCCCGTGTACTTCTGCTCACCTTCACCGCTGGCAGCCACTTCGTATTTACCCATACCGCCTTTTACATCAATCGTTCGACCACTCGTTACTGGATTCTCTTTTGTCTCCAAATACCCACCATCTGGATCTTTCTTTGCATTTGCATTCAGTGGTCCGATAACGACCTCAGGATTTTGTGTAGAGTTAAATGCTGCAACAAAAATATCTGCAGAATATTTTTGCCCCTGCATCACATAACTTGTCGGCGCTATTACACGCGCTGTAAGTTTATCAAACTTGAAATCCTTAGCGTTAATCTGTTGAAGAAAATAATCTATCATCATCGCTTCAGAGTTCTTAATATCATTCTGAAACTTATTTAATAATGTTATCGCCGCAATAGTCGGTATCATGTGAAAATTCATATTCACCCAATCCTTTTGCTGTCCTTCCGCATTTTTAAACATCTGATCCTTAGGTGGTACATTCAAGGGCAACTGAATTTCCAACTCTTTTTTCTTAGCTGGATCATCAATTAACCCAATTAGTTTCTCTCGAAGCCCCAATAACTTCTCTTGCAAATCATATCCCTTCTTCTCATCAACCATCAATCGTGTAGAAACATCCAGATTCTTTTCATCAGACAAATGTCCCTTCTCCGAAGACCATCCTGTATCGAAGTGATTCCCCGCCTCATCTGCCCATCCACCCGTTTGTTTTACAATTTCATCTGTGATCTCCGATAATACTTTAATAATCTTTTCAGATTCATCTTTAACAGTGTTTGCTTTATCTAACCAAGGCTTTGTTTTTGTTGCATCCTTTTCCATTGAAGACTGGAATGCATCCATTGCCTTTGCATTTTTATTATCTACTGAAGTATTTGAATTGATGATACCTTCATTTACAACGTGAAATGCATTTAGAATCTCAGCCGATACGTTTAAGGCCAAAAGCGCAGTTAACACGAGATACATCATGTTAATCATCATCTGCCTCGGCTCCTTAGGAATACCCATTTCTTATGTTTAGTGTTTTAGAATTAACGAATAAGTATTTGTCAAATTATTTTGAACCACCTCCCATCTTCATGGCAGTCAACATGTTGCCGTAAATTGTGTTGAGGCTATTAAGATTCTGAGCTAATCCCGTCATCTCTGTTTTAAACTTCTTGGTATCTTCTACAGAATTTGTCAGATTACCCAATGCCTCAGATAAGCTGCCCACAAACTTATTCATTGACTTCAAGTGATTGTTCGTGTCTTGAAGCTCTAACTCATACATTGCATTCAAGCTAGCTAAATTCTTTGTAACCAATTGAACTTGCTCGTGATACTTAACTGTGTCCGTTTGAGCAGATTGTAACTTCTGCATTGCATCCGCTGCACCCGCATAGGCACTCTTCATGCCATCAAGTGCCTGAGCAGCTTGCTTGGCTTTATCTGAATATTCCTTCGTAGCAGCTCCGGCATCTCCAAGTTGATTCATCTTTTCAATATTCTCACCTAACTTTTTCAAATTGTCTCCTAATCGGCGTATCATCTCCGGCTCAACCTTTGCACTTTCTAACATGCTATCTAGTTGCTGGGTAATACCCTGTCCGCCATGAATTGCTTTAGAATGGGCGCGTTTCAAATCTTCTTCATCCGGTGCTATATCTAATTCAGGATACATCTTTTCCCAATAATAATCTTTGTGTGGAGGTAAGATACCAAGTAATGCGAAAATAAACGCTTCGGTGCACATACCTGCTATAAGCATCTCCGATGCTCCAGGCCAGTGTTGAAGCTTAAATAAAGCCCCGAGTAATACCACGGATGCACCGACACCGATAATCATGTTCTTTACACGCTTACCGCGTTCTGATTCAAAAAAGTGAGCCAGTTTCTTCATTGTGTGTTGTTGGTTGTTTTTGCTGTTTTAAAATTTGAATAAAAGTTTATCGAAAGTAAGATGAAAAAATAAATCTTAAAGGAATTATTTATTAACGCAAGGTTAATCGTTAATTGAGCGACCCAAAAATGTAATTACATTTCTAAACCCTACATAACATTTTGCAGTATCTTGATATTCATAATTACGAGTGCCCGTTTGACAGAAGTATGCAATATCTTTCCAAGAGCCGCCCCTGATTACCTTGCGTTTTAATGTTATAGGGTCGCTGTCTAATGCATTGTATTGCATATCAGGATTCAAGTCGTGTACGAAGTGGTATGCATTTTCATTATATGCCGTAGAAGTCCATTCAGAAACATTGCCCGCCATACAATATAATCCATAGTCATTAGGGAAATAAGCATCCGCTTTAACGGTATAGAAACCACCGTCATCGGGGTAGTTACCTCGACCCGGTTTAAAGTTAGCTAAGATACAGCCCTTCTTGTTGCGCATATACGGGCCACCCCATGGGTATGGCGATAATTCACGACCTCCTCGTGCTGCATATTCCCACTCCGACTCGGTAGGTAAGCGAAACTCATCATTAATTACTTCTCCACGTTCCGTTTGATAGTCGTTCCATAAACGAGTGCGCCATTTACCAAAAGCCATTGCTTGCTTCCATTTAATACCAACAACAGGATAGTTATCAAAAGCTGGATGCCAGAAATAATTCCTGGTCATGGGCTCATTATATGAGTAGGTGTAATCGTGTACCCAACACAATGTATCTGGATATACATTTACTATTTCTGATTTAATAACCGTTGTGCGATCGAAATCAGGATTGTTTCTGTTTACGTTACGTGCTGCTTCTTTAAAATCAACCCAATAGTACACGTAGTTCAGTTTGCGTGTGTCAATTTCTTTTCTTCCAAGTATTTGTTGATTTGTCGGTACATAAATCGATGCTAAGGTCTCTTGCACCTGATCATCCTCCCAATTAATTTTCTCACGCCAGTTAATCCTCTGATTCGGCTCTCCTTCATTCATTATGTGATCGCCGCCCAATAACATGTGTGCTATAGAATCACGAACCCAATAAACAAACTGTCTATATTCGTTATTCGTAATTTCTGTCTCATCCATAAAAAATCCCTGTATCGAAATGGACTTTGATGGCTGAAACAGTGAATTGTTCATATCCTCGTCACTTTGTCCAATATGCAGGGTTCCTGACTTGATATAAACCATGCCGTATGGAATAATCGTATTCCATTCGGGACGGTCTAATACCCCAAGCAATTGACCATTGTAGCCACCTGTACAACCGGCAATAATAGCCAGTATAGATAGCGTGAAAAGAGTGCGTGCTTTAACCATTAGGTTTAATTTTGTGTGTCTGTGTTACGGGCGTTAGGATTGTACAAGAGCGTAAAAATAGAAATATTCAGTATTTCACCAAATAGCTGAAAATTAATTTTAAACACTTGAACGGACTTTTTAACGATAGTTTTTAAAAATTGTTACACAAAGCTAATATCGAGGATTATAAATTATTTTGCCCGGGTTGGCTGTAGTGTTTAATCCAATCCTATACGTTACAAGAATTTCCTGAGAACCTGAAGTTACTTTATTCATTACTGTCAAGGGGTATTCGTATGCGTAGGATAATAAAAACTTCTTTGACAGAGATAAGGAAAACAAAGCCAATAACGCATCGGCTTGCAGTGAAGAAGCTCTATATCCAAGACCGACAGAGAATGTATGTTTAAAATTGAGTAATACATTCGTTTCAGCTTGAAAATCTGATTGGTCTGTTTTGAATAGGTAGTTATTATTCAGGCTTAGTTTTTGAGTGAAGTTGAACTTCTTGCCAAGAGCTGCAACATAATGTCTCTGCAACTTTGGGCTGTTTGTAGTTGTTAACTTTAATTGAGGCTCAGTAGCGTATAGTGTTGATAACCCCAAATAAAATGTTTTTCTTATCCAACAAAACCCCATTGCCAAATCAGGAGCGTAGGCACTAGCTTTTGAAACAGGCAATATCGGGTCATTGTGGTTGATCGTCCCTGCTTCATAAACGCCTTGTGGAGTAATTATTCCTGATCCATCTAGATAGGATTGAATAACACCGGCACGAACACCGAAGCTTATTGTATTCTTTTTCTTTCTGATTATGTAAGCATAATTAATACCTGCACTTGTATTTCGCTGCAATCCCTGTTGGTTATTAATTATTGTAAAACCTACTCCGCTATTCCAATTGTATGCCGGTGATTGAAAATTAAGGCTTTGTGCGAATGGTGCCCCTTGCAGACCTATCCACTGATATCGCGCTCCAGCATTTATTTGAATGTAATCGGATACGCCCGTAGAAGCCGGGTTATATATATTCAGGTTTTCCGAAAATAATGCGAATTGTGGATACTGCTGTGCCCTTAAGCTAATACTTGATAACAGTAAAAGCACTACTCCTAATTCCCGTGTTAACAATGTTCTTTTCATTTAGTGCCAAATTAGGTTAATTATTCAATAACTGCTGCAATGATGCCCAATCCGATGAGGGTAAATTACACGTATGATTACGACACAGATAGTATTTAAACTCTGTGTTATTTACAAATTTATCTAAATAAAGTGCGTGGTCTATCTGATAACTTATGAGCGGGAGTATAAGGTATTCGGGAATAAATTTCTGAAGTATAATATTTGTCTTCTCTAAGGCTTGTGTGCCTGTTATTACGAGTTCGCCATTATGTTTGTGTGATTTTAGAGCAACACAAAGCCAATTAGAAGTTGATAACGGATATTGAGCAACGACGTCTGTAACATTTTGTAAAATATTATTAATAATCTTTCTTCTACGTTCGTCTGGGTTAATATAATTTATTTTGATTAGGCATTCTAACATTATCGAATTTCCTGAAGCAATAACATTATCAAAAATTTCATATTTATTCATAATAACATCCTCTTTCTCCTTATGCGCATAATGAAAAAGTCCACGTTCCTCGTCATAGAATTCTTGAATAACACACTCGGTTAAATCAGAGGCCGTGTTGAGATGTGATATGTTCCCCGTTAAAGAATGTAACTTTAGTGCTGTGGAAATAATAAATGCATAATCGTCTAACAGAGCCTCATGTTTGGCGACATTGCGTGAAATCTGATGATATAATCTAGTCCCGTCAGTTATTATTTGTTTAAGTAAGGAAATAAAGGAAGTTTCTATACTTTGAATTAATGCAGGAGTACCTAAAACTAAGGCCACGTCCAATAATGCGCTCATCATCATGGCATTCCACGATACAATTTGCTTATAGTCTAAGGATGGTTTGGTTCTCTTAGATGCCTCTTCTCTTAAACGTTTATGAACTGCACGTAACTTATTGTGAAATTCGCTTTGCGACAAACCGTAATCCGTTGCAAATTCTTCAACACTTTTTTCACAATACAGAATATTGGTGTTTTCCCAATTGCCTTGCGGCTTTACATTGTAATATTTCACAAACCATACGGCATCCTTACCAATAATTTGATTAATCTCATCATAACCCCAGCAATAAAATTTCCCTTCTTCCCCGTCAGAGTCGGCATCATAAGCGGAGTAGAACAAATAATTTTCTGCTCTGAAATCAGATAAGATAAAGTCTGAGGTTTGTTGAATTATTTCATACAACTCTTTATCACCTGTTAGCTTGTATATGGCACAGATTAGCTCCAAGAAGTTCGCATTATCATAAAGCATTTTTTCAAAGTGTGGGATCCTCCAAGCAGAATCAGTTGCATAGCGGCATAACCCGCCTCGTAGCTGATCATAAATGCCGCCTCGTATCATTGCACGTATTGTTTTTAGTGCATGTTGCAGCGCTTCATCAGATTTAAAGAAGTAGTAATAGTGCAATAAGAACATTGTTGTATAGGTAGATGGGAACTTAGGTGCTGAACCATATCCTCCAAATTGCTCATCAAAAGACTGCTTTAAAGTATCGTATGCTTTGTGAAAATAGTCATCATCAATAGGTCGCTCCCCTTTCGCTAATTCCATTCTATCCATCCTATGCATTTGAGCTAATAACTCTTTAGATTGTTGTTGAATTAACTTAGTGTCTGTAGTATATACTTTATAAAGCTGCGATAATACATACATCCAAGATGGTCGACCCGGGTACGAAACAGGGGGGAAGTAGGTGCCTCCAAAAAAAGGTTTTTTATCCGGGGTAAGAAATACATTGAGTGGCCATCCTCCCTGCCCTGTCATTACCTGCACAGCGTCCATATATATTTGATCAAGGTCGGGCCTTTCTTCGCGATCAAGTTTGATACATACAAAATGATCATTCATAAATTTTGCCACCTCGGGATTTTCAAAAGATTCACGTTCCATGACATGACACCAGTGGCAGGTTGAATATCCAATACTTAACAGGATGGGTTTATTTTCCTTAATAGCCTTTTGAAATGCTTCATCACACCATGGGTACCAATCTACAGGGTTGTGCGCATGCTGGAGCAAATACGGGCTGGTTTCGTGAATAAGCCGATTGGCTTTACGAAGATTAGATTCCATATAATTAGGTATGACTTATTTGTTTGCGGCAAGATACTTTTCCAAGGCGGCTGTCATTGAGGGAATGCCTTCTGTAGGAGCTTGTACATCTAAGTTTAGCTTGCTTGCAACAACTTCAGAACAAGTTTGAGGGCCAAAGGCTCCTATCTTTAACTTACCTTGTTTAAAGTTCGGGATATTGTGAAATAATGATTTTACTGCAGCCGGGGTAAACAGAACAATCATATCATAAGCCAATAACTCTTTGGAAGGTATGGTTACCGGTACCGTGCGAAATATCATAGCCATGCTGTAATCGAGTTTATGCTTAGACAGGAAATCGGGTATTTCGCTTTTATGACTGTCGGCACAAGGCACTAAAAATTTTTCTTTGTCTTTATATTTTAAAATCACATCGAAAAAATTTTTCATTGAGCCGTCACCATAAAATACTTTACGTTTACGATACAGGATATATTTCTGCAAGTATAGTGCTATTGACTCCGTCATACAGAAATACTTTGTGTCCTGTGACATCTTTACTCGCAGATCTTCGCACAATTTAAAGAAGTGATCTATAGCATTGCGACTGGTAAACACTACTGAACTGTGCAACATAGGATTTACCTTATACTTTCTAAACTCAACAGCCGATATTCCTTCCAGATGAATCATTGGTTTGAAGTCAATTTGAACTTTAAACTTTTTGGCAAGGTCGAAATAAGGGTTTTTATCGGTTTCAGGCTTTGGTTGTGTAATTAGTATTTTTTGAATTTTAACTTTAGCTGATGTCTTGGGATTAGCGGAAACAGCGGTGGCTTTTACACCTTTTGATACAGTCTTCTTTGTGCTTTTTTTAGATGGTAAAACAACAGTTTTTTTAGCGGGGCTCTTCTTTGCAGCTGACTTCATTCAGATAGACTTTCGGATAGATGTGATTATTGAATGGTGTTAAGAATGAGTTTTAATCCAATCAGCACGGGTGCTATTTCAAGGGCACAAATATAAATTAAAAAATGAAAAAGGCTTTTGTCATAGACCTGTGAAAGTGTTGCGAAAACACGTATATATCGGTAAAAGAAAAATAAAATCAATATGGCTAAGCCTATGTTTGTTGCGATTGTTGCAATAAATGCCGGAGCATAAAACTGTAGCAGAATGAACGGGAACAAAATAATTCCTCCAGCTCTAAAGATTTGCAATTCGGCAAAGTGAAAAAAGCCAATCTCTTTAGGCTTGTTAACGATATAAGATGTTATACTTATAAGCATACCTCGAAGAAGCAGCAACAAGAGTATCAATATCCAAGCTACGGGCAGGATTAAGTCTTCATTTCCGGCCAAACGATTTTGCCCGTGTATGATAATTAAATAAATCCATAACGAGGTCATGGTTATGAAGTTGATATTTAATAACATGTAACCCGGACGGAGGCCACTGACTGATGCTTCTCGATAAACCTGTTGAAAAGTACTATTATTTGTAAAGACTGAAAATGTGTCTTGGAAATCCTTTGTATATCGAAAGCGAACCAAAGTAAGGAGTGAGAATAGAATCAAAAAAATAATGAATATCCAATAAGGTATTCTCACCTGATGAAAAGGTTGTATTAAACTTTCATTTTGAGAAGACATTTGGAGTGTTTGCAAGACACTGTCGAGTTTTGTTACAGCCGATGTATGAATTGAGTCAGGAGTAATAGGGCGAACCAGTGTGTGTGTAGGTGTATCTATATTTGAAATAACCTGTGCTGAAGACTGGGTAGATAGATAGCTGAATATCGCGGTCAGAAGTATTTGTGATAACATCTTTAGATAACCTCGTGTCACAATGCAAAGTAACATCAGAATATATTTATGTATCCGAAATGTATTTTAGCGGCCCTAAAACTTATAGGCATTGATTCAGTATGCCCTAAAGCATAACTGATATTGAATATTCCGGCTTTTGTATTAAATGTAAAGCCTGCCCCAAAGCCAGTTGGATAGGTAAGATTATAGGAAGCAGAGCTAAGCCGATTCACCATACCGATATCAGTAAATAGGCTTAGATATGAAAACCGATCCATCAATAAGCGATATTCTATATTGAATATCTGGTACGATGAAACCAAAATGCTTTCCTCATCAAAACCTCGCAACGATTTATTCCCACCCAATCGAAACAACTCACTCAAGACTATATTTTGGCCGATAATGTAGCCTGCATCAAACTGTGTTTTTAGTGTTGAGTGTGAAAAGATTGGCCAGTATTTATAGGCTCGCACAGTAATTCGATATTGATTGCCTTTTGTTTGAATAGAGTCATATAATGTATTAAAGGAATATTCAGGATTAAACGAATCTTTGAGATTAACAATTTTTAGATTGGGCTCAATATGCCTTAATCCTACAGATCCATTTAATATGAAACCATATCCTTTTCGCGGATTAAATCTAAAATCCGTTTTATCATAAGCATACTCAATACCATACGTGCTGTTGTTAACATCGAGGGTTGGTGGCAATTTTTTTGAAAAAATGATAGCCAGCGTATCTATATAAATCAAGCGACTCTCAAATCTTTTAAAATACCCCTTAATGTAATTCCCTCCTGTGTATAAGTATTGTACCCCCACATCATATTCAAGATTTCTGAATATAGAGTCGTTAACAAACAGATTAAATCCTGCATCAACCCCAAATGGCGTTGAAAGTACATACGGATATACCACTCTGGCTCGAGCACGAGTCGTTCGTGCCTGAAACTTCTCAAACCGTAGTGATAGTTGTTCTCCAGAACCCAGCGCATTTTGAAGATTCATTTGTACATCACCGGTAATGAGTAATTTACCTGAGGTTTTGATTAGAGAACTGTTCGGCAACACGCCGATAATAAAGTCAAAGCGATTAGCATTTTTTTTCTTCAAATAGAGCGTTACGATTGCCTTGCCGGTAAAAAAGTTTATTGAGGGTTCTTTGAGTATCTCTATAAAAGGCAACTCGCTAATCTTTTGTGGAATACTCCGAATCAATTCTTCATTATATAGTGAATTTTTCTTGATGTTGATGTAATTCTGAATATATTGATTGGCAATGGCTACATCACCAATAATTGCGATACTGTCGATTAATATCAGATTTCCTTTATCTATCCACAAATCTGCATATAACTTATGATCCTGTTCATGTGTTTGTTTTAAGCGCACCGATGCAAAAGGATAACCGTTATTTTCATAATACCTCAATAGTTGATTAAATATTGATTCAAGCAAAACCAAGTCAACTACTCGTCCACTGAGTGATTTTACACGCGACAACTCTCTGGAGTTAAGTACATCATCCGCAACTTCAATCCTACCCCATTTTATTTGTTGACCGAGATGTAAGGCTACAAGAGTGTGGTTTTGCTTATTCGTTATATTAATTACATAAGCTTGCACAAAGCCCTTAGCAAAGAGTGCCGACAAGGTTTTATTAAGTGTTAGCTTTACAGCGTTGCTGTCAGAGATCTGCCCCGGATATGGAACCCATTGCTTGACGTCTTGACTATCCCGATCTGTAGCATGTATAGTAAGTATCTGTTGCGCCTGTATGTTTGTAATACCTATGAAGGAAATCAAAATAAAAAAGCGCAGCATTTTATCCTTGTAATTTTGCAATAAATTTCGCTTTAACCGAATTAGCATGGCAGGTATCTATATTCACATTCCGTTTTGTAATAAAGCTTGCCATTACTGTAATTTTCATTTTAGTACAAACAAAATACACCTTAACGATTTTGTTCAATCATTATTAACCGAAATAGAACTTCGCACGAAACAAATTAACTTCAACGAAATTGAGACAATCTATTTCGGAGGAGGCACACCATCATTACTTTTAGAATCTCAACTTTCCCGAATTATTGAATCTCTGCATAGGCACTTTAACATAAAGCCGGATGCCGAGATTACTATAGAGTGCAATCCCGATAATATAAATACAGGCTATTTATATGCGTTAAACATGCTCGGATTTAACCGATTGAGTATTGGCATTCAATCCTTTCATGATAAGCATTTGCTTATGATGAATCGTAGTCATAATAGTGCGCAGGCCATAAGTTCTATTAAGCAAGCTCAAGACAGTGGGTTTGAAAATATAACCGTTGATTTAATTTATGGACTTCCTGATTTGTCTCTGGAGGAATGGCGGCAAAATCTGCATCGTGTTTTATCAATGAGCATACCTCACTTATCTTGTTATAGTTTAACAGTAGAAGAACGAACGGCATTAGCTCATTTTGTAAAAAACAAAACATTGCACCCTGCTGATGACGAAAGCACAATTACACAGTATGAAGAAATACTACAATGGAGCATCGAAAGCGGAATTGCGCAGTATGAAATTTCAAATTTTGCCCTTAAGGGGTTTGAATCAAAACACAATACCAGCTACTGGAAGGGCATACCCTATATAGGCTTGGGGCCTTCAGCACATAGCTACTATAATGGACAACGCATACAGAATAAGCCGAATAATGCTTCTTACATAAAATCATTAATGCAGCAACAACTTCCCGATACCACTATCGAAGTTTTAGCAGAGAAGGATTTTTACAATGAGTTTATAATGACACGGCTCCGCACTGTACAAGGCTTTGAGTACGATGAGTTAAAGAAATTTTCAGGCATATCCCTTACACACTTTAACAAATACAAGACAGACTTAATGCGTCGGGGATTACTCTTAGAAAGAGAAAACAGTTATCGTTTAAGCAAGGAAGGTCAAATGCTGAGTGATTATGTAATCAGCACTTTGTTTGTTGATGATTAATTCTTCTTATCCGGATTAAACTTCAAATCATTCGTAGAAAAATAAATAATCTCTGCAGTAGGATACTGGGCGCGTAAAGCCTCCAATGTGTTTTTTGAAATATTGTTGTAACTCAAATCAATTTTTTGCAAAGCAGCAAGTTTTGAAAACTTGCCTGCATAAGTATCAATATTTAAGTCCGGATTAAAGCTCAGGTTCAATTCTTTCAGCGAACTAAGCCCGTTTAAATCGGGTATTGACTTTAATAAGTTAGCTTTAAGGTTAAGTGTTTCTAAAGCAGTACACTGAGATAATGAAGGAGGAAGTGCTTCTAATTTATTATTTCTCAGATTGAGTGTTTTTAGTTTTTTCAAGTTGCCGATTTCATCTGGTAACTTATCTATCAATTGATCATTAAGACTAAAGGATTCTAAATTTGATAATAAGCCAATACTTGCAGGGCATTGAAGTATATGCGGTATTGCTTTATTAGGGAAATAGTTGCCATCGAGTATGAGCACCCTAATCGAAGCTAATCCTCCAATCCAATCTGGAATGCGGTCAAAATAATTGTGAGAGGCGTAGAGTTCTTCTAATTGTTTACAATTTTTAATTTCATTTAGAGAAACAAGTCCGCACCAGTCAATGTATAGCTTTTTCAGCTTAATCATTCTATCAATTCCAACCGGTAGTGACATCATATAGGTGCCGCTCATGTTTAGCACCTCTATGTTTACCAATTTGCTGAATGACAAAGGGAATTTTTCTATCTGGTTTCGTGTCTGACCTGTAATGGAAGTGCTGATATTCAGCGTTACGAGATTGGTTAAAGAACCTATGCTTTCCGGCAATGATTTCAGTTGATTGCCATCTGCATAAAGCTCCGTTAACTCAGTTAAAGTGCCAATTTTTGTAGGCAGCTCCGTTAATTCATTGTTGGAGATTTTAAGTATAGATAACTTTTTTAATTTTAGAATACTTTCGAACGCAGTCTTCCAATTCATTACCCTGTTGTTGTTTAGGTTTAAATTAGTGAGCTCGGTTAATTCTACGAATGATGCCGGTAAGGATTTTAGATAATTGCCTTGTAAATGAAGTTTTTTCAAGTTAGTAAACTTGCAAACCTGTAATGGTAAATCAACTAAGTTATTTCCAGACAAATCGATCTCTGTGACTTGAACCGGAATTCGCGCCAGCACCTCGTCCCATTTCATTCCTGGATTGAAGGAAAGATTTACATATCTGAGTTTTGTTAATTCCAGAACGCTTTCCGGTATAGTTAAGAAATTATTTGTCTTGAGAACAAGCGAACGAAGCTTTTTCAGTTTATTAATTCGATCATTTAACTTATTAATTTTACATACCGATATCTCTAAAAATTCAAGTCGAGGCATTTGTGACAATATTCCAAATGCCTGTGACCAATCAACTTGATTGCAATACTTAAAGGTTATCCCGCGCAGTTGAGTGAGCAAGCTAAAGTTATCTGCGAGCGTTTTAATACTGTCATACTCTAAAAAAAGATAAGCACAACGAGATGAGGCTTTGATAGCCAAGTCCACTCTGTAAAAGGTGCTGTCAGATTCATAAGGTATCTGAGTCATATACTGTGCTCTAAGGTTCGAAGCACCATAACAGACAAAGAAAATTAAGAGATGGATGATTAGTATAATTCTTGAACGAAATATCATGGTAAGGTAATTTTTAATCCATCATAAGCAGGGGCAATCCCTTCTGGGAGTTCGTTTTGCAATACTTTGTGTAACCCCATCTGATGGCTGAGATGGGTCAAATAGGTTTGCTTTATTCCCATATTTTTTGCTTCTGCTATGGCTTGGGTTAAGGTAAAATGTGAGATATGTTCTTTCCTGCGCAAAGCATTTATTACAAGCACTTCAGTACCTGCAATTAGTTGCTTAGAATAATCCGGAATTAAGTTAGCATCCGTAATATATGTAAAATCTTTAACCCGAAAGCCAAGCACAGGCATTTTGTGATGAAATACTTCAATAGGCAAGATGTGAAGATTTGCAATTGTAAACGGCTTCCCGGCTTGTATGGTATGTAAATCTATTTTAGGAATACCAGGATAATCTGTATGGTCAAAGATATATTGAAACTCACGCTTTAGTATGCTTTGTGTGAATGTAGATGCATAAACATCCATTGCTTTATTGCTGAAATAATTAAATGCCCGCACATCATCCATTCCTGCCGTGTGATCCTTATGACTGTGTGTAAATACAAGGGCATCCAACTGATTTACTTTCTCACGCAGCATTTGCTGTCTAAAATCTGGGCCGGAGTCTATTACAATACACACCCCCTCGTCTTCAATCATAATACTACTGCGCAACCTTTTATCTTGTTCATCTTGTGAAGTACAGACTTCACACCCACAGGCAATCAACGGAACGCCTTGTGATGTGCCGGTTCCGAGAAAGGTTATTTTCAATTGTTATGAATGGCTTCTTTTAAATTTTTAAGGAACAGGGCATTCTTCTCTGAGAGCGTGCCATCTTTAATCTCCAGTGTAGGAATAATATCAAGTAAGCTATTAATGCGCGATTCCGTATTGAAGAATTTATTGATAACCACTACCCTCTTGTCTCTTAATACACAATACCCCGCTTTGAAGTTTCCTTTCTCATATCGAATATTATAGGCGGCTTCTTTCATTAAATCTTCAATCTTTGCTAACGTAGTGCTTGTGTACTTAAACATGTTTTTAATCTCTGCTTTCAAAATTAACGCGGAATTTTGCTTGGCTTTACTACAATGAACATAAAGAAATTCACATGTCTGCTATGGATACTATTATTGACGAATATAGCTGTAGCGCAACGTTTTAGTGGCGGATTTTATGCTGGAATTATCGGATCTCAAATTGATGGTGACCAATCTGCAGGATATAATAAAGGTGGTTTTAATGTTGCCGCAACTGTACAATATCCACTTTCCGATAAGTTTTTTATGTCTATGGATTTAGGGTATGCTCAAAAAGGTTCTCAATCAAAAACCAGCTATGGAATTCCTCGCGCTCTTTCTATTAAAATCAATTACGTGGATCTCCCCTTGTGCATCAATTTCTATGATAGGCAACATGTTGGATTTACAGCAGGGTTGCAATACAGTCGCACCGTGGGGGCTATAAAACAAGACATCATCATGTTACCAAATAGTTCTCGCGTATATGGTATTGATTCTTTTAAGAAAGATGATATTGAAGTTATTTTAGGCGGCACCTACTATATTAATAAAACAATTAATGTCAATCTTCGATACGGATATTCCATAGTCCCTATGGGATATGGCAAGGGCAGCCTGTATAAGAATAATGCGGCTTTCAATAATATAATACAAATAAGACTTGGATTTATTTTAGGTCAAGAGTTTGACGATGTAAAGGGTAAAAATTAACAGCATGTTTCATCCGGAAGATATTGCGACATTTGTTCAAATGCTCGGCGAGGAGCAAGTGTTGATGAGTGACCAAGTAAGGTTTGAACAATACACACACGATGAGACCGAAGATTTACATTTTATACCTGATGTTGTTTTAATTCCCGAGAACAATAAACAAATAAGTCAAATATTAAAGTACTGTAATGATAGGCAAATACCTGTTACAACACGTGGTGCAGGCACGGGACTTAGCGGAGGCGCATTAGCCATTCATCGTGGTGTTGTTTTAAGCACTGAGCGATTAAATAAAATACTTGAAATTAATGAAGCGAATGGCTATATAATCACAGAACCGGGTGTGATTACAGAGGTATTGCAAAATACTTTAAAAGAACGCGGATGGTTTTACCCGCCGGACCCTGCAAGTCGAGGCTCGTGTTTCATCGGAGGAAACATTGCAGAAAATTCCGGAGGACCTAAAGCCGTGAAATATGGCGTAGTGAAAGATTATGTATTAAATCTTGAGATCGTATTAGCTAACGGAGAAATTATTTGGACAGGGGCAAATGTGATAAAAAATGCTACGGGGTACAATTTGACTCAACTGATCATAGGTAGCGAAGGAACGCTTGCTGTGGTGACAAAGATTGTTTTAAAAATTATTCCGCACCCTACGCACGATGTACTCATGTTGGTACCTTTTAAGTCTGCAATTGATGCATGTAATGCCGTTACCACAATTCTTAAAGCAGGTATTACGCCATCTGCATTAGAGTTTATGGAGCGTGATGCTATTGAGTGGGCAGTACGTTTCACCAAGTCTTCTCTTATTTTAACCAGTGAAATACAAGCACATTTACTAATTGAACTCGATGGAAATGACCCCAATAATTTGCTTATGGAGGCCGAGATAATTTCTGAGTTATTAAGACAACATCATTGTGGTGAGATTTTATTTGCTGATAATGCCCAACAAAAAAATGAATTATGGAAGTTGAGAAGAAGTGTGGCAGAAGCTGTTCGTTCGAATTCAGTGTACAAAGAGGAAGATACTGTAGTTCCTCGTGCCCATCTTCCACAGCTCTTAGCGGCTGTAAAAAAAATTGGTAAGAAGTACGGGTTTCAATCTGTTTGTTATGGACATGTGGGTGATGGGAATCTACATGTTAATATCATCAAGGGCACCTTATCTGAACAGATGTGGAATGAATCCTTACCCAAGGGAATTGAAGAGTTATTCACAGAAGTGGTTCGTTTAGGAGGTACATTAAGTGGCGAACATGGTATTGGGCTTGTTCAAAAAAACTATATGCCTATTGCACTTAATCAAATTCAACTTTCGTTAATGAATCAAATCAAAAAGGTTTTTGATAAAAATAACATCCTTAATCCCGGGAAAATCTTCCCTGATATTTAATAATTACTTTAATGAAACGGCTTTATCTTTCTACGATCTTTTTTTTTGTATTGCATACAAGTATGCATGCTCAAGAATCTCAACAAAAACTCAGCTTAAAGGATCGTTTATTCTTCGGAGGTGGTATAACGGCAAACTTTGGCAATGTCACAGTTCTAGGTGCCTCACCAATTGTTGGGTACAAATTCAATAATAAACTCTCTGCAGGGGTTGGAGTGGAATATCTTTATTACAGAGAGAAATGGAATAGAGTGTTGTACGAAACAAGTATTTATGGAGGCAATGTGTTTTCGCGCTATCGCATATCAGACCGATTATTTGCCCATGCAGAATATGGGTTTGTCAACTGGGAAATACCTGTATTTGATCCTATAAAATATATCTATACCACTGAGCGTAGAAATGTCCCTCATCTTTATTTGGGTGGTGGCTTTATCCAACCGATTGGTGAACGCTCTTCTTTTGTCATCATGGCGTTATATGATGCTTTATATAACCCTCTTCAAAGTGCGAACCCGTCTCCCTTTATCTTTCGCGCAGGCTTTAACGTTGGCTTTTAACTAATTAATAAGGCTTAAATAAAAAAGGGCTGCCGTTTAAACGTGCAGCCCTTTTTGCTGTTTGGTGCTATGTGATTATTGCTTAATCACTTTCGTTGTCTTGTATCCGGTTTCATCTTCAGCCACCACGATGTATGCACCGGCAGCAAGATTATTAATATCTAATTGTATCGTTGTAGTCGATTCTACCAGTGTACTTGTGAATAATACTTCCTGTCCGATATAATTATATATGCGAATCGTAGTACTTCCGACAAATCCTTGAAGCGATACATTAATTAATGCTGCAGCAGGATTCGGGAAAACGTTCATCACACGAACCGTTTGTTCAGATGATTCATCCATGCGACAATTGCTTCCTGCACTAAGTACTATAGTAGTTACAGACGAACACCCATTAGCACTTACCACAGTCAGTTTGTACGTACCTACTTTCAGATTATTAATAATGTTAGATCCTGAGTTCGTATATCCATTGGGACCTGACCAATAATATTGGTAAGGAGCGATACCACCTGAAACAACTGCCTTGATTTTACCATTGCTTGTTGTATTTGATGAAGGGTTTGTCTTTGTAATGCAAACTTTTATCGCTGCAGGTTGAGTTACCGTAAACGACTTAGTAGCAGTGCAATTATTTGCATCTTTAACGGTTACGGTATATGTGCCACAAGCCAAGTTATAGATATCCTTATTTGTGGATATGATTACCGAACTGCCGGATTTCTTCCATTTATATGTGTATGGTGCTAAGCCTCCATTAACCGTAAGTACAATTGAACCATTATTCGATCCATTACAAGTGATGTGCGTTACTGTACCATTAACAATAATAGGAGTTGGTGCAGTAATCGTTACAGAGCCTGTAGTCGAGCAATATTTATCTTTTACGGTGAATGAATAAGTTCCGGCGGCAAGATTCGTGCGTGTAAATGTAGTAGCGCCGTTACTCCAAATAATTGAGTAGGGTAAGGTGCCACCTGCCGGAGTAACTGTTGCTTTACCCGTACCGTTGCAAGATGCCTGACAAGTTATATTAGTAACGCTAGTGTTGTAAGTCAACGGAGTCGGTTGAGAAATAACCTTACTTGCCGTAGCAGTACAATTATTAGCATCTGTAACTGTTACCGAGATAGTACCTGCACTAATTCCGGAAACAGTTGCACTATTAGTATTTGTTACAGCAGTTATGCCATTAGACCATTGAACAGTGTAAGGGGCAGTTCCACTCACAATATTCACGGTTACTGATGTAGTGCCTCCGTTGCAGAGAATATTTGCACAACTTAGGTTAACCGTGTTAATACAAGGCGACTCACAAGTTAAGCCAAAATTAGCTGTAGTAGAGCATTGGTTCTGATCATAAACGGATACCGTATAAATACCCGGGCATAAGTTATTTGGATATAGTCCGCTAACCCCTGCTTGTGACCAAACAGCCGAGTATAAACCTGTACCACCTTGTACAATAATTTGCGCAGAACCGTTACAGTTGTCCATACAATTTGTAGGCTTAGTAGCAACTGCGCTTGCTGTTAATGGGGCAGGTTCTGATACCACAATAGATGCAATAGCAGAGCATCCGTTTGAAGCAGTAACCGTTACACTGTATGTGCCGGCAGGAACATTATTTATTGTAAAGTTCGCTGCATTTGTGGATGTTGTTGCTCCGGTTGACCATTGAACGGTATAAGGCCCGCTACCTCCTGTAGTATTTGCACTCACAGAAGTCTTTCCTCCATTGCATAAGATATTTCCGCTTGTCATTGTAACATTAATTCCATTTGTAGAATTAATCTTGACAGAACCGGCTGCACAACAATGATTATTGTCATAAACACTGAAGAAATAAATACCAGCACATAAGCCAGTGCGTGTACCTCCCGTTATTCCACCTGACCAAACTATTGTATAAGATCCAACTCCACCATAAGGCGCAACTGTAACAGAACCATTGCACTGTCCGCAACTAGCGTTTTGCTTACTATAACTGAACGCCAATAATGGTGGTTCATTAATAGTTGTGCTTCCTATTGCAGAGCATCCGTTTGCGTCAAATACTGTAACACCAAATTCTCCGGCACTTATGCCACTTATTTCTGCATGGTTTGTGCTAGAGGTTATTGTAGTGCCATTTGACCAATGAATAGTGTATGGAGCTGTACCACTGTTAATGTTAACCGTAACTGATGCTTTAGATCCGTGGCAAAGAATACCGTCTGTAACTAAATCTAAAGAACTGATACACGGTGCATCGCAAATTAAGCCTGCATCTGAAGTTGCTGAACAGCCATTTGCATCATAAACAGTAACAAGATATATCCCCGCACATAGATTCGTTGGATGAAGTCCAGTAATGTATGGTTTAGACCAAACTGCAACGTAGCTGCCTGAGCCACCGCTAACTGCAAGGTCAATAGAACCGTTACAATTTCCATCCTGACATTGTGTTGGGTTTGATTTATCAATACCAATACTAACCGGTGATAACTCGGTTACACTATGTGACGTTGTGTTCGTACAGCCATTTGCATTCGTAACAACAACAGAATAATTCCCTGTTGAAGACACCTCAATGCATTGTTCTGAACCACCGGTGCTCCAGCTATAGCTTAGTCCAGGAGTAGCACAGATAATTGTACTACCTCCATTACAGAACACATCATTACCTGAAATGTTTACCTGCGGAGAATGGTTGATCGTTACGGCTATATGTACCAAGCTGTCACAGCCCTCTACTGAGGTGTAGTGGTGTGAGTAGGTATTGCTTGCGCTAACCACTTCTCCCCAAGGTAAGGTCGCACTGTTGCAGCTTACTATCGGGTTGCCTGTTACTTCATAAGAATGGTTGATCGTTACGGCTATATGTACCAAGCTGTCACAGCCCTCTACTGAGGTGTAGTGGTGTGAGTAGGTAT
>JBDHXV010000010.1:0-60878 GCA_039810885.1 Chitinophagales bacterium | reverse complement strand
GATTGATGCTATCGTATATTTCTTCTAGACGATTATTTACTTTATGACAAACATTGGGGCAATTCAGGTAAACAAAATTAACCAGCACATACTTTTGCTTGTCTTTAATGTGAAACACAATGCTATCTTGGGTAATCATTTCTACATCGGGGAACGACCTGGGTAAAGTGCCTGCTTCTTTCAGTGTATAGGTGAAAACTGTAAAAGCATTAAACCCTAATGTCCATTTCCAAAAAATGAAAAGACAAGTAATAAGTACAACAGCCGGTGGAAGAATATTTTTCAGTATATATTTTTTTTGAAATCTTCTTTCACTAAAGATGTGGTGACGGTGTGATTACGAACGATCTTTTGCTTTAACTAATCGAGATACGAGTGAGCCATACATAATAAGAAGCCCTGCCAGCACAATGACAACAAACACTGCAGCAATCTTTGCCAGCATTGCTCCGGTTTGATGTACGTTTCCGGCATCTATACCTGAATAGGATGAATATCTTCTAGGCACACTATTCATTCCACCTAAATAGAACATTAATAAAAATCCGCTAGCTCCAATCACAAATAACCAAAAACCAATGCCCGGTTTGGGGTGGTCTTGTTGATCTTTGTTACAGTATGCAAGATAATAAAGGAAGCCCAAGATAAACAGCACTATGCCCAACAGCATATAAGTATGGAAGTGGGCAGGCACCCAAAGTGTATTGTGTAATATTTTATTAACGGAAATAGTAGAATCTACCACTGCGGCAAATCCTCCAATGGCCCAACCGGCAACTCCTATTAAGAATGCCATTGGGATAAAATTCCATTTTACTTTTGAATGATAAAGTTGAACAATCAATCCAAACATAGTAACGGCTGATGCCGGAATAGAACTCAAGTAGGAAGCCAATTGGCCCGCATAATGTAAGGGCAGAGGTTGTACAAAATCCATATACAAGTGATGAAAGTATGCAAACAAGATAAAGAAGAACGTTCCATTCCATGAATATACGACAACTTTATTAACCTTCCACTCGCGGTGAGTAAACTCAGGCAATAGTGCATATACCCATCCTATGCCGCAGTACATCGTAACATTCACCAGTGTGTGCCCGAAGAAGAAGACTAGATTCTTTTGCAATAATGGATCAAAAGCAAGTGTAGGCTCAAAAAACTGCATCAAGTTCATAACTAAGAACACGGCCCCGGCGAGAAAGGACAAGATAGCTGGCACTAAACTAATTGTTGAGATTAAAACAATCGAGGGCAACTCTCTTTCGGGCTCATTCTTTCCTAAATACTGCCATCCGATAAGTTTGGTAAACCCTCCATATTCTTTTGCCAAAGAATAGACTATGTGCAGGCTACCTATGAGCCAAAAGACTCCTAAGATAATGAGTGAAACAAGTGCAACACCGATAGACCACGAAGTCCAACTGATGCCTTTAAATGTTAAGGGGTATAACAGATACCAACCCGGGGCGAATTTGCCGATCAAGCTGGCAATAACCAACCCCACAACACCTACTACAACAAAGAAGTAAACCGTGTAACCAAGCCCAATACTGAGCTTTGCATATCGTGTTCCAATTAAATAGAATAGTGCGGCAAAAGCAATGCTAAACAATACTCCGGCCATACCTACACCGTGTAAAGTCATTAAAGCATAAAATGTTCCCGGATCTAAATCCATCCATTCCCCCTGAGATAGGCGCATCAGTAATCCCAGTGTTATTAGGACCGGAAATAGTATAAGAAAAGTTATGCTCCAAACAGTAGCTAATGTTCTGTGTTGTTTTAACTCGGTAGAAGTTATTTGCTCCATGTTATTATAAGTCTGTTTAGTGATTTAGTTTATGTGAATTTTTCCGGTCATATAGGCGTGTGGCATACCGCAATACTCAAGGCATAATATAGAATAATCGCCCGGCTCAGTAAATTTATATTGTAAGATATTATGGTACTCGGGCATGGCCTGTGTTTGTGCCACTAAGTCGCCTTTACTATTGTAAATAGCAAAATTGTGATTAACATCTGTAGATGTAACATTGAATTGAATAATCTTATTTACAGGCAAGGTTATATCATTCGTGCCAACAAATTCCAACGGGCTTGTATCCGAAGCCCCTTGAGCCATTTTCCATGTCCATTGCATTCCCACTACGGTTACTTCTTCATCAGGCGTGGTCTGGAATTTAGGATAGGGTAAAAATTGCAGAGAGGTAAGTAACGCAATGACCACAACAGAAACCAATCCGATAAGATAACGGCCTCTGAGTTTATACACTTTTTCTTTAACAACTTTTTTGTCTTCATAAGTTGTTGATGATGATATTAAGAAAACAACAACTGATATAACAATTGCCGCACCCAGCAACGAAACAAGCGCTGCTGTGGTTTGAATAGTAAGTAACGGGAGAATTAAATTCATATTCGTTTAGTTAGGTTATTAATGGGGTTGAATGGGGTTGAAAAAATCTTCTCTCACATTAAGTAGGAGAATATGTTTAAATATTTGCATAGTATAATATGGTATTTATGTGTTTAGTCTGACCCTTGTTTGATTCAAATTTCATTTTGCTCAAAAAAATTTTGTGCAAAGTAAGATTATATTTTTCATAAAGGACAACTCTGTCTTTTTTTAATTCTCTTTCAAATCATAACCGAGCTGCACCATGATACACGAACAGAAGAATCCTTGTGAAGCGTTGCTATCATAGGTGTTTACTCATCATTCACTATAAAATAATCTTCTGGCAATCTGCATAAAATCACTTTATTTTAATATCTGCATAATTTTAGTATAAAAGTACTTATTTACTTTTTCTCTATTGTTTTCCTATCTTTGCTGTTAATTACTAATCTTTAAACTACTATCATGGAAACATCACAAGAAACTGTCATCGACGTTCAAAAGATTGAACCCAGATTGCGTCACATAACAATTTTTCAGGTGTTTGATCATCTGAAAAACGGGGAATCATTTATTATTCATAATAATCACGATCCAAGACCGGTATATTATCAATTGCAACAAATGCACGGAGATATTTTTGACTGGGAATACTTACAAGCAGGCCCTCAATGGTGGGACATTCGTGTAACTAGGAGAGGTGCACAACAAGCAGGCACTTCCTTAAATGAAAATGGGGAAGTTGTGATTAACGTTCCAAGCATTGAGCCGAGATTGAAGCATGAAACCATCTTTCAGGTATTTGAAAACCTTGAACCCGGAAGAAGTTTAATCATTCATAATGATCATGATCCAAAGCCGGTTTACTATCAACTGCTCAGTGAATGGGGCGATATTTTTACTTGGCAATACTTGCAACAAGGTCCAGAATGGTGGGATATTCGCATAACAAGGCGTGGAAAAGAGCAGGAAGAAACTATTGGGCAAATAGCAGCAAAAGATTTGCGCAAGGCAGAGGTGTTTAAAAAATACGGGATCGACTTCTGTTGTGGTGGCAGAAAAACTGTTCGTCAAGCATGCGCAGAACAAGGTATTGATGCCTCCCTTGTAGAAAAGGAACTATCTCAACCCATACAAAATGTTACCGGATCGCATTCCAATTATAATGAGTGGAGCTTAGATTTCTTATGTGACTATATCGTAAACACACACCATAGTTATGTGCGCAAATACTTACCTGAGTTATTAGCCTATGCAACTAAGGTAGCTCGAGTTCATGGAGATCGGCATCCTGAGTTGATCCCTATTCAGCAACATGTAGCCAAGGTACACAAAGAGTTGAGTGAGCATCTTGTGTCAGAAGAGAGCTATCTTTTTCCGTTGGTAAAGAAAATAGTTCAGGCAAAAAATACAAGTTCCGGATATAATAAATCCGAGGAAGAAAATTTTGAATCTATCATTAATAAACACGAGAAAGAGCATGAAAGCGTAGGCGAAGCGTTTCATGAAACGCGTAAATTGAGTAATAACTATACGATACCTGCCGATGCCTGCACCAGTTACTCTCTTCTTTTTAAGATGTTGGATGAGTTTGAAGATGATTTACATACACACATACACTTAGAAAACAATATCCTGTTTCCCAAGGCTATTGAGATGGAAAAGTCTATATCCTAGTTTGTTGTTCACCAAGGTGCTGCAGAGTTTGTGACACCTTGGTGATTTTTTAAATAGCCCAACCGTGAACAAAAATAAATCTTACCGCAGCTATTGCTTAAGAATGCGTAATATATCATTGCGAACATGCCGGCTAAGGCCACTGCGCATAGCCGCATCAGATGCTTATGAGATCGTTAATAAAACGGAAGGAATCGTTATTTTAAAATGACGAGAAAGCGAGCTTGTGCGGGAACATATTTTATTAATAAAGACAGGGAGCACTGTACATGAAAATTTTTACTGACATAAACGCATCCATTAGTTTGATTTCTGAAATTAGAATAATATTTACTCCGGCGCACTACATTCATTAAATGATCAATTAATAACAGTCTAATGCTAATAAACGAACAAACAAAGATTGCTGCACTACTAAAACATCATCCTGATGCTTTAGATACCATTGTGTCTCTAAGTCCGGACTTTAAAAAACTGCGTAATCCCATTCTTCGCAAGATTATGGCAGGGCGCACCAGCATAGCCATGGCTTCCAAGATTGGCGGATGCAAGCCCGAAGACTTTTTCAGAGCCCTGCAGCCATTAGGTTTTGAAGTTGATACTCAAGGAACGCTGCCAAAAGAACAGGATCCCGAAAAGCAACCCCTGCCCGATTTTATAAAAAATATCGCTCTAGATAAAGTTGTTTCTTTTGATGTACGCGCAATTCTTTCAGGAGGGGAGGATCCGCTTCGGAGTATTCAGCAAAAGGTGAAGGAATTAAAAGAAGGTCAGGTCTTGAAAATAATTAACACGTTTGAACCCGCTCCGTTAATCAGTCTATTGGAGAAGCAAGGATTTCAATCTCACGTAAATCATGTCTCCTCTGATCTTGTAGAAACCTTTTTTTACAAGCCCGAAGGAACGGCAATCATCAAATTAGAAACTGAAGTTTCATCCTCAGGTGATTGGGAGCAAATATTGAATCACTTTGAGAACAATTTACAAGAAATAGATGTGCGTCATTTAGAAATGCCCATGCCGATGATGACTATTCTGGAAGCCTTGGAGACGCTACCCAAACATAAAGCCTTATATGTCCATCATAAGCGAATTCCGGTTTTTCTGCTTACTGAATTAAAAGATCGGAAGTTCGACTATCGAATAAAAGAGATACAGGAAGGCGAGGTTTATTTGTTAATTTTTAAAAATATATAATTTAAGGTGTTCGCTCCCTCACCTTTTGCCGGAATACAACAAACCACTTCCTATAAAGTAGTGTTGCCATTTTATGCATACGCTGCCTTTTCTCTTGTAGTGGGCACTCTATTGTTGTTGCTCAATACCGATATTTTTCATCAACATTATTTTCATCCGCATACCCTCGCCATTACACACATAATGGCTATGGGGTGGGGCACGATGATTATCTTTGGAGCTTCGCATCAACTGCTTCCGGTTATTATCGAAGGGAAATTAGATAGCACTTTCTTGGCCTACCTGACTTTTTATTTTGCTGCAAGCGGTATCCCTTTTCTCATAGTCGGATTTTATATTTTTCATACAGGCTGGATACTTCAAACGGGGGCTATCTTGATTAACCTTGGAATAATTTGTTACCTTATCAATGTTATCAGCAGCATATATGAAAGTAAGAAACATACCGTACAAGTTGCTTTTATGCTAGCTGCCTCATTATGGCTCTTCTCTACTACATTTTTTGGCTTGCTGCTGGTATTCAATTTCAGCAAAATGCTGCTGCCGAGCAACTCGGTAGAATATCTTACAATACATGCGCACATGGGGATTATCGGTTGGTTTTTGCTTATGGTGATCGGTGTTGGCTCACGATTAATTCCTATGTTTCTAATTTCAAAATATAGTAACAACAAAATATTGTGGTGGATTTTTACTTTAATTAATCTTGCCTTGCTCAGTTTTATATTAATTAAAATCTCGGGGCAGGATACTGTGCTTTACTATTTTCCTATAGCAACCATACTTATTGCAATATTCTTATTTGCCGCTTATTGTCGTAAAGCATATAAGGTTAGAATACGAAGAAGTATCGATGAACAAATGAAGGTATCCTTACTTTCCATTGCGCTAATGCTACTACCTATTATTGCGATTCTAACGGTATTAACATTCCTTCCAACCGACAACAGTTTAAACATTATTCTACTCTATGGCTTCTGTATTTTCTTTGGATGGATTACAGCAATAATCTTTGGAATGACGTTTAAGACCCTGCCATTCATTGTATGGAACAAGTCTTATCATAAGAAGGCATACGCAGGAAAAACGCCGGCCCCCAAAGAGTTATTTAGTGAAAATATATTTTATGTAATGTCTGTTGCCTATCTGCTTGGCTTTATTCTTTTTACAATAGGCATTATCATCCTCAACAATTACTTGCTTAAATCAGGTGCCCTTATTTTAGTCCTTACAGCGGCGCTGTATGCAAGTAATGTCACCATCACCTTACTACATCAACCCAAAAAACAATGAACGAAGTACCCACTAATGACAGTATTAAATGCGCTTTGGCATTAACCGATCTCTACAACGTAGATGACCCTGAAATTGGTCTTAACGTTGTAGATCTTGGTCTTATTTATCGAATTGATTTTAATGAAGCTGATAAGCAAATAGATCTGCTTATGACACTTACCACGCAGTTTTGCCCCATGGGTGACAGTATTCAAAGTAACGTCACTCAATCGGTCATGAATACTTTCCCTGAGTGGAAAGTAACAGTAACGCTTACATTCGAGCCTCCTTGGGATTTTTCAAAAATTTCTCCAGACGGTAAAGAATTTTTAGGCCACTAAGACGATGTTAAGTTATACTTGCAAAGCTGCAATTAAAGCTGTGGTTTATCTCTCCGGTAAAAGCAGCGGTGGCACAAAGGCCGGAGTAAAAGAAATAGCAGAAGGCATAGGCGCCAGCGAACATACCGTTGGGAAAATTTTACAAACTCTGGCACGACAAGGTTTTGTAAATAGTATGAAAGGGCCTTCGGGAGGATTTTATATTACTAAGGCGCAGCAGAATCAACCTGTTTCAAATATTATTGAAACCTTCGAGGGAAAATCTGTTTTTAAGGAATGTGGACTTGGGTTAAGCGAATGTTCATCTACCCACCCCTGCCCTATTCACAATGAATATAAAGTTGCTCGTGAGTTAATTGAAAAAATATTTAAGAAGAAAAAAATAAAAGACCTTTATGAGTCTGTGGACAGTGGTGCAGCATACTTGATTGACCGTTCGAGATAACCTAATTTGCTGTTTTACACAAGCAAAAAGCGCGGTTGATCGTTTTTAACCTTTTTTAACTGAAAATGAGTGAACTCTTATTTACTTTTATACTATGTGGTGGATTTATGCAATACTCTCAGCTCTTTTTGCTTCACTAACTGCCCTCTTTGCCAAGTTAGGTGTTGCAAACATTAATTCAAATCTTGCAACAGGAATACGAACCTTAGTTGTACTGTTTATGATTTGGTTTATTATTTGGGTAAAAGGAGATACAAAAGAAATTCATTCTCTTTCGAAGCAAAACATTCTGTTTCTTATTATTTCCGGAATAGCAACCGGATTGTCATGGCTGTTTTACTTCAAAGCATTACAATTAGGATCCGTTTCTCAGGTGGCCCCTATAGATAAAATCAGCGTTGCTCTAACTGTAATTTTGGCGGCATTCTTTTTAGGCGAAACGCTGAATTTGAAAACGATTGTGGGTTCGGGATTAATTATTATCGGAACCATCGTGATGATTATAAAATAAATCTTACCCTGTTGAAATTAAGCACTATGAGATTGTTCACTTCTATTTTTACTGTGTCCGTGTGTGTTATCCTATTTACAAGTTGTAAGAAGGATAAAAAAAATTCATCTAACTCAATAGAGTCGAACACCGCTATTAAATCTTTTGTGTTTAACGACATTATTCCATCTGTAGAAGCTTCTATTGATACCGGCGCAAAGAGTATCAAAATAATCCTTCCTCCGGGGACAGACCCCACAGGATTAACACCAACAATTGAGTTATACAACAACACATCAACTATTTCTCCAGCATCGTTAGTCGCTAACAATTTTATGGTTTCGCAAACTTATACAGTAACCTCTACAAGCGGAACAACATCACAGTACACTACCCTTCTACTACATCCGGCGCCCTCAATAAAAGATATTCCTACGCCGCCTAAACAACTCTGTATTTATTACGGATGGCCTAGCCTGGTGAATGGCAGCAATGGCAACTTAACAAGTGCTATCAATATTTTTAAAGAGTATGACCTCATTGTTTTTGGCGATGGGATATGGAACCTCTCCCATGGAGACCACGCAAATACCCAATCCATCATTACCCAACTGAAAACTTTAAAGCCGGGCATAAAAATTTTTGGATATATCGATGTTAGTAAAACTGTACAAAACTTATCTGAGCAACAACTTAAAGATGCCATTGATGGGTGGCAACAAATTGGTGCTGATGGTGTGTTTGGTGACGAATTTGACTCCGACTATGGGGTCAATCGAAGTCGGCAAAATTTTTTCATTGATTATGCTCACGGCAAGGGATTATCTGTTTTTGCAAATGGTTTTATCATTGAAGATGTTTTAAGTGGCACTGATTGTCATTTAAGCGGGGCCTATGGCGATTATTATCTTATGGAAAGTTATTTCATAATGGACGGAAGCTATACAGATATGTCATTAAACATCTATAAATCAACCCGAGCCTATTATTATATGAAAACCAAGGCTGTGGGTATTGCTTGTGTTGCAAGAGATTTACCTGCTAATGTTACTGCGTCAACGAATCAATCCGATAAGTTTAAACAAAGTTGGTATGCAACGGCTATGTATAATTTCGATGCCTTTCAATACACGAATAAAAATTTTTGTTCGCAAGGCGAGTTTCTCTATAATTTTCCTAATCCCATCACCTCTTATGGAACGAGTTGGCTGGATTTCAATTGGGTGCATAAAGTAAATGACAGCCTCTATCAACGCTCGACAAATACAACCACACTATATATTTCAGGAAATGGCACCTCAACCGGCAGTGGTGGTTATTAAACGAGCAAGCTACAAATATTTATCTCCTTTCAATCGCTTAATATCACTCACTATATTTTTTATTTCCTGTTCTTTCGATTTCTGACAAACGAGTAATACATCCTCTGTATCAATCACGATATAGTCTTCTAACCCTTGCAGCACCATCAACTTATTATCCGACACATGAATCATACAGTTGCTGGTATCATAGACCATCACATTCTTTTCATTATTGACAGCATTGCTTAAGTAATCCTTATTTACCATGCTATGTAATGAAGCCCAGGTGCCCAAGTCTGTCCACCCAAACTTAGCCGGAATAACCATTACGTTTTTTGCTTTTTCCATTATGGCTATGTCAATTGATATGCTTGGACATTGCATGTAAACACTTTCTATAAAAGAAGCCTCTTTAGGTGTGTTGTAAATTTTCTTTCCTTCGTTAAAAAGTTCATGCAACTCGTGTAAATAAAGGTTAAAGGCGCGTTGCCAGTTTTTTACGTTAGCAATAAAGATTCCCGCATTCCATAGATAGTCGCCACTTTGATAAAACTGCTGTGCTATATCGAGAGTGGGCTTCTCCACGAAGGTGCGCACTTTGTATGCGCCTAAACTTTCTGTGTCTTCGCGATATTGTATATACCCATATCCGGTGTCGGGTCGAGTAGGCCTGATACCCAAGGTGAGCAAAACTTCAGTTGTCTCAGCAATCGTGAACGCTGTTTCTAACGACTCGCGGAATATATTTTCATTGAAGATGACGTGATCTGAAGGCGAAATAATCACATTAGCATTTTCGTTTAATGCTGCCAATTTATACACCGCATAGGCCACGCAAGGTGCCGTATTTTTTCGTGTAGGCTCACTAATAATGTTTGCCTCATGAATTTGCGGAATCTGTTGTTTTATTAAATCCCGATAGCTGTCGCTGCCAATGATATAAATATTTTCAGGTAAAATAAATGTGGCAAAACGATCATACGTCTGGCGCACCAATGATTTTCCGGTGCCCAGCACATCCAGAAACTGCTTTGGGTTGCCGCTACGGCTTAGCGGCCAAAAGCGGCTACCAATGCCCCCGGCCATTATAACTACATAATTATTATTCTGCATCTGGAAGGTGAAAAGTTGCGCAAAGAAACAAAAATTGATGAAGCAAGAAGCGAAAGCAGCCTGCGCAAATATTTTGATAACTTGCGAGTGGAATAATTATTGAACTGAACCGAAAGAAGACCGATGAAATTCCCCGGATATATTAAATCAAAACTGCCGCAAGCCGGCACTACAATTTTTACTATAATGTCAGCATTAGCCAATGAACATAAAGCGATAAACCTTTCACAAGGTTTTCCTGATTTTATGTGTCACGAAGGGTTAGTGCAAAAAGTGGATGAGTATGTACGTAAAGGGTTTAATCAATATGCTCCCATGCCGGGTCTATTGTCTCTGCGAGAGCGTATAGCAGAAAAAATAGAAAATCTTTATACATGTAAAATAAATCCGGATACCGAAATAACTATTACTCCCGGTGGCACAGAAGCTATATATGCTGCTATTACTTCGGTAATTGAAGAAAATGACGAGGTCATCATTTTTGAACCGGCATACGATTGTTATGCTCCTGCTGTTGAATTAAATAAAGGCATTCCAAAGTACATTAAACTCGATGCTCCCGATTATAAAATACCATGGGATCATGTTAAAAGATCAATTACGAACCGCACGCGGATGATTATAATAAATACTCCGCACAACCCCACGGGAACGATCCTTACTAAAAAAGACATGCAGCAGTTGGATCTAATTGTAAGGGAAACCAATATCATTATTTTAAGTGATGAAGTATATGAGCATATTGTTTTTGATGGCTTGCAGCATGAAAGTATATTACGCTTTCCCGGACTTGCTGAACGAAGCTTTGTAACTTATTCTTTCGGTAAAACCTATCACAATACCGGGTGGAAGATGGGCTACTGCATTGCCCCATCAGAGCTCATGCGCGAATTTAGAAAGGTGCATCAGTTTATTGTGTTCAGTGCCAATACTCCATATCAATATGCTTTTGAGGACATCATCCGTAATAAGGATTTATATCTTGGCCTCAATGCGTTTTATCAAGAAAAACGAGATTACTTCTGCAAAGCCTTGCAACAAACACAATTTCAATTTAACCCTACTTCGGGGAGTTATTTTCAATTAGTCAGCTATAAGGGAATGAGTAACGAGAAGGATACGGAGTATGCCATTCGCCTTACAAAAGACTATGGCGTCGCTTCGGTTCCTGTTTCTGTTTTTTACAGTAAGCCATACGATCAAAAAATGCTACGCTTTTGCTTTGCTAAAAAGAAGGAAACATTAGACGCTGCAATAGAGCGTTTGATAAAAATCAAATGAAGAAATGAGTGATATACGCATAAGCCTTATACAGACCTCTTTGCATTGGGAGAACCCTACTGCCAATCTGAAGATGTTTGACCAAAAAATTAATGCCGTTGAAGAAACCGATTTAATTGTATTGCCCGAAATGTTCAGTACCGGATTTTCTATGCAGCCCGAACATCTTGCCGAAACGATGGATGGGCAAGCCGTGCAACACATGCGCCAATGGGCGGCACAGAAACAAGCTGCTGTGTGCGGATCTTTGATTATTAAAGAAGGTACCCATTATTTCAATCGATTCCTATGGGTGCAAGCCAATGGCACAATCTATCAATATGATAAGGCGCATTTATTTGGATTGGGTGATGAACAAAATCATTACAGCCGAGGGCATCAAACGTTGACTATCTCCTACAAAGGGTTTAACCTTCGGTGTGTTATTTGTTATGACCTGCGTTTTCCCGTTTGGCTTCGTAACAAAAAAGATTACGACATATTGATCGTGGTAGCTAATTGGCCTGAACGTCGCATCTATGCATGGAAACATTTGCTTATTGCCCGCGCCATAGAAAATCAATGTTTTGTGGCTGCTGTCAATCGAGTCGGAAATGATGGAAGCAATATTTATCATAATGGATGCTCCATGTTCCTCGGCCCTAAAGGGGAAATTATTCAGGAACGGAATGATGACGAATGTGTCTTGCAAACTATGTTTTCTATGAAGGAATTAGATCAAGTGCGCCGCGACTTACCTTTTCTTGGCGATGCCGATTCATTTAATGTGTTAAGATGAGTACAACCTATCGAAATTTAAACTTGCCATTACATCAACGCTGGCTCGAGTTACGAAAAAAATTACGTACCCAATTCGGCAAGGCACCCGATTTAAATGCCGTATTATTGTTAATCGGGATCCGCGAGTTTGGAAAGTTGAAAGAAGAATTTAGCAAAGAGGAGAAACAAGACCTGATGCATATTGCAACGTGTGCCGTGCTTAGTCGTTCGGGCTATTACAAATTGGATTACTTAGATTTAGAGGGATGGCCACATTGGAGCTTGCTGAAACCCGTACCGGCATTAAGTTTAAAAGAACAAGAGGACTTCTTGAAAGAGCACATACTAATCTATTTTGAAGAAATGGATTATTGAAACATTTACTTACTGTAATAAAACTTATTAGAACAAATTACTTTTGTTCTTGAATTCGAATTATGAAAAAATTTATTTTACTTCTCATGCCGCTCTTCCTGCTTTCGTTTAACAAGCCGCAGGAGAAAATTTATACTGCTACCATGGTTACCAGTATGGGAACCATTAAACTTCGTTTATATAATGAAACTCCTAAACACAGAGACAACTTTTTAAAACTTATTCGTGAAAGGTTCTATGATGGCACCCTATTCCATCGTGTTATTAAAAATTTCATGATTCAAGGCGGTGATCCTGATTCAAAAAATGCAAAGTCCGGTCAAATGTTAGGAAACGGAGACTTAGGCTATCGCATCCCGGCAGAATTCAACACCAATTTGTTTCACAAAAGAGGCGCCCTGGCTGCGGCAAGAGATAGTAATCCCGAAAAGGAATCCAGCGCATGTCAATTTTACATTGTACAAGGCAAAAAATATTCAGATGTTGAATTAGATGATCTGGAGAAAAAACTGAAAGTAAAATTCTCATCTGCCCAACGGGAAGCTTATAAGATGATAGGTGGCACACCGCCCTTGGATTTGAGCTATACCGTATATGGCGAAGTACTCAGTGGCATGAATATAGTGGACAGTATCGCTAATGTGAAAACGGACAAGTACGACCGTCCGCTTAATGATGTTGTCATTACTACTGTAACCCAATTAAAACCATTGAGCATTAAAAAATTTGAAAGGATATACGGAAAAAAGAAATAATTTATTCAAATTGAATCAGCAATTCTCCCTTATCAACCTTTGCTCCCGGTACAATCTTAATTGATTTTACTTTTCCACTGCCGATTGCTTTTATCATATTTTCCATCTTCATTGCTTCAAGAACTAATAATGCATCTCCCTTATTTACAATATCGCCGGGTTGTACCAATATCTTAACAACAAGGCCGGGCATGGGGGCTTTTAAGTCATTCAATTTACTCGATGAAGCATCATTCATTCCCAGTTGCTTCAGGAGGGTATCAAATCGATCGCTGAGTTGAACATGATGCAACTGATTGTTCACTTTGACTAAAACAGTCTTTTCTTCCTTGATTATACGAACCACTTCGGCAGTAATAGATTGATGTTCATGGATCAAGTGAAGACGATGTTCGTCCAGGCGTTGAATATCCCACACTTGTTTTGATTGATTAACTATCCAACCGTCATGCGTTTTTTCGACGGTAAATTCTCGCTTATCATTAATGCGTACCTGATATTGCATGGTTCAAATATAAGTTCATAAATTTTTCAACCCTAATATACCTAGTCTTACAAATAAGATGTCATTTTGCATTAAAGCATTATATTATTATGAATACTTCATTGTTGCAACGATTTTTTTTCTTGTTTATCATAAGTTCAGCTCTAAGCTGTCGCTTATTCAAACCACATCATGACGATCCGGATTGGAGTGAGTATAATTATTACGATGACGACTCTTTAAAATATGGTGGAGAGGACATACTTGCACAGGATTTATATGATAATCAACCGTTGCAATCAGCTTATGAAATCAAGGCAGACCTGATTCACACTAAATTAGATGTGCAATTTGATTGGGATCGGCAAAGGATGTATGGGAAAGAATGGGTATCCTTAAAAGCACATTTCTATCCAATAGACAGCGTCGTATTAGATGCCAGAGGCATGTTTATACATAAAGTTGAGTTGGTACAAAAAGATGCCTCCCTTCCCTTAAAATTTTCTTATAGCGATTCGTTGCATCTCAATATACAACTAGGGCGTATTTATACGGCAGCAGAGCCTTTTACTTTATTTATTGAATATACCGCAAGGCCCGAAGAAATTGGAGATACAGAAGGCAGCGCTGCTATCAGCAAAAACAAGGGATTATATTTTATAAACCCTAAAAACGAAGACCCCGATACCCCGCGTCAACTTTGGACACAAGGAGAAACTCAAAGTAATAGTGTATGGATTCCAACCATTGACAAACCCAACATGAAAACAACTCTGGAGTTGAGTATGACGATAGATTCTTCTATGAAGACACTCTCTAACGGATTGATGGTCTCCTCAAAACTAAATGCGAATGGCACCCGCACCGACACATGGAAACTTGATAAACCATTTGCGCCATATCTTATTATGATGGCTGCAGGCCATTTCAATATTACAAGAGATAAGTGGCGAAATATTGAAGTAAATTACTATTTAGACCCTGAGTATGCCCCTTATGCCCGAAGAATTTTTGGTAATACCCCGGAAATGATTGAGTTCTATTCTAAGATATTCGGATATGAATATGTGTGGCCAAAGTACAGTCAGGTAGTTGTTCATGATTTTGTCAGCGGAGCCATGGAAAATGTTACAGCAACCGTGCACTACGATGCTTTGAATCAAACCTCTCGCGAAATGATCGACGAAAACCATGAAGATATTATTGCTCATGAACTCTCTCACCATTGGTTTGGTGATTTGGTAACGTGTAAAAGCTGGAGTCAGATTCCGCTAAATGAATCGTTTGCAACTTATGCAGAATATTTATGGATTAAACATAAGTACGGAGTCTTTGATGCAGATGAACATGCCGAAGCAGATTTAGAACAATATATGAGTGAGTCCGAGGTAAAGCAAATGCCCTTGATTCGTTACCGCTACTGGGATCGAGAAGATCTGTTTGACGCTAATACGTATCAGAAAGGTGGATACATCTTGCGTATGCTGCACCAATTAGTGGGGGACGAAGCCTTTACCCAGGCCCTAAGCCTTTATCTGAATACCTATCAATTTAAAACAGTAGAGGTAGATCAATTACGTATTTCCTTTGAAACTGTGACCGGCCGCGATTTAAAGTGGTTTTTCGACCAATGGTTTTTACGACCCGGACATCCAAACCTTAATATCAGTCAAGAATATTCCGAACCCAATAAGTCCTTGTCTGTAATTATGAGCCAAACCGCTTCTTATAGTTCTATCAGTAATAACCCGGCCTATAGTGAGCCTTATGTGTTACCGCTTGATATAGACATTTATACCGCAACAGGGATTATAAGAAAACAAATAATATTTAATACAAGTGATACTACGCTTAACTTCACACTTGACTCTGAACCATTGCTTGTAAATGTAGATGCCGAGAAAAAATTACTATGCACGAAACAAGATACGAAGTCTAAAAGTCAATTCATCTATCAATTCAGAAATGCCCCACTCTATAAAGATAAGATGGAAGCCCTTCAAGAATTTTATTATCACAATAATGATGATCTCGACTACGCTAATATGCTTGTTGAAGCCTTGAAAAGCAAATACTATCAAGTGCGCGAAAAAGCATTGAGTTATATTGAGGTTACTGAAAATAATTATCAGCAATTATTGCCTATATTACAATCTCTCGCACTAACGGATTCTTCATCGTTAGTGCGTGCTGCCGCTGTAACTAAATTGAATAATTACGATGCAAAAGATGTATTGTCAACGATTAAGCAATGTTTGAAAGACAGCTCGTATGAAGTGCTATCTACGGCTTTAGGCACGTTGCATAATCTTGACTCGACTTTAGCTTTACAAGAAGCCAAAAGACTGAGTAAGGATTCAAATTATAAATTAAGCACATCCGTGATGTTTGTCTTTTCTGAAAGTCGAGATACGAGCGTTGCTCCATTATTTGCATCTAAGGTGAATAACACAAAAGGCATTGCTAAGTTTAGTGCTTTATTATACTATGCGCGCTATTTGTTCTCTATAGGTTATCCGTATGACGAAAACTTGCTTAATCCGCTTTATATAAGTGCAGAAAATAATCTCGATTGGATGGTTCGTTTTGCAGCCGCATCATCTTTAATTCACTTACGCAGCGCATTGCAGGAACTACAATCTACTCAAAGTGAATTGTTGAACACATTAAAAAAACAAAGCCCCGAGTACCAATCTGCTCAATCGAAAATTGATGTTTTACAAAACCGAATTGACTCGATGACTAAGCGATTTCAGGATTTACAATCGAGAGAAACAAATGATGTGATTAAAAACATCTACGGTAATTAATTATGGCACTAATACAATCGGTTCGCGGATATACTCCTAAGTTTGGTAACAACATATACTTGGCGGAGAATGCCGTTCTCGTTGGAGATGTTATTATGGGTGATGATTGTACTGTATGGTTTCATGCAGTTGTTCGAGGAGATGTAAATAGTATTCGCATTGGCAACAAGGTAAATATTCAAGACGGGGCTATCATTCATTGCACTTATGAAAAAGCGCCTACGCTTATAGGCAACAATGTGTCAATAGGGCATCGAGCTATTGTGCACGGATGCACTGTTGAAGAAAATGTGCTTATCGGAATGGGCGCTATCGTAATGGACCATGCCGTGATTAAAGCGAATGCTTTAATTGCAGCGGGAGCTGTTGTTCTTGAAAATACTGTTGTAGAGTCGGGCTGCATTTATGCTGGGGTTCCGGCAAAGAAAGTAAAGCAAATCAGCCCGGAAGTGTTTGCGCACAACAACTTGCGTATTGCAAACAACTACGTTATGTATTCCTCTTGGTTTAAAGAAAACAAAAAGTAATCTTCAATAAGATTAATGCTTTCGAATATTTTTTAAAGAGAGTTCCACATCCATATCCCAATTGGCCCGAACAGTAATTTCATTCGGAAATACAATGATTGCTTCAGGTTGTCGCTTAGCGTGGTAATCTCCTGTATCAAAGTGCCCGTTCCGGTTAGCATCTGCTATAGCACGAATCTTATACTTTCCGGGAGGAAGGTTCTTTACTGTAAATCTTTTATCTTCATCAAATGTTGTGGAATAGGTTATTTCTCCTTTGCTGTTGCTTAACTCCAGAATGTAATTCTGGTTCATACCTGTTCCAAAAACAATAAGCGTTAGATTTCCAGTTGCTTCTACATCGGTATAATAAAAAGAGATGTGGGTACTGTCATTCCATTGTCCGTTTTTATATTTCCAAACATATTGTGGTATAAGTAGTTTGTATTGACTGTCCGAACTCAAATCAGCGCTTACTTCTAAGTATTGCTCATGAGTAACTGCATTATACTTTAAAGATAGGCTTGCCGGTATTGACTTTGAACCTGCATTTAACAAAGTAAGTTGTGGGATATATATAGAGTCGATTATACCAACTGCACTTATTCGCAATATTTGGCCAAAGTATAAAATTGTTTTTTGTTTCTCTTGAGTAAGGTTTGTTGCCAGAGGGGTACTATTAAATGTACTCAGCGTATCCTTTGAAATATTTTTTACCCCTGCTGACTTAAACAATACGGTCAAGGTGTCTTTAGAATCATTTGTTGTAGCAATAAATCTTAAACTGTCTTTAATGGTTGGATTAAAATAAATCGTGCACGAATCGAGTGCCACATTGTTGGTAATGAGCCATGGAGTTTCCTTAGTATTCAAAAACTTAACTCGTAAATCTTTTACCGGGTTTGCGAATGCCAAAGTCATTTTACCATATCCGGAAGGCTTTGCACTGTAAAGTTTGTTTGTAATTCTCTGAGGTTTAAATAGACGAAGAGGAATAACTGTAGAGGTATCTCTTACATTACAAAGTGAATCAGAAAATGCGATGGTTTCATCGTCATTATATTTTAAATCCTGATTAACGTCTTCAAAGGCTATAATTCGGTATTGATGTGCTTTAATATTCCGAATAACAAATTGCCCTTCTTTATTGCTGCGCGTATAATAATCGGGTCGCTGTTTGTAGATAACAGAATCATTAGTAGAAAAATATAATGCTACAATTGCTCCATCAACCGGGGAATTATCCGTGGCCCTGTTCACAATTCCTTTCACTGATAAAGAGTCAATATTTCTTCCGGTAGAAAACACGTAAGAATAATTCTGCATAATGTTCCCTTCATTTAAATCGCGAATGGCATTTCCGAAATAAATGGTATAAGTCGTGTTCTGTTGTAAACTATCTCTAAACCGTATAAAGAGGTGTTTGTTTTTCACCTTATAGTCTGGCTTCTTTCCGGGAAATGGCGATATATAGATTTGACTATTTGCATCATTAAGCGTTACATATTCATCAAATGTTAGCACAATATCACTCGAATTAAATATGGTGCTCATATTCTCTGGAGAGGCCTTGATAACCTTTGGTGGTGTTATATCCTTGCTTCCTCCGGTTGGTGCCACTTGGTTGGCACATCTAGATAAAATAAATACATAGAGAAAAAGTAAAGTAAACCCATAACGGCGTGTCAATTTTGAGAATACAAAAATATCAATCATGCTAATTACAGCAGATTCAAACGCTGCAACAACTCTTTCTTGTAGGATTTACTTACGGGTATTAGCTTGTTCTCAACCAAAATAATATCTTCTGATATTTTCTTAATCCGGTCAAGTCGAACAAAGTAAGAACGATGCACTCGTACAAACTGGGTAGTTGGCAGTTTCTCTTCAATATTCTTCATAGTACTTAAAACAACCAACTTCGCATGCGAAGTGATTATATTGATATAATCGCCAAGTGCTTCAATCCACAGTATATCCCTAAAAGGCAAATTGATTAATTCGCTATCTACTTTTATGAAAATGGATTCTTTTGTTATTCGGTCAAGTTGTGAAGGCTTCAAGCGATTTTTTGCTTTCTGAAATGCTTTTATAAAGCGCGTGTATTCTACCGGCTTCACTAAGTAATCTAACACCTCATGTTCAAATGCTTCAATGGCATATTTTTCCTTAGCCGTGATTAATACAATAAGTGGTTTTTCATCAAGAGACTTCAGTAATTCCATGCCGGTCATTTTAGGCATCTCTACATCTAAGAAAATAAGATCGACATGGTTATTGCTTAGGAAATTGTTTGCCTCAATGGCAGAAGGGAAAGTACCCAGCAATTCAATACCCTCTGTATCGGTGACATAGTCTTGTATAAGTTCGCGTGATATTTTATCATCATCAACTATAATAGCTCTCATAACAGTTACGGATTATGCTTTAAAAATAGTGTATAAAATTTGTTTGCTCCAAAGCTATTGAGGAATCAAGTGTTAAGAAAAAGTTATTTCTTTTTCATAGCAATTCTTATCGTGAGCGCTCCCAAAGAGCGGGTACTGTTTTCGGGCACGAATTCCGTTGCAGTTAGTTTAGAGGATTTAACCATGTTCAAATAGTCTTTTAACGCCGGAATCAACTCCGATTTAGCGAATAACCGAACTGCTTTGTGCATCATTGCCAGACGTACATATTCTGCATTCACATTTTTAGAATAACCAATCATCTTAGTATTGCGCAATCTTATCTTAGTTAAAAGAAACTTTATAGACTGCAACTGTGTCGGCTGATCCATTTCAAAATCCGTTATGATATAATCGGGAATTTGATTGCGCTTTATCCATTTGTAAGCATCATAAAGGTTTTCAAAACATTCTATATCGTATGAATTCAAAAATGACTCGCGAATTTTTGTATGCATCTCGTTGTCAGTATCAATGTAAAGAATGAGCATAGGGGTTGGGTGTTTTAGTGTGTCAACAAATAATCTACTTCGCGTTTTAATTCTTCTGCTTTAAATGGTTTTGCTACAAAACCATTGGCTCCTATTTTAAAGCTATTTAAAAAGTAATCTTCTCTACTTTTCCCAGAAACAACTAAGCAAGGGATATCCGTTCCACTAAATCGAGTCCTGACTTCTTTAATTAGGTCCAACCCGTTCATGTGGGGCATTTCAATATCGGTTAGTATTAACTGGGGGTTATTCCCTTCCGAGAGCCAGCTTAAGGCATCATCACCATCTGCTTTTGATACGACGTTGTAATCTTCAGCAAAATAGTGCTCTAATAACAATCTTACTCCGGGCTCATCATCAACTATTAATAGGGTCTTTTTCACAACAAATTAAGGGCTTTTGGGTTACTTGGCGCAAAATAACTTTCAAAAGAAGCACTTGTAGTTCTTAATCGATAACTAACTTAATTTGTACGATAAATTATAGGAAACATCCCATCGCGTGCGTTTGTAAAAAGAAATGCGGAGTCTTAAATAATAGAAAGGATTGCATCGCTATGCTCCGGAATACTGTATCAGTGCCCGCTTCATTTCTTCAATCGCTTTTTGATATAAATTAAAGAAGTCGTTAAACAGCGCCGGCATGCCATCAAGAGACACATGGTTGTCAGCATCTTTCTCTAACTTTAAAATCATACGGTCTAATTCAGGATTACCCATCAAATGAATATTGGGTTTCATTTTGTGAGATAGGGCACGTACTTCGGTCCAGTCTGCTGCTTCAATTCCGGCTCGAATACCCTCAACTGCAGGTGGCGTTTGTTCTAATAATAGTTTGAGCATCTTAGCTACAAAATCATTCTTGCCTCTGGAAAATTCCAACAGATTATGCAGCGAGATATACTGATACGCCGCTGTGTTATTTGTAGGCTGTTCTTGTTGCGTTTGTTCCTGTGGCACTCTATTATTTTTATTTTCTGATGCAATTAAGCGCTTTTTCGTTGCTTCCGTAAAATTCTTCCAAATTATTTTATTTAACTCAGTCGGAATAAATGGTTTAGTAATATGATCATTCATTCCCGCTTCAAAACACTTGTTAATATTTTGTTTAATGGCATCTGCCGTCATTGCCACAATGGGGATGTGTTTAATAGCATCATCAGAGTATTGACGAATAATTTCTGTAGCTTCTATTCCTCCAAGCACAGGCATCTGCAAGTCCATTAAAATTAAATCATACTGATCTTCTTTTAGCTTGGCTAAAGCTTTTTCACCATTATCTGCCATGATTAGTTCTGCTCCCCAGCTACTAATAAGATCATAAGCGAGCAATTGATTTACCATGTTATCTTCGGCCAATAAGATTTTAGCCCCAGTCAAATCAATTATTGCCTCCTGTTCTTCGGTATCTGTTTCAACTTTTGAAGCAATTACAAAATCAATGGTGAAGTAAAATTCAGATCCTTTTCCAAGTTCGCTATTAAGATGAATATTGCTATGATAAGCTTCAACTAATTTTTTCACTATTGATAAACCAAGGCCTGTTCCGCCGTATTTTCTTGTTGTTGAAGTATCCGCCTGTTTAAAGCTTTCAAAAACAGAATCTATTTTATCTTTCTTGATTCCGATACCGGTGTCTTTAATACTAAAGCGTATTCCTGCAATTCCTTGGCTCTGTTTCTCCAATTGAATGTTTAGCGTAACCCCGCCATGCTCCGTGAATTTTATCGAGTTGCCAATTAGATTGACTAAAATTTGATTAAGGCGCACGGGGTCTCCTGTAAGCCAACGTGGAACATCTGTGCCGCAATTAATCGTAAACTCAATGCCTTTCTCAATTGCCTTGAGTGAATAGGTGTGGTTGATATTGTTTAGAATATTATCCAAGTTGAATGCAATACTTTCAAATTCCATGTGCCCTGCAACAATCTTAGAGTAATCCAACAGATCGTTAATAATTACTAATAAATATTCACCTGATTGCTTAACTGCGGTGATATAACGCTTTTGGATTTCGTTTAATTGAGATTTATCCAGTAAGCGGGTAAGCCCGATTATACCATTCATAGGCGTACGAATCTCGTGGCTGACATTAGCAAGGAAGACCTCTTTAGCTTTAGATGCAAATTCGGCTGTTTCTTTAGCCTCTAATAATTCGATTTCATTCTGCTTGCGCAGTAAAGTACCCGCTATGCCCGAGCAAGCCGATTTAAGAATGGCCTCTTCTACCGCATTCCAAAGGTGGTATTCATCTGTGTATGTGTAGCCGATAATTCCCCACAATTTATTATTGACAATTACGGGTAATAAAATAGCAGATTGAAATGCATTATCCTGTATTAATGATTGTTCTTTGTCGGTAAATGAGGTGTAAAAGCCTTTTACTAAAATCCCATTTGACAAACTATTGTACCATCTGGCTAAGTAATCGGAAACCTTCAGATTCTGTTTTGAACAATCTCTTTGAACAGAGCTTGCCTGTGTTGCATCCCATCCATATAAGTGATTCAGGCATAGATCACCATCATTATTCTGTACAACCTGATACATAACCGCACAATCGGCCTCAAGTGCCTTTGCTATTGTTTGCAGTGCGTCACATACAGATTCTTCAGTATCATGATTGCTCAAGAGTCCTTTGGAAGCTTCACTCAACGCCTTAAACAAGCGGTCTTTACGTTCTGCCTGACTTTCGATCTTCTTGCGTTCCGTAATATCGCGAGAAGAGGAATGATATTCGATAATAACTCCGTGAGAATCCAATATCGGTTTAAAAATCGTATTTACCCATAGAGCACGTCCATTCTTTTTAGAGATTCGGTATTCTATGCTTGTCGGTTCGTTATCCGGTTGTTCACTATAAAGCGGGCATACCAGACGAATCATTTTTTGATCTTCAGGGTGCACAAGAGAAATAAAGTCTTTTCCGAATAACTCTTCGGGTAAATACCCGGTAAGTTTTACCACTGCAGTAGAAATATATTCAAAGGCACCCGTCTTTGTATGACGGCATATTAAATCAGCCGAATTTTCTGAAATCATCTTAAAATGTTTCAGGCTTTCATTTAAATCGCGTTGTAAGCGATATTGTTCTGTTATATCAACAGCCATACCGCGTATGCTTATTACTCCATTTGAATCTCGTTTAATGGAGTTATTAAACTCAAGTAATTTAAGCTCGCCCGAAGCACTAATCGCTCTCATTACCCCTTTGTTCTCACCTTTAGCGACCAGCTCATCTATATAGTGATAAAACTCAGAGCGAAATTTTTCCGGGATGTAATCAATAATGCTTGTACCGACAACTTCTTCTCCATTGTACCCCAGTACACGGCCAAATGCCATGTTTGCAACCAGAATCGTTCCATCCAGGTCGTGAATGCAAATTAGATCTTTGGAGTTTTCAATAATATCACGATAACGTTCTTCGCTCTCGACAAGAGCTATTTGCGATTTTTTGACTGTATCAATATCTGTTATTCTAATGAGTAAGAAATCTCTTCCTTTAATGGTTAATGGGGAAATTGCCGTATCAGCCCAAAAGGAAGTTCCATTAAACTTGTAAAGGAGCACCTCTTCTTCAACTTCAATCTTTTCGTGTTTCTTACTATTGAATTCTATTAACTCTTTTATTATCGTAGTGTTCCTGAATAGTGCTTCAAGTGATTTATACAGCAAATGCTCCTTCTTGCTGCACTCAAATAGCTCAAGAGATTTCTTATTGCAATTGATTATTTCTTTCTTCCCAATATCAATAAACAGAATTGCGTCCGGAGAATTATTAAAAAGTGAGAGCATTATATCCGCCCGCAATGCATGCTCCTGTTTAATTCTATTAAAATGAGCCAATATGACAAGGAGAATACTCTGAAGCGTAAGCATGTTGATCTGGTTAACCAGGGCATCCTTGAATGGCAGCTTTTCAAAATTGAAGTAGCCAAACAGTACAAAGGTTATTACAGAATAGAAAACCAGTTGTTTATATAATACAAAACTTGCGCTCAATAGCGCAACAACGACAAAGAAAAGGACAAACAGATTGATATCAAAATTCCTTTCATTAAGTTGATAGATCCCTTCAAGCGTGGCAAGGTAGATAATTACCTGAAAGTAAATATGTGCGTGTCGCTTAAATAAATTAGAATAAAGAGAAAGGATATAGAAAGAAAGACAAAGTACGGCCATGGACATGTCCATGTAGAAAAAGTTGTTGTAAGGATGCGAGGAGTGGGTTACCACAAAATATATCAGCGGGTACAGCAAAAAGCCCACAAGGCTTATAACGCGGTACATGTTGAGGTAATGTTTCTCTTCGTTGATGTCTCCCGAAAAGGCAAAAATCTTATAAGTGTTTAATAAAGACATTGGAGTTTATGATATGAGCCACTTATTCGCCACTAATTTTAAATAGTTGCACTGTTTTTTAAAATTTAAAAGAAATTAGTTCATTCGGCAAAGAAGGCGAGCAAGGAACTATTGTATAATGTATTCGTAAAGCAGCAAAATTTTTCTACGCATGGCTATACGCTCTACAAACAAAGTGCGAGTACTGGCGCATCTTAGCACCCGGTCAATAATTCAATATTCTGTTTTAGGCTTAGCAACCGGGACCATTGTGTGCTTCATGGTCTTTTTTATCACGGATCAGTTTAGCAGTATTCAAGTGAAAGCCCGCACCTATTCATGTTATATTTCCGAGAATAATTCTATTTGTCAAGGAGATACCGTTTCGTTAAAGGCCTATGGTGGAGATTTATACGAATGGTCGCCTGCGAAAGATTTAGACAATGTTAAATCGTCCAGCCCTATAGCCTCACCCAAAAAGACAACAATTTATACCGCTACAATCTATAAAAAACAAGAGCCTATTTTTAATGAAACCGGAAGGCACTTAATCACCTCTGAATTATTGAATAGTAAAGAGCGGATTTTTTATAGAAAAGAATTAAAACTGACCCCGAACACCGATTATCTGCTTACATTAACTGCTCGTACCTTGTCTGCCTTAGATAAAGGATTAGTTGAAGTTATCGTAAACAGGAAACTTGCCGGAAGATATTTTATAAATAATTATTTTCGAAACGGTCTTGAGTATATATGGAATTCTCAAAGTTCCGAGTCCGTCACGCTCACTTTATTACTAACTCACTTTGATGGAGATGGAGATATTGTTGAAATAGCGGAGTTTAGTGTTCGTCCTGTTGTTAAAACAACACTGAACACTACAGTTACGGTACGCACAGATTGCAGTAAGTGTAAAGCCCCTGAGATCTTATCTTATAAAATGATATCTGCAAACACAGCCTCCATAATACTCTCTACGAGTGGCAACGCAATGATTCGGTACAAGAAAGAAGACGATAGCGAGTGGCGATATATCGAAACCACAAAGAATACGCTAAGTCTCGACAATCTGCAGAGTGATGCAGATTACATTATTGAAGCCGCTTCGGTTTGTGACAAATCCAAGTCTGAAAAAAGTGACTGGAGCGCGCCATTCCTAATCAAATCAAATGATAGGATATTGGAGAAGGTCCTTGCCGAGAAAGAAACAATACATAAAGGTATTAGCACTCCGGTATTAATAACTCCGGATTCATCGGGCACACACCTGCACACCTATTTCAAAATCGATTCTCCGGATAACACTGTAAGGCTTGAGGTTATAGATGCGGCAGGCTCCTCTCTTTATTCCAATTATGTTGGAATTGATAATAACATCGTTCAACATACTCTTGCATTAAAGAAGAGTATGCCGTCAGGAACTTATATCCTCCGAATTACCGATGGGACCAAAACCTATGATAATCAATTTGAGGTTGAATAAGTGTCCTTATCTCTGACGGCTTTGTCCATTATTGCCTGACATTATTACCGTTTTGAAGAATGGCATATTATTTTGTATGCTTGTCAGTTCATTTAATAACCTGACGATGTATATTTTTCTCTTGATTTTTGTTCTTGGCGGTGGCATGCTCGTACAATGGCGCCTAAAAAGCAAGTTAAACGAATATTCCAAAATAGCCCTTCCTAATGGGATGACGGGGCGTGATGTTGCTGAAAAAATGCTTCACGATAGTGGTATTTATGATGTGAAAATAATTTCGACTCCCGGATTTCTTTCCGACCACTATAATCCGGCTAACAAAACCGTAAACCTTAGCCCCGATGTTTATAACGGGAATAATGTTACGGCAGCGACTATTGCAGCGCACGAGTGCGGTCACGCCGTGCAGCATGCAACGGCTTATGCATGGCTTTCCTTGCGAAGCAAAATGGTACCCGCAGTTCAATTCTCCTCGAGCATTGTTCAATGGATTTTACTTGCAGGCATCTTGTTAATTAATACCTTCCCTCATTTGTTACTCGCCGGTATTATATTATTTGCCGTTACAACTCTGTTTTCATTCATCACCCTTCCTGTAGAGTTTGATGCCAGCAATCGAGCTTTAGTATGGCTAGATAAGACCGGCACCCTTAGTTCATCAGTTAATCATGAAAAGGCGAAAGACGGGCTCAGATGGGCTGCTATGACCTATGTTGTGGCTGCTTTATCCTCTTTGGCCACATTAGCTTATTATATTATGATTTTTATGAATCGCAGAAACTAATCTGCTTCTTTTATACCACTTACACAAAAAAGCCATCGCTCCGATGGCTTTTTTAGTATGTGCGAATCGAAACATAATTGACTTATTAAAGTAAAAACGCAGAGTTATTAAAAACACACGATTCTCATGTTCAATTTTATTAAAAAAACCGAAAGTACCCCTACATTAACAACCCAAGCCGGAGCACCCACTGTAACCGCTGATAACCGTTTAATTACAAAGATTTTTATTGTTGAAGATAATGACTTATATGCCCAACTGCTTCAACATACTTTAGAATCCGAAGATAAATATGACATTCATCTATTTTCATCTGCAGAGGAGTTATTTAAGAACATTCATCACAACCCCGATATTGTAACTATTGATTACAACTTGCCCGATCGTAATGGATTGGATGTGCTAAAAGAAATTAAAAATTACAACAAGGAAATTCAAACCATAATCTTATCGGGGCAAGATAAAGTTGATGTTGTAGTAGAGTGTTACAATCAAGGTGCAAACGGATACATTATCAAGAACGATAACGCAATGACCGATTTATCGAAGATTGTTGAGAATCTGAGTAAGAATGCCTCTTTACGAAAAGAAGTAGATTATCTGCGTGAACAAATTATTGACAGGAATAAATACAATACGATTATTGGCGAGAGTGCTTCGGTCTTGAAGGTCTTACGTTTGATTCAAAAAGTAGAAAAGACCAATATGCTGGCTCTTATCACCGGTGAAAGTGGAACCGGAAAAGAATTAGCTGCTGCGTCTATTCACTACAATTCTACCCGCGCTAAAATGCCTTACGTGTTAGTAAATATGGCAGCAATTCCTTCTGACTTAATGGAAAGTGAATTGTTCGGCCACGAGAAGGGCGCATTCACCGGTGCGGATTCCAAGCGTATAGGCAAGTTTGAAGAAGCAAATGGCGGTAGTATTTTCCTTGATGAAATCGGTGAAATGGATATGAATCTTCAAACCAAGTTATTGCGAGTGCTGCAAGAGAATAAAATTATGCGCCTTGGTTCTAACAAAGAGATACAACTGGATGTACGTGTGATTGCAGCAACTAATAAAAATTTAGCCCAACGAGTAAAAGACGGAAAGATGCGTGAAGATCTGTACTATCGTTTGCAAGGTTTTTTAATTCATCTCCCGCCTTTACGCGAACGCGAAAATGACAGCCTGCTTCTTGCCAAACATTTCTTAACAGAATTTTGTGAGCGCAATAAATTGCCTCGAAAAACATTCAGCTCCCAGGCATTACAGAAGATTGCAACACACAGTTGGCCGGGGAATATTCGTGAACTAAAAGCTTTGGTAGAGCGCACAGTATTGATTTGTGATGGAGATATTATTACGCCGGATGATATGATTTTTTCCGCATTAATATAAAAAAGATTAGTTCTTCTTTAAACAAGCAAGGCACCCCACAATATGGGGTGCTTTGCTTTTAGGCCATTTGTTTTTTACCGTGTATGTCGCGGAATCAATTACTTTTGCTTGACCTGAAAACAACGTATGCAACAACACATAGAAGCCCTCATCTTCGCAGCAGACAGCCCCTTGACAGTTGAAGAAATTCGGGGTTGTATTAAAAAGTTACTCGGAACAGAACTTAGTCAAGAGCAAGTGCAGATAGAGATTGATCGTTTAGTTACTAAATATAATGATGAGCAATATTCATTTCATATTGTTCCCATTGCCGGAGGATATCAGTTTTTTACAAAGAATATTTATGAGCCTACTATCGCCGAATATGTGAAGCACAAGTTAAATAAGAAACTAAGTACGGCCCAACTCGAATGCCTTTCAATTATTGCATATAAACAACCTGCTTCTAAAAGTGACATCGAGCAAATTCGTGGCGTTAATTGCGACTATGCCATTCAAAAGCTATTGGAGAAGGATTTGATTTTAATCAGTGGAAGAAGTGAAGCCGTTGGAAAACCTATCTTATATAGTGTGAGCGAATATTTTCTAAATTATTTCGGTATTGACAGCACCGTGAGCCTGCCTAAGATAAAAGAAGTGGAAGTGCAGGAAGAGAATAGTGTTGGAGCACCAATCGAAGTACTTTAAACCAATTCTTCTATTAAGCAACTACCCTGCCCATAGCGGCGGAATCAATAGAATGTTAAGGTGTGTTAAGTTTTACGACTACAGCACATTCATTAACTGTTCTTTAATACGCTCTAATTCATCTTTCATCATCACCACATATTGTTGAATGGCCGCATGATTTGCTTTTGACCCAAGCGTATTAATCTCTCGTCCCATTTCTTGTGCAATGAAGCTTAGCTTCCGACCCGCATTATTTTCTTTTCGCATCGTATCGAGGAAATACTGACAATGATTTTGTAATCGCTGTTTTTCCTCACTAATATCTAATCGCTCTATATAAAAGATAAGCTCTTGCTCCAAGCGGTTTGTATCAATTTTTTCTTTAGGTATATTCTCATTGAGCAATTGATTTAAGCGCTCCCGGATATTTGTCATGCGCTGTGGATCTAATGTTTCAACCGAAATAAGCGAGGTGTTAATCGATGAAATCATTTTTTCAAACTCTTGCATCAAAGATTGACCCTCCTGCTTCCTGAATTGATTTAATTGTTCTATTGCAGCGATGATTGTTTTTTCTGTCTGCTGCCAGATTTCTTCGGCGGCATCGTGTTGCGCCGAGTTTAATACATCCGGCATCTTCATTACAATTGGGAGCAATTCTGTATCTGACTGATTTAGCTCTTTAGCAATGGTTTTCAACTCTATCATATAAGTCATCAGTAATTCTTTATTGATATGATAGGAAGCAGTACCTCCGGTGTATTCACAAGTTATGGTGACATCAGTTTTCCCACGTTGTACATGTTCGTTTAATAGAGCCCGAATTAAATTCTCGCGCTCTCTGATTAGTTGGGGAAGACGAAAGTTTAGGTCTAAAAATTTTGAGTTAAGTGTTTTGATTTCAACCTTAATTGAAAATCGGGACCCTGAATATTCGGCTTTACCAAAGCCGGTCATAGATTTTAACATAGTCAATATTACAGTTATTTAAGCGTTGCCGGGATTGTTTTTTTACCGGTAAAGCTTACCAGATATACTCCGGCAAAAATCATAATCGTTGCCAACATCTTCTCCCAGCTAAATGTGTCTTTTTGCATTGCCAGAGCGAATAAGGTGGCAATGGCCGGTTGTGAATATATATATATACCCACCACCCCCGGCGAGGCATGCCTCATCGCAAGGATATTGAACAGATAGGCTAAAAAGGTTGTTGCAAGCACAATGAATGCAAACTCGGCATAAATCAACTCCGGCATATTTTTCCAATCTACAGCCATCAATTCTTCATAGCCGAACGGAACAACTATTAAACTGCCGAAAAAGAACACCAAGGTTATAATGGTGACGGGATGATATTTCTCCATTAATGGTTTTACAATAACAATATAAATCGCATAACAAGCAGCGTTAAGAAAAACATAAAAATCTCCCAGACTCTTATCAGATGTGAGCATTACTTTTTGGCCATATAAAATAATAATTAATGCCCCGCAGATTCCTAACAGAATTCCGATGATGCGCCATATATTCATTTCATCACGCCCACTGAAATAAGAAATCAATACAACCATAATCGGAGTGATGGTCATAATTAAAGCGGCATTAATCGGTGATGTAATAGAAAGGCCTTTGAAAAAAAGTAATTGATTAAGTGCTACTCCAAATATTCCACAAAGGATAAGGAGTGGTATATCATGACGAAATATCTTTTCTCGAATAAAAAAACTGTAGGTAAGGATAAAAAGAAATAAAGAAATAGTAACACGCACCACTACAGCCCCATAAGGCCCAACATATTGAGGCATTAAGTCTTTAGCAATAGTAAAACTCACCCCGTAGATTACGTTAGCTAGAATTAAATAAAGATGTGCTTGTAGTTTACCGCTCATGCAGCAGTGGTGAGTCAGGATAATTTTTCGTGTGTTTTAAGCCAGCGCTCAGGCAATTCTTCGCGGCATGCTTGAAGATAATCGTCATACGTGCATGGTATTAGGTGCTTCTTATTCGGTCGCTTACTCTTGTATCCTGCCGGAACCTCCATCCACCACACATCATGCTTCGCATTTTTCCAAAAGACCAGTTCGTAGTTCATCTCTGCCATGTGTACAATAAACTTGGTAAAGTCTGCATCATTTTCTTTAGGCATAAGTCTTTTTCTATTTGCAAAGCCCTCCATAAAATACCAAATCATTTGTGAAGCCAGCATTACCGTTTGATTTCTGATATCATGCATTGGGTTCACTTCATAAATTCCAAAAGAGGTTAAACGATCGCTAAGTCCTGCGTATCGAGATATCTGACAAGCATCTTCACCACTTAATCCGTTGGGGGTAGCATTATTATTTCCCGGAGCATCGCTAAAGCGAACCGCACTGATATCAAAGCTGAGCATGTCTGTGTCACGCATTAGTGGTTCTGCACAGTGTATGTTTTCGCGCATTTTCCCAAGGCGTAACATATCAAAGTGCAGTTTATCTAAGGTGTCTATAGTCATCGGAGAAGCGTAATGAACTTGAAATGCTATTTGACTATAGTTAAATAGATAATTCGGCTGATGAGTTAACAGGTTAATAAGAAAACTATCTGCATTTATGTTTTCTTCATTTTCTCTAATATCTATAAAGCTATCTACAATGCCTACATTAATCATTTTGCCAAACTCCTGATAGCCCCCATATTGCCCATAGCTGATATCATGAGACCCGCCAATAATAATCGGAATAATTTTATGATGGAACAACTCATTCATTATTTTACTTAATGCTACATAAGTGTCTCGCGGCTTTGCTCCTTTTTCCAGGTTTCCTAAATCAACTATCTTCAAATGTTTATGTGGCATATACATCTGATATAAATGTTTTCGAATGGCATCGGGCGCTTTTGCACATCCTTTATTCCGCACAGAACCTCGATCATCTTTTATTCCAATTAGGGCAATCTGCACTCCTGTTAAATCCGGAATTACAGTTTCGTGTATCAGCAGACTGTTACCTAATTGATCTGGGCTTAAGCTATTGATGTCAATAATGTCCTGAACGTTGATGGATGTAAGAAATTCGTCGAGCATAGTAAGTAGAAGAGGCTAAAATAAAGCGTGGGAAGGCATTTTGTTCTATCTACACATATAGATGTTTTCCCACTTAATCATACCGTTGACCGATTTAATGTTCACCGAGGCAGATCGTATATTTCAAATTACTTTTGCCACTCTCATCGTATTTTATGGAGAAACTTCAAACTATAAAAGTGTTGGATAACACACTTGAGCACTGGCTTTGGGTTTTTGGCCTTATGTTGTGTGTGTTTGTCTTCAAGAGGTACTTATCCACCCTTTTAGGCTCGCTAATCTATATCATCTTTAGACGTTATTCTAAAGAGAACAGGGTTAAGACTTTTAATAAGCTTATGCTTGCACCGGCACAATGGATGTTACTGTTGATCATTTTTGCTTTTGCCGTTCATTTACTTCATTACCCGAATTATTGGGAAGTCCAGTTTTATGATTTACCCTTGCGCAGTATTTTATCGGGCTTATTAAAGCTTCTGATAGGGATTAGCTTTACTTGGTTTATTTTACGCATAGTCGATTTTTTAGAGGTATTAATGGCAGAACGTGCCGCTCGAACAGAATCGAAAATGGACGATATGCTGGTGCCCTTTATCAAAGATGGGATCAAGATTATCGTAGTTGTAATTGCATCGTTTACGATTCTTAATAATATATTTCACGTAAACCTCGCCTCACTTATTGCCGGGTTAGGAATTGGAGGGCTAGCCATAGCTTTGGCGGCACAAGAAAGTCTCAAGAATCTATTTGCATCTATCACTATTTTTCTTGATAAGCCCTTCAGTATAGGAGATATAGTTACTGTGGGTGATGTTACAGGAACTATTGAAAATATCGGCTTTCGCAGCACACGACTCCGTACTTCAAATAAAACCTTTGTGACACTTCCCAATAAAATGATGGTAGAAACCAGTGTAGATAATTTATCCTTACGTACTTATCGTTATGTCAACACAACAATAACACTTGGCTATGAAACCGGGACAGATGCCCTTAAGAGGATCATCGCTGACATTTCTGAGTTTATGAATCATACGGATTATATTGAGTCCGATTATGTTGTACGCTTTAACGAGTTTAAAGAAACCGGCTATGAATTGTCTCTAATCTATAATATCACACGGATAGAATTCAGGCCCTTTATGGAAGCAAAGCAGCAAGTTAATTTTCAGATAGACGAAATCATTAGACAAAATGGGGGAGTCTATGCTAAGGCATCGCGGGTAATAGAAATGAAGACAAACGGTTAAACTATGAAAGCAGAAGAAATTAATACTATAGCCGTGTGTGGTGCTGGAACTATGGGTAGTGGCATTGCACAAATTTGTGCTCAGCATGGGTTTCAAGTTATCCTATATGACATCAACGATTCATTAACCGAGAAGGGGCTAAAACAGGTTGAGCAAAACTTATCCTTCGCTGTATCAAAAAATAAAATAACTGCGGCAGAAAAGTCTATATACCTATCGCGGATCAGAACAACTTCCCATATAGAGGTAGTTGTAGCAGATGTTATCATTGAAGCTGTGGTAGAGAAAAAGGAAATAAAGCAAGCATTGTTTCAAGAGTTAAGTAAAAAGAACAGCAGCAGAAGTATTTTTGCCACCAACACCTCTTCGATTCCTATTGAACTTATTGCCGAAACAATACCGCATCCAGAGCGTGTAGTAGGGATGCACTTCTTTAACCCGCCCTTTTTAATGGCGTTGGTAGAAGTTATTCAAAGTATAAAAACTATGGACGAGGTAGCACAATGCATTTACAATCTATGTTTAAAACTCAACAAGGTACCGGTGCGGGCGAAAGACCGTCCGGGCTTTATTGTGAATCGTATCGGAAAGATGTTCCATACAGAGTCTATTAAAATTGCCGAAGATAAAATTGCCGATATAGAAACTATAGATGCCTTGTTAGAATCTTGCGGCTTTAAAATGGGCCCGTTTAGACTTATTGATTTAATTGGCGTGGATGCTAATTTGAATGTCACTAAATCGCTTTATGCCCTCATGAATCATGCGCCGCAGTTTGCTCCTAGTGCAATGCAACAACATCTGGTTGACGAAGGTCGTTTAGGAAAAAAATCGGGTAAAGGCTTCTATGATTACGCCGTATAGTTCATCTTTGTATCTAGGAAAAAGCAACTATGCCCCACAACAATGAGATTGATTACCGTATTCTTGGTGAGGAGATACAGTGTGTTGAGATAGGGCTTGACCCGACAGAAAGCGCTGTCGCTGAGTCGGGTGTTATGATGACTATCGAAGAAGATATTCGAATGCAACCCATTTTTAGTGACGATGTGCAGCAGAGAGGTGTTCTCGACAAGTCCTTATCTGCAGGGGAGAACGTTCTCGCCGGAGAAGGTCTATTTATTACGTCCTTTACTAATCACGGTGTATCGAAACGGCGCATAACATTTGCAGCTCCCTATCCGGGAAAAATCATTCCACTTGATTTGGCAAGGCTTGGCGGTAAGATGATTTGTCAAAAAAGCGCTTTTCTCTGTGTTACAAAGGGCGTTTCCATCGGCATTGAGTTTCGGCGAAAGTTAGGAACGGGGATCTTCGGTGGAGAGGGATTCGTTTTGAAAAAATTAGAAGGTGACGGAATGTGCTTCGTTCATTCGTGCGGGCATATTATGCAGAAAGAATTGCAGCAGGGAGAAAAATTATGTATAGATAGTGGCTGCATCGTAGCTTTCACTCAACAGATTCATTACGATATTGAACTGGCAGGAGGGACTCGCAACACATTGTTTGGAGACGATGGGATATTCTTAGCAACACTTACCGGCCCCGGAACGGTGTGGATTCAATCCTTACCCATCAGCCGTCTTGCTGAGCGTATTCTCCGATATGCTTCTTTAAAACACAAAGAAGAAAACAACATCTTTGGCTAATGAAATTTTTCACTAACTTTTACTTCTCATTTGCTCTAAAATACTTTATGATAAAAATTTTTTTCTCTGCAAGCCTTATATTGCTATTTCTTAACGCTAGTGCTCAGTTGGACTGTAGTCAATCTATGATCACTACTCCCGATACAACCGTTTGTAAAGGTCAGCCGGTGTCATTAAAAGCGTTGAAGCGGAAAAATCAACACAGTGTTCGCTTTGATGGTATTAATGATTATATCGTCGTACTCAATAATCCTAGCTTAAATGTGGATACCGCTTTTACTATTGAATGCTGGTATAAGCCAGATACCCTGGGATTCTATTACTTAATATCTAAAGGCCCGGATTCAACAGTAGGATGGTATGCACTCGGTCGCTATCCCGCCTCAGCTGGGAATACCTATTTCGGAGGCACACGCGAGTCAAGTCAAAATGTACATATTGATGTTGGACCTCCGATGAATCCGCCATCGGGTCAGTGGGTACATTTATGTTACAGCGGAAATAATACCGTTCGCCGCTTATATATTAATGGCTTGCTTGAGGTGGAAACATCAGGATACATCTCTTTCCCTCAAAATAGCTATAACCTTAATATTGGCCGCCAACAATACACCGCATATCCATATTATGCACGAGGTTGGATGGACGAACTGAGAATATGGAAGCGCACCTTATCTCAGCAGGAAATCAATGATAAGATGCAAAAGAAGCTAAAGGCAAGTGAGGAGAACCTTTTATCGCTCTATTATGATTTTAATGACGGCAGTGGATTTATAGTCTCTGATAAAAGTGGCAATAATAATTATGGAGTATTAACCAATGGCGTTGAGTGGAGTAATGATGTTCCATTTACAGACTATAGTAATGATTATACTTATCACTGGAGTACCGGCGACTCAACACAAACGATCACATATAATATTCCTTCCTCGGTAGTTGTTTCTCTTATCGTTACGGATAATAATACTACGTGCTATGATACCGTTCACATAAATGTATTTGCCGGACCCGTTGCAACTTCAAGTGCAACTTCCTTCTGTCAGGGCGATAGTGCTATACTTACTACCGCTAATGCCAACAGCTATTTATGGAGTACCGGTGATACCACACAAAGTATCGTGGTTTATATAACAGGACAATACCAGGTTTCTGTAAATGATACGAATGGATGTAACAGCCCATCCAATGTTATTAGCATCACAGAAAATATGAACCCAACCCCGACTATTTATGCAGATGGCCCCACCCTCTTTTGTATGGGGCAGCACGTTACTCTAAGCACCGTATATAACTATCAATCCTACCTATGGTCTAACGGAAGTAGTAGTGGTATTCTTGATATTAGCAGCAGTGGTGTTTTTACAGTTACGGTTACCGATGAGAATGGATGTACCGGGCAGTCAACGGAAATGGATGTTAGTGTAGTTCCGGCAGTAAATACTTCTTCTATTGTAGGGCCTGTCAACGTAAGTGCCTTTATCGCATATAATTATACCGTTACTCAAACTCCAGGAAACACTTATTCCTGGAGTATAACAAATGGTGCCATCTCAAGCGGACAAGGAACGAACAGTATTAGTGTATTATGGAATGATAATACAAGCGGACAACTTACGGTAGTTGAGAGTAATGGCGTTTGCAGTGATACTGCCTATTTAAATATTATTATTTTCAACTCGATAGCAAACATAGAATCACTACCTGCGCAGATTTATCCTAACCCTTGTCATGATCTCATTTTTATTAAGGGGGAAACTGATGCTATTAATATCACCTATCGAATTTCTGATATTCAAGGAAGGTATCTAATGTCGGGCAATATTAAATCAGGGCACTCCATCTCAGTACGCGAACTAAACCCGGGCACATACATATTACATCTAACAGATGGTGCGGGCAGAACAAAGATTATACAATTTGTTAAAATGGATTAATATCTAAAATAAATAAAGCGGCCAATGCCGCTTTATTTATGAGGGTTTTACAATCTCTAAACCGTCATTATTTCTTTTTCTTTTGTTTCAAGATGCTTGTCTATTAAAGCGATGTATTTATCCGTTAACTGCTGAACTTTGGCTTCGCCTCCCTTTAGCTCATCTTCGGGTAAAGAATCTTTACTCAGTTTCTTAATATGCTCTATCGCATCACGACGTATGTTGCGAATAGCTATTCGTTCATGCTCAGCCACCTGATGAGCTTTTTTTACATATTCTTTACGGCGTTCTTCTGTAAGTGGGGGCATAAATAATTTTATCATTACGCCGTCATTTAATGGTGTAATGCCAATGTTTGCCGCAATTATGGCGCGTTCAATAGCTTCCAGCATTTTCCTCTCCCACGGTTGAATGGTTAACGTGCGCGAGTCTGCCACCGAGGCATTGGCCACTTGTGGAATCGGAGTAGGGGTTCCATAATAATCTACTGTGATGCCGTCTAAAATATTAGCTGAAATTTTACCGGCACGTACTTTTGTCAACTCGGACTCAAGGTGTTGCATGGTTCTTTCCATGCTGCTTTTTGCATCATCAAGGTATTGTTGAACCGTAGGCATAAGAGAGGTCTATTTTAAATGAGGCGTAAATTTAGTATTAGAAAGTTACTTTTTTATCAATACGTGCAGATGTTCTTCCGTATGCGTGGCTTTATGATTTCTTGCTTCTGCTTTGTCTGCCCGAAATCGTTGATATCTTTTTTTTATCAGTTGATATGAGCCGTATTGTTTACAAATTTTTTCAAGAGTTTTTTCATTCATCAAACCCTCATTGTTGTAACTGATAAATATATATTCAAAATCAGCTGTAGCTAATAGTGCATCAAAGGCCTCCGCAACTTGATTGCGGCTACAATACGCACTACGACTGTACTCGGGTCTTAATCCGGTTTTACCTTTAGGAATAAACCGGTCATTTACCGCAATCGTGTTCAGAAGGTGATAATTAGCTCCGTACTGTCTTTGATTATAGGGTGGGTCTAAATACAAAATATCTCCGCTAATTTTTTTTATCAGAATATTGGCATCTTCTCTGTAAACCCTTGTTTTCGTTTTGCATACTTCATACTCAGCCATCTTAATTTGCAAAGGTCTTGATGCGGATTTCTTTATATGTTTGAGGTAAGCACCATATACTGACGCAGTATTTGCAATAGTATCTGCACTTTCAATTAATGAGGCCAATAATAAATAATAGAGGTCGGCAGAAATCTTTTTCTTTATCATCCATTGCTCAATAGTCAGGCGTGCTGCATCTATCTTCATTCCATTGTCATCTGTAAAATAATTTCGACCGCTTCCGCTGCCTGCACAATAATTATTATAGATAAATCCTTTACGGGGGGGTGCTTCATTCAGTTGTTGAATCCACTTTGTTGCGTTCTGCTTTTTTGTGTTGCCTATATAATGTCGCAGTAGAACAAATGCGTAGTCTTCCAAATCATTAATGCTTATCTCTTTTACCCGACATTTGAGTTTGCGGGCTACTGCGCCTGTGCCTCCAAACAACTCAGCAAAAGATTTTTTAGATAGATCTCCTACAACACGATGTATTTCTGTCGTAATAAATGTTGAGAGTTTATGTTTTGAGCCGATGTAGTTCAATCGTATTAGGCTTCTGCCCAGATAAGGTCTGTTAAAATAGTTTTTTTATCATTATAGTTGAGTTGAATTAGGTGGGCTTCATTAAAGGAATTAAGGTACCGGTATATAATCTCCTGTAAGAATTTTAATTCTGCCTTGAGTTTCCAATGTGCCCCCTGCTTACAATGAAGTATAATAAAAATGCGATTAGCATAATGCTGTCTTTGCTCTGCACTTTGATGATCATATAGCCACTTGGCAAGTAAGGAGTAATTGGATTTGCAATTTGAAAGCGACCATCCGATGCTCTTTGGGAACACACTCGTTTTATGGTCGAAGGGAATATTTTTGATATAGAAATCGCAATACTTATCTCTTTCCTGCTCAAACTTTTTTACCAATGGATGGGTACAAAAGATATGCTCTACTGCCATAGCCGAATGGAAATTATACCATCGATTTACGGCATAATTCCCGATTTTTTTAATCTCTTTGTTGTTTACGAATATCTTCTGAATATGCGCTATGAGCTCGTCAAAAGAATGAATATGATAAATGAAATTCGTTATTGTATCAAATTGATTATTCTGCTTTCGCCCCCATTCATATTTATATTGGGTGCGTTTCTTTAGTTCTTTTTCAATAAGAGATAAATCCACAGATGCAAAATAAGCAATGCCATTTCATAAAAAATTTCTAACTAAAGTAATCTCGCATCCTGTCCATAAAACCTTTTTCATTCTTTCCCGGATGTGGATGGAAGTTTTTCATTAGTCGCATTTTTTCAAGTAGTGCCGTTTCTTCTTTAGTAAGCTCTTTCGGTGTCCATATATTAACCTGTATTAACTGGTCGCCTTTTCCATAGGAATTTAGATGAGGGAAACCTTTGCCTTTTAATCTAAAAATCTCTCCGGCCAGCGTTCCCGGCTTAATTTTTATTTTTGCTTTGCCATCAATGGTAGGCACCTCTACACTATTGCCCAGTGCGGCATCAGCAAAGCTGATGTATAAGTCATAGATAACATTGCTGCCTTCTCGCTTGAGGTTTTCGTTTGCCTCTTCTTCGATTTGAATCAATAAATCGCCCGGTGATCCCCCTCGTTCTCCTGCGTTTCCCTTCCCACTCATACTCAATTGCAGGTCTTTGCTTACGCCCGCAGGTATGTCAATAGTGATTGTCTCCTCACCGTAAATTCTACCATCTCCTTTACATACAGGACAACGATGTGTTATGGTTCTGCCTTCTCCATGGCATGTAGAGCATGCGGTTTGTGTTGACATCTGTCCAAGGAACGTATTCGTTACACGACGCACATAGCCTTGTCCCTGGCACGTTGTACAAGTCGCATACGATGTATTGTCTTTTGCTCCGCTTCCGTTACAAGCATTGCATTCAATATACTTCTTAACTTTTAACTTCTTTTGCACCCCTTCAACCATTTCTTTATAGTTAAGTGCAATTTTCACACGGAGGTTACTTCCTCGAATGCCCCGTTGTACATTTCCTCCGCGCTGGCTGCCCCCAAAGAAAGACTCAAATGGGGAGCCTCCAAGATCAGAAAAAATATCTCCGAAATTAGAGAAGATGTCTTCCATGCGCATACCGCCTGCATGTCCGCCACCACTCGCTGCTGATGATCCTACTCCCTGATGACCGAACCGGTCATAACGCTTGCGCTTATCGGCATCGCTTAGCACTTCGTATGCCGCAGCCGCTTCTTTAAATTTCTCTTCGGCCTGATGATCTCCCGGATTTTTATCCGGATGGTATTGCATCGCCAATTTGCGATACGCCTTTTTTATTTCGTCGGCTGAAGCTGTTTTGCTAACTCCAAGAATTTCATAATAGTCTCGTTTTGCTGACATAAGTACTCTGTATTATTTTCCTACTATCACTTTCGCATAGCGAATAATTTTATCATTCAACACATAACCTCGCTCAATTTCATCAATAACTTTTCCCTTCATACTCTCACTAGGTGCAAGTATTTCAGTAACTGCTTCGTGTTGTTCTACATTAAATTCCTGGCCAAGGCTATCCATCCTTTTTAGTCCTTTTTGCTCCAGTACTCCTTTTAGTTTATCGTGTATCAACACCACACCTTCGCGAACAGCCTCTACCGATGTCGCCTGTTCCATTTGTTTTAGCGCACGCTCAAAATCATCAAGTACCGGAAGTAAACTTTGCATTACATCCTGACTTGCGGTTTTCATCAGCTCTAAACGCTCTTTAGCATTGCGGCGTTTTGCATTTTCAAATTCAGCCAAACAGCGCAGGTGTTTATCTGACATCTCCTCTAGTTTTTTCTTAAGCTCTATAACTTCTCTTTTAGACTTTCCCTTTAAACCCAAGCGAGTTAAGAAATCCTGTGTTTCAGCATCTAATTCATCGTGTTTCTCATCTGCATCATCTGACGGATTTTCTTCGCTATCCATAGGTTTTTCTGACAAATTGTTCACTTCATCATGCTGCACTGTGGAGGATTTTCCCTCTTTACTGCCCCCGAGATCTTGCCCCACCGTATTTTCCAACGATTCTTTCATCATAATTTTTAAGCTGTTTGCCCCCCATGCTCAAACATGTTGCCATGCAAGGCATTATGGACATTTTGACAATTCCACCATAGTGCTATCTGTTCATTATTCGATTACGAGTTGCCTCATCGGCTTTGTATCCTAAAGATAATGCTTGCTGTAAATGTTGTTTTGCCATGGCATAGTTTCCAAGCCCCTCATTGGCTATGGCATAGTAAAACAATGCTTGTGAATCGTTTGGTCTTAGGGATAGAATTTGTTCATAGTCTTTAGCGCTTTCTGAATATCGTACTGCGGCAAGGTACGTATAGGCTCTATTCTGTAATAGTGAAAGAGTTATTCCCTTTATTTTTTCGGCAGCATTGAAGTCGGCGATTGCCTTATCGTATTCTTTCATTATGGAATAGGTAATACCTCTATTAATGTAGGCTTCTTCATTATTAGGGCTAAGTTCGATGGCTTTGTTGTATGCCCAAAGTGCAGAGTCGGGCTTATTGCGCAATCCATATACATTTCCCATATTACTATAAACTTTTGAATCTTTAGAATTCATCTTCTTTAACATCATATAATCTTTGTAGGATTCATCGATCTTTCCTAATTCTTTGCCATAATAGTTCCCTCTGTTTTTGTAGGCTACTTCAACCGTTGGATATTTATTGATAACATCTGACCACAGGCTTATATTGTCGTGCCATACTTGTGTGCGTGCATAGGTTGAAACTGCTAAAAAACCAGACCACGCTACGACTACAAAAGAAAAAATCATGCGTGTAGCCCATTTCTTTTTAAAAAAATGATCTAATGCCATACCTATCGGAAATGCAAGCCCCATATAGGGCAAGTAGCTGTAGCGGTCAGCCATAATCGCTGAACCTACGGAGATAAATTGCAACACTAAAGCTATGGTGATGAAATAGAACATCACCCCGAAGAACAGATTTATATTCTTTTTATAGCCATAATATAATGCCAAAAGTGTAATAGGCCAGATGAGCAACCCTCCATAATATTCGAGTTGAATATTTCCTCCGTTCGTAAGATTCGGATAAGGGTAAAACGCAGAAAGTTTAAACGGAAAAAAGAATTTAAGCACGTACATTAAAGCTCCGTAAGAGCCGAAAAGGAGCTGTTGTGTAAAAGATATTGCCTCAGGTTTAGCTATAGCCCCTGTAGCTTGAATGCTGTAGGCCTTCCATCCGAAGTATAATGAAAAAATTAAGAATGGAATCTTCTCAAGGATCTGTCTTATGGTGATTTTTCTAGTTTGATAAAAGTCAATCAATAACAATACAATGGGGAACACAACGGCAACGGCTTTACTGAGAACCGATAGCGTAAAAAACAAAAAACAGAATAAGAGCCAATGCCATTTTGATGTTCTTGAATAACGCAAGTACATGATTAACCCTATAAGAAAGAAAAGTACATACAAAACATCTTTTCGTTCACTAATCCATGTTACAGATTCAACGTGCATCGGATGCCACCCAAACACTGCTGCACACAGTACCCCAGCTATATAGGATCTGCTGAATCGCACGATGAAAATGAACATCAGTATAACGCTGAATGTATGGATGAGTAGATTCCATTCATGAAATATATAAGGACTGATTTTGCCATCCTTTTTTTCTGCACTTTGATAATTCCATGCTAAGGTCAGCATTGTTATCGGGTGGTAATTCAGCGATACCGGTTCTGAGAATATTTTACTCCACTGCGTGTGCTCATTCATCACGATAGGGTTTTCGTACACATAGACAGGATCATCCCAATTAGTAAATTCGTTCTTTAGCGATGGGAGAAAAGCAACATAACTGATTATTGCAAGAGCTATTGCGGTCAATACATCTCTGGTAAGATTATTTCTTTTTGCTTCAGTTTTGTCCGTCTTTATATTTTTTTGCTTTTTAGTCATAAATAGTTCTTCTCATCAAATTTCATCGACTTTGTTTATTAAAATCATTTTTTATTCCCACTGCTATTTATGAATTTTCAAAACTTAAAAAACAAAAATCATCGCTTATGTATATCAATAAAGAATTTTTAATTAAAGAACTGCAAAGCATTAAAGATGCAGGCTTGTATAAATCTGAACGCATTATTGCCTCTCCTCAGGGTGCGGAGATTATCGTCAACGGGAAACGTGTTATTAACCTTTGTGCCAATAATTACCTTGGACTGTCCTCGCACCCTAAAGTAATTGAAGCCGCAAAGAAGTATGTGGACTTTCGTGGGTATGGATTGTCCAGTGTACGTTTTATCTGTGGTACGCAAGATATTCACAAAGAGTTGGAGGAAAAGATTTCTACATTTCTGGGAACGGATGACACCCTACTTTATGCTGCCGCATTTGATGCTAATGGAGGCGTCTTTGAACCACTTCTTACTGAGCAAGATGCTATCATCAGCGATGAATTGAACCATGCATCTATTATTGACGGTATTCGTTTGTGCAAAGCTCAACGTTATCGCTATACACATAATAATATAGATAGTCTTGAAGAGCAGTTACATGCAGCCGCCGAGGCTCGCTTTAAAATGATTGTTACCGATGGCGTATTTAGCATGGATGGAACCATTGCACAGTTAGATAAAATCTGTGATCTGGCCGAGAAGCATGGAGCACTCGTAATGATTGATGAGTGTCATGCTTCGGGATTTATGGGCAAAACCGGCCGTGGTACACACGAATATCGCAATGTGATGGGGCGCATTGATATTATTACCGGAACCTTAGGCAAGGCTCTTGGAGGTGCTTCCGGTGGATTTACTTCAGGGCGAAAAGGTATTATTGATTTGTTGCGTCAACGTTCACGCCCTTATCTTTTCTCAAATACCGTTGCACCAAGTATTGTAGGGGCCTCTATTGCGGTGTTAGACATGTTGAGCGAAACGACTGCGTTACGAGATAAGCTTGAGGAAAACACACGATATTTTCGCACAAAAATGACTGAGGCTGGTTTTGATATTAAACCGGGTGAGCATCCAATTGTTCCTATTATGTTATATGATGCCAAGCTGGCTCAGCAATTTGCAGAAAAGCTGTTACCCGAAGGTATCTACGTCATCGGATTCTTTTATCCTGTGGTGGCAAAGGGGAATGCGCGTATAAGGGTGCAGTTAAGTGCAGCCCATGAGATATATCATCTGAATAAGGCGGTTGAAGCGTTTAAAAAAGTTGGGCAAGAACTCGGGCTGTTGAAGTAAATTGTAACGATGCCTTGTATTAAAAGCTCGTGTGAAACTTGCAATGAATTTTTTTATTCATTACAGAGTGAGAAATGAGTTGCGCTACTCTCTATAATATACTCGCTTCACACGCTGTGAAACACTACTGATTATTTCATAAGGAATAGTGTTGGCTTGACTTGCCAGTGAAGTAGGAGATTGAGCCTCGCCAAAGACAATCACTTCATCTCCCTCTTCCACGCCCGAGATGTCGGTTATGTCAAGCATACACATATCCATACAAATACTTCCAATAATCGGGGCTTGCTCATGGCGTACAATCATTTTACCGACTCCGTTACTAAGGCTTCTATTCAATCCATCCGCGTACCCGATGCCAACAGTTGCAATTCGTGTATCTCGTTGAGCAACACCACGTCTGTTATATCCCACCGTTTCTCCTGCCTTTAATTGCTTTATCTGGGAGATGATTGTTTTTAATGTGCTCACATTACGTAATTGCAGTTGCCCAAGCCCCGAACTGTCAATACCATACAACCCAATTCCCAAGCGAACCATATCAAATTGAGCATCAGGAAATCGGATAATGCCCGCAGTATTACAAATGTGTCGGATGAATGAATATTTAAGTCCTTGTTCAATCTTATCACTAAAGCGCCGGTATTGTTCTATCTGACTTTGTGTGTACCAATCTAATGTTTCATTATCTGATGCAGCGAGATGAGAAAAAACACTTTCAACTCGAATGTATTTTTCGTTTTGCTTAATGTTGTCGATTAAGGTTGTTAAATCCCTTTCTTCAAACCCGAGGCGATGCATTCCTGTCTCTATTTCGATATGTACCGGATAAGGATCCTTGACGAAATCTTTATTGTCGTGTAGTGCTTGAATAAAACATTTTAAACTTCGTAAGTTATATAACACCGGTTCCAGTTTATATAATATCATCTGGTTATAGGTTCCCTCCTCGGGATTCATTACCATTAATGAGCTGGATATCCCTGACTTTCGCAAGTGTACCCCCTCATCTGCGAAGGCCACTCCAAGATATTCCACACGTTGTGTTTGAAGCGCATTCGCTACTTCAAAACTTCCGCTACCATAGGAGAATGCTTTTACCATCACCATGGTTTTCGTGTCCGGCTTTAATTTGCTTTGAATCATTTTCAGATTCTCAATCATTGCCGTAAGATTTATTTCCAATACTGTTTCATGTTGCTTCTGCTCCAGGTGCTTAGCGATTTTTTCAAATTCAAATGCCCGAGCACCTTTTAGTAAAATAATCTCATCGCTAAAAAGTTCGGAATGATACTCTGATAGAAAAGCATCGGTGTTTTTATAAAATGCGGATTGAAGTGAAGATTTTTTTTTAAACTGCTTTTGTTGTTTGTCTATTGTTGAGCCAATGCCTATTAATCGTTGAACGCCGCTTTGTTCCATTGCTTCAGCCACCTCTCCGTAGAGTTCATTGTCCGTCATTCCACTTTGTAAAATATCGGATAGGATAACTGTTTTACGCAAGGCCTGATTTTGTTGCTTTAATAAGTCAAGAGCAATGCGTAACGAATGAATATCTGAGTTGTAATAATCGTTAATCAGCGTACAGTGGTTAATGCCATCTTTTAACTCAAGACGCATCTCGACCCTATTCAGCGACATCAATCGCTGCGCAGCAATAGAAGGCTCAATGTTCAGATACATCATTAACATCCAACAATGAAGCGCATTCTCTATCGAAGCATCATCTGAAAACGGTATAGAGAATTGAAATTTCTTTTCATTCCACTCAGCCTCCAGTTCTGTATAGGTGCGTTGTTTGGTCACCTTAGTTATATGAACGTCTGCATCCTTATTTCCTCTAATACTCCAACTAAACATTTTATAGCCCACATAATGCGGATCATTCGCTTTCATTCGATCTTTAAAGCTGGCTATGCACTCATTTATATCAGAATAATCTTTTGAATAAATCAAGATTTCAGCATTAATGAAGAGCTTTAGCTTCTCGTTAATTTTTTGCCGAATGTTTAAAAATCCTTCATCATGGGCTTTACCGATATTTGTAAATATCCCTATAGTAGGGAGAATTACTTTTGCCAGGTCTGCCATTTCGTTGGGTTGTGAGATACCTGCCTCGAATAATGCGAGATTGTGATATGAAGTCATCTCCCAAACAGATAGAGGAACACCAATCTGTGAGTTATAGCTCTTCGGAGAACGAACAATGTTATAATCTGCTTGTAATAATTGATACAACCATTCTTTAGTGATTGTCTTACCATTACTCCCCGTAATTCCAATTACGGGAATATTAAATCTCTTACGATGTTGTGCTGTAAGGTTTTGAAGTGCATGTATCGTGTCCTTAACTTTTAAAAATGCGGCTTGCGGATACGGGTTAAGATCTATGTCTGTACTGATAACAAACTGTCTTACGCCTTTGGAATAAAGCTCCGCTATATAATTGTGCCCATCACGGCGCAATCCCTTAATTGCAAAGAACAAGGTTGTTGCAGGGTGTGCCAGCTTTCGACTATCTAATAATAAATGCTCGGTAACAACCTGACTGTTTTTTTGAAGTACCTGACCACGAATAAACTTTGCAACTTGATCAAATGTATAACTGTGCGTATTCATACTACGGACACAAAGGTACGAGGCAATTTTTTTTACTTCATTAAATAAAAAAGCCTCGCAGGCTGCGAGGCTTTGTATATTATGTTTTTCGAAAGTTTAATTACAGTACAAGCTTCAATACCGTTCCCACTCGGAGTGAGTTAATTTTCTCCGCACTATTATTCGCACGGATATCAGCAATCGTAAGACCTTTGTATTTACGGGCTATTCCATAGAGTGTGTCGCCGTACTTCACTTTGTAATATACTATAGTACCGGATGTTTGTGTGTCGCCCGTTTTATTATCTGGCATGTTCGTGGGAGTTGTTTTAGTTGTAGTACTCACGGTATAATTCGCACCATTGACTTTCAACTTTTGTCCTACATTTATTGTATTGCTTTTTAGATTATTCCACTTCTTGATATTAGCTGCTGTGGTGTGATATTTGGCGGCAATGGAGCCTATCGTTTCACCACGCTTTACAGCATGTAAGCCCGATGATCCATTTCCATAATTAGAATGATAATGATACGTTGGGACAATGTACTTGCTTGACATCACAATACTATCACGCATCGCATCATAGATAGGCAACATCTCTGCAGGAAGTTTTAATGCGTAAGGCTCATCATTCCATACTGGAATAACATTAGAGTTTAATCCTGGATTTAAAAATTTAATATCTTCAATACTGTAATTTGTGTATTCGGCAATTTTATTAAAACAAACTTTTTCGGTTATCGGAACACAAACTATTTCACAAAACTTAGAATCAGGGTACACCGGGTATAGCTCGTGATGGTAGTAATAATTCATCACATACATCGCTGCAATAAAAGCCGGGACATAGCCTCTTGTTTCCTTGGGAAGATAATTCATTATAGACCAAAAATCTTTCTTGCCTCCGGAGCGGGTAATTGCCTTATCTACATTGCCGGGGCCGCAATTATATGATGCTAATGCCAGCATCCAGTTGCCGTATTTGTTGTATGAGTTTTTTAAATATGTTGCAGCAGCCAACGTTGATTTATAAATGTCTTTGCGCTCATCAATATCTTTATTCACTTTAAGATTATACATCTTAGCAGTGCCATACATAAATTGCCACATTCCTACTGCCCCCGCACGTGATACAGCATTCGGATTCAGTGCAGACTCTATTACTGCAAGATATTTGATATCCTCGGGCATATCATTATTGCGCAATACTTCTTCAAAAATGGGAAAGTATATCTGAGCTAGGCCAAGCATTCGAGATACCTGCTCTCGCTTACGATAGATATACATATCTATAAACCCTTGGACATAGGTATTATACGTAAGTTCAAGGTCCGTTTCTCCCTGCATCTTTGCTATGACACCTGAGAAGAAGGAATCCGGATATTTCATAGAATAACCCATAGCATCTTTAACAGGATAGATACTATCGTTATAGTCCACAACAAAATTCTCTACCTGATTTATAGTATCGGCAGGCTCAAGAACAACATCATGCTTATCTTCAATCTGCTGTGCTTTTGCTTGAGAAATCATAAGAAGAAAGATGCTGCCCAAGGCGAAGAGAAAAGCAGTCATTAGTTCTTTTGTTGTGTGTGTCTTCGTCATGAAATTGATGTATGTGTTTACATGAAATACTTTAAAGAAGGGTGAAAATAATAAAAAATCAATTCGAAGTAGGTATCCTATACTCGAAAGAGAATGGACAAACTCCTCATGATGACTTGTTTATTATGCACTCCTCATTTTTAACGACATTAAAATGAATAAGTTATACAAGAACTACTTTAAATCTATAAATTAATAAGTATAAAAAACGAAATTATCGTCCACCACACTTTTCCTATTAACTTCGCCTCTGATATGTGTAAACAAAGAGTGATATTATTTGGACTTAGGTCTTTATTAATGTGCTTTATAACTATTCCCCTATTAAATTCCTGTAAAAAAGACTTTTTAGGAAGTGAAAAGCCCAATATTCCGCCAAATACGTATTGTGTGGTAGATACTATCGTTCGAGTAGGCGATGAACGATTAAGTGCCCTTGTAACGGCAAACTGGTGGGGCGATGATCCGGATGGCTACATCTCATATTATGAATATACATTCGATAGCGTTGCGGGAATAGCAACAAACTGGCATAAGATCTATCGCCAGGACAGCACATTCCTGCTTCCCATCCCGGCTGGACACGATACATTTAATTTTATTTTTTACGTCAGAGCCATTGATAATCGTGGTGCCAAAGACCCAACTCCGGCACGGCTCACCTACCCGGTCAGCAATTCAAAGCCAAGCGTGTTTTTTGTACCCGGTATTAATAATCCCGTAATTTCCTTCCCTGTTGTAAAATTCTTTTGGCAAGCCACTGATCCGGATGGGAGCGACAACTTGAATTATTTTGAACTCTGCTGGAACGACACCACTCAAACACCATATCCCTTAAGCATTAATGCTTCATCTGCCATGCTTGAGGCTGCAAGTCTTAATACACTAACTCCGATGAGTTATGTTTATCAAAACAATAGCACCCTTGCTCTTGATACCCTGATTACAGGAATGAAATTAAACGATACCAATCGCTTATACATACGAGTTATTGACAAAGCTCTTGCGAAGTCAAAGTATGTCGCTTCATATCCTATATTTATTAAAAAGCCCTCAGCTACTATTCTGTTGGTAGATGGTTATGGTAATAACGGCAGTGTACAAACCGCATTTTACACGCAAAATCTAAGTAGCATCGGAATTACACAAGTGGACACACTGCCCATCTTTAGTAATAATGGCGGAATTTATCAGCAACTAGCTCCTGATAATCTGACTCAATCTCATATCTTTAATCTCTTTAAGACTATTATCTGGTATAGCAATAATGCCTCCTTATCCTTGTCGTTAGGGCAAAAAACATTAAATGACTTTTTTAACAATGGTGGTAAATTGTTCTTCTCTACCTATGTATCCTCATCGTTTGATCAGCAATCTAATTTTTTAAATTTCACACCTGCACAATCTCTAACTTCCTTACCTATAGACACCCAGTTGGTTTTAAATAATAATGCGGCTATAACTTCTGTGGCTTCAGGCTATCCAAACCTAAGCAGTAGTGCTATTGTAAGTGTCGTACGACCATTCAACCTCACACTTGGTGCCATACCCATTTATTCTGCTGAGTTGTTGGCTAAACAAGTCAGCACAGGTGTGCTTAACCCCTGGACAGGAAACTCAGTTATTATGGCGAAGAAAAGTGGAAATAGTGGAACTACTAATTTTATTTTCACTACGCTAGAACTGAGTAAACTAAACGGTTCAGGGAATATCAACGTGTTATTCCAAAAAATATTCATTGATGACTTCGGACTTTAATTCCCATAAACGGGTGGCCATTTTTGCATCTGGGAACGGAACGAATGCCGAAGCATTAATGCGTTATTTCAAACATCATCTCTCAATTCAAATATGTGCTGTCTTCGTAAACAATCCACATGCCGGAGTGATATCTAAAGCAGAACAATTAAGTGTACCCGTGATTTTATTTAATAGAGAAGAATGGGAGCAAGGAGTAGTTCTTGATAAATTAATTTCTTTACATGTGGGTTACATTATGCTTGCCGGCTTCTTATGGATGGTGCCGGTTAAAATCTTATCTCACTTTAAAGAAAAAATCCTGAATATTCACCCCTCATTATTACCTAGCCATGGTGGAAAGGGTATGTACGGGTTAAGCGTGCACAAAGCAGTGCTGAAAGCTGGAGACAAAGAGAGCGGAATCACGATACATGTTATTGATGAGGAATATGACAAAGGAAAAATATTATTTCAAAAATCTATTCCAGTTTTAGATAACGACACTGCTGAGTCCTTAGCCAAACGTGTGAATCAATTAGAATTAAAATACTATGCTCCCGTTGCGGAAACATATTTCGTTAACAATTTTCTTACTTAAAATTCTTACAAGCATAACACCTGAGAGTGAATTAATATTGTATTCTTTATACTTCAGTAAAAATTCATATTAAGTTCATATTTCATCTTATATTTGTCATCGCTTATCCAGAAAGACGGAGGGAATAGGCCCTGCGATGTCTTAGCAACCCCTCTCGGTGGGTGCTAACTCCTAGTAAAACCAAGTCTTTGGTGTTATGTAGATGAGTAAGTGCATCAGGTGTATTTATTCCATTTGTCTTTGAAGGGTAACACATTAACATTTACAAATGAGAACTACACAAGATATTCGCGAACTGTTAAAACAGCGTATTTTAATCATAGACGGTGCTATGGGGACTATGATTCAGCGCTATACATTAAACGAAGCCTCTTTTAGAGGCACACGATTTAAAGACTGGCCGTGTGATTTAAAGGGCAATAATGATTTACTCAACCTAACGCAAGCACAAATTATAGAGGCTATACACAAAGAATATTTAATGGCCGGGGCTGATATTATTGAAACAAATACCTTTAATAGCACCTCGATTGCATTGGCTGATTATCAAATGTCCGACATGGCGTATGAGTTAAACGTTGCCGGGGCACAGGTTGCACGAAGGGCAGCCGATGAACTAACCTCTAATGACCCCAATAAACCGCGCTTTGTAGCAGGTGCTCTCGGCCCAACAAATAAAACTGCCTCTATTTCACCTAAAGTAAGCGACCCCGGATTTCGTGCTATTACTTTTGATGAATTGGTGGTTGCCTATAAGGAGCAAGTGAAAGGATTGATAGACGGAGGCGTAGATTTATTATTGATTGAAACTGTATTTGACACGCTGAATGCAAAAGCCGCACTCTATTCAATTCAGGAATTTTTTGAAGAGCATAATATAGAATTGCCGATAATGGTTTCGGGAACCATTACCGATCAGAGTGGGCGCACTTTAAGCGGGCAGACAACAGAAGCATTTTACAATTCAATAGCTCATGCCAATTTACTTAGTGTAGGTCTGAATTGTGCTCTTGGCGCAGAGCAAATGAGACCTTACTTAGAGGATTTATCAAACAAGGCTACTTGCTATGTAAGTTGTTATCCGAATGCGGGGTTGCCGAATGAAATGGGAGAGTATGATGAAACACCCGAACACATGGCATCCGTCATTAAAGAATTTGCACAAAGTGGACTCATCAATATTGTTGGGGGCTGTTGCGGCACGACTCCATCACACATTAAAGCGATTGCCGATACAGTAAAACAGATTGAGCCAAGAGCGTTGCCTATTCTCGAGTCCCATATTTAATAAAAAAAATGATTAAAGAAAATTTAACAATAAAGCCTTATCTGAGACTCAGTGGGTTAGAGCCTTTAACTGTTACTCCCGAATCAAACTTTTTGAATATCGGAGAGCGAACAAATATTACCGGATCAAAAGCATTTGCAAAAATGATTTTGAATAATCGTTATGAAGATGCTGTATCCGTTGCAAAGCAACAAGTTGAGAACGGAGCACAAGTGATTGATATCAATATGGATGAAGGAATGCTAGACGGAAAAGAAGCAATGATCAAATTTTTAAATCTTATTGCTTCCGAACCAGATATTTCGCGTGTCCCGGTTATGATTGATTCGTCTAAATGGGAAATTATTGAGGCAGGATTAAAATGCTTACAAGGAAAAGGAATCGTAAACTCCATTTCTTTGAAAGAAGGTGAAGAAATATTCATTAAACAAGCAAAGATTGTTAAACGCTTTGGCGCAGCCGTTGTCGTAATGGCATTTGATGAACAAGGACAGGCAGATACATATCAACGACGCATTGAAGTCTGTGCTCGATCTTACGATATATTAACAAAGAAAGTAAAAGTCCCACCCCAAGACATCATCTTTGATCCTAATATATTAACTATTGCCACAGGTATCGAAGAACATAATAATTATGCGGTTGATTTTATCCGCGCCACAAAATGGATAAAAGAGAATTTACCTCTGGCAAAGGTTAGTGGCGGTGTTAGCAATATTTCTTTTTCTTTTCGTGGCAATGATACGGTTCGCGAAGCAATGCATTCCGCATTCTTATTCCACGCCATAAAAGCAGGCCTTGATATGGGCATTGTTAACGCAGGAATGATTACGGTGTATGATGAGATACCTAAAGATTTATTAGAACGTGTTGAAGATGTATTATTTAATCTCAGGCCAGACGCTACAGAACGACTTGTGGAGTTTGCTGAAAAAATAAAATCCAAAGGAAAGCAAACTGTAAAAGATGAAGCATGGCGAAACGAAAGAGTAGAAGAACGCCTTAAACATGCCCTGGTAAAAGGCATTGTTGACTATATTGAAAAAGATACTGAAGAAGCTCGCTTAAAATATGATTCTCCTCTAAAGGTAATAGAGGGACCGTTGATGGATGGCATGAATGTCGTTGGTGATTTATTTGGCAGTGGTAAAATGTTTTTGCCTCAAGTGGTCAAAAGTGCTCGCGTGATGAAAAAGTCTGTAGCCTATTTACTGCCCTACATGGAACAAGAAAAAACCGGAGACCAACATAAAGCCGGAAAAATATTACTCGCCACCGTTAAAGGCGATGTACATGACATTGGAAAAAATATAGTCGGTGTTGTACTAGCATGCAACAATTATGAAATCATTGATCTTGGCGTAATGGTTCCCGCAGAGAAAATCTTAAATACTGCTCGTGAAATTAATGCAGACATCATCGGCGTGAGCGGATTAATCACACCTTCGTTAGACGAGATGGTTCACGTAGCCAAAGAGATGGAACGTCAGCAATTCAAGATCCCATTGTTAATCGGTGGGGCAACAACATCCCGTATTCATGCGGCAGTAAAGGTTGCTCCTAATTATTCGTCGCCCGTTGTACATGTATTAGATGCATCGCGCAGTGTCCCCGTTGCAGGGAAATTATTGAATAAGGAAACAAAAGACTCTTTCTCTGCTGAAGTAAAGTCTGAATATGATGCCCTTCGTGAGAATCATTTAAAAAGAAAGAGAGAAAAAAATCTTGTCTCTATTGAGGAAGCACGAAAACACACGGCTCATAGAGATTGGGCAAAATATGTACCCACAAAACCATCCTTTACAGGCATAAAAATTATTAATGACTATGACTTAAACCTAATACGCCCAAAAATAGATTGGACACCACTTTTTAGCACTTGGGAGCTATACGGTAAATATCCGGCTATCTTTAATGACGAGAAAGTTGGTATAGAAGCAAAAAAACTTTTTGATGATGCCAACAAACTGTTAGATGAAATTATTGCAAATAAATCTCTAAAAGCAAGTGGGGTAATTGGCTTTTTCAAAGCATCATCCCTTCAGGACGATGTCGTATTGTATGATGATAGTAATAAAGAAATAACCCGCTTTCATTTCTTACGTCAACAGGTGGCAAAGGCACTTGGTCATGAATATTACTGTTTAGCGGATAATATTGCCCCTATTGATTCGGGCATTGATGATTATATAGGCTGCTTTGCAGTTACTGCCGGCATTGGCATTGAGGCCATACTCCGGCATTATGACGCCCAACACGATGATTACAATTCCATCCTGGTTAAATCCATTGCCGATCGTTTAGCAGAAGGTTTTGCTGAGGTCATGCACGAAGAAGTAAGAAAAATCCACTGGGGATATGCAAAAACTGAACATTGTTCCGTTCAGCAACTGATTGACGAGGAATATATTGGCATTAGACCGGCTCCGGGGTATCCGGCTTGCCCTGATCATACCGAAAAAAGTATCTTATTTAATTTATTACAACCCGAAAAAAATGCCGGCATTTCTCTTACTGATCATTTTGCAATGTACCCGGCCTCATCTGTTAGTGGATTGTATTTTTCACATCCACAGTCAAAGTATTTTGGAGTGGGTAAAATTAATCGCGACCAAGTTGAAGACTATGCAAAAAGAAAGGGCGAAACTGTTGAGCATATTGAAAAATGGCTTGCTGCAAACCTCAGCTATCAGGTATAAATAACAAAGGGCGGATTTAAGAACCGCCCTTTCACATTGAGTCAAAGTGTATTGAAGGATATTACCTCCGCACAAACTTTTTAGTTATCGTTTTATCTGCATAAGTAATACTCACAACATACATACCTTTCATATATGTTGTTAAATCTAACTCTTCGTAATAATGCCCCCCCTGTATATCTCTAATGAATGTATCCATTAATCGTCCAGTAACATCATAGATGTGCACATTGATCTCTGTCAGTGGTGGCAGGTCGGCTTCAATTGCTACAAAACGAGTGGCAGGGTTCGGATATAAATCTAATCCAACCTCTTCCTTATTATCTATGCTTTCTTCTATGCGTGTTGCACCAGCGGTTGTTGTAAAAAACTTGGATACGCTCCAATTCGAAACTTCATTCTGAGACATATCACAGATGTTGCGGACTTGATATTTATATTTAGTATTAGCAAGTAATCCATCAATCACAAAACTGTTTTGTGTGCCCTCCGGAATGATCAGCTCTACCCATTCTACAGGACCGCCTGTTTTAGTATAGCGCAAACGATATGATGATGCCGTTGACATTTGATTCCATTGTATAATAGCAGAGCTGCCGCTTACCTGTATAACTGCTAACGTTTCTGGTGCATAACAAAGCGAATTGGTTGTGAAAGTATATGTGCTTGAATACCCCGAAGAGTCTGACTTTTCCTGATTACAATAAGATAAAATTTGATATTCATAAACGGCTCCGGGAATTAAGTTAAAGAATTTACGTGTAGAATCATTAGAGGAGATTTTAAAACTTGTCCAATTCAAGGTATTGGCCACCCTTCTGCGGATACAATAACCATAAGAGCAAGGTACTTTACTCCACCGTAACACAACAGAAGATGAGGTTATTTTAGTTGGGGTTAGTGCGATTGGCTTACTGCAGGTATTGGGTGTCAATATAATCGAAGAAGCGGCGGAGCATCCATTTGATGACGACACGGTAACTGAATATGTTCCCTCAGATAGGCTACTTAAACTTTGTGTTGTAGCCCCGGTATTCCAACTATAAGTATAGGGGGCCGATCCACCACTAACATTTACTGTAATAGCTCCGTCACTTGCTGATGAGCACTGCGGGCTTAAATTGGTTGTCATTATTATCGGCGTTGCTTTTACCGTTACAATAATATTTTTTGTAGCGGAACAGCCGTTAGACGCTATTCCGGTGATGGTGTAAGTAACTGACGCAGACGGTGTCGCAATTACTGTAGCCGATGTTGAATTATTTAAGCTATTTGACGGAGACCAGGCATACGTTGATGCCCCACTTACACTGAGATTCGTTGATGTGCCATTGCATAATGAAGTTCCACCGCTACCGCTTAATATCGGAGGAGAATTAACTGCTACATTAACGGTGCTTTGTCCTGAGCAGCCGGTACTACTCACGCCTATTATAGTATAAGTAGTCGAAGATGTAGGTGTCGCTATTACCATAGCAGATGTTGAATTGCTTAAGCTATTCGATGGAGACCAAGAATAAGTCGAGGCACCGCTCACACTGAGGTTGGTGGACGTGCCATTACAAATACTTGTTGCATTGGATACAACCAGTGTGGGCAATGGATTAACCGTCACTACACTGATCTTACTCGCTGTACAACCGTTCAATGCTATCCCTATGATTGTATAGGTCGTTGTCATTGTCGTCGTTGACGTTACAGTGGCGCCAGTAGTGGCATTTAGCGCAGTAGCCGGAGACCAGCTATAAGAGTTGGCGCCTGAAGTAATTAAGGAGGCATTCTGCCCGATGCAAATTGTTGGGTTATTAGAAGTCAAATTGGGTGATGTATTTACCGTTATGTTTACTGTTTTAGTAGCCATACAACCGGCAGAATTTGTTCCTGTTACAGTATAAGTAATATTAGATGAAGCGGAACATTGTACGTTAGCGCCCGTGCTTGAGTTCAATGATGTCGCTGGTGACCATACATACGTATTGGCGCCACTAGCAGAAATTGTTACACTGTTTCCGCTACAAAGAACTTGATTATTTGCTGATATAGCTGGGTTAGCATTAACAGTAATTTGTTTGCTAAAAGTATTTGACCCTCCTGTATTTGTTGCAGTAAGTGAAATAGTATAGATCCCTTGTGTAAGGAATGTAAACGTAGGATTTTGCTGTGTTGAAGTTGAGGGGGTTGCGCCTGTACACGCCCAACTCCAGGTGGTTGGAGAGTTTGTTGAGATATCATTACACAGAACTGATTGTCCTGCACAGATGGTACTCGTTGATGGTGTAAAATTGGCTACCGGAGGTGTAATACCTCCTCCCGTTGGCGTTATGGTTGCATTAATATAAAACCGACCAAGGCTGCCATAATCGTTAGAGCCCGTTCCCCCAAAATCATTATAATTTGCAATACCCGTTCCATCAATCTTTATATAATAAGTTCCAGCGGGTAAATTCATTTGTGAAATCGACGAATTTAATGTTGTGATACTAGAGTCAGAAGCAATCAAAACACCTGAAGTATTATATAATTCAATCTTCGTATCTAAGCAAGCACCTGTATTCGCCGCCGGGTTCAACGACCACGGTCGCACATTTATAGTAATATTTGAAACTTGTGGTAAGGCAAATTTAAAAAAGTCAACATCATTGTTTCGTTCAATAATACCGGAGTCTGCAAATGAATTGGAAATGAGATTCAGGTTTGTTGCCGTCATCATGGTATTACCATGATCATCATTTTTGTATGTGAATCCATTATTCGTTGTTATCAATGCTAAATCATCTTGATCCGTATCCGCACAGGCTAAAGAAGTTGTAGAGCCTTTATACCAAACAATAAAATTACTGTAATAAGGTGCTCCCATTATTGGCCCCCAGCTTGTCTGACCCGTACCCTTGCCGGAATGATAACTGGCTGTGCGTTGACACGAGCTGTTATATTGTCCATGATGACTTAACCATAACGTATGTCCGATTTCATGTGCAGCAGCTGATGCTATATAATCCGGGCTATTAGCTAGGTTATTTGTGAAAATCCATGCGGGCGAATACGATGCATATCCAAAACTTCCAACAAAAGCAACACCGCCCGCAGAACCATACCACGATGATGTAGGAGTAAGGACTACCTGAATTCTTTTTGTAACAGCAGCCGCATTAAAGACTGCAAGGCTAGTTGTCACATTAACATTGAACGGGATATACTTCTCCGCCACTCTGTTAAAAACTTCAGTTATCTGTGCATTTGTTAATATTGGGGCTTCAGCATTAATAGTGGAAGCGTACCAGTTTGGATTGTTTACTGTTTCTCCATCAAAGTCTAAGTAAATTACGTAAGGTGAAGAAGGCATGCTGTTTAATGCAGGAACTTGTGCAACAGCAATTACACAAGTTAACAAAGCTAAAACTGTGACGTAGAATCTTTTCATTGTTTTCAGGTGATGATAAATGGTTAGAATGATAATGTTTACTCGGCTACGATTTCTTCTCGGTCTGTTTTCTTTAATATCAATTCAGAGCCATTGAAGTTTATAGTAAATGCGTCTGAATAAATCATGTTCTTTATATGCCCCCGGTAAATCGTTTGACCGTTGCGTTGTATGATATTGATTATAAGTGTTGTACCTTCCGGGTAGCCTATTAATTTGTAGGCTACTGTTTTTTCCTTGTCATTCCACTTTGTATAATTAAACAACTCTATACTAAGAGGTGCTGTATTTTGTGTGTTTAAAGTGATTTTGTTCCCTATAGACTCTGAAGTTAATAAGGATCCCATATTCGATGCGGAAATATGAATCTCATCCGGTAAAGAATTAAAAAGCTTAGGACCAGGGCCTTGTATGCCAAAAATTGAAGTTAATAATATGGTTATTATGAGATGCATCCTAAATTGAATTTGCATCCTACTACGCGCATACCCATTAAAGGTTACCTCTTTTAGGGTATATTAATAAAAAAAGAGGCTGCCTTTTTGAGACAGCCTCTTCTTATTGAGTTTAGGCTATTTTATCTAACTATAACTATGTTTCCGGTATAAGCACCTTCAGATGTCGTTAATCTGTAGATGTAAACACCTTCAGCATAATTGTTATTGCTGAAAATAACACTTTGTTTAACACCACTTTTCACCTGACCATTGAATAAATCAGCAACTTTTTCGCCTTTGACATTGAACACTTCAAGTGTTACGTTCTCATCTTTAGGCATAATAAAGTCAATGCTTGCTTTCTCTGACATAGGATTAGGATAAACTACAACTTGAGGCTCGCTAACTTGAACCATCATAGGCTCTTCACTATCTCTGCGCGGAGCACAAGTAATAGCAACTTGTAAAGTTTTGCTACACATATGAGCATCCATAACTGTCACAGAGTATGTGCAATTAGCGCACAAGTTGTTAGCTGTTTCGGTTGTTGTGCCATTAGACCATAGAATATGGTATGGTGCAGTACCACCACTAACAGTTACTGTAGCAGAACCATCACAAACTTGCGTATTGCAATCGTCTTGAATAACATTCGTTAACCCAACCTCTAAAGCAGGAGGAGCAAGGAATGGCTCGTGATATTGAACATAAATGCATCCGCGTGAATCAGTAACCGTAACATTATACTGTCCTGCACAAAGTCCGGATACATCTTCCGTTGTAGCACCATTATTCCACAAATATTGTAATGCGGGGACATAAGCACCAACTACTGTGATGTTAATTGAGGCATTACAATCATCGTGACACATAATATATGAATTACAGCCACAAGATGATGTTACAAAGAATGGTTCTGGTTCAGTAACAACTACTTGACCGATTGAAGTGCAGCCTCTAGAATCTGTTACTGTGTAATAGTACGTGCCAGCACATAAGTGCTCAATATGATCACCACCATCACCATTGCTCCAAGTAATGCTGTATGGAGCAACTCCACCAGAAACAGTTACTGAAGCTGTACCATCGCATCCACCAGGCATGTTAAGGCTGTTACAAGTCATGTTTGTGCTTACAGCTGAAGACGTTAACAATTCAACAGAAGCAATTGTATGAGCCTTAATTGCGGTACAATTATGCGAATCTGTTACAGTTACACTATAAGAACCTGCGCAAAGATTGTTGCGGTTTTGTGAGGTAGCCCCATCATTCCAATGGAACGTATAAGGTGCGGTTCCACCGCTTACGTTAATTGTTATAGTTGCATCACAATTGCTAAAGCAAGAAATCTCTGTTTGAGTTGATCCTACTTCAAGAGGTTCACCAGGAAGAATTGTTATCTCTTTAACAGCAGTACAGTTATGAGCATCTTTTACCGTTACAGTATAAGTACCTGCGCAAAGATTGCTACGGTTTTGTGAGGTAGCCCCATCATTCCAAATGAAAGTATAAGGTGCCGTTCCACCACCCACTGTCGTCGTTATCGTAGCATCGCAACTTCCATTACAAGAAGGTGCAGTTGCATCAAGAGCTATTTCAAGAGGCTCAGGTGATACAAAAGGCTCATGGTATTGAACATAAATACATCCGCGTGAGTCGGTAACCGTTACAATATATTGACCAGCACAAAGTCCGGATACATCTTCTGTTGTTGCACCATTGTTCCACAAGTATTGTAATGCAGGAACATAAGCACCAACTACTGTGATATTAATTGAAGCGTTACAGTCACCATTACAAAGGATGTATGTATTACAGCCGCAAGATGAAGTTACAAAGAATGGTTCTGGTTCAGTAATAACAACCTGACCCATTGCAGTACAATTGTTAGCATCAGTTACGGTATAAGTATAAGTGCCAGGACACAAATGTTCAATTGAAGTACTTTCTTCACCATTATTCCATATTATAGTATAAGGAGCAGTACCACCTGAAATTTCTACGTGGGCAGTTCCATCACATCCACCTGGCAAGTTATAGCTATTACAAGTCATATTTGTACTAGAAGGTATTGTAGTTAATTGAGATGGGCTTCCTACTGTAGCCGTGCCGGTAGTTGAACATTGGAATTTATCATAGATTGTATATGAGTAAGTACCCGCACACACATTGCTCAAATTATATTGACCATTATATGCTGCATTGCTCCAAACAATACTGTAAGGCGCAGTACCACCATCATAGTTTACTGATACTGAACCATTGCAAGCACCATAACATGTTACATCAACAGATGTAGCATTGCTGGTTAAAAGCACTGGTTGTGAAATACTAACACACTTAACAAGCGTGCATCCTTTTGCATCCGTGATCGTTACACAATGTTCGCC
>JBDHXV010000009.1:0-64726 GCA_039810885.1 Chitinophagales bacterium | reverse complement strand
ACAGGAAGCAACGAGCACAAGTTTACAATTACATACAAACAGACTAATGGAGAAATATACGAAATCACAACACCAACGATTAAGTTTAATTAGACTGAAGAACAGAAAAGAAGGGCAGCCACCAACATCGTATTGGCAATAGGCGGGCTGAACGGCTTCGTATCAACGGATGTGCAAAATTCAGCTTTCGTTCTTCGATTAAAGTTCAGTGCTAAAAATCCCGCCCATCGCCAATACGCGGCCCGTTACCACCAATGCTAAAAAGACAGACGACACAGCAAGACAATGACTGAAAATGGACACGACATACAGACCATATCGACTATGCGGACAAACAAACAAGCTGACCGTGTTTTGCTATTGGGACAGGTGACAAATAATATAGAGAAAGCTCACCCTTCGCATTTTTTAAAATTTCTTTTTACCAGCCGCACAAATGGCACATTTGGTTTTGCCCAACACACAAGCCAACGCTTCGCAAAACCAAAAGAGCCATTTTTTGCCAACGCAGCTGACAACAGCAACAATCTTGACATTGACAAATTGTTGAAAAATATGTTCAATATATTGCACCATTTTAAACTGAGATTTTTACCTTTGACACATTAACAAATTAAGCAGCGGGGGCAACGCTATAAATTCTGCACACTGACAAATGAGACCAAATAAACCGGGACAAGTAGCAAAGTTTCACACACCGCTACCAGACGAAAATCCAAATCAACTTTACGTTGTTTTAGAAATCAAAGAAGACGTTGAAAGACCAAGAGCAGATATTAAAGCTCTTAACACAGGACTTTCATTTCCACCTATCAACGCTGTTTTACTTGACGACCTTGAAGTTGTTGAAGTTGACACTTCTGGCCTTGTAGGGCACGAAGTAACTATCAACAAAGCCGACTATTCACAAGCGACGGAAAAGTTGTAAAAGTGAGCGAACAGAAAATTATGCTCGATTTGACAAAAGGAGTTAAAGGAGTTGAAACTAATGTTTGGCTTACAATTCAAGACGAAAACGGCACAGAACACACAGGAACTTTATTTGTGAATTAACATACAATTCTATGAACGCAGAATTAACGGCAACAGAAAATCAAATAAAAGATTATCGGCTAAAACTTGGCGACAAAATTAGAATTGTTCGAGAACAAAGAGGTTACAGCCAAGAACAATTAGCAGAACTGATGAACATTAACCGTTCGACAATTTCAAAAATTGAAAACGGAAAATTCAGTATTACGGTTGACTATTTGGTTCGCTTTTCAATTTTCCTTGACTATGAATTTAAAGTTGTAGAAAAGTAGAACTATGGACAAGCTAACTGTAGAACAAAGAAGAAAGAATATGCAAGCAATTAGAGCCTCCGGCTCTAAGATTGAGACTGCTCTTGCAAAAGCTTTGTTTGCTCAAGGTTTGCGATATAGAAAGAATGACAGAACAGTTTTTGGAAAGCCCGATTTAACCTTTAAGAAATATAAACTTGCTGTTTTTGTTGACAGCGAGTTTTGGCACGGAAAAGATTGGGAAACCAGAAAGTTTGACCATAAAAGCAATCAAGAATTTTGGCTGACAAAAATTGAACGCAACATAGAGCGAGAAAATGAGGTTAACGAAAAACTTATTGCAGAAGGTTGGAAAGTATTAAGATTTTGGGGTAAAGACATTACAAAAAATCTAGACAAGTGCATTAATAAAATTCAAAAGACTATAAATGAAACTGAAAGAAAAAATATCAATTGACGAGTTTGACGGAAAGCGGTTTCAAATCAGATTAGTTGAAGCAGTTCCGGCTAATCACAAGAAAGCTGTGATTACCCATTATCTCCACAATATTGATAATGGAGTAGCAAAGCATTTCAAGAAAGATGCTATGAAATATTTGAAGGAATATGTTCAATTCCAAGAGGAAGAAAACAATCTTTCAATGGTTGCAGAAGATGCTTTGCAACAATTACTTTTTGAAGTAAATGACGTTCCTTTTCCAACACCTGAAAATTATACATTCAAATTCATAGACTTATTTGCCGGCATTGGTGGTTTCAGAATGGCAATGCAAAATTTAGGCGGTAAATGTGTTTTTACCAGTGAGTGGGACAAAGAAGCACAGAGAACATACAGAGCAAATTTTGGTGAAGTTCCATTTGGTGACATTACTAAAGAACAAACTAAAATGTTCATTCCGGACGGTTTTGATGTTTTGTGTGCAGGTTTTCCTTGTCAAGCATTTTCAATTGCCGGCAAGCGTGGGGGCTTTGACGACACAAGAGGGACACTATTTTTTGACGTTGCAGAAATTATCAAAAAACACAAACCCAAAGCAATCTTTTTAGAAAATGTAAAAGGTTTAAGAAGCCACGACAAAGGAAAAACATTGGAAACAATCTTAAATGTTTTACGCAACGACCTTGATTATTTTGTTCCAGAACCGCAAATTATAAACGCAAAGGAGTATGGCGTTCCACAAAATAGAGAAAGAATTTATATTGTTGGATTCCGTAAAGACTATTTGGGCGTTTCCCTATCGGGTCGGGCTTTCCGTTCCAATCTTTTTGTTCGTTCCTCACAAAAAGGATTTCCACTTCAATCCCTAACGCAAAACGCAGCATAGTAGTTTATGGCAAGAGATAATTGGAATAGAGAACAGTTAATTGTAGCATTAAATCTTTATTGGAAAATCCCTTACAACAAAATTAGTGGTAGTTCTAATTCTGAAATAAAAAAGTTAGCTCCAATTATTGATAGAACACCTGCTGCATTAGCCTACAAATTAATGAATTTTACAAGCCTTGATGCTGAAAAACAAAAAATTGGAAATAAGGGTAAAAGTGCGGCAAGTTCATCAGATAAAGAAATTTGGAACGAATATTTTGGACAGTGGGAAAAATTAGCACTTGATAGTTCAGCTATACTTTCAACTATTCAAAACAAACCAATTGAAGAAATACTTGAATTAGAGCCAGAATTAAAATTTGCTGATGGAAGAGAGAAAGAACGGCTTGTAAGAACAAGAGTTAATCAAACTGATTTTCGTCAAAGAATTTTAGCATCATACAATGAAAGGTGTAGTATTACAGGTATTTCTATTACTTCTTTGTTAGTTGCAAGCCATATAATTCCTTGGTCAAAAAACACAAAAGAAAGATTAAATCCTAAAAATGGTATTTGTTTAAATAATATCCACGATAAAGCATTTGATAAGGGTTTAATAACCATAACCTCAGATTTTAAGGTTAAGTTATCTGATGCTATTTTAGAAAAACGAAAAGAAAAAAACATTCAAAAATATTTTCTTGAATACGAAAATCAACCAATCGTTTTACCTGATAGATTTAGTCCATCAATAGAATTTTTAGAATACCATCATCAAAATATTTTTAACAAATGAAGCATAAAGTCAAAATCATATTCGGCAAAGAACAAGTAAACAAATTCTTATCTGATGTTCCATTTTCTATTGACGAAAAAACTATTAATGAAAAGGAATTTAGTTTTGAAACCAAGTCTGAATTAGATGCTTTTATTAAAGGTGTTAATGAAACTATTGGTTGGTTAGAGTGCTATATTGTTGAAGGTACTGTCGTGTGAGGGATAGAAGCGAAAAGCCCACAGGCTGAGAAACGAAGCCGAGGACTTGGAGCGAATAGCCCGACCCGATAGGGGCACACCCAAAATATTTCTTATCAACCCAATATGTGCAGACACTTGTAAACCACAAGGCAAGACACGAAGGAAAAGGAAATGGTTTTGGTTACGAAATAATTCCAGACATAGAGATTGCAAATGCAATAGTTGTAGGTAGTATGGGACGAGAAAGAAATTTAGTAATTGACAATCGTATTACGGATTTCACTCCGACAACTCACATAAAAGGAACAGTAAACAGAGAAGGAATTCGCAAAATGACACCAAGAGAATGGGCAAGGCTTCAAGGCTTCCCTGACAGTTTTTTAATTCCGGTTGCTGATGCTTCCGCATATAAGCAATTCGGCAACTCCGTTGCTGTTCCAGCTATTCAAGCAACCGCAGAGCAAGTTTTAAAAGCAGTTAAAATCAAAATCTTAAAATGAGTAAACTAAATCAATTAGGAATAACAGTAGGTGCAAACAACAAGGCAGAAGTCGTTTTTGACAGTTTGTTCCCGAGTTTTTTAAATGTAAAATACAAAAAGCCTTCTGACTATATTTCAACGTATTGGGAAGCATTTCAAAAACACCCTGAAGGAAACAACAACCTTAATGGAAAAATCTTTGAATACATACTTGCGACTTTGTGTGTTAGGGAAAATATTTTACCTCTTTATATGAGTGCTAAAGTTGCATTCGTGCCAAACGTAATTTACGACTTAATGTTTTACACAGCAGAAAGAGGACCAATTTGTATTTCAGCAAAAACAAGTTTACGTGAACGATATAAGCAAGCCGACCTAGAAGCAATTGCTTTAAAATACGTTCACCGAAAGGCATTAAGTTTCTTAGTAACACTTGAAGTAAATGAAGCGAAAAGTGTAAAAGCAAAAATAAAAAGTGGTGACGTAATTGGACTTGACAATGTTATAGTAGCGACAAGTAATGAATTTAATGAACTCATAGAGGAACTTAAATCCTACAAATTTTCAGAACCACCGACAGTAAAGGTAATTGAGAGCAACCAAATAATAACTATTGAAAAAGTAAAAGCATTAAAATGACCAACGCATTTGGTGGCACATTTGCAAAACTGCACAAGCCAAGACTAAAGCAAAGTTTTGCAAAAGAGCCACCAAGCCAACCCAAGAGAAAAAGAAATATTAAAAATATGACCCACAGCAAGACAAAAGTCAATGAGAATAACAGCAACAAATAGACTAACAAGGCACGACAGCCAAAGAAGCACTGGTGGTAACAAGGTATTGCCAAAATGGCGGCAGAAGTGCTACTATGAAACATTTGTGCAAGGTTCAACAGTTGTGCTACTATTGAACTTTAGTGCCAATAATCCGTCACTTCGGCAATACCCAAACCGTTAGGCGATACCTAAAAGAAATTGCAACCAATAAAAACATTAAATACAAAGTATGAATGATATTATAACGAACGGAACAGAAATAAAACAACGAATAATTTCCGAAATTGAAAAGGCAAACCAAAATATATTCGTGGCTATGGCTTGGTTTACCGATAGAGATATAGCCAATGCTATCATCAATGCAAAAAAGCGAAATATTACGGTAGATATTATCCTTTCATCAAACGCTCAAAATGAGACCGTAAAACAAATGTTCAAAGCTGAAAACATAAGTATTCACGCCTTTGAAACAGGAGATGAAAGAGGAATGATGCATCACAAGTTCTGCCTTATTGATAATAGAATTTCAATAAATGGTTCTTATAATTATTCATATAATGCAAGCAACAATAATGTTGAAAACATTCAAGTAACAGATGATTTAAATACATATCGACAACTATTTGCTGAATTTGAAAGACTGAAATATAATATTGACCACCAAATAGATGTAAACATAAATTCAGCAAATCCTATGGAACAAGTTATTACAAAAACAAAAACAGTACAACCAATAGACACGGCTGACTCTTTTACGCAACAACTATCAAATTTAATTTATACAACAGCAAACATAAATACTGAAAGCTATAGAAAACAAGGCTATGATAATTCAAAGGAAAGCTCAGGTAGTATAGATATATTTAAAACGCATTATGACGAAATCAAAGAGCAAATAAAAATGTTTGCAACTGACGACAGTTTGAGTAGTAAGAAAAATATAATCTCTCAAAATATCAAATCTGCCTTTGAAAGTAAGAAAGCTGAAATAGACACAGACAAACAAAATGAAATCAACAAAATAAATTCAAATAATGAAATAGAACTACGACAAGCAAACTCAAAAATCACTGATTTAAAACAAGAAAAATCAATCCTTGAATCAGGCAACAAAAGCACGGGAGAAAAAGGACTACTTCAAATAAATAATGAAATTGAAAAAAATAAATTAGAAAGAAACTCATTAGAATCATCCTTTGTAATTAAAAAGTTTTGGTCGGTTGGGACTGTCTTTGCAATATTAGGGTTAACAGTTTTTATTTATTATTTGTCAATGTTTTTTGCTTCAGCAATGTACAAAGTGTTTTTTGAAGGAAATGTAATTCGTAATTCTTTGGAAGCAGGAATAAACCCGGGTCTTCCGCAGCTTGTGGATGCTAATGCAATCGTAAAAATCTTTAAAATGCAAGGAACTTTATTTGGCATTATGGCAGGTTTATTCTTTTTAATTCCAATTTCATTATCAAATTTAAAACTCTTTGGGAGCAAAAAGAAGTGGGTCAATATTTTAAGTTTTTGGGTTGGCGTTTTAATTTTTGACATTATAGTTGCCGTAATGGTTGCGATGAATACAGATGAGATAAAGAGTTTATTAATTGGCAAAGAATCACAACTTCAAATTTGGGAAGTAGTGAAGCACGGAGAGTTTTGGCTCATTTTTGTTTTTGGGATGTTACCACTAATAATTACACACTTTATCATAGAATATATAGTTAATGCTTACCAAAAATCTCAACTTCAATTGGTTGATGCTGAAAAGAATAAACAAATCGAAATGTTAGATAAAGCATTACTTGATTTGAATCTAAATAAAGAGCTTCTTTTAAAAGAAATTAAAGAAAAGGACGAATCTATAAAACAGAAAAATGATGTATTAGAACGATTAGAAAAAGAATTAAATAAACAGCAAAATAATATTGAAAATCTATTTACAGAACTACAAAAAAATCTAAAGGCGATTTACGATGATTTTATGACTCGTATTACCAGTGGGAAAATCTTTACTGATGAAATCCTAAATAGTGTTTCAACAGCGTATAAAACAGGCTACATTGAATACCTGCCTGAACTTTATGCAGAAAAAGAAGTTACAAACAGAGTTCAAGCAATAGAACAAGTAGTCACAAATAATCGTTAGTCTGAAAATGAAGAAATTATTATTCTTTTTTGCAACTTCATTATTGTTGCAATCTTGTATGCCTGAACCGCAAAATAAAACACTGACATATCAAAATATAGTTATTCTTTCAGATATGACTGATAGAATAGAACCAAAAATAAATGGCACAGTTATAAACCAACAATCTCCTCCTAAAGACCTTGCGGAGATAAATAAGATTCTCAACTTTTTTAGGAACGAATGTGTTAAGCCAGGTGAAAAAATTGGAGACAAATCATCCCTTTATTTCTCAACTTTTTCTGATGAAGTTAAATACACCATTGATATAAATAAAATTAAAGATTTAGGTAGTAAACAAAAATTTATCAATTCAACAGGAGAATATGAGGGCAAAGGTTTAGACTATGAAATAGATGTCTTAAAACAAAAAGCAAGTGATGCTTATGCTAACATTCAAGATAAAGGAATGGATTTGATTAGCATTTTAGCCGATAAAATAGAAAACAAGTCCCTTATCAAGAAAAACACGCTTTTAACTAATGGGATTGATACTACCTATATAAATTACGATAATCACATATATATTTTCACAGACGGTTATCTCGAATATTATGGTAAAAGGAGTAATAATCAATTTTATTTCGGTGAGCTTGAAATTGATGAAATAAGACGATATTGTAAATCAAATAGTGTTGATATAGAAACAGCCCTTAGAAATAATTCAACTTTATGTTTAACACCTATAAAAAATGACAAAAACAAATATATAAACCTACATATCTTAGAAACAGCCGAAAGAGATAAAAACACTAAATTACAAACATATAAAAATCCATTAGGTCTAAGAGATAACGAAATACTTGAAGCTGTTTGGCGTAAATGGGCTTTAGAGAGTGGATATAAAAGTTTTGAATGGAAAAAATATTAACAAACGGCAATCGCATAACATCGTGTTGGCAAGAGTGGCAGAAACTTCTTCGATTGAACATTTATTGTAGAATCAAAGTTTGTGCTTCGATTGAAAAATACAGTAAAAGTGCCACCCTCGCCAACACGCGGCCCGATGTGCAAGTTTAACTGAACACTTCGCCAAAATCTCATCGACAAGAATAAACAAAAAAAGCATCTGCTATAGTTATACTAAAGAGAAACTTTTGTATTTTTGTAAAGTGAATAAAAAACAGAAATATAGAACAATAACTTTTTATAAAGACTATTTTCAAACCTTTTTTGACAAGCAAAACAAGAATGTGAAAGCGAAAATAGTTTGGACATTTGACTTGGTAGAAGATTTAGAAAGAGTTCCAGAAACATATCTCAAACACATAGAGAACACAGACGGACTTTACGAAATTCGAGTAAAATTAGGAAGTGATATTTTTCGCATTTTCTGTTTTTTCGACAAAGGTCAGTTAGTTGTTTTGGCTAATGGCTTTCAGAAGAAAACTCAAAAGACACCGAAAAAAGAAATTGAAATAGCACTTAAAATAAAAGCAGAATATGAATTGGAAATCACGAATACCAATAAAAAGTAAATAATAATGTTATGAGTAAAACGAAAAATAAAAACTTAATGACGCTCGAAGATTTTAAAGAAAGAAACTACGGCAAGCGTGGAACAAAAAAGCGTGACGAATTAGAAGCTGGCTACGAAAACTTTAAAATTGGAGTAATGCTTCAACAAGCAAGACTTGAAAAAGGCTTGACACAAGAAGAACTTGCCGACAGAGTTGGTACTACCAAATCGTATATTTCAAAAATTGAAAACAACATTAAAGAAGCACGAATTTCGACACTTCAAAAAATAGTTGAACTCGGTTTTGGAGGGCATTTGGATTTATCAATAAGACTATAATGAAAAGAAAACCTGCCCATAACAAACAAATTGGCAATAGAGCCGGTAAAGTGCTTCGATTGGACATTTGTGCAAGGTTCAACATTCGTTCTTCGATTGAACTTTTGTGCTAAAAATCCCCGTCTTCGGCAATACCCAAAACGTTAGTGGCAACCCTGTGACGTGTCCCGTCCTAAAATAGGTTGACCAAAAACAAAACAAACATTGGTCACTTATGGACAAACAAGAAAAACAACCCTGCCGAAAAAGAAACGGTAAAGAAGTCGGTTTTGACTTTAAGATTTCGGTCATTGACCAAATCAACAACGGACAGATCTCAGCCAACTATGCTTCCAAGAAGTATAACATCTCGCGCAGCACGATTGACTATTGGCGGAAAAAACTATCTAACTTTCACTCCAAATCTAAAGCGATGAACAAAGACGAAGAACTCAAAAAGCTACGCCAAAAGGTAGAAGAACTGGAGTTTATCAAAGACTTTCAGCAAGACATAATTGTTGAATTTGAAAAGGAAACGGGTATGGAACTCTCAAAAAAGTTTTTACCCGAACACTTGGCAAACGAGATACAGCGAAAGAAGAAAAAACTTTTAAAGTAAAGTGGCTGTATCAAGTGTTCGGGATTAGCAAACAAGCGTATTACCAGCGAATTAAAGCGCAAAAAGTGAAAGAAGAAAAGAACGAAGTGGTGCTACAGAAAGTGGCAGAGATAAGACAAAAAATGCCGCGCACCGGCACACGTAAGCTCTGTGAGCATCTGAGACCGTATCTGCAACAACCGGAAATAAAAATGGGCAGGGATGCGCTGTTTGCCTTGTTGCGAAACAACGGGTTGCTTATCCGCAAAACCAAGCGGCTTCACATCACTACCGATTCAAAACATTTCTTCTACGCTTCGCCCAACCGCATTAAAGATATTGAAATCAAACACGCTGAACAGGTCTTTGTCAGCGACATTACTTACATCAAAACGGATGAGGCACACGCCTACCTTGCCGTGGTTACCGATGCTTATTCCAAAAAAATAATGGGATGGAGTTTAGAAGATAATATAAGGTTACTATGGTAAAAGAAGCACTCATCATGGTGTCCCGTCCTAAAATAGGTTGACCAACTTTTGCGGTTCAACAAAGAACTGCAAACGACAATTTTGGCGGGCAAATCCAAGCAATTGAAACACAGAATTGAGCATACAGAAAGTAAAATTAATGAATTAGTGTATCAGCTTTATGAGCTTACAGAGGCAGAAATTAAGTTGGTTGAGCAACGAGAGTAATTTTTACCCTCATTTATTGAACGAGAGTAAAATTTCCGTATTTTTGCCCTTGTATTAAAAACGAGGGTAAAACTTACACTTGAAGAATATGAGCAAATTTGATCGTAAAATACCGTATAACGACCTGCCATTGCTACCGCCAAAGGCAGATATTGAAACGAAAGAAATACTTCGCAAAACGATTTCGGCAGGTAGGGCATTGGCTCAACTGAATGGAACTTTGCTCAATTTGCCTAATCCGACCTTGTTTTTAGACACGATTTATTTACAGGAAGCAAAAGCGAGTTCGGAAGTAGAAAACATAATCACAACAAACGATGAGCTTTACAAATCGTTAGTTGCCGACAGAAAAGTAGAAAATTCAGCCACAAAAGAGGTTTTGAGTTACAAAGGGGCTCTTTGGTTGGGCTTGGAACAGTTAAAGAAAAAACCGTTTATCACAATCAATCTTTGTATAAGTATTGTTCAATGTATCAAACAAAATACGGCTTCAATTCGGGTTACACCCGGAACTACATTAAGCAACACGCAAGGCGAAGTAATTTACACACCACCAAGTGGCGAAAAGGTGATCCGTGAAAAATTGGCGAATTTGGAAAAATTCATCAATGAAGATGAAACAATTGACCCGCTTATCAAAATGGCATTAATGCACTATCAGTTTGAAGCAATTCACCCATTTTCGGACGGCAACGGAAGAACAGGAAGAATTTTATTGTTGTTGTATCTCAAACTTTCGGGTTTGCTTGATACACCTGCAATTTATTTAAGCGAATACATCATTAAACACAAAACTGATTACTACAAATGTTTGCGTGGCGTAACCGAAAGCAATGATTGGGAAAATTACATTCTGTATATGTTGGATATGATTGAAGAAACGTCAAACAAAGGTTTGGAACGCTTGAACAAAATTACAACCACAATGGATAAAACAGCAGAAGAAATCAAAAAGAAACTGCCAAAAATTTATTCCAAAGATTTGATTGAAATTTTGTTCCGTTTACCTTATACCAAACGCCAACACTTGATAGACGAAAACATTGGAAACTTAAAAACAGTCGGAAATTATTTGATTGCTTTAGAAGAAAACGATTTTTTAAAATCGGTAAAGGTTGGAAAAGAGAAATTGTATTTGAATGAAAAACTATTAAAGATTTTGGAAGAAAAATAATGGAACGAATTTATTTTGATAAGCAAATTTTCAGTCATCTTTTTAAACAGGAAAAAAACTGTTTATCAAAATTTCTTAACTCAACTTCTTGCGAACAAACATCACTTTTTGTTTTGCTATTCACACGCCCATTTGCTTGACTTGAAAAATGATAAAACAGACATCAAATACAAAGAGTTTGAATTTGTTGAACAATTAGCTAGCGACAATTATCTTTCCTACCACGCAACAGAAAAAAGAACATCGTGTTATTTAGCAAAGCCATTAGAAGCGTTTAAAGGCATTGAAGCAGACAGCGAGCCAATTTCGTTTACAAATTTATTTGACGGATTAGATTTAAGTTTTGCAACCGAAGAACAAAAACAACAAATTGCTGTTGCGAAAAACATTTTTACAAGTCAAAAAATAGATTTTGGTTTTTCGCAATTACAAAACTTACCAAGTGATATTAACGAACCATTACAAAAAAGTTTTGCCTATTGGTTTAAATCCAATGTCCCTAATGGAATGGACGGAACATTTTATGGGAATGCTTAATCAATGGAAGAAGATAAAACCGTTTACAAAGGACTTAGAAACGTTGTAGACTACAAATACGTAAACAACCAAATAAATAAGCCACTAACCTATTAAAAAGTTAATGGTTTAATCAATATAAGTTTTTTTGATTATTGTATTATCACTTTTTCTACAATTACTCCCTCTTTTGACCGAATATTCAAAAAATATACCCCATTTGACACACCGCTTACATTTAGCATTTTTTCGTTTCTCTTAAAACTCCTAACCAAATTTCCCGAAACATCGACCAATTGAATGCTTTGTACCTCAATACTATTTTCGTATTCAATGTTTATCTTTTCGTTTGTGGGGTTGGGGTAGATTTTTAGTTTTTTTTTAAGTTCCTGATTGCTAATAGATGTTGTACCTCCTCCTGTTGTGGTTTAATAAATTACGCCACCATCTCCACAAATAAAACCTAAGGTGCGATTTAGGAAAAACACATCTTTCACGTCCACTAATGGCTGACTATAATTATAAGTCATACCGCCATCGTAAGTATTAAATATATTACCATTATAACTTCCAATAAATTCATTTGCAGAAAAATTATATAAACTAAATCGAGGGCCGAAAGTATCAACATCGGTATTCCACGTTAGCCCATTATCAAAACTATAGGCCTTAATGTAAGGGTATGTGGTATAAAGCATCACTGTATCTCCAAATACCCAAATAGAAGAACCTGAATATGGACTTGGACTAATCGGATTAGCAGGATTTATTGAAGAGCTATCCCAAGATATGCCACCATCATCACTTTTGTATAATCTATGAGGCGGGCCACTTGCTGAAAATATCTTGTTACCAACCGCATAAAAAACAGATGAAACAGGGCAAGAAGGTAACAAAATCCAATTATTGAAGCTCGACATCCGATATATTCCTCCATTATCAGATAATAGATATACCTGATTTCCTGCTTTTATTACTTTTTTCTTTACATTATCCGTTAACCAAAACGACAAAGTATCAATACCCCAATCCACACCGCCGTTGGTTGAAAAAACCACACAGTGCTGCCCTGTGGCTTTCATCCCAAATGCCAGTACAGTATCGTTGAAGGCAATGATACTACTTAGCCCTAATAACGAATTCTGAAAAGCTATATGCCAGGTATTGCCTCCGTCTGTAGTTTTTAATAACGTTGCAGGCTGACCAGCCAAAGGCCAAGATGAATTATCTCCTCCTCCTGCACAATAACCATTTAAGGTATCAGTAAAATAGATATTCTTCAGGTTTATTCCAGTTCCCGAGCTTTGCACCGTCCATTGGGCAAATGCCGGACTTATTAAAAAGAAAACCAGTGCCGATATTATTAGTTTTTTCATTTGCAATTATATATAAGTCCCATCCTAAAATAGCTTGACTAGAAATGAAACAAACACTAGTCAACCTATTTATAGGGCAAGGCAAGTAACGTTACACATTAAATAAGAAGTGCATTACGTCGCCATCCTTAACGATATATTCTTTTCCCTCGAGGCGCAATTTGCCTGCGGCGCGGCATGCCGGTTCTGAACCTAAAGTGATATAATCGGTATAACTAATCACTTCGGCTCGAATAAATCCTTTTTCAAAATCTGAATGAATAACACCGGCAGCCTGTGGTGCCGTCATTCCTCGGGTAATAGTCCACGCGCGAACTTCCTGCACACCTGCCGTAAAATAGGTTTGCAGAGAGAGCAGATGATAAGCCCCTTTTATTAAACGAGCCACGCCCGATTCGCTTAATCCTAAATCCTGAAGAAAAGCTTTCCGATCGTCAAATGAATCCAGTTGTGCAATATCCGCTTCTATAGCAGCAGATATAATGAGCAGCTCCGCTCGTTCTCCTGCTATAGCTGCTTTTAAAGCCTCGGTGTGTTTATTGCCATTGAGTACGCTCGTTTCTTCTACATTGCACACATACATTACGGGTTTAAGAGTGAGCAAGAAAATATCTGCAATAAACTTTTTGTCCTCATCCGAAACCTCGGCAGAGCGAGCACTTTTACCGCTTTCTAAATGTGACTTATAAATTTGCAATACTTCCAAACAACGTTTTGCATCCTTATCTCCGCTTTTGGCACTGCGTTCTGTCTTTGCTATTTTCTTTTCTACAGATTCTAAATCTTTTAACTGCAATTCGGTATCAATAATTTCTTTATCACGAACCGGATTCACCGAACCATCTACATGAATGACATTGTCATTATCAAAGCAGCGCACCACATGAATGATGGCATCCACATTTCGAATATTGCCTAAAAATTGATTGCCTAAGCCCTCTCCTTTGCTGGCTCCCTTGACCAAACCGGCGATGTCCACAATCTCGATCGTAGTGGGTACTATACGTTGCGGATTTACCAATTTTGACAGCTCGTTTAAACGCTCATCCGGTACCGTTATGGTTCCAACGTTAGGCTCAATAGTACAAAAAGGAAAATTGGCTGCCTGTGCCTTTGCATTCGATAAGGCGTTGAAAAGAGTTGATTTACCTACATTCGGAAGTCCTACGATGCCACACTGTAATGCCATAAAATTTTATTTAAAGTGCGCAAATATAAGTCTGTGCATCTGAATTCGATTCTATCCTTTATTTTGCACCAATGCTGATAGAACAATTAAGTTGGCTGCGATGCCCGGTAACCCGAAAAGAATTGCGGTGTGTTATTATTGAGAAAATAGAAAAGCAAATGGATGGAGTACGTTGTGAAGTCATCCAAACTGCCATATTATATGCTGATGATTTATGGTTTTACCCCGTGATAGACGGCATTCCGCGTTTGATTGTAGAAGCTTGTGTGGATTATCAGGTTTTTTTAAAACAATACGTGATTGATTACAATACACGGATGCAAAAGATTTGGAAGCAATACGGTGCCTTCTTAAAATTAGTGATTAAAAATAATAGTCATACGAAGCAAAGTTTCTCGCAGGAATGGTCGCTATATAACTATGATACGGACAAGACCTGGGACATGGATGCCACGGGTATGATACAACGTTTTTTAAAAGAAACTGACGAAACGCTATCATCTATTAAGGGAAAGTTTGTGTTTGATGCCGGGTGTGGAAATGGTAAGTTGAACTTGATGTTGGCTCTGGAGGGTATTAAAAATGTAGCTATGGATTTTAGTTTAAGTATTCTGCGAGCGCATGAACAAAATACGTCTAAACATGTGCTCTTTGTGCAAGGTGATGTGCAGTTTCCGCCGGTACCGTTTCAAGCTTTTGATATAACGCATAGTAGTGGTGTATTAATTGCTACTCGAAGCACAGAGTTATCCTTGAGTTGCATCGAAGCAACCGTAAAGCCGGGCGGAAAGCTGAGTACGTGGTCTTATCAGCCGCGAAAAGATTTTATTCATAATACCTTCAATCAGGTGCGCAAGGCAAGTTCTAAACTGCCCGTACGTATTCAATATTATTTGTATTATGCTACGTTGCTTCCCTTTAGTTATGCGATTAAGCGAGTAAAAGGAAATAAGCAAAATACCCGCGAAATGATGATTGATATCCTCGATTGGTTTTCACCGCAATTTAGATGGGAGCATACCAAAGCAGAAGTGGAAGTTTGGTATATGAAAAGAAACTATCATTCCATAAAAGTAACAGATGATAATATGTGGGGATTCAATATGACAGGAATTAAAAGGCAGGCATAGACCCTTGGTTATCGTAACAAAGTGACATTACCCTGCTTCTCAACAACAAAGTCGTTAATCATATATGACTTGGCATAGTAAACATAAGTGCCTACTTCGGCCGGTTCACCTTTAATGGTTCCATCCCAGCCGTTTTCCATATCACCCGCTGCACCGTTAATGCTATAAATTAAGGTACCCCAGCGATTGTACACATAGAGATCGTAACGATTTACATTTTTTCCTCGCGGTCTGAATTTATCATTTTTTCCATCCCCATTAGGAGTAAAGGCTGTTGGTAAACTAAGGTCACAATTAATTGTAATGGTTATGGTGTCACCGGCTACACACCCGTTATTATTCACCTGAACCCATACCGTAGTTGTTGTTTGGAATGATGTGGTAAAATATTGATTGGTGTTACCATTAGACCAAATATGTTGGTAGTTAGGATAACCGGCATCCAATAAAACAGATTGTCCTGCACAGACAATACTATCGGCAACTATGCCCACGATCGGATAGGCATATACGGTAATCGTATCCTTTTTAATATCAGTACCGCACAAGCTATCGGTAACTTTTAAAGTAATAATGTAATCTCCGGGAGACCCAAAGCTATACCCCGGATTTTGCATATAAGACGTGTCGATGTTTGCAAAGTTCCACATCCACTGGACCGGATGCGGAGTAGATAAATCGGTAAAATATATCGGATCGGCCTGACACAGGTTTTGAGGCATAGAGAAGTTAGCTTTTGCATTGGCGTTAATCACAATTTCTTTAGTTTCGGTAGCAGAGCATCCTGTAAGGTCATGCTTAATTAGCAGAGTTGCGGCATAGACTCCGGGATTTGTGTAGGAATGTGTAGCTGTGGAAGTTTGCGCTGTAGCACCATCACCAAATGTCCAATTGTAGGTAGATATGATTTCGTTTGACGTATTGTTAAATGTAACCGGTTGGCCTTGACAAATAACCAATGGGCTGTAATCAAAAGAAGCAACATAAGTTTCAGAAGTAATGTTGTAGGTTTGATTCGTTACACAGCCAACGTTGTCTGTAATCTGAAGCTTATATGTACCTGTACTTACGTTAAATAAGGTGTCGGTACCAACAACGCCATTATTATTTTGCAATGTATTACCGTTGGCATCCGTCCAAAGTAAATTATACGACTGATTGCCCGTAAAACTAACAGCAGCAAACCCCGTAATATCCTCTGGGCACTCTAAGTTATGTTGTGTAAAGGATGCGTTTGTAGAACCTATGATTACGGTAACGCTATCCATAGCCGAGCTTCCGTAGCACCCTACTAATTTTGCATAATACTTGTGCGTGCCTATTGTTGGATTAGGAACGTTAAGTGTTAATCCGGAACCTATCAATACGTTATTCTCATACCAACCCACAGATCCTCCCGAATAGATCAGATAAGGATTGTACGGTATAGGGTTAATGGTATAACCCCCATTACCATTAGGAACAAACTCGTAGCCATCGTTAGTTGCCGTCCACTGAGTAGGATAATTTCTTCCGGGAACCACATCAGCAACCGTACCATCAATATTATGTAAACCGTGGATAGCCTGCCCGGTATTCCACGCAGTGCAAAGAGGCTTATTGGCTATATGTGTTTCAATTCTATTTGAGCCCTCAAAAAGTATAATCTGCCCACTGTAGAGCATAGTGTTACATGAATACATCGGAACCTCACAAAGGCTATAAATAAATTTCCTATTCGGTGCAGTTCCTAAAGTTTTGTAACTCATTGTGCCCATAGTACCTACAGAGGGATCTGTATCATGCCAAGGACCAAAAACTGAGTTTTTAGGAGTGCCGGCTGCTGTTGTAGGAATAGCCACGGTAATAGGCCATTGACTATATTGGCCTGCTAAACTGGTATTAAAGCAGATATAGTTATTTGTAGATAGAATGCATTGATTGTAGGTATTGCCATAAAATGTGAAGTTGAAGCCAATATCAATGACCTGACTATAAGTGTCATCCACTATAATTAAACCGGTAGATAATATAGAATCATCCAGGGTTGCATTAAAGGTTAAGGGTTGAGGTTGGCAATATGAAGTGTCATGTTGAACTATGTTCAATTGGGCAAAAAGGTTATGGCTGATTAATAGGAAAGCCGCCAAAAAGTAGAAAAAGCGCTGCATTAACTCTATGTTTATTTTAAGGATTTCAAATATAAGGCTTAGTGACCTTATTTAGTACGTAAATTTAAGGCTGGTCATTAGGAATAAAATGTCAAGGTTTTCTTTTTGTTTGACAGGATGCGCAGATACCGTATATAATAAGTTCATGAGAGACAATCTTAAACTTGAGCAATTCGCTCATCATGGTATTAATCTGGTGAATACGAGGGTCACAGAATTCTACGACTTTTCCGCATTGGGTGCAGATGATATGGTCGTGCTGCCTATAGGCAAATGATTTTTCATACAAAGAGAGATTATTTCCGAAGTGATGCTTTTTAATTAAATCGCATTCTTGGAGAACCTCGAGCGTATTATAAATAGTCGCACGGCTAATGGGGTAATTCTTCTTATTCATTTCTACAAAAAGCGCCTCGGCATCGAAATGGTCATTGCGCGAATAGATTTCATCCAGAATAGCAAAACGTTCGCTTGTTTTTCGCAATCCGTTTTTTTCTAAATATTCTATAAGCCGTTTTTTTACTTGATTTTTTATTTCTGCTTTTGTCATTTTAGTTCAGTGGATTGTTCCACCTGCTGCTCTAATTGGGTTACCGATAACACTCCTTCCAATGCTTTGAGACGATCCATTAGCAAATTTAACTGTTCGGTGTCACGTACATAAACTTTGATAATTCCTTCAAATAAGCCATCATCGGTCTCAATAGTTATGGATTGCATATTGATTTTTAATTCTCCCGAGATGATAGTTGTCATTTTAAACATAACCCCTACATCATCAATACCGGTAATTTTTAATCCGGTTAAAAAGGCGATTTGATGCTGGCGATTCCACTTCGTTCTGAGCATACGATAGCCGTATTTAGAAATAACACTGATTGCCTGAGGACAATTTGAACGATGTATCTCGACCACATTATTTTTATTCACAAAGCCAAATACTTCATCACCTGCAATCGGTTTACAACATTCTGCAAGGCTATAATCGACTTGTGTACTGAGGTCATCGAACATAAATAAATTCGAGTTCTGGGATAGCTTGTTCTTAATGGTTAACTCTACATTTTCCGTATGTTGCTTGTTGTTATCGGCAAATTCAATTGTATCGCCTATTTGTTTGAATTGATAAAAATCTTCATACTTGAAATTTCCAAGGCCAATGCTGTAATACAATTCATCAACGGAGTTGAAGTTGTAATAGGAAACAATCTTATTCAAATTTGCCGTTTGAAATGATATTTTATATTCTCGGAATAAGTTCTCTAAGTTTAGTTTCCCTATTTTAATAATGCGGCGGCGGTCTTCGCGCAATACATCTTTTATTTTTGCCCTGGCTTTTGTTGATACAGCATACTTCAACCAATCTTCGGTAGGTTTTTGTTTTTTAGAAGTAAGAACTTCTACCTGATCACCGTTTCGGAGAATGTAGCTAATTGGTTCAATGCGATGATTAACTTTGGCTCCTATGCAGTGATACCCCAAGTCGGAATGTATATTAAATGCAAAATCGAGAATGCTGCTTTTATTCGGGAGCACTTTGATGTCTCCTTTAGGGGTAAAGGCATAAATCTCTTCTGAAAGGAGGTTGATTTTAAAGTCGTCAATAAAGTCAAGCGTATTGGTTTCCGGATTCTCTAACAACTCGCGAACGCGACGCAACCAGTCTTCAATGGCAGATTCTGACTCGTGATGTGTAGCCGTTTGGTTTTTTTCTTTATAAATCCAATGCGCTGCGTACCCTTTTTCTGCAATTTCATTCATTTGCTTAGAGCGGATTTGAACTTCTACCCACTTGCCTTTCGGCCCCATAACTGTTGTGTGTAAGGCTTCGTATCCATTCGGCTTGGGTGCGCTAATCCAATCTCTCAGGCGTTCCGGGTTCGGGCGGTAGATATCGGCTACGATAGAATACACCTGCCAACATGTTGCCTTCTCTTCATTTTCAGGAACATCTAGAATAATTCGAATAGCAAATTTATCATAGACTTCATCGAACGTAACGCTTTTCTCTTTTATCTTTTGCCAGATTGAGGAAATAGATTTAGGTCTTCCATAGATTTCAAATTCGAGGTCGGTTTTAGATAAGGCATCTTTTATCGGTTTTATAAATTCATTAATGTATTTATTCCGTTCCTTTTTTGACTCAGCAAGTTTTGTTGCTATTTGTTTATACACCTTAGGTTCGGTGTATTTCATGGCAAGATCTTCTAATTCTGATTTAATGTTATATAAACCTAAGCGGTGAGCAAGCGGCACATATAAGTATAACGTTTCGCCTGCTATCTTAATTTGTTTATTACGCGCCATTGCATCCATAGTGCGCATGTTATGTAGCCGATCTGCGAGCTTAATTAATATAACCCTTACATCTTTTGCCAGAGTGAGCAATACCTTGCGTACATTCTCTGCCTGAATGTATCCTTGTGCATCAAGGAGGACGGAGATTTTGGTGAGACCATCAATAATTTCTGCTGCCTTTTTTCCAAATTCTTTTTCGATGTCTTCAAGTGTAAACTCTGTATCTTCTACCACATCGTGCAAAAGGGCGCATACCACAGCAAGCGGCCCAAGTCCAATATCACCGGCAACAATTTGAGCAACGGCTAAAGGATGAAATATATATGGCTCCCCTGATTTACGTCGCATTTCTTTATGGGCATCCATAGCCATCTCAAAAGCTTGCCTTATATATTTTTTGTCTGCTTTAAGCATTTGAGGGCGCAACAGAGCCAATAAGTTTCTGTACTCTTTCAATAACGCTTTACGCTCTGCTTCTGTAATATTTTTTGGGTATTGCGTTGTCATCGCAATCTAATTCGGGTTCAGTGTGTAAAATTAAAGTAAAATACTACGGCTTACATTTGGATCCACTTCGTTGTGTACACGGATTGGCCCGTTGTAACCTTTAATAGATACACTCCCGATTGTAGATGTTGCACCGGAAGGTTAAAAAAATGATTTGTTGTGTGCAGGGCATATAGCACCTGACCGTTGAGAGACAAGATTTCTATGGTTGTAGCTCCCTGAATGTTTTCAGGTAATTGGACAAACAAGATATCTTTTACCGGGTTAGGGAAAAGTACTATTTCATCTTTTTGTGTTGGCATAACGGGCTCAATATCATTGTAAATAATATGCCGGGGTATGAGGACATAAGAACTGTATGGCGGCAGTGTGTAGTGTCCTGATACAATGCTTCCGTTTAAATCAATAAATAAAGTGTCATGCAAATTAACGTCTATGCTTTGGTTACTATAGTTTGTAATCAGCCTATTCGACTTAGTCGAATCTAATGGAAACACGGTTACTTGCTTGAACGTGATATTATCCATAACCAACATACTGTCGCCCTTAAACATGGCAAATCTTGCAGCACAAAAGGGGCAGTCTTCGTTGCTTTTAAAAATAAATTCCTTTTCGGTTCGTGTGGTTTCGTAAGGTACATAACGGTCTAAACCTACGGAGTGATAATCGTCTTCGTCTTTATAGGTTGATGTGTTCATATAGGAATTGTGATTTCCAAAAACACTATATCGTAAACGATAATACTGATTGAGTTGAAGAGCAAAGTCTTTGGATTGTAATTGAGCAAACGCTAAGGAAGTATCTTGTACAACGACTTTAATACAACCTCCATCCATTCCAATATCATTATCCAACAGCATTTCTACTCCTACATCAGAAAGCAATCCCCAATTGTCGAAGTTGTTCGTAAAAGTGCCATTCATAATCAACTCTTCACTCGACTCTGTATTGATTTGATATTGATTTAAAGTAACTCGGGTTGCAATAGAATTTGTATCAGCCAACGAAAGATGCTTCCATACCGGTAAAGGATACTCTTTCATAACAGGGTCTATGTTTACAAACTTTTCGCGAACTGCCACATAATTATACGGGTTACAATAGTAATTGCTATCTGTTGAGGAATAATGATTTGAACTATTAATTGTTTCATACTGCAAACAAGCTTGCATATTCGATAGACTGTAAAAAATATTATGGACTATTTTGTGATTCTGGTTTGATCCGGGTGTCCCATAAAAATCATTTAGCGTCAATTGTGCCCTTAAACTGTTGTAGATAAGGTTATCAGAGATTTTATGTTCATAATTATCCGTTGTAATCCATATCCCATAATTACCACCATTTGCAATCGTATTGTGCACTATATTATTATTATGGCAAAAGGCGTTCATTAATATACCGCAGTTCAAATCGTCGTACTGCGCAAGTCCTTCTTGATTCCCTTTTATATTAAGAATAAAATTGTCTTCAATCTGAAGATATTTACAAACCTCACCATAAAAATTCAATCCTCCTGATGAGGTAAGCGTCAACAAGCCATCTCGAATATAATTTCTCTTAAAACTATTATACGGGCCGTCGGCCTTAATCGCACAATTGCCAAATCTTATAAATGTGTTATCTAAAAACTCAGAGTATGCTGCAAATACGGTATGTATCGGAATATATTGTGATAATCCGTTGCTCCCCTGCCCTGCGACTAACCCAATATCTGTAATTGTGTTTTGATAAATAAGGGAATGCCATGTTTGATAGAATGAAATACCATTGGAAAGAAAATCAGAAATGATATTATCATAGATTGTTACAAGTGTTGCTACGCCAGTCGATTTGATTGCCGCATCGTTACCGAACAAGAATTTATTATGCCTGATTTCAGAATTTGTAACAGCAGCAGAAAAATATACTGCACTCTTATTGTAAAACTTAAATTCAAGGTTTTCAATAATGATGCTATCACAAGGTGCCGTAAACCATATACCATAGTCCGTAGTGATAGCCGTTATTGCTCCCGACTGAAGATCAGAAGCATTTTCTGGAATAAAGTGCAAGGTGTTATTGGCTGTATGATAATACCACTCTTTGTTTATGGTCAATGCCTGATAAGAATGATCTATATAAAATCCGTTACCATTTTGCGGAGTAGTACCTAATGGACTTGTATAAATAATATTTCCATTATTAAATTGGCCTATAGTTGCCGTTTCGTATTGATTGGGCTTTGAGCGGATATGTACTTGTGCTCCATCCCAATAACCACTGTCTTGCGATAATGAGGACGAGTAAAATCCTGCCGTTCCGTTAACAGATGCCATAGTCAGATATCCATTATCAGGATACCGTGCAGGAGTTTGTCTTTGACCGGAAACAAAAACCGCACTAACCGGCTGCGGTATAATAGCAGTAGCTATCGCGGAGTTTTGTGTCCAGTCGGTAACTTTAACTCCGCCGCTTAATATAGCACGTGCAGTTCCGTTATACGTTCCAATATATAATGCTTTAATAGTACCTGTACTAGTGGACACTTTAAGTGTGCCCATAAATTCCTGACCTGACTCAAAGAAAATAGAATCTCCTTGTTGAAAGAAAATAGTACTTAACTGTTGAAGCGTTTTAAAAGGGGTTGCTGCCGAGAGCCCGTCATTGTTATCATCACCATTATTGCTGATATAATAGCCCGTACCAAAAGTAGATTGAAAAGAAGTAATGAAAAGAAGAAAAAGTAATGAGAACGAAAAGCGCATTGAACTATTTAATGGATAATAGGATAAAAGTAGTGGGTAATTGGCAAATCCGTGGAGAATTGTAATGATACTTAACCTATAATTTTCAGCATCTTAATTATAAGTATTATGAATCTAACACGCTTCAGTAAGGCAACCGATGTATTTAACCTATATTTTCGTATGGCTCCTCAACCCGGCGTGCTTTTGCAAAATGGCCTTATCGTTGAAGTGAATCTTGCATTTGAACAACTTACAAGGAAGAAAAAGGGTTATTTGCTGAACCATTCAATTAGTCAGGTAATGCAACAATTAAAAGGTGAGCCCTTACTTAATCTTTTGGATGAATTTGAAAAAGGTGAAAAAGAAATTTCATTTATGATCTGCAATAACCCTCTACAGTTTAATTGCAAATGGTCACATCTTTCAGATGAGTTAGATACAACTACCTTAGTATTATTTGAACAAGCTTCTCCAAAGCTAATATCTCCCTTTGAAAAAGAGCTTATAGAAGATTTGCAGGAGCAACGCGATTTGATTTCACTCATCATTGAAACGGATGAATATGAGCGTAAGAAGTTTTCGGACTACCTGCACGATGAAGTCGGGAGTTTATTAGCTACTTCAAAACATCAATTAGACCTCTGTTTGGGGTCTTTCGATATAGATTCCTTACGTAGTAAAGAGGAACTATTAAAGGGGATGAAATTGGTGGATGAATCCATAAAAATGCTTAGACATATTGCAATGCACACATCTCCGGTTTCTTATGAGTTTGGCTTGGTAAATGCTATCCAAAATCTTGTTGACATCATTCATCGTCGAGGCGATTTACACATTAATTTTATTCCGGTTGCGAATGAGTTAAAATTATCCAAGAGTTTAGAGATAACATTATATCGTATCATTCAAGAACTATTGATGAACTCGATCAAACACGCTTCTGCAACTGAAATAACATTACAGTTAATTGCTGATAACAATTGCATAGCAATATCTTATGAAGATAACGGTAAGGGGTTCGATTATAGGAAAGAATTAAAAAAGAAGAATGCTTTAGGTCTTAAAAAGATAAAACAACGAGTAGATTTATTTGAAGGGAATATGCAAATTGACTCTATTGAGAATAGAGGCACAGTTATATCTATTGAGATAAATGCTGCTCAATTATAAGGATGATTGTTAATAGATTTACTACAATAAGTACTACAAAATAATAGTTAGTCATTAGCTTTACGTAAATTACGTACACTACCATGTCAATACAAGTATATATAGCCGATGATCACCATCTATTCATAGCCGGTGTTAAAGCATTATTACAAGATGCAGGCGAAGTCAAATTAATTGGGGAAGCAGAGAATGGACAAATGCTCTTAGATCTATTGGCACACACTCCGTCCGATGTAGTTCTTATGGATATTAATATGCCGGTGATGAGTGGTGTGGAGACCACAAAGAAAATAAAAGAGCTCTATCCCAATATAAAGGTTCTTGCACTAACTATGTTTGATGATACGCTACATATTAATGAAATGATAAAAGCCGGAGCATCGGGCTATCTGTTAAAGAATGCAGGTAAAGAAGAACTCCTCTCCGCTATTAAAAAAGTACACGCAGGTGAAAAGTACGTCAGCAACGAAGTATCAGTCAAATTGATAGAACGCATGTTTAATAAGGAGCATGAGAAAGATCTTGCAACGGCTAACCCAAATGTTCGGAAGTCGCAGTTGACTAAACGTGAAATTGAGATTATTAAGTTGATAGCACAAGAAATGACAAATGCCGAGATAGCCGCTAAGTTGAATAACAGCCCTATGACTATTATTACTCACAGAAAGAACTTGCTTCGCAAACTTGGCGTAAAGAATACCGCCGGCTTAATTAAGTATGCTATGCAAAATGGCCTCGTGGATTAATAAGCTATAAGTTTTAGCTTACATATTTCCAAATTTTATTTCTGTAAATATTTTTTAAAGATGAGTAACCTTTTTGGAATGTCTTTGTAAAAGAGGCCAAGAAAAAAACATCTGCGATTCCATTCAAGCTCGTAAGATTATTAACATTAGTTCAGAGATTAAATTTTAGCAATTAGGTTTTAGGTTAGAAAGCCGCTTGACTCAACTTCTGAACAGCTTAGGTTTTTGGTGTTTTCCTCTGTTGTTCATAACCGTCTGGTTTAAAAGAGATTGATGTCGGCGGTTTTCGTTTTTATGTATAAACCCTAAAGCGTTTACCGGGCAATGCAAGCACGACACCATTAATTTCCAGTTCCAATAATAAGTTCGCAATCTTAGACGGGGCAAGATCAATATTCATTGTTATCGTGTCAATATGTGCATCAGGATTAGATTTTATAAAGTCAAACAGAACTTGCTCTTGTTCAGATAATTGAATAAACAGCGATCGTTGGCGCGATTTTGACTGCCCTTCGGCATCCCACCTTAATGATTTTGTCAAGTCATCCGCCGACTCTATCAGTGCTGCCATATTCGACTTTATCAAAGCATTGCATCCTTCCGAATATATATCTCCGGCGCGTCCGGGAACAGCAAATACATCTTTGTTATACTCTATGGCATGTTGTGCAGTAATTAATGCTCCTCCTGTTTCGGCACTTTCTACAATAATAACCGCATCGCTAAGTGCTGCAATTAAGCGATTGCGCTCTGCAAAATATTCGGGCATCGTATCTTGGTCAGTTCTGTAACTGGTGCATAGTCCACCTTGATGTATTATCTTTTCTGCCAATGGCTTATTAGCCGAAGGGTAAATCGTGTTTAAACCATGAGCAAGTACGGCAATCGTGTCGAGTCCATGCTCCATGGCTGCTTTATGAGCCATAGTGTCTATTCCATAAGCCAGCCCGCTTATGATAACAGGTTTATGTACTGCTAATCCTTCAATAAGTTTGCTTACCATTTGCTTCCCATAAGGAGTAGCTTTTCGGGTTCCTACAAGTGCAATCGTCTTTGCTTTTTGTAACGTCTCAGGTTGACCTTTAAAGTATAATATCGGCGGGCTTTCATTAATATTCTTTAGCCGTATCGGGTAAAGCGAATTATAATATGAAATAATACTTAAGTTGTGTTTCTGTAAATACTCGTACTCTCTAATAGCTGATTGAAAATCAGAGAAAGATTTAATAGCATCCGCACGAACACTGTCAATTCCGGGAACTTTCATCAATTTTTCTTTTGACGTATTAAATATTTTTTCGGCAGAGCCACAATAACTGATAAGGTTACGAATACTAACATGACCAATATGCTTTACATACGTTAATGCAATAAGATATTGTAACTCGTTAAGTAAAGCCATATAAATAAGAGAGCTATACAATAATAACCATTATATAGTGATGCGAAATACATAATGGATAAGAAAATCATTATGTATATTCTAATGGAAACTTGTTTACTGAAGTAGCACTCTATAAGTAACCTGTCGAAAACATGATTAACATTGCAGCTCCATCACGTCTATTATGAAAATGCTTCTTCTTGCTGTCAGTAAAAAGCCGGATGCCCGGCTACAACAGCTTATTGACGAATATGAAGCTCGATTAAAGCACTATGTAACCTTGCAAATAAAGCTTGTTCAACCTTCGGATAAACACGATGCACTTTCGATTAAGTTCGCAGAAGCAACACGGCTTTTAAAGGAAATAAATGCAGATGATTACATAATTCTACTCGATGATAAAGGAAAAGAGTTCAGCTCGGAAGAATTAGCACTTCAAATTCAGAAACGTTTAAATGATAGCTTGAGAAGAACCGTGTTTTGCATAGGAGGTGCCTACGGCTTTCATGAAGTTATTTATGGTAGAGCATCTATGAAGCTTAGCTTGTCCAGATTGACTTTTCCGCATCAATTATGCCGGCTGATATTTACAGAGCAGCTTTATAGGGCATTCTCTATTTTAAAGGGCGAAAAATATCATCACGGCTAATACGTATCTATTCCTCTAATTTAGCTGCACCAATAAATACTTATGGATATTACTCTAATCATAATCATCATTACCTGTGTAATTTCTTTTATGGCATTTGGCAACAATGATTTGAAATACCGCCTGATGATGAATCCGTACGCGGTGAAACATCAAAAACAATTTTACAGGACTTTCACATCCGGCCTGATTCACGCAGATTACATGCATTTGTTTGTGAATATGTTTGTTCTCTATTCCTTTGGAAGAGTACTTCAGGATTACTATTCCTTTTTATTTAATGAAAAGGCCACCTATTATTATTTGTGCCTTTATATAGGCGGCATTATCTTGTCGGATGTCCCTACCTATATGCGCTATCAAAACAATCCTTCATATAACAGCCTGGGCGCAAGCGGAGCTGTTAGCGCTGTACTTTTTTCCTATATCTTTATTAACCCCTTACAGAAGGTATATGCTTTTATGTTCTTACCCTTACCCGGTATTTTATGGGGAGCATTTTATATGGGATACAGCTATTATATGAGTAAGCGCGGTGGCGATTATATTAACCATGATGCACATTTGTTCGGAGCTATCTATGGTATTCTTTTCACTTTTGTCATGAAACCTGAATTAGCTGTACGATTTTATCATAACATCCTTTCATTCTTTTAACATGTTTATAGATTTAAGAAGTGACACCGTTACACGGCCTACTGAGTCGATGAAAGCATTTATGATGCAGGCTCCCGTTGGTGATGATGTACTCGGTGAGGACCCGAGTATTAATCGTTTGGAGAATAAAGTTGCCGGCCTATTCGGCAGGGAGGCTGCGTTGTATTGCCCCAGTGGAACGATGACGAATCAAATTGCGGTAAAGACGCACACGAAGCCGATGGATGAAGTTATTATTGAAAAAACTAACCATGTTTACTATTATGAAGCAGGGGGTATTGCTTTCCATTCTCTCGCATCGGTTCGGCTCATAAACGGTGAACGTGGTAAGATTAAACCCGATGATATTCTTAATAATATCAACCAAATAAATGTACATCATGCACGCACCAGTTTGGTATGTGTTGAAAACACAAGCAATCGTGGTGGTGGCAGTTATTATACATTAGATGAGCTACAAGCATTAAGCGATACGGCTCGAAATTCCGAATTAAAGTTGCACTTGGATGGTGCACGTATTTTTAATGCCTTAATCGAAACTCATATACACCCTCACAAGATTGGATCTCTGTTCGACAGTATTTCTATCTGTTTAAGTAAAGGATTAGGTTGCCCTGTAGGCTCAGTATTAATAGGTTCTTCTGATTTCATTTCAGAAGCTCGACGTTATCGGAAGGTTATGGGGGGCGGTATGAGGCAAGCCGGATATCTTGCTGCTGCCGGCATATATGCGCTTGACAATCATATTGAACGACTCAAAGAAGATCATATACGGGCAAAAGAAATTGAAAAAGCTCTGAGTGAATGTATTTTTGTAGAGGATATACTTAAGGTTATGACAAACATTATCATCTTTCGTTTAAAGCCTTTTATTTCTGCTGAAACGTTTGTCAATAAGCTAAGAGAACATCATGTTCATTGTTCGCCCATAGGGAATCAACACGTTCGCATGGTTACTCATCTTGATTTTACAGATGCAATGCTTAACGTAGTGTTAGAAACGCTAAAAAAGGTTTCATGATTAGTTTATGCTCCAGAACAATAAAAAGACTGCCGGAGACATCTATTCTTCAAGACTCTGTGAGCATTCAAATTGTTAATGATATTGAACTCGTAAAAACCATTTGGTCACAAAGGATACCGGAATGTCATCCTTTGGACTATGCGCGATTGCTCTCGATACAAAACAGCATGTACGAACAGTTTCGTTTCTATTATGGTATAGTAAAAAACATGAATGGCGAAATTGTGTGCCTTCATTATTTTCAGCTTCTACCCTTTCGTTCGGAATATTTTGACTCCTTTTTTAAAAGATATAAGATACTAAGCCTTATAGAGCGAGCACTTCTTAATCATCGATTTCGCTTACTTTTCTGCGGCTCGTTATTTTCGGTTAATGCACCCGGTTATTTCTTTACAGATAATCGACTATCCGTGAAGGAGCGCTTTGATATCTTGCAAAGATCAGCAGCGCAAATACTAAAAACGCTGCCTAAATGTGAAATGATTTTTAAGGACGTTGATTCCGAATTTCAAACGTTTTTTATAGAAAATCGATACACTTCTTTTGATGACGATGTTACTATGACTATGCATCTTGATCCTTCCTGGAATTCAATCGAAGATTATGTTTCCTCCCTAAAACATAAATACGCTCAACGTGTGAGAAAAGTAATAAGAGCTGCTTCATCTATAGAACGGCATGAATTATCACTTGGAGAAATCATCACTCACGCAGAGGATATCAATCGTTTATTTCATCAGGTAGTGAACAAACAACGTATTCGTTTAGGTATTCCGGATAGTCGCTATTTCATCGAGATGAAAAGAAATAAGCCCCTAACCTTTTCTATGTGTGGCTATTTTATCGATAAGCAGATGGTTGGGTTTGCAAGCTATTTAGTCAATCATAAGAATGATGAGTTGCATTATATTGGTATGGATTACAAGTTCAATAGAATGTATCAATTGTATTATAATATTTTAATTGATGGTATTGCAAAGGCGATTGACAACAAGATTCAAATTCTTGAGCTTGGAAGAACCGCACGTGAAGCTAAATCCGTGATGGGAGCAAGCCCGATAGTTTTTCAGAGTTACATTCGCTTTAGAAATCATCTTTCATATAGGATTTATAAGGAATTAAAAGCACAATTTAAGAGGGCGACGAATCATGAGTATAAAGATCGCCATCCATTCAAACATCAACCCAAAGTTTAAACTGTTTCTCAATTTTTTATGCGCTTATATATTTCAATTAATACCGGCTATGGATTAATTAGGAGTTAAACCAAACTACTGAGTTACTGAGTAAGTTGATCGAACATAATATTTGTTTCTTATCCTGCTAACCAAGTTCTTTCATAGAGCATTCTGAGCACTGGTATCTGCAATTTTCAGAGATCCGTGTTAGTTCAGATAGACACAGCCTATAACATCACTAGTTGATTATGTCAAGGAGAACTTAAAGCCTGAGTTAACTATATTAATCTTATTTCATAAAGGTTGCGCAACTCATACAAATAAAGTTTACATTATATATTACTTTATATGGTGTGTATTATTCAGCAGATTGAGGATGCGACACTTATTTGCAACATAACCTAACTTTTCATCTATCATAAATTAAATTAATGCTCGCATATAGAATACCTGCTATACAAAAGCAAGTATAATTTAAAAAAGGCGCTACCACTCTACAGGGTAGGTCACTATTGTAGATTCATCTAATAATCCGATTAGAACCTCTGCGCCATTATTATATAAATCAGTACCTACAAATACATTCATGCCTTTTTTAGGGAAGTGCTTGGCTAGTTCTCCTTTTGTATTAATCGGAAAAATCATATCGTGGTCGTTTACAATCACACAAGGCTGAATATCTATACCATTTAACATAGACATAGAAGCATCGGATAACATAGACTTGAAGTTGTAACGAAAGATAAAGGTCGAATCATAGCGATAAACACTAACATCTTTAGGTGTAAGGCAAATCAAATCCGGCACATCCAAAGAGGTAAGGTTTGCGTACATCGCATCCAAACAATCAGGAATAAGGGCATTCGTTTTTATCAGCTTGCCATCATATCCTAAGAAGAATGTTTCTCCGCTTGGATTGCATGTTACAAAGCCTTTATTGTTTACGCTTACAAAGGGACGAGTTAATACCGTATTTGTTTTTAATTCTTTATAGACTTCCTTACCATAGCGTGAATATAATTTCAATATTCCGTTGCCCGTAATAAGCATAAAAAACTCCTTGTTCTTAAAGTGATAGTATGAAACAGGCATTGCAATATTCTTACCATTGGGATTAGGATTCCATCCACTTAATGGTCTTCCACTTTTTTCATAGCCATAGTAGTATCCGTTTTCGCATCCTATAAAATAGAGGTAGTTTCGACTCCCATCGGGGTCAAAAACGCTTAGACCTGTAACGGCTTTGAATGGTAAGGTTATTGGGAAATTAGGCAGATCATTCCCGCTCTCATCCATCACGTATATTTTATCTTCCGTTGCAAGCATGATTTGGTATTCATTATTCTTGTAAAAATCAATCGTTCTAATTTCTCCTTTAAGAGGAGAATTAATATTTCTACGCCACACAATATCGCCGGCACGATTAATCATATATAACTTATTGTTGACATCTTGCACCAAGACTCTTTTTTCTTTGCCCTGTTTATCTATAACCACATAGGGCGGTGATGCAGCAAGAGTATCCAATTCTGTTTTCCACAGATAATTGCTTTCGGAAGGAGCTTGCGATGTTTTGTTAACTATTACACCGCTTACCTTAAATGTGCCGGCATCCTCATAATTGTATTCTAATAATAGAGGAGACCACTTCGCTATCTGATTGTACTCATTTGAAAATGATGCAGCAAACTCCTTGCTTACACTATTTTCTACCAAATCGTTCAATAACGGAAGGTTGGTATATACAACGAAAGAACCTGTAGTGAAAGATGAGGTGTTCATTCCGGGAATAATAGTTTTATCCAATGTCTTTTTATCATTCAAACGTTCGACATAGAGTTTGAGTTGAGTAAGTGAGTTAGCAAGCACGACATAGTCATTCGTGAATAAGATATATGGGGAAAGCATTTCGGTGAAGGGATTGGGTAATAACATACCATACCAACCGGCTGTATTTAACTTGCATATAATATTTCCTTTATAGTTTAACGGAAATCGATTGTTGGCTTCATCTGTATTTACAAATAACGGTTTTAAAGTTTCATAAGGTCTTCCACTTGTTTTTGATTTGAGAAAAAGTAAACTGTGTGCATCATAGTTTGAGCCTACAGGTTCGGTTAATACAAAAGTGGCTTCTTCATCAAACCAGGGTAACACATAAGTTTGAAATTCCGGTAAGCTTAATACAGGGCTTGATTTCAACATATCTTTACTATCTCGACGGCGTAAGATGGCACTCATGAGAAGTGCTGTATTTTCAGGTTTCTGAGCCAAAGGATAGAATTTCACTTTATTATTAAATGCAAAATCATTCAGGAATCTTAACTCTTTATCATTTACGGTGGCTTGGCCATTCAGCCCGATTCCGTTTTGATTGATGGATAAGTTAACACCCATCCAATCAGCGAAGCGACTAATGGGTTGTGACAGTATAAATGCTGACTTATCGGCAAACGCCTGTGCTGCAGAACTCAGATTAGAGAAATGATAATACAAATGCACATAGGGAATTTGTGTATCGGGAATCTGCCTAAATGTACCATCTGTATATATCGAAACATTATCTTTCAGTTGCAACAGTCCATCTTCCACCAGGGAGGGATCATGACTCATTAATAAAACACCATGTGTTATTGTTAATGTCCATCGTCCATAAGTATTTCCAAAACTAACATCCCAAACTTCTTCTCCACGTACTTTTCGTGCTTCCGATGTAAAAGTAGCTTGTGTACTCATCAACTCTTTCAGAGCGGGACTTTTCGCATTTTTCAACTCAAGCACTAATAAACTTTCTGTATATCCTGGTTTGGTGACATGGTAGGAAATTAAAAATTTTCCTTGATGCATATCGGTAATAAAAGGATTATCTTTTAATTGCAATTGTTTTAATACTCCTTCTGTTTCTAAGACCTTTTGAAAAATATTTAATTGCATTGCAGCTCGATCAAAGCCATATTGCATCGCTGACTTTTGAATTTCATCCCAGTTTTGAATATCTGCAAAAAAGGCTGTATGTATAGGCACAGCACGTAAACGCATATCCTTCCTCGATATCAAATAAATGATATCATAGAAGTAAAATGCTACAATAGTAGCAGCAACAACAAAGCCTGTCAAGAAAATATATTTCTTTTTCATTACTTATTATCCTTCGACAAAACTAATTTCACTGCCAACTTTAAATGAACATGGTTTCCACAAATCAAACACAACAGCGAACTATATTATTGACAGGGGCATTTTTTGCCGTAACATCAGTAATTCTTGGAGCTTTGGGGGCTCATAAATTGCGACCACAATTAACTCCTGAACAGTTCAATAGTTTCGACACCGGAGTCCGTTATCAGATGTATCATGCACTCGCTATGATGATAATAGGGTTGCTCGTACAATTCATTCATAGCCGGCATAGATTACCATTTGCTTTTGTTTCTTTTTTTATTGGAATTTGTTTCTTTTCCGGAAGTATCTACCTGACTGCAACAAAAGATCTTATGCAGATAACCTACCCTACTTGGTTTTATCTGATCACTCCTGTTGGTGGAATATTTTTTATACTCGGCTGGGTACTATTTATGTCAGGAGTACTATTAAAAAAATAATTCTTTTTGTCACCGCATTTATCTGTTTGGCATTTCCTAGCCGGCTTAGCACTATTCGTGTATGCAATGGGATTATTGGAGGCTTCTTTAAAGCAGTTGGCCGGCAGATCACTTAAGAAATTTTTAGAAAAGCAAACCTCATCTAAGTTAAAAGCTATCAGTGGAGGCGCCTTGGTTACCGCTGTATTACAAAGCAGCTCTATTGTTAATCTAACTGTATTGGCTTTTGTGGGCGCGGGTATTTTGTCTATGAAACACGCCCTGTCTGTAATGATGGGAGCAAATCTGGGTACTACTCTGAGTAATTGGATTATTGTATTTCTAGGTTTTAAAATGAATTTGGAGTATATCACTTATCCGATTTTAGGTATGTCTCTGTTCGGTTTATTCTTTTTAAAGAATAATTTTATTAAAGGCATTGTCCACTTTACAATTGGCTTCTCTCTTCTTTTTATCAGTATAGAATGGATGAAAACCAGTGCAATGAATCTGATGAGCCTTGTCTCCTTCAATCTGCTAAATCACTATTCTCCTTATCTATTTATTATTATAGGTTTTCTGCTAACAGCATTGATACAAAGCAGTTCTGCTATGATGGTCATAACGTTAACAGCAATCCATATAGGCAGCATAGACTTTATTCATGCAGCAGGCATTGTTATCGGTTCTGAACTGGGAACAAGCATTAAGGTTGTTTTTGGAGGATTGGCCGGAAGCATTGATAAACGTCGCGTTGCCTTCGGTAACTTCTATTTTAATCTATTCACGTTAATAATTTCTGCAGTTTTACTTTACCCGCTTACGTGGCTGATCCTTGACGTGCTTATTATTTCCGATCCGCTTATTGCTTTAGTATTCTTACAGAGTGGTATCAACCTGCTCGCAATAATCATCGCCTACCCATTTATAGGATATTATGCTGATTGGATACAGCATCATTTTCAAACCGATGATCGCGATAGATTGACAAAATATCTTCATAATGTTGATGTGGAAGATATAGACCAGGCAATAAGCGCGCTCTATAAAGAGTTGCAGCATTTGATACATGAAGCATTGCGAATACAGCGAATAGCCTTTCATTTAGAACAAGACGAGCGACAACTTTCCATTTTCACCACAATACACAAACAAGGAGATGCAAATTACGAAGTACAATATGCCCGATTAAAAATATTGCATGGTGAGGTTCTTAAATACATTACACGCCTATCTCCATTAATTCAAGATAAAGATGCAAATGCCCGATTAGTTCACGCTATAGAAATAGCACGAAATACGTTACGTGCAGCAAAAAACATTAAGGATATAAAACATAATCTGGAAGAATTAGAAAACTCAACTAATGATGTGATGTTTGAACGATTTGTAATCCTCCAACGAGCAGAAGAATCATTCATAAATAAATATGAAAAAATAATTGCCATGCCAACGGCACAATGGCCTCAGCCAATACATAACATCATTCAGCAACCTATACAAGAGGAGTATGATAAAATGCTTCATGAGTCACTGCAATCTTTGCAACGGGGTCAAATTTCCGAAGCGGAGATTTCTTCATTGATGAATCTTTATCGAGAAATCTATTCCGCACACAAAGCATGGTCCAATATATTGGAGGAATACATGAGTGTTTGATTTCTTTTTTACAAAAGATCGCGACTTGTAACTAAAGTTGATAATCATTCTTCTACTTCATCTTAATATAGCAGACCGAAAACAATTTCAGCACTTATCCATGAAAGCAATCTTACCTTTGTATAAAACCTATCATTCTGTAATGAACAAGACTCTCCTCATCTTATTTACTTGGGCATCACTCCTAGTCAGTAGTTGCTCTAACGGACAGCAAAATCAAATTAAGACGAACCTTAATGCAAACGAGTTTGCTCAAAAAATTAAAGACTTACCTCAAGCACCGCTTCTCGATGTGCGCACGCCCGGAGAATATAGCAAGGGGCATCTTTTAAATTCTATAAACATAGATTGGAACGGAGACAACTTCAATAGTGAAACTTCTAAGTTGGATAAATCAAAACCCATTCTCGTCTATTGTCTAAGTGGCGGACGAAGTGCAGAAGCTGCCGAGTATTTACGCAAACAAGGCTTTAAAGAAGTATATGAATTGCAAGGCGGCATTATGAAATGGCGCGCAGCTAATTTGCCCGAAACAACGGAAAAGACAATTTCCACGAAAACAAGCGGAATGACGATGTCACAATTCAAGTCCATCACCACTTCTGACAAGATCATACTTGTAGATTTTTACGCAGATTGGTGTGCACCGTGCAAGAAGATGAAACCCTACCTGGACGAAATTAATTCTACTATGGGAGACCGTGTAACTGTAGTTCGAATTAATGCGGATGAGAACAAAGACTTACTGAGTGAATTAAAAGTGGATGCACTGCCAACACTGCAGTTATTTAAGGCCGGTAAACAAGTTTGGAATCAAGTTGGATATATCAGTAAAGAAGACTTAATTAAGGTGTTGAAATAATTCACCAAAATACCGCATACTCCTACACATCTAAAGCCACTGAGTTATTGATTCGGTGGCTTCTTTATTAAAGATGAGGTGCTCTAATTCATCTGACTATTTAAGCGCTAATACCTATTCAATTTACGTGGCGATATAACCCTAAAATCGTTTTTGTACAATCCCACAATTCCATCTATATTTCCGCAAAAGATTATTTATGAAAATTGTTGATATACGCGTGATGAAAGGTCCCAATTACTGGTCTATCCGCCGTCATAAACTAATTGTAATGCGTCTTGATTTGCAAGAACTCGAACAATTGCCAACGAATAAGATTCCGGGTTTTCTCGATCGATTAAAAAAATTAATGCCTTCTCTTTACGAACACCGTTGCAGTGAAGGAACTCCCGGCGGATTCTACAAACGTGTCGAAGAGGGTACTTGGATGGGTCACGTTGTTGAACACATTGCCTTAGAACTGCAAACGCTTGCCGGAATGGATACCGGTTTTGGACGTACTCGAGAAACCGATACACCGGGTATCTACTTTGTAGTCTTTGAATATATGGAAGAGAAAGCCGGAGTTTACACCGCAAAAGCATCAGTACAAATAGCCCAATCTTTGGTAGATGATAAGGTCTATTCCCTTGAAGAAGATATACAAAAGTTACGTGAAATTCGTGAAGATGAACGACTTGGACCAAGTACCGGATCTATTGTAGAAGTGGCTGCCGCACGCGATATCCCATATATACGTTTAAATAAACACTCCTTAGTTCAACTAGGTTATGGAATGAACCAAAAAAGAATACAAGCAACAGTTGCCAGCACAACCAGCAGCATTGCCGTCGAATTAGCCTGTGACAAAGAAGATACAAAAAATTTATTGGAGGCTGCTGAAATTCCCGTTCCAAAGGGCCGTATCTGTTATGATGAAGATGATTTAAAATATGCTGTTGAGCGCATCGGCTATCCGATTGTAACGAAGCCCGTTGATGGAAATCATGGAAAAGGAGCCACAACAAACATTATTGATTGGGAGTCTGCGTTAATCGGTTTTAACCTTGCGAAGAAATACTCTCGCGCTATCATTGTAGAGCGCTACATCGTTGGGTTAGATCATCGAGTACTCGTTATTAACTATAAATTTGTTGCTTCTGCACGCCGCACACCGGCAGCAGTTACTGGAGACGGAGTACATACGATACAACAATTAATTGACCTTGTGAACAGCGACCCGCGTAGAGGGTATGGTCACGAAAAAGTTCTCACCAGTATTAAAATAGACGATGTTACCCAGAAAATATTAAAAGATAAGAACTTGACTCTTGAGAGTGTATTACCTGCGAGAGAAGAGTTATGGTTAAAGCCTACCGCCAACCTGAGTACAGGAGGCACCGCCACGGATGTCACTGATTTGGTGCACCCCGATAATATTTTTATGTGTGAGCGTATTGCCCGTATCATAGGGTTAGATATTTGCGGTATTGATATTATGGCTCCCAACCTGAGTGAGCCCATTGCCGATATTGGCGGTGCAGTGTTAGAAGTAAATGCCGCACCGGGGTTTCGCATGCATCTTAGCCCTGCAGAAGGTTTAGCACGTAATGTAGCCGAGCCGGTTGTGGATATGTTGTACCCTCCCGGGTCATCTACTCACATTCCTATAATTGCCGTAACAGGTACTAATGGAAAAACAACAACAACCCGACTGACTGCTCACATTGTAAAATCTATGGGACATAAAGTGGGTTTTACGACTACGGACGGTATCTATATTCAGAACCGAATGTTAATGAAAGGAGATTGTACCGGACCTATATCTACAGAGTTTGTGCTGAAAGATCCTACAGTTGACTTTGCTGTATTAGAGTGTGCTCGAGGCGGCATTTTACGTGGCGGTCTTGGTTTTCATCATTGCGATATTGCCATCGTAACCAATATTGCACCCGATCATTTAGGGTTGATGGGAATCAATACGGTTGAACAGTTAGCTCGCGTAAAGGGGGTGGTTCCCGAAACCGTAAAACCTGATGGTTATGCCATTTTAAATGCCGATGATGACTTAGTTTATAACATGAAAAATAATGTGGAGTGTAACATTGCATTATTTAGTATGAACGAGAATAACTCGCGCATCGTGGAGCATACCAGAAACGGTGGTATTGCCGCAGTTGCCGAAAATGGGTTCATTACGATTTTGAAAGGAACATGGAAAATACGCGTGGACAAGATTGCTAATATTCCACTTACATTCGGTGGTTGGGCTACATTTAATATCTATAATATTCTGGCTTCCGTGTTAGCTGCGTTTGTTCACGGATTTAAGATTGAAGATGTTAAAATGGCTATGCAAACCTTTATTCCTTCACCTTCACAAACACCCGGACGAATGAATATCTTCAGGTTCAAAGATTTTACCGTGTTGGTAGATTATGCGCATAATGCTCATGGACTGGAAGCCATTTCAAAATATATTGAAAAGGTGGAAGCACAGCCAAAAGTTGGCGTCATTGCAGGCGTTGGCGACCGCAGAGATGAGGATATTCGTGCCATAGGCCGAGTGGCAGCCCGCACCTTTGATCAAATTGTTATAAGGCAAGATAAAAACCTTCGCGGACGTACCGAGCAGGAGATTATTGATTTGATAGTGAGTGGTATTAACGAAGTGAATAATAAGGTTTCGTTAAAGGTAATACCGAACGAACGCGAAGCAATTGATTATGTAATGAATCACGCCGTGAAAGGTTCGTTCATTACAATATGCTTAGACGTGATTCCGGATGTACTAGAAATGATTATGGAGTACAAAGAGAAGGAAGATTCGCAAAAACAGAACACGACCACATAGAATAAAACGCTTTTATAGACCAGCCTCTATCCTGGAATCAAAACGGATTCGATAACCTTAAGGTAGCCTGTGATTGTAATAAGATAACATGCCGACAAACGATTTTTTAATAGATACCAATAGTCATCGGCATTCTAAAGCGTATATTCACACAAGTTCAATCAGCTAAAAGCCGAAGGAAAGCTATAAGTAAGTAGCCCTTGTGCTTTAAATCTTTTGTCTGAAATAAACAGCCATCAGAATAACTATTAACACGTTGAATAAACGTGATGGGAAAGTGATCCACTAATTTAATAGCTTGAAAACTACAATCATACACAAGCACTTCGAGTTATTTAACCTACTTTTGCGCCTCTTAAAAATTACGGATGTCCCAAAACATTAGAAATATTGCCATAATAGCACACGTTGACCACGGCAAAACCACAATGGTTGACAAAATCTTACATCAATCCAAACTCTTTCGTGATAATCAGCAAACGGACGAACTTATTTTAGATAACAATGAACTGGAGCGAGAGAGAGGTATTACCATTCTTGCAAAAAATGTTTCGGTAAGATATAATAATGTAAAAATTAATATTATAGATACTCCCGGTCACGCTGATTTTGGCGGAGAGGTAGAGCGCGTCTTGAACATGGCCGATGGGGTGTTATTATTGGTAGATGCCTTTGAAGGGCCAATGCCTCAAACTCGCTTCGTATTACAAAAAGCAATTCAACTCGGCAAAAAAGCTATCGTAGTTATTAATAAAGTAGATAAGCCTAACTGCCGACCTGATGAAGTACACGAAGCTGTTTTTGATTTGTTCTTTAAATTGGATGCCACAGAGGAACAACTACACTTCCCTACCCTTTATGGATCATCTAAGCAAGGCTGGATGAGTGAGGACTGGAAAAACCCGTCTAACGATATTACTCCTCTGCTGGATAAGATAATCAGCTATATACCCCCTGCACCCTTTAATGAAGGTACACTTCAAATGCAGGTAACTAGCTTGGACTATTCCTCTTACACCGGTCGTATCGCCGTAGGGAGAATATATCGGGGAGAAATAAAAGAAGGGCAAACCATTACATTGATGAAACGCAACGGACAATCTAAGGAGAAAGTTAAAGAGTTGTTTGCCTTTGAGGGGTTAGGTAAAATTAAGATTCAATCTGCGCAGTCTGGCGAAATCGTTGCCGTAACAGGTATTGAGGGTTTTGAAATAGGAGATACGCTTGCGGATGCGGAGCAGCCCGAAGCACTGCCCACCATTGCTATCGAAGAGCCTACCATGAGTATGTTATTTACAATTAACAATTCTCCGTTTTTTGGGAAGGAAGGTAAATATGTTACCTCACGTCATATCCGAGAGCGTTTAGAAAAAGAGTTGGAAAAAAATCTTGCTATGCGAATTCAAAACACGGATTCACCCGATTCAATCCTCGTTTATGGCCGCGGCATATTACACTTATCGGTATTGATTGAAACCATGCGTCGCGAAGGTTATGAATTGCAGGTGGGGCAACCTCAAGTAATTCTAAAAGATATAGATGGTGTGAAATGTGAGCCTATAGAATCGCTTACAGTAGATGTGCCTTCGGAAAGTGCGGGCAAGGTAATCGAGCAAGTGACTCAACGTAAGGGAGAATTGCTGGTGATGGAACCCAAAGGTGACTATCAACATCTGGAATTCGATATTCCCTCACGTGGATTGGTTGGCCTGCGCAATAATTTATTAACGGCAACCGCCGGTGAAGCCATCATAGCACACCGTTTTAAAGCGTATGAGCCTTGGAAGGGTAATATTCCGGGGCGTAATAATGGCGTGCTTGTTTCTATGGAAAAGGGGTCATCTACGGCCTATAGCATTGATAAACTTCAAGATCGCGGTTCTTTCTTTGTAACTCCGGGAGATGAAATCTATGCCGGGCAAATTTTAGGTGAGCATATACGTCCCGGTGATTTAGTCATCAACATAGTTAAAGCAAAGCAGTTGACGAATATGCGTGCTTCGGGAACAGATGCAGCCGTAAGAATTGCTCCGGCGATTAAATTTTCATTGGAAGAAGCACTGGAATTTATTCAGGAAGATGAATATGTGGAGGTTACCCCAAAATCGATTCGTTTGCGTAAGATACTTTTAGACCGCAACGAACGTGAACGTCAGGCAAAGGTTGCTGCATCGATGGAATAACAAGTTCCATTGGCCCTATCAAGCAACAACCATTTACATACTAAATGGTCTGCGTTTTATCACACCGCCTTTAATGTCGGTAATGGTATGCTCGGTAATAAAGGCGTTCGGGTCTAGCTTGTCAATAAGGGTCCTGAGTTTTGAAATCTCCAATCGAGTAACCACACAAAAGATTATATCCAGTTGATATTCTTCAACGGGAGTATTAGTCAGGCGCGGCTTATATCCACGCTCCCCTTTATAGATGGTTACACCCCGTCCCATAACATCAATAATGGCGCGCCGTATTTCATCGGGCTTTGATGAAATAATGGTCACTCCTTTATATTCTTCAATGCCGTGAACGATAAAGTCCACCGTCTTTGATGCAATAATGTAGGTAAGTATGGAATAAAGTGCCTTTTCAAATCCTAAAACAAAAACCGCCACACCAAAAATCAAGATATTAATAAACAGAATAATTTCTCCAATAGATAATGCAGTGCGACGACTGAGATCAAGTGCCAAGACTTCAGTGCCATCAATTACACCCCCACCACGCATAGAAAGACCTATTCCGGTACCCAGAAAGAATCCTCCAAAAACTGCAATCAACAATTTATCATTTGTAATAACCGGATAAGGAAGAAAGTGTGTGCATAGAGCTAAAGCAGCAATTCCAATGAAGGTTTTGATTGTAAACAAAAGTGATAATTGCTTGTATCCTAAATATAAAAATGGGATGTTAAATAAGAAGATGAAAACGGAAATCGGTATTCCTGAACTGATGGACGTAAGAATACTAATGCCCGTAATTCCGCCATCTGTAAATTGATTCGGTAGCAGAAATCCTTTAAGGCCAAGGCCTGCCGAAAGCACTCCACAAAGAATCAACACATAATCTCGAGAAGATTTATATAACTTGAGAAACATTAGTATGCCGGAAAATTACTTTCATCAGCATAAGCAGCATTGAACTATAAAGCACAATTCTTTCTATTATTGTTTAATTTATGGTACGACCCCAAACGTTTATATTCATGTTTACCGTGTAACATTGCACCTGCTCATGACACCTGAACGAGAAAAAATAATTGATAAAGTACTTCAACATCGTCAACCGGATATAACTCTAATATTTGAAAATGTCTGGGACCCTCATAACATTTCAGCAGTACTTAGAACCGCTGATGCCATAGGCATTATGGAAGTATATGTACTTTATACTCAAGATGTCAGGAAAACTAAATTAGGGAAGCGCAGTTCATCTAGTGCTAAAAAATGGATTACCCCTTTTTATTATTACGATATAAATGAATGCATATCAGCAGTTCGAAAAAAGTATAATAAAATTTATGCTACACATTTGTCTATCGATGCTCACTCGTTATATGATTTAGATTTAACGGAAAGTGTAGCTCTGGTCTTTGGTAACGAAAGCGAAGGCGTCAGTAAAGAGTTAGTATCTCTTTGTGATGATAATTTTATTATTCCGATGCATGGTATGGTGCAAAGCTTGAATATATCTGTAGCATGTGCAGTGAGTTTATACGAGGCACAACGTCAGCGCATGTTAAAGGGTTATTATGAGAAGGCTCGACTCTCACCTTCTGTCCTTAATAGTTTGAAAAATGAGTGGATGCTAAAGTAATTAATGATAGATGCGCATCAGCCCCTCTACCACCTTGCTTACCGCAGGACAAATAAATGTGTTATAATATGTGATAGTTAACTTTTGATATATAGCACGTTGTGCAGTGTGAGGATAATTTCGGCAAGCATTAGGTCTTGCTTCATATACTGAACAATAATTATCTGTCCGTAAGAAGGGGCAGGGCATTTTTTTAAAAACATAATCGTGGTCTTCATCTATTCGTAAATACTTTTCGGTGAACAGACCGGGCTTTAGATTATGATGCTGCGCAAGCCGCTCAATGTCTTTGTCTTTTAATAATGGGCCTGTTCCGCTGCAACAATTAGCACACTTTAAGCAGTTGATGTTTTCAAAAGCATCGTCATGAAGTTGATGTGTAATACTATCTAAATCGGATGGCTTTAATTGACGCAGCCGCTCAAAAAATTTCTTAATTTCCTTTTTGCGAAGCTTTGCCTGGTCTAATATTTCCAGATACTCCGTAATCATTGTTCCTCCGGTATGTGATGTGTAAAATTTCGCCACCGTGTAACGGCACGCTCCATATCTTCGGGCAGAGGTGCCTCAAAATAGAAACGTTTCCCATTGCCCGGGTGCTCAAATCCTAATGATGCTGCGTGTAGAGCATGTCGCGGCAACACCTTGAAGCAATTTTCTACGAACTGCTTATATCGAGTATAAACAGTTCCTTTTACTATTCGATCGCCTCCGTAAGTGTCATCATTAAAAATCGGATGGCCGATGTATTTCATGTGTGCACGAATCTGATGTGTTCGACCAGTTTCAAGTTTACATTCTATCAAACTGGTATAAGTAAATTTTTCCAATACTTTGAAATGAGTAATAGCCTCCTTGCCTTCATCACCTTCTGGATAGACATCCATCATCATGCGATAACGCTTATGACGGCCTATATTACCTATAATGGTACCCTCTGAATGCTCAAATGTCCCCCACACCAATGCAATATATTTTCGATCAACCGTGTGATGAAAGAATTGTTTAGCCAATTTATTCATGGCTGATTCCGTTTTTGCTATTAGTAAAAGGCCTGATGTATTCTTGTCTATACGATGTACAAGGCCCGGACGATTTTCATTTCCTGTAAGGTTGGGCAATTGCTGAAAATGATAGCTCAACGCATTTACCAATGTACCCGAGTAATTTCCGCTTCCAGGGTGTACAACCATTCCCGCAGGCTTATTTACCACAATAAGATCATCGTCTTCAAAAACTATATTAAGGGGAATATTTTCGGGAGTTAAATCATAGCTTACTTTCGGGTGTGGCATTAATATTTTAATGATATCACCCGGCTTCACTTTGTAATTCTGTTTTACCGGTTTATCATTCACCGTAATCATCCCTGCATCTGCAGCTTGTTGCACTTTATTACGCGTGGCATTTGTTACCTTATTCGTTATATATACATCGATACGAAGCGGCTGTTGGCCTTTATCAACAATAAAAGTATGATGAATAAATAGCTCATCATCTTGCGATTGAGATAAATCACTTATTTCCTCTGATTTGGCTTCGAGCATAACTGCCTCAAATTTAAGCCTTGCATAGCAGAACATTTTCTATTTTTCATCCCGGATTTAATGAGAAGATTATATTATTTAATTGCTCTTTGGTGCGGAATAGTTTTGCCGCTTACTGGCTTATCACAAAGTATAGTACATACTGTATTTAATACCGAAAGAAACTTAACTTTTCAAAAAGCAGTCAATACATCCGATAGGAAATTATTGATGATATATGGGCGAGAGCGATGGCTTTCGTTGTGTGACTATTTATTCGTTGTTGTACACAACAATCCGAATGCTCAGGAAAGGACATTTAAGATACAACCAGATAATAATAAGGTTACCTTATATTTTAAAGATGCCATAGCTACACCTCAAGGGGTATGGTTTGTTTTCTTTAACTATATTAAAGTAAAGAATACGATCGAAGTCATACTTGTTCCATTTGACGATGAGCAAGGAAAACTAAATCGGGATAAAGCAATTACACTCACTCAAATAGATGCAAATGATATTTTTAATGGCGACTTTTATCTCTTTCAATCACCAACTATGAATCAGTTGGGGGTGCTATCGGTGTCGGGTATATTAGATAATTATCAGAGAAGATTCACCATGAATAGTATTAATCTGAAAAGCGAGAAAATAAACTTTACGTTGCGAGATAACTTGCCCGGTGACATACATACCTATCAACTGATAAAGCCTCTTATTGATAACCAAGGCGCATATTACGTATTAGCAAAACGTTATAAAGAAGCCGGTGCTGAACTCACTGACCATAAACCGAACTATTATTATTTATTAGAACATTTTGAAAATAACGTAATAAGAAGAAGTACCGGATTAATGACTGATGAGAATAGCATCGTTCGATATCCGGATGCGAAAATATTAAATGACAGTATCATCGCCATAGCGCTACCCGTGTCTGACACCAGTCTGATCCATCCGATTCGATTCTTCTATAAAACATTTAACCTGTTCCATAATACAATAGAAGCAGAAACTACAATTCAATTTACTAATAACGAACCGCGAATTAACTCTTCGTTCATAACCGACATCTTGACTCAAGACTCGATTATGTCCATTGTTTCCTCCGGACAATATCTTGAAGAGGTGGCCGGAGCAAGGCTTACTCATGCCTATGATATTATAAAAACATACACTTTATTGATACGGAAAATAAACAAGCAGAGTGAAGTAGTATTACTCTTAACACCGGCTCGTTTAAGAGAGGAGCAAGACTTTTTTTTTCGTTTTAAAGACGAGTTGGATTTTGTTTGTTTTTCACCCGGTAGTTCGGAGACCATGCAATGGTGTCGTTATGATTTGATCAAAAACAATTTCGTAGGATTGTACCCTCTTCACAATAATATTTGGAAAAAGAATTTGCGTTATTATTTTTTAGAATGTAATGGTAATCCCATACTGATGCAAAATATTGGAAGTCGCTACCAATTTATTTATCTTCCGTAACTCGCTCGTAAATTTCAAAACTATAGTCGAACTCGTTTTTGTCATCGGCTTTAAATCGCTCGCTTGATATTCTCTTCCATTCATCCGCTTTCATCTCAGGAAAGAATACATCACAAGAACAAATGGAATGAACACGAGTTAAATAAATCCTATCCGTAAAATTGATCACCTGTCTGAAAATTTCGGCCCCACCAATAATCATGCATTCCTGCTCTTTTGCGTTGCGCGTATAAGCCATTGCCTCGCGAAGCGTTGCTCGGGTAATAATTTGTTCTGCTTTAAAATCTTGTTGTGTGGTGAGAACAATATTAGTTCGGTTTGGTAATGCTTTACCTATAGACTCAAACGTTTTTCGCCCCATAATGATATGATGTCCTGAGGTAATTCGTTTAAATTGTTTTAAGTCCGCGCTGAGCCTCCACGGTAATTTATTCTTTGAACCAATGCCATTTTGTTCATCAGCAGCTACTACGATGGAAATAATCATACGGCTACGGGAGCTTTAATGGCTGGGTGCGGCTGATAATTTTCCAGTGTGAAGTCCTCATAGGTAAAGTCGAATAGATTCTTGATTGATGGGTTTAGCTTCATTGTTGGTAGAGCTCTAAAATCACGACCTAACTGCTCTTTAACCTGACTCAGATGATTTAAATAGATATGGGTATCTCCAAGGGTATGAACAAAATCACCATATTTTAAGTCGCATACTTGAGCTATCATCATTGTCAATAATGAATAAGATGCGATATTAAACGGAACACCTAAAAATACATCGGCACTGCGTTGATATAATTGACAACTTAGCCTACCATTTGCAACATAAAATTGAAATAAGGTATGACAAGGAGGTAGTTTCATCTTATCAATATCCGCTACATTCCACGCACTAACAATCAGTCGGCGAGAATTAGGATTCTTTTTAATCTGTTCAATTAGTTGTGAAATTTGATCAATCGTTCCGCCATCAGGTGTTGACCAAGAACGCCATTGCTTGCCATACACGGGGCCCAATTCGCCATTTTCATCAGCCCATTCGTCCCATATACTAACTCCGTTTTCTTTTAAATACTTGATGTTGCTTTCGCCTTTAAGAAACCAAAGAAGCTCATGAATAATCGATTTTGTGTGAATCTTCTTTGTCGTGAGTAATGGAAAGCCTTCTTCCAGATTAAAGCGCATTTGATATCCAAACACGCTGATAGTACCCGTTCCAGTGCGATCATGCTTTTGAACTCCCCGGTCGAGAATATAGTTAAGCAAATCGTGATATTGTTTCATGTTGCTACCAAATTACACTCATCCTCTTGAATCTGCATTCGAAGTTTATCCACGTATTAATTAAATGCTTAGAGGATATTTGCAAAATAGGTTTATTTAAAAAGAAATTATTTTGAAGAAAATTGCTCTGTTAATTTCTTGCTCACTCTTTGTTTTTTTTACGTCCGCACAAAGCATTCGTGGAATAATTTCCGATGAAATTATGGAACCGCTGATAGGTTGTTCCATCGGGTTATTCAATGCATCGAATCAGTTAATCAAGAGCACATTGAATAATGAAAAGGGATATTTCAGTTTTGATTCCTTACCTGCTTCATCTTACCGTCTAAAAATTTCATATACAGGTTATCAGGATATTGATACAACTATAACCACCTCGAATAAGCCAATTACATTTCTTCGACTAACTATGAAGCAAAAAATTTATCAGCTTCAGAATACCGAGATAAAAGGCTATGTAAACCCCGTTAAAACACAAGGAGACACTACCTCAATTAAGTCGGACGGCTATAAGACCAATCCCGATGCCGGTGCTGATGAGTTATTAAACAAAATGCCCGGTATCACTACCCAAGATGGGAAAGTGCAAGCCCAAGGAGAAGATATAAAACAAGTGTTAGTAGATGGCAAGCCCTTTTTAGGCGGTAACGATCCAAATGCCGTATTGAAAAATATTCCTGCCGATTTAATTGATATGGTTCAGGTATTTGACCGTAAAAGCGATCAGTCTTTGTTTACGGGCATTGATGATGGTAGCTCTACAAAAACTATTAATATCATAACGAAACCTTCTTTTAAAAACAGTAAGTTTGGAAAGATCTATTCCGGTGGGGGTACGAATGAATTGTATAAGGCAGGCGGCGTAATTAATGATTTCAATAAAGACCGCAGGATTACCCTTCTGTTGCAATTAAATAATGTGAACGAACAAAACTTTTCAATGGAAGATCTTAGCTCATTGTCGGGATCATCAATGATGGGCGGAATGGGTGGCAAGTCAAGCAATAATAGTGGCGCTATGCCTCGAGGCCCTTGGAACATGGGCAACGCAGCTAATTTTATGGTAGATCAAACAGGAGGAGTTACACGCACCTTTGCAGGGGGGGTAAACTATGCAAATAAGTGGAAGAACATAGATCTTACCGCATCCTATTTTTTCAATCAATCAAGAAATTTTCAGTTAAACCAATTAGACAGGCAGTATATCAGTTCATTTTCTTCCGGTTTAAATTATCTTCAAGATGATACCACACGCACGAATAATATTAATCATCGTGCATCCATGCGTGTTGAGATAACACTGGATTCAGCGAACAGCATTCTACTTCAACCTCGCTTCAGCTTTCAAATAAATAACTATAACAATCAATTACAGGGTAGCAACACCTTTCCCAATGAACAAATTTTGTTAAGCACCAATAAGTCTGATATTCGGAATGATTTCGAAGCCCTTAACCTTACTTTACCCATTTTATACAAACACTCATTTAAAAAACGCGGCAGAACATTTTCAATCAATCTTTCACCTGCCTATAATGTAAACAGTGGAAACAATATACAGAACTCCGATATTTTAAATTATAGTGACTCCTCTCAATCTTCATTATTGCATCTTTATACTGCCCCTACCCGGCTATCTCTGAATCTGAGTACCAATGCCACATATACAGAAGCACTGAATACGAATAACTTTCTGGTTATCTCCTATTTGAATAATCTAAATTCAAATTATCAGAGCCGTATTATATATGATCGTTCTCTTAACCCTTTTAATAACTCACTTATAGATACCGTATTGAGCACCAGGCTTTATAATGATTATAACGCTCACAGTGGAGCTGTTGCGTATCGCCATCAAGTTGAAAAATATAATTTAAGTATTGGCTTAAATTATCAGTATGCAACATTAAGCGCAAATCAACTTCTTCCTATCGACAACAGTCAGAAACATCAATATAACAGCATACTACCATCGGCAGCGTTTCAATATAAGTTTTCAAAAAACTCTAATCTGAGAATTAATTACCGTACTCAAACAAACCCTCCTCGCGTTGACCAACTAAGTAATGCGATAAATGTATCCAATCCTCTTTTGCTTGCTTCGGGAAATTCGAAACTATTGCCTGAGTTTCAACATTCTTTATTCGGAAGATATATGTCTTCTAACCCTGATAGGAATACGTCCTTCTTTTTAATGATGGGTAGTACCTATACTTCTAATTATATCGGGAACAACATTCGTATTGCTGATACAGACACCATACTTATCGGAGATATCTTGCTTCCGAAAGGCGCCCAATACAATAGCCCTGAAAACATGAATGCATCATACTCTGGTCGTTTTTTTACAAGCTATAGCGTACCGTTACGTAAGTTGAAATTGAAACTCAATTTTAATTTGCGAGGAATGTATTCCAACGTTCCGGGTAGAACGAACAATAAATTAAATCGCACGGAAAATCGCACGTTTAATGGCGGACTAACTATTAGTAGTAATATTTCTGAAAAGATTGATTATACTGTTTCATCAAATACCGGTGTGGTTTACATAGTAAATAACTTACAATCGCTGTTCAACTCAACTTATTATACACAGACGAGCAAACTTCTTCTGAACCTAATGCCTTGGAAAGGATTGGTATTACAATCGGATGTGCAGCATCAATTTATTAACGGATTAAGTACTGCATACAACACCCGTTTCATAATCTGGAACGCAGCAATTGGTTATAAGTTTATGAAAGATAAACACGCCGATTTGAGGTTATATGCTTTTGATTTATTACATCAAAACAGAAGTATCTCTCGGAATGTAAGCGATAATTATTATGAAGACACTCGCAGTAATGTAATGACACAATACTTTATGTTGATCTTCACCTATAATATTCGTTCTTACAAGGTACAGAAATAAGTTACTTAATTTTAATACCGGTTGCCTTAATACTTACTTCAATGAGTGGTTCATTTATTTTTTCTATATCCTCTTTGCTCTTACCTTCTTCCTTAGCATATTGTCTTAATGCCTGTATATCGGTTGTATCCATAAAGGCATAGCCACTTACTGTTACATTTTTTCCAACAATAGACTGAGGCATCGTAAATGATTCGTTGGTATCCACAAATACCTCTTTCCCATTGCCCGCATCAAGTTTAATCCAGCAGCCTCGCGATTTACAAATTGATGTAACTCTTCCGGTAAAGACAGCATCCATCGGGCGGGCCTCCGGTTTGTTATGAAGCAACGAGTCCATATTGACCAATGTTACTGTTGAATCATTGAAGTCATCGCCAAACGATGTAGTCTTTTCAAGCGAATCATTGTGCCGTGTTAAAGAGTTGCAGGCGAACGTAAGCAGTGTAAAAAACAGAATTAATATTCTTTGGTACTTCATAATTACAGGTTTAACTTTAATGTGGTCGTTGATGTTTCCAGCGACGATGACTCCAAAGCCATGTTTCAGGCTGCATTTTTATATGTTCTTCCAATAGCCGAGTATGAAGTTCTGTAATATAACCTTGCTCTGTTTCGGCAGGTTCATCACATAGTTTAATGACATCTACTTCATAGAAGCCTCGTTTTATTTTACGCATAGCGCCAAACACAACAGGATAATTAAACTTGCGAGCAAGCTTTTCTACTCCAATAAAAACAGGGGTATCCTGATTTAAAAATCGTAACCAATATGCTCCTTCAGGTGATGGCGTCTGGTCAGCAAGAAATGCCGTAGCGGTAAGCGTGCCGCGCATTTCTATCATACGGCGTAAGATATCGCGCGATGAAACGGGTATAGCACCAAACTTAGATCGAATCTTTTTCACAAGTTTATCAAAGTAGGAATTCTGCAATGGTTTATATATTACCTGCACAACACTATCTCCTTTTGCAGATGTTGCAGCACCCAACCATTCCCAGTTTCCTTGGTGACCTAATGCACAAATAATGCTTCGTTGTTGCGAAAGGAGATCAAAATAAACTTCATAATTATTGATACGACATCGCTTCAATACTTCACTACGACGCATTCCCAATAACTTGAACGTTTCTAAAATTGTATCTGTTAAATGCCGATAGTATTTGCGGGCAATGTGGTTTATTTCTTTATCATTCTTTTCGGGAAATGCATTCCTGAGATTTGTCAATGTTACCTCTTTTCTATATCCTACTATATAGAAGAGTAAAATATACAACGCATCACTAAGCCCATACAGCAGCGGAAACGGTAACGCCGCCAGCAAATAAATAAACGGAAGGGAAATATAGTAACCGAGTGCCTTCACGGCTGTAATACGCTGTTAATAGATGAGGTGAACTTCTTAGTTGTTCTACTCTGTTCACATATTGTATTAAAGTAATTTACTATCATTAAAGAACTCATTAATTAGCAAAACTACAACCAACAAGTGTTCTTCATGCCGTTGATCATTTAGTCTTTGCGTGGAGCATTAGGATTACCTCCCAGAGCATCGCGCATCGAAGTGTCTGCTTGAATATTTTTCATTCTATAGTAATCCATTATACCTAGATTGCCACTGCGGAAGGATTCAGCCATAGCCAATGGAATTTGAGCTTCTGCTTCTATCACTTTGGCTCGGGCTTCTTGTGCTTTTGCTTTCATCTCTTGCTCCTGTGCAACCGCCATGGCCCGGCGTTCTTCTGCTTTTGCTTGTGCAATATTCTTGTCGGCGTTTGCTTGATCCATCTGCAATTGGGCACCGATATTTTTACCTACGTCAATATCAGCAATATCAATGGATAAAATTTCAAAAGCTGTACCTGCGTCTAAACCTTTAGCTAAAACGACCTTTGAAATAGAATCCGGATTCTCTAATACGTCTTTATGCGATTGTGCAGAACCGATTGAACTTACAATACCTTCACCTACACGGGCTAAAACCGTCTCTTCTCCGGCACCGCCTACAAGCTTGGTAATATTGGTGCGCACAGTAACACGAGCACGACAAACTAACTGAATACCGTCTTTGGCAACTGCAGATACCGGAGGGGTATCAATAACCTTCGGGTTTACACTCATTTGCACGGCCTCGAATACATCACGACCTGCAAGGTTTATTGCTGTGCTCATTTTCCAATCTAATGGAATATTAGCCTTATCGGCTGATATCATCGCACGAATAACCGCATTTACATTCCCTCCTGCGAGGTAGTGTGTCTCAATTTCATTAGAAGTTACTTTTAAACCTGCCTTAGTCGAGTTAATCATTGCATTAACTACAAGCGACGGCGGCACCTTACGAATGCGCATGAAAATTAACTGGGCAATACTAATTCTAACACCACTAAAGACTGCAGTAATCCATAGATTAAGCGGAATGATATAAAAGAATAGAAATAAACCGACAATAATGCCGACGGCAGAAAGAATGAGGAAAATAGGCTCCATAGTTTTACAGATTTTAAGTTTTAGGCTTTACAAATATTTTATTCATTGAAATTTTAACAACTTCAAGTTTAGTATTTTCTTCAATATAACCACTCATGGAATGAACTTCAACGATTTCATCTCCCGCCTGAGCTTTACCGCTTGGTGCAATCCGCGATACTGCCCGTATCTCATCTCCCTCTTTGACATGCATCAAATCGTCTTCATTCATTCGTGCGGTATTGGTATCAGAAAGGCTTAGTCTTTTCCAAAAGCCTATGCGCATTGCAGCAAATAAACTGAGTAATGAAACTGTAATCGTTATTGCTGTAGTAATCCAACCTGTTGTGCTTCCGAAATGATAAAATGAGAAGTAAAGGCCGCTAAGCATCATAATCACCCCAATAACTGCAAGCACGGTGATTCCCGGAATAATGAATATTTCAAGGAAAAGTAGGATCCATCCGAGTGTAATCAGGCTGATAACGATAAACCAATCCATAAGTATGGGGTTGAAAATACAACTAAAATAAATAAAGATGCTGAATAAAAAATCCCGACCAATGGCCGGGATTTATTATCCGGATTCACACGAACAAAGGACAATTTATCGAAAGAACCGAATAAGTATTTATTAAATGTTTATTTCTGCGTTACGCTTTTATCTATCAGTACCTTATGTGAGAGTTTGAATTTACCTGATTTCGGGTCTATATCTAGTAATTTTACCTTTATCACATCACCTACTTTAAGAACTCCCTCCAATGTTTCCAGTCGTTTGTGAGCTACTTCAGAAATATGAAGTAATCCGTCTCTGCCCGGAAGAAACTCTACAAATGCACCATAAGGCTGAATAGATCGTACAGTTCCATCATAGATTTCATTTAGTTGAGGTACAGCCGTTATGCCTTTAATTTTATTTACAGCTTTTGTTAATCCTTCAAGATCGGCAGAAGAAACTGTAACTTCACCTTTACCATTCACCTCTTCGATTACAATTACCGTATTTGTTTCACGTTGCATTTCTTGAATCACCTTACCACCCGGGCCGATAACCGCACCAATAAATTCTTTATCAATAATGAGTTTAACAATGCGAGGTGCATGGGGCTTATAGTCGGCTCGTGGAACAGACATCTCATCATACATCAGATTAATGATATGCATGCGTCCTTCTTTAGCTTGCATCAAAGCTTTTTCGAGCAATTCGTAAGAAAGACCTTCAATTTTTATATCCATCTGGCAACCACAAATTCCGTTACGTGTTCCGGTTACCTTAAAGTCCATATCACCAAGATGATCCTCATCTCCAAGGATATCACTAAGAATGGCATTTTTACCGTCTGCACGTGTAATTAAACCCATGGCTATTCCGCTTACATGGCTCTTCATCTGCACGCCGGCATCAAACAAGGCTAAAGATCCGGCGCATACCGTTGCCATCGAACTGGAGCCGTTCGATTCTAATATGTCAGAAACAATTCGAATCGTATAGGGGCAATCATCGTTACTGGGCAACATATTTTTAAGAGAACGCATCGCCAAGTTTCCGTGACCTACTTCTCTACGCCCCGGCCCGCGATTAGGTTTTACCTCACCGGTCGAGAATGCGGGGAAATTATAGTGCAATAAAAAATTAGTATAAGTGGTTTCCATTGCACGGTCTAACATCAACTCATCTAATTTGGAACCGAGGGTTACGGTAGTGAGAGATTGGGTTTCGCCTCGTGTAAAAATGGCTGAGCCGTGCGTTGCGGGAAGGCAATCCGTTTCTATCCAAATTGGTCTTACTTCGGTCAGACCTCGCCCATCGAGTCGAATTTCTTCATCAAGAATCATGTTGCGCATGATTTCATATTCCAAATCGGTGTAATATTTTTTAGCAAGAGTTATCTCCTCATCACCTGCTTCTGCAAAGGCTTCCTTTAACTCATCTTTTAATTTGCTGAAGGCCTTTTTACGTTCAGGCTTTGGTGATTTCGATTTGCACACGTTATAAACCTTATCCTTAAACAACTCATAAACTTTGGCTTTAATTTCCTCATTGCTTGGAGCAAGCTTATATGTGCGTGGGGCTTTACGGCCTCCAAGCAACTCACAAAGATCTAACTGCGCTTTGCAGTGGATCTTAATGGCATCATGCCCAGCCTTAATGGCTTGGACCATATCAGCCTCAGAGCATTCTTTTGCCTCACCTTCAACCATTACAATGCTGGTTGCCGATGCACCCACAATTATATCGAGTGTGGCTGTTTCTAAAACTTCTTTTGTTGGATTTATAATGAACTGATCGCCAATTTTAGCCACACGAACTTCTGAGATAGGTCCCATAAATGGAATATCCGAAACGGTAAGAGCCGCTGAAGCAGCCAATGCAGCTAAGCTGTCGGGGATTATGGTCTTGTCAGAAGATATCATGGATATCATAACCTGTGTATCGCATAAGTAATCCTCAGGGAATAAAGGGCGCAGAACTCGATCTACTAAGCGTGAGATGAGAACTTCATAATCAGAAAGTCTGGCTTCTCTACGAAAGAATGTACCAGGGATACGACCGCCGGAAGCGAATTTCTCTTGATAATCTACGGATAACGGAAAGAAATCCTGGCCTTCTTTAGGCTCTTTATTGGAAACTACTGTTGCCAATAACATACAGTCGCCAAGTCGAACAACAACGGAGCCATCAGCTTGTGTAGCTAACTTACCTGTTTCAATTGTTGCCAAACGGCCGTCTCCTATATCAAAAGTTTTTGAAATTGCAGTTTTTGCCATAATGTTATTTTAGGTATTTGTATAAAACAAAAAAGCGAGAACAAATTCTATTCTCGCATGTTTTGTGAGTGAAAAATCAAATTATTTTCTAAGATCAAGCTTTTCAATAAGTGCACGGTATGCAGTGATGTTTGTCTTTTGAAGATGAGTAAGATGACGCTTGCGCTCTCCAACTAACTTCATAAGGCCGCGAGCTGTATTAAAGTCTTTTTTTTGACCTTCCAGATGTTTAGTGATATCGTTTATTCTTTCGGTTAACAATGCAATTTGCACTTCTGTATTTCCAGTATCTTTTTCGTTGGTGCCAAATTTTTTAACCAATTCAAGTTTTCTTTCTTTCGTAATCATTTAAAAAGTATTATATGTTTTATCAGGGATGCAAATATACTCATGACTAAGATTTTATGGAAATAATTAGCAGTATTTTAATGAAAAAAGTAAAAAACTGTTAAATAATTTATACTTAGAACAATTTTGCATTAACGTGTTTATAGCCTAATACAAGAAATGGGGCTATTACAAATCACTTGTTTTCAAATAGTTGAATCAAGTCTGCTAATTTGCACTTTAAGTCTTTCCTCTTTATTATAAAGTCTAGGAACCCATGCTCTAACAAGAACTCAGAACGTTGGAATCCTTTAGGTAAATCCTTCTTAATACTTTCTTTAATAACCCTGGGGCCTGCAAAGCCAATTAGAGCATTAGGCTCAGCCATATTTATATCGCCTAACATGGCATAAGATGCAGTTACACCTCCGGTTGTGGGATCAGTAAGCAGAGAAAAGTAAGGTAAGCGAGCATCGGCTAGTAAGGTTAGTTTAGCCGATGTTTTTGCCATTTGCATTAAAGAAAAGGCCGATTCCATCATGCGTGCTCCTCCGGACTTGGAAATAATGAGTAACGGTACTCTCTTTTTAATGCAGAAGTCGATTGCACGAGCTATTTTTTCACCGACAATGCTCCCCATTGACCCTCCAATGAAATTAAAATTCATGCAGGCCGTAACAAGTTCTTTACCTTGTACCTGTCCATAACCTACGGTGAGTGCTTCCGTAACATTACTTTTCTCTAATGTTTCTTTAATGCGTTCCGAATAAGGTTTTAGATCCGTAAACTCAAGGAAATCAAGCGGCACAAGGTTTTCAAACAATAATTCTACTTTGCGCTCGTCATATAGAATGCTAAAATATTCAACGCTATTAATGCGTGCATGATACTCACATGATGTACAGACATAACTATTTTCCTGTAGATCTATTGTTGGTATTGTCTTCTTACATGATGGACACTTCCACCATATACCATCCGGTACTTCCAGCTTTTCTTCGGTGCTGGTCGTTATTCCTTGAGTATTTCTATTAAACCAATTCATCGGTTTATGAAGAATTATGCTAAGTCTATTTTTTTGTCAAGATATACATCCTGAATTGTATTGAGCAGTTCGATCCCATCTTTCATTGGTTTTTGGAACGCTTTGCGGCCTGAGATTAATCCCTGCCCGCCAGCACGCTTGTTTACAACCGCAGTATATACCGCTTCGGATAAATCTGAAGCGCCTTTAGATTCACCACCTGAATTAATTAAACCTATACGCCCCATATAACAGTTAGCTACTTGATAGCGGCATAAGTCTATCGGATGTTCCGATGTTAATTCACGATATACTTTGGGGTGTGTCTTTCCAAACTTCAAGGCTTCATAACCTCCGTTATTTGTAGGTAATTTCTGTTTTATAATATCAGCTTGAATCGTTACGCCAATATGGTTGGCTTGTCCGGTTAAATCAGCGGATGAATGATAATCCACTCCATCCTTCTTAAATGCCGGGTTGCGCAGGTAGCACCACAAAATGGTAGCCATTCCCAATTCATGGGCGTATTCAAATGCATCTGCAACTTCTTGAATTTGGCGTGTAGATTCTTCTGAGCCAAAATAGATGGTCGCTCCAACCGCTATTGCACCAAGGTTCCATGCTTCTTTTACTGTGCCAAACATAATCTGATCATAGCGGTTTGGGTAAGATATAAATTCATTATGATTAATCTTTACAACAAAAGGAATACGGTGCGCATACTTACGTGATACAGAAGCTAAAACGCCAAAGGTTGAAGCTACAGCATTGCACCCCCCTTCTATAGCAAGTTTCACAATATTTTCCGGATCAAAGTAATCGGGATTCGGTGCAAATGAAGCACCTGCCGAGTGCTCGATACCTTGATCTACCGGGAGGATTGAAACATAGCCTGAGTGGGCTAAGCGGCCAGATCCGTATATAGTTTGTAAGCTCCGTAAAACCTGTGGTGTTCGGTTGCTTGTTGAAAATACTTGGTCAACAAAATCAGGACCCGGTTTGTGTAATCTTTTTTTATCAATAGTGCCGCTGACATGGTTTAACAAGTAATCGGCTTTGTCGTCTAGAAGTTTAGTGATTTTGCTGTATGACATGATAGGGTTAATTGTGTCGGGCAAATATAGTTCAACTTGGTAACATCAGTCCATCAACCGGTATTTGCCCCTGCTTTAGTTTTGCATATAAATCTCCAAGATAGATTGTTGCTTTTCTCATACGGGAACCATACCAACTAAACATTTCACCATCAATAATCACAACTCGATTCTTAATATAGGGAATGGATGCCACGATTTCACCTCTGTGTTTAGATTTAAAAGGATACGGTTCTGTGGATAACATGATTATGTCGGGGAAGGCTTCGGCAATTTCTATGGAGGTAACTATAGGATATCGTTGTTTCATTCCAAACACATTCTTAAATCCTACGGTTTCTAACACATCATGAATATAAGTATCGGCTCCAACAGTCATATAAGGTTCTTTCCAAATTAAATAACAAACTCGTATTTGACTTTTTGAATGAAGTGCTTGTTTAATCTTGTTAAATCCGTCTTCAATTTCTTGTATTAGTTGAGCGGCTCTTACATCACAAGCATGGATAGTTCCAATTTGTTGAATCGTATGTATGGCATTTTTAATAGTTCGGATATCGGATACATAAACATTCGTAAGTGAAGTTAATGCTTCGATATCTTCTTTAGAATTTTCTTCTTTGTCTGCTAAAATCAAATTCGGATTTAGCGACATTATCTTTTTAATATTCATGTTCTTGGTTCCGCCAACTTTCGGAATACTTGAAACATAAGACTTCGGATGAATACAAAATTTGGTTCTTCCAACAATTTTGCTTTCTAATTCTAAATCGCAGAGTAACTCCGTTAAGGATGGTACAACCGAAATAATTCGCTCAGGAGTTCGGTTTAATAAAAGCGTGCGTCCAAGGTCATCATATATCTGCACGACATGATTAATTTAGTTTTATAATGTTTTGAATCGTACCATCTTTCATAACAAACTTGGAATCGGCAAGATTAGCCAACTCCTCATTATGTGTTACGATAACAAAGGTTTGATAAAATTCTTTACGCAGTTTAAAAAAGAGTTCGTGCAATTCGCGGGCATTTTCTGAGTCGAGATTGCCGCTGGGCTCATCTGCAAAGACAACTTGAGGATGATTAATAAGCGCACGGGCAACGGCTACACGTTGCTGTTCACCCCCCGATAACGCACCGGGTTTATGGTGCAGGCGTCCGCTGAGGCCGAAATATTCAAGAAGGTCAAAGGCATCTTTAATCGCTTTTGATTTTTCAATACCCGCAATCATAGCCGGCAGGGCTACATTTTCAACAGCAGTAAACTCAGGCAGCAGATGATGAAACTGAAACACAAATCCGATGTTACGATTACGGAAGTCTGCTAATGCATTGCCGCTTAGTTCACTAATGTTTACGCCGCCAATCTTTATTATACCTTCGTCAGCCGTGTCGAGTGTGCCTAAGATTTGCAATAATGTGGTCTTGCCTGCGCCCGAAGCGCCAATGATCGAAACAACCTCAGCACGCTGCACTTTCAAGCTCACGTCATTTAACACTTTTAAATCGCCAAAGTTTTTTGAGATATTTATTGCTTCAACCACTTGATTTTTATTTTATACAACGGCAAAAATGCAATAAGTAATCTAAGTTGTTTGGGTTGGGTGTATCGTGTATTAATACGAACAGCTTGATAGCAACAAATCAAAGGCTCGACATTAAAAAGAATACATCGCTTGAAAACCGATATTTCTACTATTGTAAACCTTTCGTTTTTTTTGAGGAATTTTTGTTCTCTATTTTATATTAATGATAAAGTTAAAACTGAGTTTGCAACTGTTACAACCTGATTGATAACTTCCGCCTTTATCTATGTCGTGAAAGGCAAGTAATTCATATTTCCACTTTGAACCGCCTTTTATAAAGCCTCTTCTGGAACCAGATTGACTTTTATAATCGCCATTTAATTCTTGGTCGAAATCGTAAGTAACATCTGCTGAAATATAGTCCTTAGTCAAATTAGTTGCTTCAATTTCATAGGTGCACTCTGCACTTCCCTGGAAAAACTTTTTTGCAGATTTAAGCCGTACTCTATACTTTAATATGTCTGTACCTTTTTCACTTTTAATAACCGTATAGTCTGTCCACGTACCTACTTTTAAATCCGGAGCAGGCATAACTCCTTTTACAGTTAGCTTTTCTTGTGCCGAAACGTAAAGGTTCAGCATTAAAGACAGGATGATCAGAACTGTGGTTCTCATACGAATTATAATTTAAGAAACAATGTTAAAACGAAGTTGCCTTGTAGTCAATACCTTATTAGTAGTAATATATAATAGAGAGATTGATTAATTAAACACAACGCTTCTTTCTATGAGTAAGCAAAAATTCATATCGTTTGTATGCTAAAAGCTATTTAGATTCGCAAAAACAGAAAATATTTTATGCCTTCATTCGATATTGTAAGTAAAATTGAACATCAGAACCTCGATAATGCTATCAACGTAGCTCGTAAGGAAATTCAAAACCGTTATGATTTTCACGGCTCTAAAACCGAAATTGATTTAGATAAGAAAACACTCAATATTCATATTCTAACTGAGAACGACATGCGCATGAAAGCCATACAGGACGTGCTTATAGCGCGAATGATGAAGCAACAGCTGGATTCCGCCTGTCTTGATTTCGGTAAAGAGCTTTATGCTTCAGGGAACATGGTAAAGAAAGATATAAAGGTAAAAGAGGGGATAGATAAAGAAACTGCAAAGAAGATAGTTAAAGACATTAAAAGCTCAGGTCTAAAAGTGCAGGCTTCTATCATGGATGATATCATTCGAGTTACAGGAAAGAAAATAGATGATTTACAGTCTGTTATGGCTATGTGCCGCGCGGGAAATTATGGACTGCCCCTCCAATATGTTAATATGAAAAGTTAAGATGCACATCGAACAGTTACGCAATTATTGTTTGAGTAAAAAGGCTGTAACAGAAAGTTTTCCTTTTGATGAAGAAACACTTGTGTTTAAGGTTGCGGGTAAAATATTTCTTCTGGCAGCCTTGGATGAAGTGCCTCTGCAATTCAACGTCAAGTGCAACCCCGATAAAGCAATAGAATTACGTGAGCAATACGAAGGTTCTATTCTTCCCGGTTATCACATGAATAAAACTTTGTGGAATACCGTTAAATGTACCGACTCTATTCAAGATAATCTCATACTTGAAATGATTGACCACAGCTATAATGAAGTAATAAAATCTTTACCAAAGAAGTTGCAAAAGACATTAGAATAAACTCAGTGTTAAGGTATTTGAATACTTATTCACGATTTCTCCACAAAATGTGAGGCAAAGAGGCATTGTAGGGGGCTTTCCATTATTTTTACACGCTTTTAAAAAATCAAAAAACAGATACTTTGAAATTAGTCAGTTTAGAAATTAAGGGTTTTAAATCATTTGCCGAGAAAACGGTTATTCATTTCAATGAGAATATGACAGGTGTCGTTGGCCCTAATGGTTGCGGGAAATCCAATGTGGTGGATGCCATGCGATGGGTATTGGGCGAGCAAAAAACATCGGTCTTACGCTCTGAAAAAATGGAGAACGTAATTTTTAATGGAACTAAGAATCGTAAGCCGTCAGCACTGGCCGAAGTGTTTTTGACTTTTGAAAACAACAAAAATTTACTGCCAACTGAATATAATACAGTCACCATTAGTCGTCATTACTATCGCACGGGCGAAAGTGAATACAGGCTAAACAATGTGAGCTGTCGGTTAAAAGACATTACTAACCTTTTTTTGGATACAGGTATAAGCAGCGACTCTTATGCTATCATAGAACTGGGAATGGTAAATGAAATTTTGAATGATAAAGACAACAGTCGCCGTAAGCTATTTGAGCAAGCGGCGGGAATTTCTAAATATAAAGCTCGCAAAAAAGAAACCCTTAATAAGCTGGAGGCTACACAAGCCGATTTGAACCGCGTAGAAGATCTGCTGTTTGAAATTGACAACAACCTAAAAACACTGGAAAACCAAGCACGCAAAACAGAACGCTATCACAAACTGAAAGAGGAGTATAAAGAATTAAGTATCCAACTGGCATTGCATCATTTGAAAGACTTTAAAGTTGTCTTTGAAAATATTCAAACTCAACAAGCCGAGCAGATGGATAAAAAGATTGTCTTGGAAACCGAAATGTTGCGATTGGAGGCTGAACTACAAGCCGAGAAAACCGACTTTCTTGAAAAAGAAAAGAATCTCTTATTACTGCAACGTCAGCTTAATGAATTGGTAAGTTATCTCAAGCAAAAAGAAAATGATAAGAAACTGATCGGAGAGAATCTCAAGCATTTAAATGAAAAAGTAGAAGCCTGGAAGTTACAGAATGAACAATCGAAGCAAACAATACAGACACTCGAGATTTCCATAGCTTCCTTTACTGAACGTAAAACGGCAGAAGAAAATACGCTTACTCAATTTCAAGCAGAGTTAGAGCAAACGAAGTTGAAATTAGATGATGTGCGCCTGCTTCACACGCAAGCAAAACGTTCCTTAGAGCAAGAACAACAACAGATGCGTGCTGTTGAAAACGAAGTGATTGATTTGGAGAAACGAATAACCGTACTTAAAGTGCAAAAGGAGAATCTTCAACGTGAAACTCAAGTGAACGAATACGAGTTGCAGCAGCGCAACGATGAAAAAACACACCTGGCTGAGCAGTTGATAGCATTAGAACAAAAAGAAATTAAAGAACATCAGGACATTCATCAACTTACACAATTAGCCGACTCCTCGCAACAACAAATTACAAAGTTGGAAGAACGTGTAAATGAAGTTCGTGAACAACTTAACGCCAAGCATCGCAGCCTTGATGCGCGACAAAATGAATACAACCTGACCAAGAACTTTATTGAAAACATGGAAGGCTTTCCTGATTCGATCAAGTTTTTAAAAAACAATAAAGACTGGAATAAGCAAGCGCCTTTGCTCTCGGATATTATCAGCGCACAAAGCGAGTACCGCATAATCATCGAGAGTTATTTAGAACCTTATTTGAATTACTACGTCGTGAGTGATATGCGAGAAGCCATGCAAGCCGTAAACCTGCTGAGCAATGCTGCTAAAGGGCGTGCAAACTTTTTTGTATTGAATGATTTTGAAAATGAAAAAGAAACAACCGAATCTTTAAATAATGCCACACGTGCTATTGATGTGGTTGAGTGCGAAGAGCCCTACCGGCACTTAGTAAACTATTTGTTAAAAAATGTTTACATCATAGATGAGCAGCAGGCTCTGCCGGAAGTTAAGGCCACATTCATAGCCGGCAACGGAAAATTTATTCGCACGAAGCATTCCATCAGCGGCGGGCAGGTGGGTGTTGCAGGAGGTAAACGACTTGGCCGCGTTAAAAATCTGGAAAACCTGAATAAGGAAATCGGACAACTAAAAAACGACACAGAGCAGTTGCGAAGCACTTTGCAACAATTACAACAAGAACTAGTCATGATGAAGAGTCAGAATCACGACAAGCAATTAGATGCTTTGCGTGAGGTCTACAACTTGACTCGTAATCAAATAACGGGAATCAAAACGAAAGTTGAGAATATTGATCGTTTCTACATTGATTTTGATATAAAGAAAAATTCAATCATAGAACGTAATACAAGTATTGAAGCAGATTTAACAATGCTAACGGGTATTATTTCACAAAAACAAACTGTGAGAGATCACCAACAAGTAAAAATTACCGATGCGCAGCACGCCTTTCAAGCCATAGATGACCTGTTGAATGAGTCGTCTCAACTGTTTAATCAAAATAATATTTCGTTTCTTCAACAACAGAATAAAATTAACGCCCTGGTACAAGAAATTAATTTTAAGCGACTTCAGTTAGATGAAAATACACGTAATGTTGAGCGCAATAATATTGAACTGGGAGCCGCTTCGCACCAATTTATTGAATTAGAAGCCAAGCAAAATGAAACCGAGGCTGAGTTGATAATGCTATATGAAGACCGTACCAGACAAGATTTGCTGGTTACCGAGGCCGATCGTATCTTCTATGAAAGCCGTGGCATTATGAATCAGATGGATGAAAGTATCAAGAATATTGGCAAGCAAAAAGATCATTGCGACGTGTTGCTGAACGAGATGCGGGATAAGGTAAATGATTTAAGACTTCAGCTGGCTTCGTTGAAAGAACGTCTCGACATAGAGTTCAAGGTATCTATCGATACCTTGATGGAGCAAGAGCCTGCAGCGGACTTAAATAAAGACGACTTAAGCGAGAAGGCCAATAAAATGAAGAACAGGCTTGAAAATTTTGGTGAAATCAATCCGTTTGCCATAGAAGCCTTTAATGAGATGAAAGAACGGGCCGAATTTATTCAGAGTCAGAAAAATGACTTGGTAACTGCAAAGGAATCCTTGTTGAGTACTATGGATGAAATTGAATCCAAAGCACGTGAGCAATTTATGAATGCATTCAATCAAGTAAAAGAGAACTTCATTGAAGTTTTCCGAAGTCTCTTTACGGCAGAAGATACGTGTGATTTAATACTCAGCAACTCAGATAACCCACTGGAATCTACAATTGATATCATAGCAAAGCCCAAAGGGAAACGCCCACAAACCATTAATCAACTCTCCGGTGGAGAAAAAACACTTACGGCCATATCGTTGCTGTTCGCATTATATCTGTTAAAGCCTGCCCCATTCTGTGTTTTGGATGAGGTTGATGCTCCGCTGGATGATGCCAACGTAGGTAAATTCACAGATATCATTCGTCAGTTTAGCAATAAATCACAGTTTATTCTTGTAACACACAATAAGCAAACTATGGCATCGGTAGATGTCATCTATGGTGTAACGATGCAGGAAGAAGGAGTTTCTAAAGTGGTACCTGTTGATTTTCGCCAGTTACAAGAAGCTGAAGCAGTTTAGCTACAAAATATCCTTTAGGGTTTTCACGCCCAAATATTGCGACGTAGTAAATCCTTCGGCGTGTGTTACCCCAATGTATTTTCCATAAATTACATGCCGGCCGCTTAAGGATTCTAAAAACTCGGGTGTGCTGATATAGGTATTTGTTTCTTGAACTTCCGGATTATAGAACTGTGATGTATATGCACGAATAGCCTCCCATTTCTTCTCAAAATATCCGCTGATATCAACGAGCACATCGGGCTTCAATT
>JBDHXV010000008.1:0-71843 GCA_039810885.1 Chitinophagales bacterium | reverse complement strand
ATCACGTGAATTAACATTTGAACGACTTGAGTCTCCGACAGAAGTACTGTCACAAGGGTTAAGCAAGTTGGCAAAAGTTGGAGGGTTTGATTTTGTAGAATCAACAATTGAAGGAACCAAGAACTTGAACCCGGAGCGTAAAGCATTAAAGAAAATATTTCTTACAGAGGCAGACAAAAAGAAAGATCGTGAAGAGTTGAAAAAGAAACTGCTGCTATGGTACTCACTCTTAACCAATAACTCTTCAGTATCAGATATGGTTGAAGAGTGTAATCAAAAGGCAGATACCGCTTCTAAAACTGTAAAAAAGAATTTAAAGAAAACACTAGAGGCATCTCGCGCTTTAGAAGAATCCTATCGAAGTTTAGCACTGTTTTACAAGAACACGGAATCTGATAAACTAAAAAATGTAACTATTCTAAATGCAGAAATGGAACAACTGCAAGATTTAGATAACCCTAGATTCATAGATTATGTGTCGGAAGAATTAAAGAAAAACTATGATCGCTTAGACTTGAAAGACAACTATTCTTTGATGGTTGTACCCGGATATCTTGGTTCAAATAAAGTTATTGATAAGTGGGCAAAAATTGCCTATGATAACAAAGTAATGATGTGTACTGATTTTAGAAACTTAGATTCAGTTGACGAAGTAGTTGATTTGTTTGAAGCAGCTAACCATACAAGTGCAGATGCTTACAAGTCAAACATCATTATGTCTTGCAACTATTTAGTAGGACGAGGAAAAAATGAAGAAGTAGGCGAGGAAGAAGATGTTTTTGTTGGAGGCTCTGCTGCTTTAGCCGGTAAGATGTACACTACACTAATGTCACAGGTTACTGCGGGTAAAAAGCATGGTGCATTGAACGAAGTGGACGGTGTTAAATTTAACCTCAAGAAGAGTGATATATCCAATTTAGATAAAATTGGATTAGTGCCAATGGTAAACGAATACGGTAAGGTAATGGCCTTCTCTGCTAAAACACTTTTCAACGGAGATAATCTCGGATTACAAACCTACTCTGTTGTTCGAGTATTCGACTATATCACTAAAGTTCTTATAGATTTCCTTAATCGTCGTGCGTTTGAAAACTGGACATCCTTAACAGAAAAAGACCTGCGTTCTCAAATCGTAAAATTTCTTGACACTATCCAAGGCCCAAGCAAACTCATTGAAAGTTTCAAAATCATGAAATTTGAACGTGATGAAAATATAAAAGACAAAATCAACCTTGATATACACATCGTACCCTACTTCCCGGCAAAGAGTTTCATCGTTCGCTTAGATGGTCAGAAAGGTGAAGACGCTGAAACTACCTGGGCAAGTGAATATGCACAACAATAAAAACCTATTTTTCAAACAATAAAAAAACCCATTTAAAACTATGTCATTCAAAGGTGAATTAAAAATTGGCGGAAAACCATACGACGTAATGTCTTGTTCTTATGCTTTCCGTCGTGATGTGGACTTCAAAGGAAGACCATCATCCGGCAACTACGGTGGAACAGTAGAAATTTCAATTGAATCCACATCAGACACTTCAATCCTTGAAACCATGATTAACAGCCCGCACAAAATGATTAGCGGCACGATCACTTGGAAAAAGACTGATGAAGATGCAAAGCTTAAAGAGATTACTTTTGAAAATGCTTACATAATCGGTTACTCAGAAGCCTTTTCACAATTCGGAGGTGAATCGATGCATTACAATATTACAATCTCTGCTCAAACACTTACCATCGGTAACGCTAAACACGTTAATGATTGGCCCAAATCTTAAGCGAAATTAGCTTATAAACAAAGTTCATTAACTAAACTGAAAACCACAGTGGGCTGAATAACATCTAACCTACTGTGGTTTTTTTAATACTATTATTTATGTCAAGTCAGATCGATGTAAACATCACTCTTGAGGGTGATGTCGTTATCAGCCCATTCAACCGCGTATATATTCAACAATGTGTAAATGAAATAAGCACATTTGAAATTTACTTCCCTATGGATGTTATTGAAAGTGGTTCTTCGTTCGTGTTGAATGAATCAAAAAAATATTTAGGTAGATCGGTTTTGATAACTTTTAAAAATAAACCTGCAGAGGATTCATCTGAAGAAGTTATTGAAAACAATTTTACCGGAATAATTACTAATGTAAGGCTCTCAAACACCGGTGGCTTTTTGAGCGATTTGGTTTTTAGCGGTTTCTGCCCTTTGATTTACCTTAAATCTGGCCAAGATTTAAGATCTTTCCTCGAGTTAAAATTAAAAGATATTGCAAGCCAAGTGATGGAGGCTATTCCATCTAACTTCTCACAAACTATCTCACCGGTAAGTTATGATGATATTTTATTCTCTTGTCAATACAATGAAACGGCACTTGACTATATACGTCGCTTAGCTCACGAATATGGAGAATGGTTCTATTATGATGGTTCAAAAATTATTTTTGGAGAGCCCGAAGAGTCGGAACCTATTTCGATTGATTATCTGCGCGACAGTAATAATATTTTATTATCGCTTGGTATGACCGATATGAAACACGAAGTATATTCTTACGATTATTCTCAGGCAGACGTGATAAGTGTTAACAGTCCTACTTCGATATCCGGTGCGGATCCATTAAGCTCTTATGCTTTTAACCAATCAACCCAATTGTATGTAAATAAAACCCGTTCTCAATCTCATCGAATCATTAAAACAAAACAAGAATTGGATAAAGAAGCGGAGACTCGAACAAACACACAAGCAGCTTCTTTTCTGACCTTGCATGCAGACACTGTAATGTCTAATTTAAAATTAGGCAGTTTGGTAACGATATCGTTAAATAATGTCGTGGGCGATAATTCAAATGACGCAGGTCAATTCAGAATAATTAAGATTTCCCATACATCTGATGGGTTGGGGAACTATCAAAATACAATACAGGGCATTCCCAAAGAGATGAAAGCACCTGCCGCTATTTACGAACCTATTCATTATCCCACTGCTTTGGATCAACCCGCCGTGGTTATTGATAACAATGATCCCGAAGAACTAGGGCGTGTAAAAGTTAAGCTTATGTGGCACGACGATTCATCAAATACGCCTTGGATAAGAATTTCAATGCCTAATGCCGGAAATAACAAAGGAATTTATTTCCTGCCGGAAATAGGTGAAGAGGTATTGGTAGGCTTCGAGAATGGTAACCCTGATCTCCCCTTTATAATGGGTTCAATGCACAACGGAAATGACAAGTCGGCATGGCATAATGATGACAACTATCTAAAAGCAATTCACACGAAGAGTGGCAACGTTATCCTATTTAATGATGAAGATGGAAAAGAAACAATCTCGCTATATAACAGAGATAAGAAGACCGAGATTACTTTGACCCTTGAGGATGGAGGTAATATTTTAATCAAATCTGATACAGATATTACGATGGATTCTGAGAAGCTGATCTTCAAATGCAAAGAAATGAAAATAGATGCACAGGATAAGATTGAATCGACAACAAATAATCAAAAATTTACGTGCAATCAAAAGTTAGAAATTACGACCGGGCAAGAATATTCGTTACAAGCCGGCACCGACATAAAAAGCACTGCTGGAGCAAACTATGAAGTGCAAAGTGGTGCCAACTCCAAGTTTACAGCAGGTGCCAACTATGAAATTACTGCAGCTATTCAAGCTTCAGTGAAAGGAGGAGCTAAACTAGACTTAACTGCTGGTGCAATGGCCTCAATGACTGCAGCATTGATTAAGTTGAATTAGACAATATGCAATCAGGACAGAACTATAAAATACCCATAAATTTTAATTCGCTAATAAAAAAGCGTGAGGCGGAAGTATGCTCTTATCATGAATCTATTGCACAAAATATTTTTCTTATCCTTACTACAAAATACCAGGAGAGCCGTTACGACCCGGAATTTGGAAACGAACTATGGGATTGGGATTTTCAGTATGTGCCAAATGAAATGATTTGGTTAGATAAGATTGCTAAAAGTGTGCGCAGCAGTTTAATTAAATATGAAACACGCTTATTTGATATCGAAGTTGATATCAAAATAGAACAAGAAGAACTTTATTTCGCCCAATCTGACTTGCACCATATAAAAAAGAAATTGGAAGTTTATATAAAAGCATTGATAACAAAAACACGTGAGCCATTCCACTTCAGACAGGTTCTTTATATAAGCCCAATTTCATTCGATTAACTATGTCAGTAAAAACTGCAAATACACTAAGTAAGGAATATATAAAAAGCCGCATTATAAAAGGTGCAGCCGCATACTGGGGATATACGGATACCGATATCGAATCCTTTGACCCATTGGTAAAACTTTTAATTGAGGCATTTGCCACAGAAGTATATAAACTGAATCAGGAAATCAACTCCTCACAAGTTAGAATATTAGAACGACTTGCGTCACTTTTAACTCCGAATGTTTACACCGGACCTCGATCCGCACACGGCATTCTCTATGCCAAGCCGGTAGAGCCCGTTTGTGAACTTCATGAAGCTCATCAATTTTTTTCACAAAAAAAAATTGCATCGAAAATAAATGGTCCATTAGATACATCGCTCGATTTATTCTTTATTCCTTTAATAAATCAAAAATTGTTTGATGCAGAAATTAGGTACACCGCATCAGGAAATCAACTTTTTAGCTTTAATGAAAATAATAACCGAGAGTTTTTTATTAAATCGGATGAAAGAAACACCTTAAACCCTTATGAACTTTGGGTTGGACTAAAATTAAACTACCGATTACAATCACTGAATGATTTTAGCTTTTACTTTGATTGGCGTAACCAACCTGCAAAACATACACTCTATAAGGCACTTACCGCTTCAAGATGGTTTATACATGACAAAGAACTTATAATGAAGCCCGGATTTATAGAGGATTATGAGATAAAGAATGACGATGAACTTCTTGAAAGTAATGATGCTAATTCTACTTTACAGGAAACCTTGCAGTTGTATAACCATCGCTTCTTCCATGTTGCAGGAGTTAAGTTATCACAGAAGATAGACTTCATAGATGATTTAATGCCGTATCCAACGGAGTTTGAGGAAGTTTTTGACAGGGGCGAATTAAATCAATTATCAGAGAAATTACTTTGGATAAAAATAAAGATGCCTCCTTTATTCAATGATTCTATCCTACAAGATACCTTCGTCTCACTAAACTGCTTCCCAGTAGTAAACAAAAACTTGGTAAAGCTGCGTTATAGATTACCACTTAACATTAACATAGTTCCCTTAGCTGAGAATAATGGATTTTACTTTAACATAAAAGGGGTGAGTAATGCGGAAGGGAGTAAATATCATTCAACACCGCTTAGAAAAAATGAGCAATCAGCCCCCGGCACTTATACATTACGAAAAAGTGGAATAGAACGTTTTGATAATCGAGATGCAATTGACTTTTTAAACTACTTACTTGAACTCTTACGAGATGAAAGCGGCTCTTTTGCAGCACTTGGCCATGACTTCTTAATTGGTAGTGTTCGAAACCTAAATCAAGATATATCACAATTGGAACAGCGAGTAATGCAAACAACAACAGGAAGGCAGGGAGACACTACTTATATAATGGTCAATCCATTCAAAGAAGGTGAGATGTTATACATTGATTATTGGATAACAAATGGAGAGATGGCTAATGGATTACGCCCGGCCACGAAGTTTGATTTATACAGCGGCAGCGATATACAACGTAATAATATTACCTTGATGACAAACACATACGGAGGCCGGAATCAGCTTACAGCAGATGAGTCATTAAATGCTTACCGATACTCTATAGTTACACGAAATAGAATCATCACCTTAGAAGACATTCGAACATTTGTACGCTACGAATTAGGCAACAGACTCAAAGCGGTTAATGTTGAAAAAGGTATAATGAAAAGCCGGCTTCCGAATGAGGGCATTGTTAGATGTATCAATATTAATATAACACTAAGTGATAAAGAACTCAATAAAGAAGAAAGGGAACTTGTTGTTTCCGACCTTCAGACAAAACTTGAGGGCAAGTCAATTCCATTTACTAATTTTCAAATTAATATAAAATAATCATTATGGGAAAACCAGCAGCAAGAATATCTGATATGCACGTTTGTCCAATGGTTACCGGCATAGTGCCTCATGTTGGTGGGCCTATTCTGCCTCCGGGCACGCCAACTGTACTAATTGGGGGCCTTCCGGCTGCTACAGCTACTAACATGTGTGTTTGTACCGGTCCTCCCGACATTATCGCACTGGGTTCAGCCGGCGTGTTTATAGGAGGATTGCCGGCTGCTCGAATGGGAGATATGACGGCTCATGGTGGATCAATTGTAATGGGATTGCCTACTGTCCTTATCGGAGAGGTCGGAGGAGGTAGCGCTGGCGGTGCGGGCAGTTCACCTATGAATAGTGCCATGAAAAATAACATGTCAAAAGTATTGGGTGCAGATCAATTAAAAGACCTTTTAAATGAAGAAGCCTTAGCAAAAGCTGCTGCAAATGGAGACGGATTGGCACCATCTACCGAGAAGAAAGATATTTCAGCACAATTTACATTACTCGATGAAGCAGGGAAAGCACTTTCGGGTGTGAGATACCAAATAGAAACAACAGATAAAGCTATCCATACCGGTAGCACAGATGGTAGTGGTAAGACATCCGTCTTAGCAAATTATTCTCCCGGTAATTGTAAAGTTTCATTTCTAGATAAATGATATGGCAGATTCATTCGTTTCAGGAAGTCAAGCAGGTGCCATAGGCGGTGCTGAAAATAAACCCGGCTTAACGGGAGAAAACACTTTTGAAAAAAAGCAGGTTATCCAAATATTATACATTGTAAGATATAACCCGGCTGCAGCAGATGGCTTTAATACAGATAATTTAAATGCAGCCGATAGCTTGGTAGGCAGTGTAACCGGTGCTGTTCAAAAAGCTACAGATGCAATTGAGGGTGCTATGGACAGTATTCCCGGGCTGAATATGTTTATCAAAGAAAAAAAAACAGACAGCCCTTCTGATAAAGAATATAAATACGACTATAGTGAGTGGGATACAGGCTTGAGCAAAATCGAAGCACAATTAAAAGAAATGGAACCTAAAAGTGCAACAAGTACTTTTGAGTTTTCTTCTACAAAGCCGGAAGATTATAAAAACGAAGCAGAAAAACTTGCTCAAAAAATACAGAGCTCACTTTCACCTCACTCTAATTACACGGTATGGCTTCATTTGATTGGTATAGGTACAGGCGGTAACGTTATCAATGAGTTCTCTAGCTTACTTGCTTCAGATTCAAAATTTAATAGTGAAAAGAAATGGATGCTTAAAACGATGATGTACGTTGGTACTAGCCACTATAAAGACTTAAACCTTTTTGATAAAACAGCTTTAAAAAATGAAGGACGTAGATTTAATATTTACAATAATTACGATCTAACCTATCATTTTATTAACTACTTCGATAATCAGGATAAGTTATTACAGTTAATTAAAGACTCAAACCAAAATCTATTATCTCTTACAGTAGGTAAAGTAAAGCTTAGAATTGTGAAGATACTTTCCCTGTTGTTAGGTGGACTAAATTTTTCTACAGATGACATGGGCGACAGCCTCTCCAAAAAATTTGATAACCTTAAAAATGAAATTAAAGGTTTAATAGATGATTGCATCGAATTAGTTAAATCCGTTATGGATGGAATGCTTGGATTTATAAAACTTGGCGAGTTACCGGAGTTTAGTAAAATGTATCAGGGACTTGATCGAATCCCTTCTGAGGGTATTGAAATTATTTCTAATACTATAGATACATTTGTAAAGAAGTTAGAAAATACTACAAATGAAATTAATGTTGGCCCTAAAGACCTTGTAGGCATATTAAACGGCCTTTGCCCTTTATTTGATCACTTAAAAGATTCATTGGCAGTATTTAATTTTAAAGAAAAAGCACTTGCCCAGTTAATAGATAAAGTTATCGAGAAAGCGGGCGTTACACAGGTATATGCTTATGCAAATGCATCAGGTGCCGATTCCATTGACGTTTCTATAGACGATGAGTATGCAAAGAAAATACGAGATAAATACAAGGATACGGGAAATGTAGATCAAATAGGAACATATATTTCAAGCATAACAAATGCCCTAAAGGATGTTGCGCAGACTAAGGTGGCTATAGCATCACTGGCGGAAGAAAAGAAGAGTACGATCGCTGATGCAATAGCAACAACGATTAGGCCTATGCTTATCTCGAAGCAGCAAGTTTTACAAAAACTCATAAACTGGCTGAATGGTATAGTAGATATTAAAAAACTCACGGAAGACATTACAGCTAACAAACTTATGTCCTATCCTTCGAAAGCACTTAACGGTTTGGTAGATTTTCCTCCGGAACTGAATACAAGTATTTCCAATTTTGACTCTGAACTAAAAAGGATTTATGGATATTTTGAAAAAAAACAATATAATGTACAGGAGGATACCTTACATTTTATATTTAATATACACAACAACACTCTAAAGAGCCTAAATACACGCATTCAAACAATTATTGGCGATCAGACACATTACACAGAGTTTAAGAAGAATAACCATCAAAAAGATTCAGGAAAAGCTCCCGACAATGTAATTGTAGCACATGAATTACCAACTAAATAGAGAACAGTCATGTACTTTTTAATAAGTGATCCATCTATAAATACAACATATACGAATCAGGTTTTCGAGAAATATTTTACTGTTCATCTATCTTTATTTAAGCACACTAAAGATGAACATCTCACATCGGTAGCGCCCATGATGTATGAAATAGACGGAGAAAATTTCAAAAAAGCAATTAATGAAATTGGAGTTGTAATTAACTCATATTTAATTATTAAATCACTTAAGCCCATAGAAGAACTCGCAACACACTTTCGTTCATTTCTCTATCAAAAGGTTAATGGGCATCAATACTATTTTAGATACTGGGATAGCCGCGTTCTTAAAAAGTTTTTTCCTACTTGCACAGAAGCCCAACTGTTGACTTTTTTTGGTCCGATTCAACAGATTATATGCGAGCATGACGATTTAGATCGTAGAATGATTCTCTCTTTAGATAGAAATTGTAAGCTTAGTAATGAAATAATAACTAAAGAAAGTTTTTTTGAATTAATAACACCGATGCACGAGAAATCCACACAAATAGAGAATGCAGGAATTAACGATAATAAGAAAGAAATAAAAACAGATCATCTGCCTAAAAAGGAAGGCGGTAAAAACAAATTTTCTATCTTCGATTAAATATGGCTTGGGAAACTTTGTCTAATATGAGCACAATCCGCCCGGCATATTCGCTGATGGAAACAGCTTATGACGATTATGCTAATGGTGTGAGCGGAGTTACAGACCCCACAAAACCTTGTCCACAGCGAGGCATTACGAATCAGTGTGCAGTACGAATGAGTGTAGCATTAGTGCGTTGTGGATTAAGCTTGGATGCATTTACTCCTCGCGAACGTGTTCATCGCGGCCATTGTGGCCTGCAGGTTCATCATGTATTAGGGGCGCAAGAGTTAGAACGATATTTAAGACGTATTATGGGCACTCCGGTCGAATATTTGAATTTAACAAGAGACAGGAGAGTAGGCCAGCGAATATATGAGTCAATCTTGGGTAGGAAGGGTATTATATATTTCAACGATATGTTTACCCGACCCGATGGAACGGGTGGCGATCATATTGATTTATTCAATGGAAGGCTCTGCTACAATCATATTATCAGAATAACACCCGGAGGAAACACCTCACATCAAACGCAAACCTATTTTCACAAAGCAACAAAAATTTCATTTTTTAAACTCTAACCTATGCGGGAAAAAGACAAAATTGTATTTCAAGAAGCGGCAACCCGATTTAACTATTGGATATTGGTACGTAGAACGAACCGAGCTTCACTTCAATATATCGGAAGCCCAGGATACACTCCTAAACCCTTTGCCTGCAAAGCTAAGACTGCGGACTTCAACTCCGGCACCTATCAAACAGCGGGGTTAGTCGTTGACCCGAACATACATCCGAACGCTTTCAAAAGTGGAAAGTCGGCAGATGTGATGAAAAATTGGGCAGCCACCAAAACGAAAGAACTTCCGTTTAGCATGGACATGGATAAGAAATCTAAACACTATGGCTGTCTTCGTTATGAAGGAAAATACATTCACGGAGATTATGATTTATATGATATAATTGATGCAGACCAACCTCAACGCAACCTGGGATTAGTTTCGGAAAGCAGCGGTTTCCAACATATAATAGGGCCATATCTTGACAAGATTCAACAATATATAAATAATAAAATCGGAGTACCGGTTATTAGACACAGTGGCGAAATGCAATACACAGATCATTCCGAGCAAGCAATTGATGTTTTTAAACCTAAAGGACACACCTCCTTTACAATACTTAATCAGTATTCATTGCGTGATTGGTATCGTGCAGAGTTTAAGGGAAGACAACCAATAATCTCTACAAAAAAATAAAACAATGTCTTACCTAAAGTTAACACCGTTAAATACTGAATGGAATCGAAAACATAAGTTGGCGAATGGGGAAGGAACTATTTTCTTAATTAACCAATCTAATGGCTTTACACGTTTTGCTCATTTCTTATCAAAAGGGGAGAAGCGATTCTTTATTTGCCAAGATGAGATATTTACTAAAAATTTCCAAACAACCCAGGAGGAGTTCTATTCTGTAATTGAAGACCTTAAAGACTTAAAGTTTTCTCAATACCCTTAGCTAACAAAGAAAAAATTATATTTTACCTTATTAATATTGAAATAATCTAAATAAAGGTTTTATTAAGCAAGTAATCGGCTTTTTTTATTTATTAGACGATTATTAAGACAAAATATTTATTTAAACATCTGTTATTTTATACTTTTCGACCTGAACCTTCTTAATGTTAATAAAACCGAATCAACATGCGAGTTTTTACACACTTCTCTTATGCACAACTGGCACTCTCTTCATTGATTGTGCTATTGTTTTTTTCCAACTTCTCTAAAGCACAAGTTGCGAACGATTATTCTTTCTCTTATACAGTTGGCACATATACCCCTATTTCCGGTGGTGTTGTTGCTAATAATGGCTTACTGATACCTAGTCGTCAGTTTGACGATGATGAGATTGAGGATATTCCACTTGGATTTACATTCAACTATAACGGCTCTAACTACACTTCAGTTAGTTTGAGTGCAAACGGCTTTCTAACCTTCAGCCCAATTGTTACAACTTATACCCCAATAAGCTCATCCTCACCAAGCAAAGTCATTTCTGCCTTTGGCACTGATCTTATTTCCGGATTCTATACTTCGGGTGACACACACAACGGATCTAATCTGATTACAAATGTACAAAGCGTTGCAGGCTTAAGTGTTGGACAGGCTATTTCTTTTACTTCAAACTTCGCAATACCTGATGGAGCAACTATTACGGCTATTTCAGGCTCCGGGCCTTATACCTTGACAATGAGTGCAAATGCCTTTTCGGATGGTGCTAACGTAACATTAGACTTTAATTATGATAGTCAGGTTCCGGGAGAGAACCCATCGGAGATTAGATACAGAAAAATTGGTACTGCACCGAACCGCACTTTTGTAGTACAATATACACGTGTAGCTCGCTACGGATACTTAGGAGATTATATTAATTTTCAAATACGTTTAAATGAAAACGGTTCCATCGAATTTGCTTATGGTGATTGCCAATGGAGCAGCGCTACTCAGAGCAATGTACAAGTAGGTATAAAAGGAAACTCCAACACTGATTTCAATAATAGAAAAGGATCAAATTGGAATACCCCTATTGCAGGCAATATGAATACCAGCGCTATGCAGGTTGGTGCCTCAAATATTGCTCCTGTTAATGGCTCCACGTATCGTTGGGCACAGTGCGCATTACCGATCTTGACAAGTATTACGGGTTCAATCTCTGTATGCCCTGGTACAATCACAACCTATTCAACAAATAGTGTTGCAGGAGCAACCTATAACTGGACATACTCGTCAAATTGGGTAACTAATTCCGGTGCTGGTACGAATGCTGTTAATGTAACGGTTGTTGATACATCCTATTTGACTGTTACAGCCACGAACACTTGCGGAACGAGTGACCCTATTAAGATTTATGTAAATTCAACATGCCCTAAACCTACCGGTGTAACAACAATATCAACAACGAACACATCGGCAGATATTACATGGAATAGTGCCTCCTGTAATATGCAGTACACTGTAATGTTAAAACAAGTGGGAACGGGAGTATGGACTTCTTATAATGCGGGAACAAGCACGAACTTCTCCTTTACCGGATTAACACCACGTAAAAATTATCAGTATAAGGTAATCAATGTTTGTTCCACGTTACCCGGTTCACCAATTCTTTATGGCCCCGTATATTCATTCTCCACACCGGATAATGTTGGTTGCGACTTACCGCAAAATATCACGATTTCTGAAATAACGGGTACCTCGGCTAAAATCTCTTGGGATGCACAAACGGCATATCGCTTTAGGATTCGTATTCGCGAAATAGGAAGTTCCTCGTGGACTCTATATACTGTAGCCGGAAATCAAAATAGTATCACAATTAATAACCTTGCAATAGCTACCAATTTTGAAGTGCAAATTAGAACAGAATGCGTTCAAGGAGTTTTTACAGGGTTTAGCCCCAAGGTGAATTTTACTACGTTAAATGCCCGCATATCTGAAATTGACCAAGCGCTATCAGAAATAAGCATCTTTCCTAATCCTGTCACAGATAGATTAAGTATAGTTCGCCCACTCAACAATGATGAAGAATATAACGTTTATGTGGTTAACACGTTAGGTCAAATTGTTATGAATCTTTCATCATTAAATACATCCACAACTTCAATTGATATGTCATCATTCCCCTCAGGAATATATTATATCAACATAAAGGATAATACGGCATTGCACTCCTATATGATTATTAAACAATAGTGTAGCTTTTAAAAATTAGAAGCCGCTATCCAAGGGATAGCGGCTTTTTTATTATAGGGGGGCATTGCTATTAAATAGGTAATTCGGACAAAACAAGAATAAAAAAACCCGCATTGCTGCGGGTTAAATGATAAAAAGGTTAATGTTATAATTTAGATAAGCTTAAGCTAATTTAACGTTGACAGCATTTAATCCTTTTTTTCCTTCACGTAGCTCGAAGGTTACAACATCTTTCTCACGTACTTTGTCAATCAATCCACTGACATGTACGAAATACTCTTTGTTGGTTTCTGCATCGGTGATGAAGCCAAATCCCTTGGTTTCATTGAAGAATTTGATGGTTCCTTTATTCATTGTAATATAAAATTGAGGCATCAAACATACAAAATTAATTGTCTATCATACAGAATATAAGGTGAATATTTGTAAAAAAGCCCCATTCACACAGTTGGAATGGGGCTTCTGGCTTATAGGTATTATTGCGGTAGTATTACTTTTTATCGTCTTTTACTTCCTCAAAATCCACATCTTGTACTTGCCCACTTTCACCTCCTGCTTGAGGCTCTTGATTGCCTTGAGCTCCTGCTTGTGACGTTTCTTGGGTGGCCTTATACATTTCTTCTGATGCGGCTGACCATGCTGTATTTAGAGATTGCATTGCTGAATCTATTGCACTCATATTTTGATTTTTGTGTGCTTCCTTCAGTTCGTTTAGTGCTGTTTCAATAGCACCTTTCTTATCGGCAGGTATTTTATCACCATATTCTTTTAATTGCTTTTCTGTACTAAAGATTAGTGAATCCGCTGCATTTAACTTTTCTGCTTTTTCACGAGCTTCACGATCAGCTTGTTCGTTAGCTTTTGCATCATTTTTCATCTTCTCGACCTCATCTTTTGATAAGCCCGTTGAAGCTTCAATGCGAATGCTCTGCTCCTTTCCTGTGGCTTTGTCTTTTGCACTTACTTTAAGTATGCCATTAGAGTCAATATCAAAAGAAACCTCAATCTGAGGTGTTTGGCGTGGTGATGGTGGTATATCGCTAAGCATAAAGCGTCCGATAGTGCGATTGTCACGAGCCATAGAACGTTCACCTTGAAGGATGTGAATTTCAACTGATGTTTGATTATCTACGGCTGTTGTAAACACTTCCGACCTACGGGCAGGAATGGTTGTATTTGAGTCAATCAATTTAGTCATTACACCGCCCATTGTTTCGATTCCAAGAGCCAGAGGTGTTACGTCAAGTAATATGACATCTTTAATTTCTCCCGTTAATACCCCGCCCTGTATTGCGGCACCAATGGCCACTACTTCATCGGGGTTCACCCCTTTTGATGGTTTCTTGCCAAAGAATTTCTCAACGACTTCCTGAATTTTCGGAATACGTGTTGAGCCGCCAACTAATATGACTTCATCAATCTGTGAAGCAGTAAGTTTTGCATCAGCAAGTGCCTTTCGACAGGGTTCTATTGAGCGTTCTACTAATGGATCTATTAATTGTTCGAACTTAGAACGAGTGAGCTTCTTCACTAAGTGCTTTGGCACACCATCAACAGCGGTGATGTAGGGGAGGTTTATTTCTGATTCGCTGGATGAAGACAATTCAATCTTTGCTTTCTCGGCAGCTTCTTTCAAACGCTGTAAAGCCATCGGGTCCTTGCGTAGGTCTATGGTAGGTTCATCTTTTTTGAACTCATCTACTAGCCATTGGATAATAACCTGGTCGAAATCATCGCCACCTAAGTGAGTGTCGCCGTTTGTAGATTTAACTTCAAATACACCATTACCTAAGTCAAGAATTGAAATATCAAATGTGCCGCCACCGAGGTCATATACTGCTATTTTAGCATCTTTATCTTTCTTATCTAAACCATAAGCTAATGCAGCAGCCGTTGGCTCGTTGATAATACGCATTACTTTTAACCCAGCAATTTCACCAGCTTCTTTTGTGGCCAAACGTTGAGAGTCATTGAAGTAGGCGGGTACTGTAATTACGGCTTCCGTAACTTCTGTTCCCAAGTAGTCTTCGGCCGTCTTCTTCATTTTTTGGAGTACCATAGCTGATATCTCTTGGGGAGTGTAAAGTCGCCCATTGATATCTACTCGTAAGGTATTATTCTCACCCTTAGCTACGTTATAGGCTACATACTTTAATTCCGCACTAACTTCATCGTAGCGGCGACCCATAAATCGTTTTATAGAGGCTATTGTATTCTTAGGATTAGTAATTGCCTGACGTTTAGCAGGGTCACCAATCTTGCGTTCGCCATTTTGCAAAAAGCCTACGACAGAAGGAGTAGTTCGACGGCCTTCATCGTTCTGAATTACCACAGGTTCGCTTCCTTCCATTACGGATACGCACGAGTTGGTAGTTCCTAAGTCAATTCCAATTATTTTACCCATATTATGTTGTTTTTAGATTTCTAATTTTCTCGTGCACATTCAATCCTTGTGCCACCCCATAAGGTATGTTACAAATGGAAATATTGTCAGCAAATAGTAGAAACAATGCCTTAACAGGAAATGAATAAACGACTATTTGACAGAAATTGTTAGTAATAAATTAAGGACAAAGCATGCCCTGACTATTCAAAAAGCGAAGAGCCTTTGTCATCTTATTGCAAGCAATTGAATCTATTGTGGAGGGCTTTAAAACGGCTTGAGATGATTTAAAGGAACGTGAAGTAAATAGGCCTATGCCGTTGGTTACGTTCGTATAATCCGGCTGAATAATACCCTGTGTAATTCCTTCCTTTGCTTTTACGACTTGCAAATAAGTATATAAATCCGTTGCTCCTGCTGCAAAGATAAAATCTGCGGGGCGTATTTTTCGAGTGATATTAGGATTTGCAGGGATATATTGCGCCATTAAGTCGTACATGGTTTGAGTAAATATTTTATACTCAATAGTAATTCCCGCATCAGGGAGGTCAGGTATGTATTCATCAAAAGCCTTCCATTCAAAAGACTTTTGGACACTATCTTGTTGCTGTCCATTGGGAAATTCAATATAATTTATGCGAATGGTGAGATCGTAAAATTTAGCATTTTTGGGGGCTTTCCAAGAGGCAATAATACCACCCGTATTACCGGGCAGCATCGCTGTCGGAATTGCGGGTGTAGGTCGAATAACAACAATATCACCAACTATCGGAGTTGAGGCACTTGAGGCATTTCCATCTCCTTTGTTAACAATTACTTTATATGTTCTATCGGTTTTGGGGCTGTACTTTACTTTGTATAAATAGTTGGGTGATTGAGGGAATGTTCCACTCTCCTTTATATATCCTTCTTCATTCCCATCCACTCTTATCATATTAAAGGTGTTGGTTAAGACTCCGGAACTATTATATTCAGAAAGAGTAACATTAATGTTATTGTAATATATCGAATCAGGTATTTGTGCTTGTACGAGAGCATTGTTTTTTTTATCTAGAAAAGCCTTGTTGACCTTTACGTAAATAGCGCTGTCAGCGAAGTTCAGCAAACCATAAACGATGGTGATATCTTTCCACTCTGAAGTAAGGTCAAAGTTGGTAGAGCAACGGTTAAAGAGTAGTGTAGTCGTGCTAAGAAGCGTGAGCAGAATAATTCTAGAAGGTTTCATCAAACTAAAGCGTGGGCAAATGTAAAGGAAATGCAATAGATTATTTTGCTTGCAATTTGGTGTATTCGTCCATTAGTTTTTGAGCAAATAACTCGGGGGTGAATCGTTTAACATTTTCTTGCCCGGCATGAATTAAATCATTCCGCAACTGGCTGTCACAATAGATTTTATTCATTGCCTCAGACAACACGTTCGTTTCATTCGGATTAATATATAACGCTGCAGCGGAGCCTATTTCTTTAAAACAACCATATTGTGATGTTATCACCGGAGTGTGCATCATTTGTGCTTCTAGAATCGGTATGCCAAACCCTTCATAAAAAGATGTAAATACCAACGCGATGCTATATTTATAAAAGGAGCATAACTCCCGATTATTGACTTCTTCATAAAAGCGGACTCTGCCACTGAGTTCCTGTTCTGCATATTCTTTACATAAACTCATATATGAGCCACCATTTCCTACGATGTAAAACTTTGTATCCTGCTGCGAGAGTTGTTTGAATGCTTTTAGGGAGTTGAGTAAGTTTTTGCGTTCTTCAATTCTTCCAACATAAAGAAAATACGGTACTTGAAGATTAAATTTATCTGCATTGGATTGATGTTGTAATTCATCTACATCAGGCATTACGACCGATTGATATATAACTCGAATTTTTTCAGGGTTTACATTGTAATAAATAGCAAGATCTGACTTGGTTTGATAACTGGTAGCGATGATGCTATCGGCATTTTTGCAGGCAAAAGAGACTTTGCGATCATAGATTAACCGATCAATCAATGGATAATAATGTGGATAGAGTTTATAAATGACATCGTGAATTGTAACGACTGATTTGATCGTGTCATCAGGGAAGGAAAGGGGTATCTCATTGCTCAGCCCATGATATATTGAGATATCATTCTTCTTCAATTCATTTTTAATACTGAAAGAACGCCAAAAGGTATCTGGCATAGAAGCTGATTCGGGGGCAAGTACCTTACAATGAGGAAGTATTTTCATTGAGGATTTAGCAGACTTGCTATCACATAAAAAATATTCGTGATCCGGATAATAGGTACTAAGTGCAGATACAACTTTTCTGCTGTAATTCCCTAATCCGGTTTTGTTGTGAAAATATCGTTTAGCATCAAATGCAATACGCATAGTACTTTAGCTTCGGTTTCCTTTGTAATAATACAGATTTATCCACAAGTATAATTCATTGATGCAAGATTTTAAGTCAGGATTAGTTAATATCATCGGGTTGCCGAATGCGGGTAAATCCACGTTATTGAATGCCATTATTGGTCAAAAGATGAGTGCTGTAACGCATAAAGCACAGACTACTAGGCACCGCATTAAAGCTATTTTCAATGATGCAGTTTCTCAAATCGTTTTTTTTGATACCCCGGGTATAATACAGCCGTCTTATTTATTGCAAGAAAAAATGATGGACTTTGTTCGTGATGCTTTACGCGACACCGACATTAATTTATTGATCGTAGATGCAACAGCAAAGAATGCCGACTATTCTTTAATAACCGCTTTTCTGCAACTCAGTAAAAAGCCACTAATTATTGCTATCAATAAAATAGATCGACTCGATACTACTGAAGTAACTCGATGTGTTGATCACTGGCAAAGCCTGTACACTAATTCTAAGGTGCTTACTGTGTCTGCATTAAAGAAAATCAACTTAGAACTGTTGCTGCAAATTGTCAAAGATTTCTTGCCCATTCATCCAGCGTATTATGATACAGATGAGCTTACGGACAGGCCAACGAGATTTTTTATTCAGGAACTTATTCGAGAACAAATTTTATTGATGTTTCACGAAGAGGTACCTTACTCAACCAATGTTGTGGTAGATGAATATAAAGAAAAAGAGCAGTTAACTGTTATAAAGGCAACCATCTACACGGAAAGAGATACACAGAAAGGTATTATGCTTGGACATAAAGGTGGTTCTATTAAGGAGTTAGGCATTCGATGCCGTAAACAAATTGAGGAGTTTGTGGGTAGAAAGATTTTTCTCGAACTAAGCATTAAAGTAAGAAAAGACTGGCGAAACAATGACCCTGATTTAAAACGATGGGGCTATAATCTGTAAACAACTATTTTTGCCAGCGCATGAATAATATTGTCGCCATAGTAGGCCGGCCTAATGTAGGCAAATCAACCCTTTTTAATCGAATCATTGGTCAACGCAAGGCTATAGTAGATGATGTGAGTGGTGTTACCCGTGATCGTATTTATGGATTAGGCGAGTGGAACGGAAAAGTATTTAATGTGGTGGATACCGGCGGATTTGTAAAAAACTCCGATGATATATTTGAGGCTGAGATCAGAAAACAAGTACTTATTGCCATCAAAGAAGCTACAGTTATTGTTTTTGTTACCGATGTGACTACAGGAATTACTGATCTGGATTACGAAGTAACAGAGATGTTGCGACGTTCAGGTAAAAGAACATTGTTGGTCGTTAATAAGGTGGATAATGGAACTCGCTTACTGGAGGCACAAGAGTTTTGGTCGCTTGGTTTTGAAAAAACATTTTTTTTATCTTCTATAAATGGAGGCGGCACTGGCGAATTGCTTGATGCTATTACAGACGAAATTGTGATAGACACAACAACATTACCCGTGGGCATTCCCAAGTTTGCCATAGTAGGCCGGCCTAATGTTGGTAAGTCCTCTATGCTGAATATTTTAATCGGAGAGGAGCGGAATATTGTGACCGATGTGCCCGGTACTACGCGTGATTCCATTCACACTTACTATAATCTCTATAAGAAAGAGTTTTATTTGATAGACACTGCGGGTATTCGAAAGCGGAGTAAGGTAGATGAAGACATTGAGTTTTACTCTGTAATACGAGCCATTAAAACCATAGAAGATGCCGATGTGTGCATTTTGATGTTTGATGTTATTCATGGACTAGAAGCGCAGGATTTGAAAATATTTTCTATTGCAGCAAATCGGAAGAAAGGTATTGTTCTGGTAGCTAATAAGTGGGACTTAATGTTGAAAGAGACAAATACGTTGAAGAAACTGGAAGAAGAATATAAGAAGAAACTTGCCCCGTTCAATGATGTGCCTATCATCTTTACTTCCGTGTCTGAAAAGCAGCGTATTCATAAGGTTATTGATACGGCATTGGAAGTCTATGAAAGGCGCAAACAACGACTGAATAATGAGGAATTAAACGAATTTGTAATGGAATTAGCCAATACAAATCCTCCACCTACACACCGCGGACAGTTCATACGCTTTTTCAAAGCAGAACAGGTTAATGCACAAGTGCCCACAATAGTCATTTATTGTAATTATCCGTTGGAAGTAGCAGAATCTTATCGTCGTTTCTTAGAGAACAAACTCCGCAGCCGATACGCATTCACCGGTTCTCCGCTGATTATTTTTTTTAGAAAACCTCAATAAAGTATTAAAATTTAATTAAAACATTAAGATATATTTGCGCCTGAATTTTAAAAAACCTATTAAATTAAATGAAAAAGTACGTTACTATTTTAGCGATTTGTACAACGTTAGCTTTAGCTGCTTGCAATTCTGCTGAACAAAAAAAGGATGCTGAAAAATCAGATTCTACTAAAGTTGAATCTAATACAAATCCGGCTCCTCAAACTACAAATGCTGATACAACTCAGCACAAATAAAGAATACGCTAATTACTAGCAAGTCTTTAGAAAAGATAACCCTTCCATTATGGAGGGGTTTTTTATTTTTCAAAAAAGAATGAAGAAACTTATATACTTGGTTGGTTACATGGGTGCCGGTAAAAGCACCTTAGGAAAGCAAATTGCAGAGATATTGCTTATGAATTTTGTGGACATGGATGCGTATATAGAGTGTATGCAAAGAACCTCAATCCAAAATCTCTTTGATAATGAAGGAGAAGAACAATTTAGGAAGATAGAGCAGTATTATTTAATGAGATTAAGCAAGCTGAACCACACAGTAATTTCTTGCGGTGGTGGAGTGCCGTGTTTTTATAATAATATGCAGCACATGCTCAAAACCGGATTGGTCGTTTACATTAAGCAACCGGAAGATGTACTCTGCCATCGTTTATCCCAACAAGGGGGTAATAGACCTGTGCTTAAAGGAATAGATGCAACGCAATTAGCATCGTTTATTCAAAAACACTTAAGAGAGCGTGAGCCATTTTATGCACAAGCACAAATAACTTTTTATGCACAACAAAACTCCGTTGAAGAGTTAGTGGATCGCATTAACTTATTTTACGAAAGCAGATAATTCTTCACCCATTTTCACGTGAACCATTTCGTGTGCTCCGGTAGATAATAATAGCCCTACAAAATCTGCAGTTACAGGATATCGCTTATGCTTTCGATCTACTAATACTGCAATCTGAATTTTTTTAGGATGGTTATCTATTATAGGCTTTAGAGCATACATCAATGTTTTGCCCGAGTGAGCTACATCATCAATTATGATGACTACTTTATTCTGGAGCTGCTTCAATTCGCAATCGACACGAATAGGTTCGGAGAGTGGTTGAGACTTATTCAAACTTAGTCCGCATACATTTACCTTTAAGTCGGATATCTCAAGTAAATAATCATTGAGGATGCCCGCAAGTTCGTAACCGTTTTCGCGTATGCCGATAAGGCATAATTCCTTTTCATCGTAGTTCTGTTCGTATATTTCAAAAGCAATACGACGAAGCTTCTTGCGAATTTGATCGTCATTGAGGATGATGTTATTCATATCGAGCAGCTAAAATAATAATTACAGCTTAGTCAGTTTCAAGGTCTTTACTCTTTTTCCTGCTTCTTGAAGCTCACAGATGTAAATTCCGGGGTGCATCAAGGAAAAGTCAATAGAATGATTAATCTTATCGGAGAGTTGTTCATTTAACATTATGCGACCGGTTACATCATATATAATTATAGTAAGATTTAAGTTAACGGATTGATGAATGTATAAACTGTTATGAATCGGGTTAGGAAAAAAAGTAATGTTGGGTATAAGGTTTACACCCACGTGTGTAGTGTCATAAACACAAGAGCCATCGTCTAGAGTTGCAAGAGGATTGTAATTTAGTGCATTCGTGTCCATACAACCATAAACAATGGCAACAGTATCGTAAATGCAAGAGCCATCGTCAATTGTGGCTATTGGGTTGTAATTAATAGAGCTACTATCGGTACAACCATAAACGATATTCGTAGTAAGCATATCAAAAGCATTTATTTTTCCCCAACCCCATTTAGTATCAGGCAGGTTAATCCCCGTAAACATATCTTCCTTAGCACTTAATTGAATAGCATCACGAATCTGCTTCCAGCTTGCTGTCGGTTTTTTTTGAAAATATAATGCAATAATACCACCGACCACCGGTGCTGCCATAGAGGTGCCGCCATTGACGTTATGCAATCCACCCTCGGCCACTTTAGTCGGGTCATTAAGAATAAATTGAGCTAAAGTGCTTAATTGTCCCGGAGCAAGGGTGTTACCGCCCGGGGCAGTAATTTCAGGTTTTAAACGCTTATCTCTCGAAGGCCCAATGCTTGAGGTAGAGACACGTGCACCAACGGTATCCGATGCATAAGATGTAGTTGCACCGTTGTAATTCACAAAATTATTTCGATTCACAAAGTTTGCAACAGCAATGACTTCTTGCGAGCAAGTGAAACTACTTACAACGGTTTCCAAGCGATCTTGCATGCGATAACGTGCAATATCCGGATACACACTTACATCGGGAAGATTAACTTTAACTGTATTCGAAGTACCTGTATATTGAGATTGAGACCAACAGTCAAAGTAGCCGCTTCCCTTTGTGGTAAAGCGCCATAAATAGGAGGTGCTATCCGGGAAAATATGAACGATTAGCTTATAGGTTGAATCATTATATTCTAAAGCATATAAATTCAATATACCTAAGCGGTTGCCACTTACAAAAATTGTATCTTTAAGACTATCAATCCCTGTGCTCAGATTAAAGTTAGAAAGTATGTTGAAGTATTGAGTTACGGTGCGCTTGGCATAAGAAGGCGCAGGTTTATCTACTCCAAAAGAGAAATACACATTATTAAAATTTGTTTTTGAAGCCCACACTTCATAGTAAACGCTATTAATCGTTGGCTCGTAGCGAAACCATGTATATGCCGAATCTGCTTCAACTTCATAACCCAAGTGTAATAAAATATTGCCTGCATTACCTGCCGAAGCACAAAAAGAGCGTCCGTTTTGCAACTTTATTAATGCAGATATAAACTGAGCCGGCAAATCGGCTCCATCATGCGAGCCACGGTATATGCCCACACTGGCACTGATAATACAAGGCTTACCCAGTTGTTGTGCATGTTGATAGATGTAGGCTGTGGCATCAGCAACATTGTTTAAAAAATTTTGACCTAAATCACAAGCTACGCTGATAATATCTGCTTCAGGAGCCACGCCTTGATACTTATTGAGTGCCAAACCATTTCCGGTTGCGGCACCCGTAACATTTGAGCCGTGACCAAAATAGGAAGCAGCTTCGGTATGTGTACAAAGCCCATTTTGTATAGCTGTTGAATCCCATTCTTGTCCATAACCGAAAGAGGGCGTCGTTCCGCCGCTGGTATAGGATTGATCCCAGAGATACTTAATGCGTGTTTGACCATTTTCATGCCGGAAGTCATCGTGATTAATTTCAATTCCTGTATCAATTATTCCGACAACGACATCTTTTCCGGTATAAGATTGAGTCAATGGCAGATTGCCGTCTTTCACAGGTGTAATGTTTGCTTGAATATCTGTTTGTTCGTCTAAGATTTGTCCACAGCCGTGATAGCCCTCTACACGTTTGATGCCCGGAGTATGCAATAATTCGCTGAACCATGCAGAGGTTAAGCGCACGGAAGCGATGTCTTGCACTTGATAGAGAACGCGTCCATTTTTTGAATGCATAAAATTTTGAATGGTGTTCAGATCACCCTGTACAAGTAGGTGTAATTCTTCATTTGGATTATTTTGCTTCTGTACATAAAAAATTAACTCATCATTAAAATAAGCCGTGCTACGCTGTGCATAGCAAACATCTCCAATGAGAAGAAATAGGGTGTATAGCAGGCATAAAATACGGTTCATTTTTTTCCTTTTTAACTTTGTTAAGTTAAGCCATCTTTACGCACTCCATTTAAACATATAATTCACAATACTCATGATAATTGAACAGATTTTGTTTGTCCTTGTGTTGGCAGTTGGTATATTCTTTTTTACCAAGAGCATAAAAAAAATTATAAGGAATATTCAACTCGGTAAAAAAACAGATTATCCCGGTCCTATTTCGGCACGTTGGAAAAATATGCTGCTTGTTGCATTTGGTCAGAAGAAAATGTTTAAACGACCCATACCGGCACTCTTACACTTGTTTGTTTATTTGGGCTTCATCATTATCAATATAGAAATTCTTGAAATTATTATTGATGGTATTGCCGGAACACATCGCGTGTTTGCACAGCTACTTCCGGCGAGCCTATACAATTTATTAATCGGTGGTTTTGAAGTGCTTGCCTTGCTGGTAATTATTGCGTGTACACTTTTTCTTTCAAGACGTTATATCGTAAGATTAACACGTTTTCATAAACCGGAAATGAAAGGATGGCCTACAAAAGATGCCACCATTATTCTCTGTTTTGAAATTGTGTTGATGTCTTTGTTTTTAACGATGAATGCGTCGGATCAAATATTACAAATTCGCAATACGGAACACTATATTCAAGCAGGGGCTTTTCCCGTTAGCTCGTTCATTACACCCATGTTGAGTTCGTTGTCAGATATTTCACTGATTCTGGTTGAGCGAGTATGTTGGTGGTTACATATTATCGGCATTTTATTATTTATGAACTACCTGGTTATTTCCAAACACTTCCATATCATTATTGCTTTTCCAAATACATACTACGCAAAATTGACTCCAAAGGCAGAGCTTACTTCACCCGAATATGTAACGAATGAAGTAAAGGCTATGCTCGACCCATCGGCAGCTATAGGTGAACCATACACCGGAAGATTTGGAGTTAAGGATGTTAATGACCTTACACGAAAGCAGCTTATGGATGCCTATTCGTGTACAGAATGCGGACGATGTACTTCTGTTTGTCCTGCTAATCTTACAGGAAAGAAATTAAGCCCTCGCAAAATTATGATGGACACTCGCGATCGCTTGGAAGAAGTAGGGCACAACATAGATAAGCATGGAATGTCGTTTATCGATAATAAAACATTGTTTGATTACATTACACAAGAGGAGTTGTGGGCTTGCACAACTTGCCAGGCCTGCGTTGAAGAATGCCCTGTAAATATTGATCCCTTATCTATCATTGTTGATTTACGCCGCAATTTAACTATGGAGGAATCTAAAATGCCGGCAGAGTGGGTGAGTATGAATACCAATATAGAAAACAATGGAGCGCCTTGGCAATTTTCACTTGAAGATCGTTTTAATTGGGCAGATGGTATGAATGTACCTACTATGGCTGAGAAATCTGCCGCAGGCGAAGAAATAGAAGTGTTGTTTTGGGTGGGCTGCGCCGGCTCTTATGACGAGCGAAATAAGTTAGTAACACGAGCAATAGCGATGTTGTTAAAAAAAGCTAATATCAGTTTTGCAGTATTAGGAAAAGAAGAAAGTTGTACCGGGGACCCTGCAAAACGCAGCGGTAATGAGTTTCTTGCACAAATGCAAGCAATGACTAATATTAAAACACTGAACGGGTATGGGGTGAAGCGAATTGTAACAGCTTGTCCGCATGGGTTCAATGCATTGAAGAATGAATATCCGGCACTGGGTGGAAATTATGAAGTAATGCATCACTCAACATTATTGGCGAAATTGATTGAAGAAGGAAAGTTGAAAGCAAGCAGTGAAAACCCATTACAGGCACAATCCATTACCTATCATGACAGTTGCTACATAGGGCGTGGAAATGATATCTATGAAGCACCACGCTCTATCCTTGAATCCGTCAGCACAGATGTTAGGGAAATGAAGAATAATAGAAAAAATGCAATGTGTTGTGGCGCAGGCGGAGCACAAGTATATAAAGAAGAAGAACCCGGCACTACGAGGGTGAATATTGCACGCACGGAACAAGCGATGGAAACAGGAGCGAAAGTAATAGCTGCTGCTTGCCCCTATTGCATTATTATGATGGAGGATGGAGTAAAGCAAAAGAACCAGGATAGTCAGTTGAAAGTGAAAGATCTGGCTGAGTTGCTTGCAGAAGCTAATGGCTTGAATTAATAAACATACACGAGCGATATCTTGAGAATTGAGGTAAATTTTCCGCCCTGAAATAGGTTGACTAAAAATTACACAAACATTGGTCAACCTATTTCAGGGCGAGGCGTCCTGCACAATAATATATTGCTATTGTTCTTTGTCAAGCACTCCTTGCAATTAGTGATTTGTAACCTTATCTTAGTTGTGCAATAAGCACACGAGTTAGATCAACCTATATTACTAAAAGCAATACGAGGTAAATTAGAATAACCTATGAGAAAAAGCTTGCTATTTTAGGGAAGTCTTATTACGAGTGCGTTGTGCACAATTTATTCCTGCTTATAGAATTTATACATAAGCATCAAATTAATACCTGCGAAGGCATACCGATCATATAAAACATAGGTGGTATTGAAATCTTTCATGTCGTAGCGGAGAAATAAAGTGGCATCTAATCCCAGGTTATCGGTAAATTGATATCCGTAACCCATTTGAAAATTTAATGCGGTTAAAGATTCATCCATATAATTATTTACATCATCATACTTGAGAGTAGCCGGTATCTTATATCCCCCAATCATTGTCACATTTTCCGAAGTAATTTTTGTTTGTTTGAATGTGGTAAAGTCCACACCCAACCCAATAGGCATACGACTTTTACTGTCTTTCTTCAAGAGGTTAAATAAGATCATCATCGGTATAACCTGATATTGATTTTTATAAATGACTTTACCCGGCTCCAAAGTGTATGAGGTTGGTGCTGATCTAAAATCAAAAACATCAAGGCGCGTAAAACGACCAATTCCAACGAGCACACGAACACGATTAGATAGATCCGGACCGATCAAGATTTTCGGACTCCATGTCACCCCGATCTTATGATAATCATTTAAATCTACATCACTCAGATTATCGTTCACGATATATTTACTTGCATAGATATCTGAACTCAATCCGCCGACAAGGCTCATTTGCGCCTGAGATTGCAGTGTAGTGAGCAGAAAGATTAGGGGTAGACTTAAAAAGAACTTTTGCATATATTATTATTTATGAAATTCAAATGTACCGTAGGGTGTTTGCAAGGTTAATTTTTTCAATTCTGATTTTTCAACATGCCCTATAACTTGAGCGTCAATGTTTAGAAGCTTTGCCGTGTCAATGATTGCCATAGCCGTTTCTTTATCGGTATATATTTCAAGGCGATGCCCCATGTTAAAAACCTGATACATTTCTTCCCACGGCGTATTGTTTTGCATCTGAATCATTCTGAATACGTGAGGAATGGGTAAAAAATGGTCTTTTATAATATGCACGTTGCTATGGGCGTAATGCAATACTTTCTTCTGACCACCGCCGCTGCAATGAATAAGGGCATGAATTTTATTCTGATAGAGTGGAAGAATTTGGGTCATTAATGGCAAATAGGTACGTGTAGGGCTTAGCAGCAATTTGCCTACATTCATTGGTGCATCCTCAAATGTATCACTTACCCTAAACGAACCACTATAAACCAGTTGCTCTTCAAGATTGCTATCATACGTAGCTTTTTGTTCCTGATAATAACTATGATGTAAGACATCGTGCCGCGCAGCAGTTAAGCCATTGCTTCCTATACCGCTATTGTATTCATTCTCATAGGTGGCTTGTCCGTATGATGCTAACCCAACAATAACATCACCGTGCTGAATATCTGCTTCAATGATATCAGAGCGTTTTAGGCGACAAGTAATGGTGGAATCTACTGTAATGGTTCGAACCAAATCGCCAAGATCGGCCGTTTCGCCTCCTCCGTAATAAATGTCAATACCGTACTTTTTCATTTCATTGAAAAAGCTTTGTGTTCCATTTATTATTTCACTAAGCACTTCGGCAGGTATCAATAATTTATTTCGATTGATGATGGAACAAAAAATAAAATAATTCCATGCTCCGGCACATAGCAAGTCATCAGTATTCATAACGATGGCATCTTGTGCAATACCACGCCACACGCTAAGGTCGCCGGTTTCCTTCCAATATAAATAGGCCAATGCACTTTTTGTTCCGCTGCCATCTGCGTGTACTATGTTGCAATAGGTATTATCATGACCCAATAAATCGGGCAACACCTTACAAAATGCATTTGGAAATAATCCTTTATCAAGCTTTTGAATGGCGTTATACACATCTTCTTTGGATGCCGATACGCCGCGTTGATTGTAACTTAATTCGTTGCTCATTTATTCGCTTAATACTTTAAACGTAGTTCGCCTGTTTTGCTGATGCTGTTCTTCTGTGCATGGTACACCGTTACTACATCCGTTTACTAACATCGTTTCTCCATAGCCTTTTGCTACCAACCGGCTTTTGTCAATACCCTTACTGACGAGATAATCAACGGCGCTTTGGGCACGTTTCTGAGAGAGTTTCAAATTATAATTATCGTCAGCACGGCTATCGGTATGTGAACCAAGCTCGATACGTAAGTCAGGGTTTTCCTTCATCAGAGTTACTAAGGTGTCAAGAACAAGAGCGGCATCAGATCTAATGTTCCATTTGTTCAAATCATAATAGATGTTGCTAAGTGTAATTTGAACATTGCGATAAATCTTATCCAGGGTCATTTTATATTGTGTTACGGAGGTGTCGGCATCGAATCCGGCAGGCCGCACTATCGTTATGCTTTCAGTTTTAGAGAAGTAATCAGTTTTACCCGCATTAACTTTTAATGTGATGCTACAGGGCACTAAGATGCGAACAAGGCCTGCGGAATCTGTTTTCAGTTTCTGCGTTTCTGAAGGAAGTTGAATACTCAAATCGGCTTGTGCTAAAGGTTTATATCCTATCACTTTAGAGTTTGGATCATTCAGCTTTTCTAAAACCTTTTCATTTACTGTTAATTGAAGAATACATATTTGTAATCGAGGTTGGATAAATTGATAAAGGTCATCGGCGCCGGCACCACCCGGTCGAGAAGACGTTAAAATGCCTTTGCTTCGTATGCTGTCTTTTTCAGCATCGTTTAGCTTTTGATAAACCATTCCAAAATCATCTGCAGGCGAGTTTATAGGATACTTCATATTCTGTGGAGTACTCCATTTACCGGAAACTTTTTTTGAATAAAAAATATCTAGGCCACCCATAGTCGTAAGTCCATTGGACGAAAAATATAAAACGCCTTCCTCATTCATTGTAGGAAATACCTCATCTCCCGAAGTATTAATGGTGGCTCCAAGGTTTACCGGTGTGCTCCAGCCCTCTGAAGTTCGTGTACTTACATAAATGTCTTTACCGCCATAGCCATCAACAGATTGTGCGCTCATAAAAAGTTCTCGACCATCGGGGCTGAGAAAAGGTTGCTGCACATTCACCGTGTCTTCGAAGAAGTTTAAGAGTACGGGCTCGCCCCAATTACCGCTGATATCTTTGAACGAAACGTAGATTTTACAATAATCATTTTCTTTTCCTTCGCTTCCGCAGCGTGTAAAGTATAATTCGTTTCCATCTTTATTCATACATGCAGCTCCATTATTATATGCATTATTAATTGGTGCAGGAAGTGGTGTGGGGTTTACAAATTGACCATCAGCATTCAGCGCTGCGGTATAGAGTGAACTGAATTTCTTCCCCGTCCATCCATACTCGGCCATATCTTTTAACGGGCGGTCGCTGGTAAATAATAGATTGCCATTATTCATAATAAAAGGAGCATACTCATAAGCTGAGGTATTCAAACCCATCAGATTATTGACACGATAATTTAAAGGCTTACTTATCCAATCAAGAGCCAGCTTACAAGATTTTAGTTCGCGCTCGGCGTTATCATCAAAGGGGCTTCTTTTTTGGTAAATCTCCAATTGTTTTATAGCTTCTTTATAGTTGCCATTGGCTTTGAGCATGAGTGCATAGTAATAATAGGCAACAGGATCATAATCTAACTCAATGCATTGTTTGTAGAGTGATTCGGCTTGAGATGTGTTATTGATAAAACGATACGCTTCTGCAGCAAGAAATATTTTCTTGGTCTTCAACGATATATCTTTTTCTGTTTCGGCTTCATTGTACAGCATAGGTGCGGCAATAGCATATTGCTTTTCGATAAAATAGGTTTCTCCGGTTTTCACGGGCTTGGTTATCAGGCAAGCGGAAAAAAGAATGCTCAGGGATAAAAAAAGATAGCGTTGCAAATACATAAAATCTCGAATCGGGCCGTGCAATTTGGAAGCCCTAAAACTAACGAAAAATTAGCGTGTCATCCATTAAGGGCGTAACGCATGATAGACCTTGTGCTTGTATAAAAAAAAATCTTTTATGATACTATGCTTATATAATCCTTTAGAGTTTGGGTTGAGGATGGTTTGGCTAAGAGCCTTACGTTTTGTTAGCCAAAGAGAGTAGTTTCGGTAAAAGTCGAAGATGGCCCGTAATACGGCTATGGAGTTTGCAAATTCTGCTTTGAGTGCAAATTGCATTACTGCGAGTGTGTCCAAAAGAAAACGAATGAAAAGCAGTTTTCTTAAAGAGCCATAACGGTAATTCTTGACCAACAGTGCAAGATTGTTTCTAAAATTTAAAAACGTTTTACGTGGGTTGCCTTGAGGCAAACTGCCACCGCCAAGATGATACACCAAGCCCGTATGGCAGTACATAATTTTATATCCCATGTTTTTCAAGCGCCAGCATAAATCGATTTCTTCCATGTGGGCAAAGAAGTCAGCATCGAGTCCTCCGGCTTTTTCATAGAGACTTTTACGCACCAGCATACAAGCGCCGCTTGCCCAAAATATTTCTTCATCTATCTCATACTGGCCAAGATCTTTCTCTATGTGATTGAATATACGCCCACGGCAGAAGGGGTAGCCGAGTTTATCGAGACAGCCACCGGCAGCTCCTGCATACTCGAATTCGTCCGGTATCATAATCGAACGAATTTTAGGTTGCACTGCTGCGACAGTATCATCGTTCAGCATCAGGTTCAACATAGGGCTAATCCAATCGCCATGTGTGTCCACGTCTTGATTGAGAAGTATGATAAATTCAGTATCTACACGTGCAATAGCCTGATTATAGCCTTCGGCAAAACCGTAATTTTTATCGAGGCTAATAATTCTTACACTCGGGTAATGTTCACGAAGAAAAGGAATCGTTTGATCTGTACCCGCATTGTCTGCTACAATAACCTCCATATTGATATATGGGGTGTCGAGTACGGTGGGAAGATATTGTTTGAGATAGTCCAAACCATTCCAAGAAAGAATTATGACAGCTACTTTAGGTAAGGTACTCATAATGGGCAAACGTATTAAAATACGATGAAACTAAAAACCGTGAGTGCCTTTGAACGAATGCAAAAGTTATCGAAATTGGATTCTTTGAAAAAGTGACTTTGACGCTTATATATTAAAACACATTTATAAACCCCTACTGCTTTTGTATGCTTATTTCATCTACAATTTTGCCATCAGCATTTACAAAAAAGGTTTGCCCATCTATCTTTTTAACTTTGAAATATCCTTTTAAACAGTCGGCATTGGTCTCATAACATTCTGAGTTTGAGGCCTCGGTATATTCTGCCGGAATTACCCAATCACCGTTGTTGCTAATGTAACCGTAAAGCCCATTGCCTTTAACCAGAATTAAATTTGAGCTATTCTGATTTACATCGATATCATCAAATGTTGCATTACCTCTTATTCTTCCATAATCATCCATGAATTTATATTTCGTTTCGGAAAGTCTTCGAACTGCAAAAGCATGGATATAATTAAATGTTTTTATAACAAACCCGTAAATGTCGCCTGTTAATATGGGTTGATTATTTTGATCGTAGTAGCCGGTGAATACGGCTTCATCTAATCCAATCTTAGTTTTACCGGATGCTGCAACAATGAGGATATCACTCCAATATAACTTCGACATGTTTTTAGTTTTAACCTCGCATAACGGTGTTCCATTTAGTGAGATTGTTGTTTGAGTAGGGAGATGTAAAATATCAATATCATTAAATAAGTCTTTGACAACACATTGTCCGCTTTGTATTGGGTTACTATCAGGGTTGAGGTTTCCTTTATATAATTTCCATTGACCAAGGTCATTAAAGTAGAGATAATAATATTCTAATAAGAAATGACTGTCGTAATACTTGCTCCTTTCATAATTCAGTCATTCAAGTTCTCACAAAGAAAATTTAACACCAATAAAATCCGATGGCTTACCTTTCAACTTCATCACTTTAAGTTGTACCTCATTGTTGTAAAAAACAATTTCGTTGTTCTATTCTTAGGCCAAACTTCAATTCAGCGCTAATAGACGAGTTGATAGATTCAGCCTTGTAAATTCCATTTTCAATTTTTCTGTCAACCCATTTTGTACCATACTCCCATAGCTACGGATTGGGGTTAGAATAATCTTCTCTCAGAACGATTATTGGTTCAGGCTTTTCGGCATTGCTGTATGTTCCAATCAGAATGAAGAGAATGATTAGAGTCATGAATTTGGAATGAGCCATAGGTAAAGTTGTTATTAGAATCTTGATTTAATACTGAAATATACTTTGTTGATACTATTATGTTCCTGTATAATTAAAAAAAACACAATGCTTTTAAAACTTTAATGGCAATTTAGAACATAACATGTACAGTTGTGCATGTTAATTTGAATAGAAAAAGCAATACGTCATAAAGACTTTTAAGTAGGCCGTACTTAAAAGCTCTAAGCTCTATATTCAATAGGTTATACAGAAAATTAACGCACACCGTGCATCCGTTTCCCAAGCCAACGATGTAAGGCAAAAAGTATTAATGATGCACTTCCGCTTAGAATGATGAATACACAGAAAAAGGTAAATAAGCTATCTATTTCAATACCAAGGAAAACAGGATTTTTTACAGCCTCTGCAGCACCACCTTCACTGGCTCCCGCAGGGATAAGAGCGCTTAATGTGCCCGCAAATTTATTAGCCGCTGCATTGGCCAAGAACCAAGTTCCCATCAATAAAGAACTGAGTCGCGCAGGGGCCAATTTAGAAACCATACTAAGACCTATGGGAGATAAACATAACTCACCCATCGTGTGCAGCAGATAAAGAATAATAAGCCACCACATGCTGATTTTAGTTGCTGCACCTACTCCGTACACACCAAAGGCAATAACGATATAACCAATGGAAAGAAGTAAGAGTCCTATAGCCATCTTCATTGGGCTGGAAGGCTCCAACCGTCTTGCACTCAAGCCAAGCCACATAGAAGAAAAGAGAGGTGCTAAAATAATGATAGCAAGCGGATTTACAGATTGAAAATACGATGCAGGCATTTCCCATCCGAAAATATGGCGGTCGGTTTGTGTATCGGCAAAGAGTGTAAGAGAAGCTCCGGCTTGTTCAAAGCATGCCCAGAAGAAAATGACGAAGAACGCAAGAATGAAAATAACACTGATACGTTGCTTTTCGTCCGAGGTCAGGCTCTTATCTGCAAAGATGATGATGGGCATAATGATCATTGATGAATATATCAAATAGCCGATGACGTCTGAATCTGAGTTAAAAAAGTTTTTGAAATTCAGCATTATAAAAATGGCAGCTATGGAGCCAAGAATCCAAATCAGATTTTTTAAATCCAGTTTTTTCACAGGCATACCTACAGCCGTGCCATCCGGAGTAACAAGATATTTGTTTTTTAATGTTTCAAAAGAAATAACACTGATAATCATCCCGATGCAAGCTGCGAGAAAGCCCCACTTAAAGTCATAAATACTGCCCGTGTCTCCTAAGCCGCCGCATACGAGAGGCGAGAATAGTGCCCCCAGATTAATTCCCATATAAAAGATGGTAAAAGCTCCATCGATACGGGCATCGCCTTTGGGATATAATTGCCCGACCATAGTAGAGATATTCGGCTTGAAGAATCCGTTTCCTATTATAAGAAAAGTTAGCCCACTCCACAACAGGCTGATTGAAGCATGACTTTGAGCACCTTCTGTTACAAAGCTGGCACTTACAAACATTAAGAATTGGCCAACAGCCATTAATAGACCACCGATGAGTATGCTGCGACGATTTCCCCAGAATCGATCGCTGATATATCCACCCAACAAGGGAGTGAGATAAACTAAGCCGGTGTAGCTGCCATATAAGTTAGAACCATCGGCACTATTCATAAATAATGCTTTGGTAAGAAAGAGCATGAAGATGGCGCGCATGCCGTAATAGCTGAAACGCTCCCACATCTCTGTCATGAACAGTAAGTATAACCCTTTAGGATGTGCGGTTGATTGACTCATAGGTTGTTTGTATGGTTTGTGTTGCACCAAACATAATTCATTCAGATGAAAAAATAGTATTCTTGAGTTATAGACTTATCTCTGTGCCTTTTGCTTGTACTTTTGTATGATGCCTAAAAAGAAAATTTTTGTAACAGGAGGATTAGGTTATATCGGCTCACATACTCTTGTGGATTTGGTTCAAAAAGGATTTAATGTAGTGTGCGTCGATAATTTGTCTCGTGGAGATAAACGTTTACTAAAAGGAGTTGAGCAGATACTTGGTGTGAAGATTAAATGCTATTACGAAGATTTATGTAACCCTGAATCTGTTGAAAAAATATTTAAGAAAGAAAAATATTTTGATGGAATCATCCATTTCGCTGCATACAAATCAGTGAACGAATCGGTGCGTGAGCCACTCATGTACTTTCAGAATAACATGGTGTCGCTTTATCATTTATTGCAAGCAACTATACGTTATAGCACCCCGCATTTTATTTTTTCAAGTTCGTGTTCGGTCTATGGCGATTTGACCCGAATGCCTGTAACGGAAGAAACACCCCTAGGAAACATTGTTTCACCCTATGCTCGAACAAAACGTATGGGTGAAGAAGTAATTGGCGATGTATCTAAATCAACAACAACTAAATTCATTTCACTACGCTATTTTAATCCCGTTGGAGCTCATCCATCTGCACTCATAGGAGAGTTAGTGAAAGGAAAGCCTGAAAATCTGGTGCCCGGTATTACCCAATTCGCAGCCGGAAAACTTTCTTCATTATTTATTTATGGTACAGATTATCCTACACGCGATGGCACATGCATACGCGATTATGTGCATGTATGTGATATAGCTGATGCACATAGTAAAGCGTTACAATACTTAATAAAAAACAAAAACGCAGCCCCGCATCAGATTATTAACCTCGGAAGTGGAATCGGAGTCACCGTGCTGGAAGCCATTCGTGCCTTTGAAAAAGTAACCAAGCAAAAGTTACACTATCAATCAGCTCCTCGCCGTGCAGGAGATGTTATGCAAATTTATTCTGATAATTCCCTTGCTAAAAAGTTATTAATGTGGAATCCGAAACATAATATTGATTCGATGATGCGCTCGGCATGGAAGTGGCAGTTAAAACAACGCTAATTTCTCTTATTGTATAATATCAAAACTCACTGCCGACATTTCTAAGGTTAGGGTGTTATTCGTGAAGTCTAAGTTGTGTCCCATTAATGCTTTTGGATTTTTCAATTTAATATAATCCGGGAGAGTTATGCTTATTTTATCTCCCTGCCGCGACTTATTAAAAAGTACAATCACCGAGTTGTTAAAATATTTTCTGGCATAGATAAGGTAGGTATCTGTGCAAGCGAGTATATCAATATCTCCATAAAGTAAAGCCATAGAATGATCTCTTAAATTAGTAATTCGTTCTACCACCGACTTTACATTCATCTCTTCTTGTGAAAGCATATCGAAGCGCATCATACGCCGGTTATCAGGATCGTTTGCACCCGGTTCCCCGATTTCATCTCCGTAATAAATTACAGGGATACCCGGTATGGTCATGTTAAATGCCTGTAACTGCATCAAACGATAATAACCTACGGGAGATTCTACTTTAATTTCTCTGCTCCAGCCTGCTTCTTTATCATTTTCTTGAAAAGTCATTGCGCCACCGGCTAAAGAGATAAAGCGCGTGATATCATGATTGCCGGTGATGTTGCCCATTAAAGAATGCCACCCATAGTAATTGAAAGAACTGATCATCGAGTTTTTCAGTAAAATAAACGATGTGTTGTCTTGTGCCAATACACTGCGCGCATCAAAGTATAAGTTGAAGTCAAATTGAGCATCCTGCATACCGCTCGACACATACGAGGCTATTAATTCACGACTACCAAAGGTTTCTCCAATTTGAAGCAAGTCGCGATGCTGGGGAATGATGATGTCTTCCTTTAGTTTTTTTGTAAGCGCACGCCAAAAGACCTCAGGAACATGTTTCGTCGCATCATGACGAAAACCATCTAGATTAAAACGTTTTATCCAATACACGCTGCTATCCACCATAAGTTTTACGACTTCTGGCTTTGAATAATCAATATCAGGCATGAACGTATCAAACCAAGTAGTAAGTCTATACTCATCCCAAAGGCGTATATTTTTTCTGCCATCAGGTAAATCAACCGGGGTAAAGTATTCGGGGTGATTTTTGTATAGTGGATTTTCTTGATGCACATGATTGGACACGAAATCCAAAATGACTTTGATGTTTCTTTTGTGGGCATTTGCCACGAGCGTATCCAATGCAGCATCATTACCGAATCGTTTATCGATAGTCGTAAATGTAATAGGCCAATAACCATGATATCCGCTGAACCAACGTCTGGGCTGAGGATATTCCTGATAAGCTGTCCACGGGTTTTGAGTAATCGGTGAAATCCAGATACAGTTAATTCCTAACCGGGTAAAGTACCCGTCTTTAATTTTTTGAGTGATTCCGGCCAGGTCGCCGCCTTGATAGTCGGCCTTTGAGGATACACGCTTATCGTTAAGCGATTTGTTGATGCCGGGGTCTCCATCTTTAAAACGATCAACCATAAGGAAATAGAGTATCGTTTTGTACTTATCGTTTTGTGTGAGTTTGTCTGTGCTTTCAACGACATTACCCATAGACAATGGAACTAATACATCGTTAGATTCTCCCAGCTTGTTATATGAAAAAACACGTAACCATGATTCTTTCATCTGCTTAGCTGTTTCAGGGATATTCAATCTAATTTTTCCGCCCTGCAAATTTGTGTTAATACGGAAATTCTGCCAATAAGCAAACACCGAGTCCGGCTGGTTCAGTGCGGTCAAAGTAATTTCATGAGAGTTGAATGTATCGGTTATGAGTTGAGGAAAATTTGTGCGGTCATCGTTACCTACATTCAATAGTGAATTAAATCCTCCCACGTTATTATCTGCTCTCTGCGTATTTGCCGGATCCAGCACCCACTTACCATCTATTACAATTTGATATTGATAGTGGCCGGGATTCAAATATAAGGTGCATACCCACTCGTCATTTTGTTTAGTAAAGGGGGTATTCGCTGGAGTCCACCCGTTAAGCTCGGAAGCAAGCTCTACGGAATGGGGCATTTTCTCAACTGTGCTAGGCTTATAGTGTATCTGTACCTCTATTTTAGGCGACTGCTTTAACAAAATATCGTAATAATATCCTTGAGCATATAATCTAAGGTTGTTTAACCTGGAATCAGTCTTTCGGGCTTCGATTAGTAATTTCTTTTTATCCGTACTGAGAGTGCCTTTTAATGAAGGTGAAATATGGAACGAATCCATCCATTGTTCATTTACCAAAAAGTCGTTTATAAACAACGTTGTCGTGTCGGTGTTTAGCGTTACCGGCATAACAAGCCCGGGTATCAAATCATGGGCAGGGTAGTGCTCTTTTGAGAAGTAACATGCAGAAAGGCAAATACTAATGGACAGTAAGACACAGCGTGCTCTCAGGTTCATGAAATGATAATTATAGAGCAAGTTTAAGAAACATCTGCAAGCTACAGAACATGTATAATCCAAATGATTTATATAATTAGTATTTTATTTTCAATCCCTATAAATAATAAAAAAGCCGACACAAATCGTGTCGGCTTTTTCGTATTAGTTAAATATATGTTAATCAAACTTGATTTTACATAACCAAAGATTCTTGCCGTTTTTGCTTGCTCCAAGGTAGAGGTATGTATCTGGAGACATATAATTTACCGGGAAGTTGTCATCCAGGAAATATTGACGTTTACCTATCTCAACAAAGGGAGATAGGCTCTTTCCGCCATCTTGAATACGGGTGATACGTGGGTAGTAAAGCACACGTGCAGTTTCACCTCGTTTTTTCGCACCGGCTGCTTCAAAAATGGTCCAGTAGGTGTCATTAGTAGATGGTGAATTATAGAAACTTACCTCTGTAGAAGTGGTTTTATTGTAATCATTTTTATCACGAAGTTTTGTTAAATAACTATTTAACAAATTGCCATTCTTATCATAGTAAAAAGCAACTACATCACCATATTCATATCCACCTTTAGTCCTAATTTGAGCCGAAATCAGGATATCTTTTGTTTTCGTTAATTGTAACCCTGTAATTTTTAGCCTACTGCCATCATAAGGTTTAGTTTTTTCTCCCGGAGGAACAGTAAACTTCTGCTGAAATTCTGCAATAGGGGTTGACTTTATCCATTCGACCCCATCTTGTCCCATCTTCATTATTTGATACCCCCAAGTCTTATCACCTTCGAGCTTATCGCGCGTAGCCCAAAGATATTGCGTCATCATTAACTCATCTTGAAGTTTGTCAAGGTTATATTTGTTTGCCGCAGATAATTTACCGTGAATAAATGTTCCTTCAGGAGTTTCATCAATATTGTTTATTAACCACTTCTGTGTAGTGTTTGAATTAATTTGATAACGTGCTGCAATTTTGGCATCAAGATCAATTTCTAAATATTCGTATTTACTGTCCTTGCGAAAGAATACCATGGCCATGTTGCCATTTAGTAATATCTGTTTATATATCGGCAAAGCAGGTACATCAAATTTTAAATCCGTTTCAGCTAATTTCTCCAATTTTGATGCACTATATTTCTGTATCGTATAATTCATGCCTTTCTGCGAGTCGGTCGATTTACTGGTAACAAGACCTACAAATAAGGCATCGCCATTTTCAGCATCAATCAATTGGCGAACATTACCGCCTCGACCTTGTGATACTGTCGTTGTGCTGCTCCAGTAGCTATATTTCGCATTGCTGGATAGTCGTTGATAATTCATAATTTCATTCTGTGTCCACCAGGTAATAAGTTTAACGGATTCACCTGCATCACCTTTCGGTTTCACTTTATCTTCTACTTTAAAACGATCATCACAAAGCCCGGTATTCCAATTATAAAAGCGTTGGATATACCCTTTCTTAAACACAACCTGACCGTTCATCATATTTGATTCAATAGTCATTAAGGGATCTTTAGATTCGGAACATCCGGTTAATGAGAATTTGAGTTTGTATTTTTCTTTTACGGCATCTAAAGTTTCGTCAACTTTTTCGCTATTCTTATAATTCAAGTCTAAATCGAAATAAAGTACTTCCCCTTTTAATCTTTTTTCTGTTGACTTTGTCAGGAAAAACATGCGTATTTCATTCTTTTCGTTGTCCACCTGCACTTCTTTGAGGTTGGCGATGTTCGCCTTTCCGGATGGGTCAAAAGTGACCTCTTTTAAAATTTGTTGTGCATTGAGATTAATTGCTAACGCAAATGCAAAAATTGTTGCTAATAGTCGTTTCATAAATGTGTGTTTTTTTGTAATATTAAAATCGGCTTAATGAATATTCGAGGAAATGACACTATAGTTATGTAGTACTAAACCAAGAATGTCTAATAAATTTTGCAGCCTCTTACGACTATAATTTTGTATGGTTTCAACGTTATTTTAATCGTTTAGATTGAACAAAAAAGTAATGATCAATCGCAATGAATATTATTATTGAACACACAGCGCAATCGAGATATCCTTATTCTCAGCTTTATATATAGCAAAAAGACTATAGCGTTTCTTCTAACCAACGATAGAATTCGCGTTGCCATAGAATTCCATTCTGAGGCTTATGAATCCAATGACCCTCATCGGGAAAATAAATAAAACGACTCTTTATTCCCTTAAGTTGTGCAAGTTGAAAGGCTTCCATACCTTGTGTTTCAGGAACCCTATAATCTAAACCGCCATGAATAACCATTATGGGCGTATTCCAGTTAGCAGCGTAATTAATGGGATCATGTTTTTTATATAACTCTTTAAAACGTGGATCCCAGTAGGGACCCCCTATATCCCAGTTTGCAAACCACATTTCTTCTGTGCTGCCATACCAAGCACGCAAATCGAATAACCCGCAATGAGCTATAAAAGTTTTAAATCTGTTTTGGTGAATACCTGCGAGCATATAAATGGAATAGCCGCCATAACTTGCTCCCACAGCACCGATTCGAGAAGCGTCAATAAAAGGCAATTTTTTCATGGAATCTACGGCAGCCAAATAGTCCAACATTGCTTGGCCGCCCCAGTCGCCACTTATTTCTTCGTTCCATAAAGTACCAAAGCCAGGCAACCCCCTTCGGTTAGGAGCTATAACGATATAACCTTTTGAAGCCATTAATTGAAAATTCCAACGATAGCTATAGAACTGAGATACTGCGCTTTGAGGTCCCCCTTGACAATAGAGTAGGGCGGGGTATTTTTTATTCGGATCGAAATCAGGCGGATAAATTACCCAAGTTAGCATTTGCAGGTTGTCACTTGTCTTTATTATTCGTTTTTCGACGCGACACAAACTAATCGTATTGTATATCTCCTTATTAACTGTTGTAACCGGCAATGTAGTTTTCTTAATCAAATCAAATTTGAAAATGTCGGGAGCATGATTCATGTCAGTGCGGCTAAACAAAATAAAATTACCGGACTGCCCTATAATGCTTGCTACGTCGAAATCTCCATTAGTTAATTGTTTAATATTTATGTTCTTATTGTTGAAATTTTTTTCTAGCGGTATAGTAAGTTCAAAAAGCTGCTCACAGCCTCCGGTATATGCGGTGAAATAAATTTTCTTATTGTCTTTACTAAAAATAAAACTCTGCACCGTATTGTCCCAGTCACGAGTAAGGTTAGACCATAAGTGTGTAGAAGTGTTATAGAGAATAATATCTTGTTTATCTGATTCATAACCATCACGTGCCATGCTCAGCCAACCCAGCCACTTTCCATCAGTACTTTCGATGGGGTTTCTGTCGTATCCTTTCATTCCTTCAGATACGTTACGAGTCTGTTGGTTGCTTAAATTATATTCATAAATATCACTGTTCGTGCTGAGTGCTTCTGCTGTGCCGAGTATCTTTTTAGACACATAATAAATCTTAGCACCATCAGAAGAGAAGACGAAATCTTCTGAACCACCCATAGGCTGTAACGGACAATCAAACAGTTCACCGGCCATGATATCAACTTCGTTGCTAATGGTATAATTTGAAAAATCGGCAACGAAAACGTGCGAAGCAAATTCATCGGAATATTGATTCCAGTGGCGATAAAACAAAGCGTCAAATACGCGACCTTTCGACTTCTGTAAATCAGGATACAGGTCGGCTGTAGTTTTAAAAACTTTTACATCTCGAGAAAATGAAATTTTATTTTCTGCTGCATTTAACTTGAAATTGCTGTATTCTATACCTTCGGAGCTTATGCTTTTTGATTCACTTCCATCTGCATTAGCTAACCAAATCTGATTATTATAGGAGTATAGAATTTTACCATTCTTTAACGGCACAATATTTTCCTCGCTTCCTGATGTGTGTGTTACTTGTTTAAAATCGCTACCATCCAGTAACACAGAGTAAATGTTTCGTTCCGTTCTATCATTTGCAATATCAGGTTTAGAAATACCGAAGTATATCATTTTACCATCGGAGCTTAAAGGTTCAATCGTTAACCTATTAAGAGTCCATAACAACGCTTCATTCATTTTAGATTGAGAAAAAGCTATTATCGGTAAAAGTAAAAGGGTGATAAGAAAAGGTAGTTTATTCAAGTTCATTTCAATAGAAATTTTAACAAGACTAAATAAAAACTGAATTTCTATATCAGGAATTAGACTATTTAGAATAGTTCTAAATTTATATTGTTTATTTTACATAAAAGACACAATATAAATTAATGAATTAGTTTCATTAATAATATAAATCACAAACCCTAATTTATTGAGTTAGAGAATGTAATGTTTGTTACAAGTATCTATTTTTCAAAAAAGCATTCATCAAAGAATATTTAAAGACGTTGTGGATAACCAATGCAATGTTGAAAATTCATTTGAAAAGATTGAAAAATGTTATGTGCGCCTATATATTTGTGCGCACAAAATTGAGTACGAATGCTCAAACATATACGCAAACGCTTGACATACAAAGGCTTTAGCCAAAGTTCCTTACTGCTTCTAATCGGTATTTTTTTAATTAGTTCATTTACTATTCGTGCGGAAGTTTCGCCTGCTGCAGGTCAAAAGATATTTAAACAGTATTGCTCCGCCTGTCACAAAATGGATGCGGATCTGGTTGGCCCTGCGTTAAAAGATATTAATAAAACACGCACTGAGGCATGGTTAATTAAATGGGTACAAAATAATCAAGAGCTTCGCAAGAGCGGCGATAAAGACGCAATCTCCATCTGGGAAAAATTCGGCAAGAACGAGATGCCACCCTTTACAAACTTGAGTGACGACGATGTTAAGTCTATCATTGCCTATATCGCACAAGAAAGTGCAGGCGGTGGTACACAAACAAACGCAGGGGCAACATCAACCGATACCGGTACTGAGACAACACCAACCGAAACAACAAACTACAAGCCTGTTCTATATATCATACTTGTAGTATTTATCCTGGTTGCCATTTTCCTTAATAGAATTATATCACGTCTAAGAACACTTAAGCAAGCAAAGAATGGAGAGCCGGTTTCCGAGCCTAAATCCTTATTACAAGTATTGCGTCAGAAAAATACGATTGCCGTAATATTATTAATATTCATTGCTTTATTAGGCTATACAACAGTAGAGAAGGCAATGAAACTTGGCCATTCTAAAGGATATTCTCCTGAACAACCTATAAAATATTCACATAAGGTTCATGCAGGCACAAATCAGATAAACTGTTTATTCTGCCACTCGGGTGCAGAGAAGAGTAAGACTGCCGGCATCCCATCTGTTAACGTGTGTATGAATTGTCATAAGGGCGTTCAAGAAGGGCGTACACCAGAGGGTACGGCTGAAATTGCAAAAATTGTAAAGGCCTACGAAACCAACACACCGATTAAGTGGATTAAAATTCATAACCTACCTGATCATGTATATTTCAACCATTCTCAACATGTGGTTGCGGGTAAGGTGGCGTGTCAAACTTGTCATGGCCCAATAGAAACTATGGATAAGGTTGAGCAATTTACCAGTTTATCAATGGGATGGTGTATAAATTGTCACCGTCAAACTGAAGTGCAATTTGCATCAAACAACTATTATACACAGTTTGAGAAACTACATGAAGATGTAAAGAGCGGAAAGGTTAAAAAGGTAACCGAAGGAATGCTCGGAGGTACCGAATGTCAAAAATGTCACTACTAATCAAGTAATATCCTAAAAAGAAAATTGCTTAATGGATACTAATAAATACTGGAAAGGCCTTGATGAACTACACAAAGAGGCCTCATACATGGAACTTCGCAATAAAGAATTTGCTGAAGAGATTCCCGTAGAGGAAATCATAGCAGACACACTTACCAAGAAAACATCAGGTCGTCGCGACTTTTTAAAGCTTATGGGCTTTAGCGTTACGGCAGCTACGGTGGCAGCCTCTTGCAAAATTCCGGTAAAACAAGCTATTCCTTATGCTATAAAACCAGAAGAGATTGTACCCGGATTGGCAAACTACTATGCATCAACATTCGCTGATGGTACGGATTATTGCAGCGTATTGGTAAAAGTACGAGATGGACGTCCGATTAAAATTGAAGGCAATTCCAACTCTGCAATTACTAAAGGAGGTACAAGTGCTCGTGCACAGGCATCAGTATTAGCTCTATATGACAGCCGACGCCAACGCAAGCCCACCAAAGGCACCGGAGAGATAGAGTGGTCTCAAGCCGATAACGAGATTATTGAAAAATTGAAATCAATTAAAGCCTCTAATGGCCAGATTAGGATTTTATCGGGTACGCTGCTGAGCCCCTCTACACGTCAGGTTATCAATAATTTTATTTTAGAATATCCTACAACGAAACATGTGGTTTATGAACCCATTTCATACTCTGCTATTGCCGATGCCAATGAAAAGAGCTTCGGAAAACGAGTAATACCTGGATATAATTTTGATAAAGCCAATGTAATTGTAGGATTTGCCTGCGATTTCTTAGGCACTTGGGTTTCACCGGTTGAACATACGAAGCAATATGTAACCAATCGTAAACTGCATAAGGATAAGCAAACTATGTCACGCCATTATCATGTGGAAAGTCGTTTATCTCTTACAGGATCAAATGCAGATGTTCGCATTCCACTAAAACCTTCGGATGTAAAGCGCACTTTAGTTGCCTTGTATAATAAAATCGCTTCGAGCACAGGAGGCTCAAGCGCCGGCACCGTTACTATTCCATCTAAAGCAGAGGCAGCAGTTAGCGCAATGGCTAACGATTTATTGGCGTCAAAGGGAACATCGCTCGTTGTGTGCGGCCTCAATGATTTAAGTTGTCAGATCCTTACTAATGCCATAAATAATTTACTCGGAAACTATGGCAGCACTATTGACTTAACGAATCACTCCCTTGTCGGCCAAGCAAATGACAAGGCTGTTAATGACTTAATCGGCGAATTGAATAATGGGTCAGTTGCTGCGGTAATTATATATAATGCGAATCCGGCCTATTCATTGCCAAATGGTACTGCATTTGGCGAAGCCCTAAAGAAAGCAGGTTTAAGCATTACGATTAATGACAGAGCTGATGAAACCGGCTCTCTTACACAGTATTCTTTACCCGATAATCATTATTTAGAAAGCTGGAATGATGCCGAGCCGAAAGCCGGTTCATACAGCCTTGTGCAGCCCACTATCGCACCCCTTTTCAGCACACGTCAGGGGCAAGACAGTTTGCTAATTTGGAGCGGCAAAACGACTTCTTACGATGCTGTAATTCGGGATTACTGGAAGAACAACATCTTTACAAAGCAAAATAAGTTCTCATCCTTTGAAGATTTTTGGGAAAACTCTGTACGCTACGGTGTTTGCGACACAACAACCTCATCTCCTAGCCCGACAACATTTAACGGTGATGTAGTTACGGCGGCAAATGTGATTGCTAACATTAAATCATCAGAGATTGAATTAGTTTTATATGAATCCGTTGGAATCGGCAACGGTAAGTATGCCAACAGTCCCTGGCTTCAAGAAATGCCGGATCCTATTACGAAGGCAACTTGGGATAACTATATCTGTCTGCCGGTACAGTACGCAATGGATAATAAAATTGCAGATGGAGATTTAGTTTCAATTAAATCCGGGAATACAGAACTTACATTACCTGCTTTACGCCAACCAGGATTAGCAAACGGCACTTTTGCGGTAGCTCTCGGCTATGGCCGCACGTTAGCAGGCCGTGCAGGAAACGGAGTAGGTAAGAATGCTTATGTCTTTGTTGGATTTGATGGACAAAACTTCAGCTACGATGGTGCAGCCGTTACATTAAGTATAGCCGGTGGTGTTCATGCACTCGCAATGACACAAACACATCATTCAATAGAAGGTCGTCCGATAGTTCGAGAAACTACTTTGTCTGAATATAAAAGAAATAATGCTGCATCGAATGAGGATAGGGTGAAAGAACCGGAGTATGCCGAAAACTCACTTTATCCGGGACATGAATATAGCCCTTTGAAATGGTCTATGAGTGTTGACTTAAATTCTTGTATCGGATGCGGTGCCTGTGGTGTAGCTTGTACAGCAGAAAACAATGTGCCCGTTGTAGGTAAAGATGAAGTGCTTCGTGCTCACGAGATGCATTGGATGCGTATTGATCGCTACTACTCTTTCACTAACCCCAATTCTAGTTTGTTAGCAGATCGAGTAACTAAAGAAAAAGAATACGACCATCATTACGGCTCGGCATTCGTAACGGATTATGAGAATGTGAACGTAGCCTTCCAGCCCCTAATGTGTCAACATTGCAATAATGCTCCGTGTGAAAATGTTTGCCCTGTTGCAGCTACAAACCAAAGCACAGAAGGATATAATCAAATGGCATATAACCGTTGTGTGGGCACAAGATATTGTGCCAATAACTGTCCGTTCAAAGTACGTCGCTTTAATTGGTTGGATTACACTACCGCAGATTCATTCCCATACAATACAGCTACAGAGACTCTACGCGTAGGTATGTTAGATAACATCACTCGCATGGTATTAAACCCTGATGTAACCGTACGTTCCCGTGGTGTAATGGAGAAATGCAGTTTCTGTGTACAACGTATTCAGGACGTGAAGTTGCAGGCTAAGAAAGAAAACCGTACTGTTGGCGGTGATGAGGTGAAAACAGCTTGTCAAACAGCATGCCCATCAGATGCAATTGTATTCGGAAATATTAAAGATCCAAACAGTACAGTCAGCAAACTTGCAACTAACGAAAGAACATATCATGCTTTAGCTGAGTTAGACATTGCTCCGGCAGTAAGCTATATGGTTAAAGTACGTAACATAGAAGAAATTCAATCAAAAGCATAAGATCATCCTAAACGCTTTATGAAAGCAGAATCAATCATACGCGCCCCACTCATTGAAGGCACCAAAGATTATCACAAGATAACGGAAGATATCTGTAGGCCTATTGAAGCGAAGCCTTCGCGCTCATGGCTTATCTCCATTACCCTTTCCGCCATACTGATGTGCTGGGGATTTTTTGCCCTCGGCTGGACAGTATGGTACGGCATCGGCGTTTGGGGATTAAACAAAACTGTAGGTTGGGGTTGGGATATCACCAACTTCGTATGGTGGATTGGTATTGGTCATGCCGGGACTCTTATCTCAGCGATTTTATTATTGTTCCGACAGAAATGGCGTACCGCAGTAAACCGTGCTGCTGAGGCGATGACCATTTTTGCAGTAATCTGCGCAGGATTATTTCCAATCTTTCACATGGGACGAGTATGGTTGATGTTCTTCACTCTACCATATCCTAACTCACGCGGGCCACTTTGGGTCAACTTTAATTCTCCATTATTGTGGGACGTGTTTGCTATCTCTACGTACTTCACCATATCCTTACTTTTCTGGTACACCGGATTAATACCCGATGTGGCCTCTGTTCGCGATCGAGCAAAATCGAAAATTGCCAAGGTGGCATACAATATTATGAGTTTCGGCTGGACCGGTTCTGCAAAACATTGGCAGCGCCACGAATCATTATCCTTAGTACTTGCGGGATTATCTACACCACTGGTACTTTCTGTACATACTATCGTATCGTTTGACTTCGCCACCTCAGTAGTTCCAGGATGGCACACCACCATTTTCCCGCCCTACTTTGTTGCCGGTGCTATCTTTTCCGGTTTTGCAATGGTTTTGACGCTGATGATCATTACTCGTAAAGTTTTAAATCTTAAAGAATATATTACTATAGGTCATATTGAATCTATGAATAAGATTATTGTGTTGACCGGCTCCATTGTTGGATGCGCATACTTAACCGAACTATTTACAGCATGGTATTCTCAAAGTATATATGAACAATACGCTTTTATGAATCGCGCAATGGGACCTTATTGGTGGTCATATTGGGGTATGATGACGTGCAACGTAATCTCTCCGCAGCTTTTCTGGTTCCCTAAATTGCGTCGTAATGTTGCGTTCACGTTCTTTATGACTATCGTGATTAATATCGGTATGTGGTTTGAGCGTTTCGTAATTATTGTTACTTCAATACATCGTGATTATATTCCCTCATCTTGGGCATTATATTCACCAACTTGGGTCGAAATCAGTATCTATGCCGGAACTATCGGCTTATTCTTTACCGCATTCCTTCTATTTGCAAAAACATTACCTGTAATTGCAATGGCTGAGGTAAAAGCTATTTTAAAGACGAGTGGGGAAGCACAAAAGAGTGCTTATGCTGCTTCGCATGCACACGCAGATATTCAATCACACGGTCATGGAGCTTATCAACCAACTAAACCATAATTCGTAAAAACATGGCAAACAACTATATCATTGGATTGTTTAAAGATGAAGAGGTACTCATTAATGCAGTTAAAAATATACGTGCTGAGGGTATCAAGATTTATGATGTTCTTACTCCATTCCCCGTACACGGGTTAGATAATGCAATGGGGCTCAAAGAATCACGACTTCACATAACCGGATTCGTATATGGATTTGCAGGAACTGCCATAGCGCTTGGATTTATGAGTTGGGTGTTCACCAGCGATTGGCCGATGATTTATGGTGGTAAGCCATACTTCACCTTCCCTGCTTTTATACCGATTGTTTTTGAATTTACGGTTCTTTTGTCCGGTATAGGTATGACTTTAACTTTCTTGCTACGCAGCGGATTGTATCCGGGTCGCATTCGCGAGAAATTAGATGATCGAATTACAGACGACACGTTCTGCATCGTATTTAACAAAGACAATAAACTTAATGCTGAACAAGAAATAAAGATTAACAGCATTCTGAAAGAAAGCGGTGCTTTTGAAATCAAAGAGAAGAATCTTAAACGTCATTACTAAAAAAACAGAAGACACATTCAGTTTATGAGATATCTGAATTCCATTTTTACTTATTTGATGCTAACGGCTGCTACCGTATTCCTAACCTCTTGCTCGGATGATCCGTCAAAGCCTGGGTATGAATATATGCCGGACATGGCGCACTCAGTTGCATACGAGACCTATTCATCTAATCCGGTGTTTAGTGATAGTGTTACCAATCGCACTCCGGTTAAAGGTTCTATACCTCTATATCAAGGCAATATGGGGCAACTTAATCATTATAAACCATTCAAGTATTCGAATAGCGTTTCGGGATACGATTCTGCCGGTTTGTATGTTAAAAATCCATTGATGGTTGATAGCACCGTACTGAATGGAGGTAAACATTTGTTTGAAATATATTGTACTCCGTGCCACGGTGCGGGAGGTCATGGAAATGGCTCCATCGTCGATAATCCGAAAATTAAAAACACATTCCCTCCACCGCCATCTTATTTTAGTACAAATTTATTGGGACTACCAGAAGGAAAGATGTTCCATGCCGTACACTATGGCCGCAACTTAATGGGATCCTATGCTTCACAATTGGATCAAACACAGATTTGGATGGTTATCAGTTACGTTCGTTCTATGCAAACACATTATATGGATAGTGTTAAAGCTGCAAACCCAATCATTACAACTAAAAAGTAAAAATTCATTCACTTTTCATCGTCTATACCCATGTTAACTGATACAAAAAAATACATCTTCACATCGCAACAGAAGATGATAGCTTACGTGCTTATTGTTATAGGAGCTATTGGTCTAGGATACGGATTATTTGCTTATATGGGGGAGCACCCGAATCGCTTATGGGCAAATCTGTTGCTAAACTCTGTGTTCTTCTTAGGTATTGGAATGGCCGCAGCATTTTTTATTGCCGCACATTACTTAGCTTGGGGTGGTTGGTCTGTGGTTTTAAAGAGAGTACCTGAGGCTATTATGGGTTATTTACCGATAGGTTCAATTATATTGCTTGCGGTGCTTATTTTTGGTCAACATGATTTATTTCATTGGTCGCATCACGGTGTAATGGAAGAGGGGTCAGCGGATTACGATCCGATTTTAGCAGCAAAGAAAGGGTATCTGAATAATGTTTTCTACTATGCCCGTTTCTTCGTCTTTGTAGGAGCTTTAGTTCTATTAGCTTATTTAATGAGAAAGAATTCAATTGCATCGGATAATGGACAGCTTGGAGATATTCGTTTTCATAAGAAAAATCTTGTTTTGGTTTCCGTTTTCATCCCCATTTTTGCTGTTTATATTTTAGTAACCTCTTGGGACTGGTTAATGTCAATTGACCCGCATTGGTATAGTACAATGTACGGCTGGTACGTCTTTTCCAGCTTTTGGGTAACGGGAATTGCTGTAATAACTTTAGTTGTTATTCATTTGAAATCAAAGGGCTACCTTCAAGAAGTTAATGAGAATCACCTGCACGATTTAGGCAAATACATGTTTGCATTTTCTATTTTTTGGACCTATCTGGCATACTGCCAATACATGTTAATTTGGTATGCAAACATTCCTGAGGAAACTATTTACTTCAAACAACGGTTTGAGCATTACGACGTTCTTTTTTATCTCACGTTCATCCTAAACTTTGTGTTGCCATTTTTAGTACTAATGTCACGCGATGCTAAACGTAATGTAGTAAGTTTAATCATTGCTGCGGTAATTATTATTGTAGGTCATTTCATTGACTTCTACTTAATGGTTATGCCCGGAGCCACCGGAGACGAAGCAGGTTTTGGCATCTTAGAGATTCTGTTACCGTGTCTCTTCCTTGGTGCATTAATACTAGTAACCTACACACGTTTGGGAAATGCGGAGTTGATAAACAAGAACCACCCGTACTTAGACGAATCTTTACATCACGAAATTTAAATTTCTAAAAAACCCAAATGAGTACAACTTTACTTGTGCTGCTAATTTTAGTGGCCTTTGGAACTATTATTTTCCAGTTATCTAAGGCAAATGATTACATCGCCATTCTAAAAGGTGCTGATCAGGCAAATGATGAATCAGATAATGTAAACGGTAAATTATTTTTCCTTTTCCTGATTGTATTTTTTGTTTTTATTGCATGGACTACCTACGATAGCTGGCATAAAATGGTATTGACTGCGTCGTCTGTTCACGGAAGATGGATAGACCTGAATTTTAATATTAATATGCTCTTTACGGGCGTTGTATTTGTTCTAACACATATTCTGCTTTTTTACTTTGCATTCAAATACCGTGGAAAGAAAGGCAAAGTAGCCTACTATTACCCTGAAAATAATAAGTTGGAGATGTGGTGGACTATTGTTCCAGCAGTTGTACTTACTATACTTATTGTTTTTGGTTTGTATAACTGGTTTCGAATTACCGGTCCTGCACCAGAAGATTCACATATTGTTGAGTTAACAGGCAAGCAGTTCAACTGGATGGTACGCTATCCCGGAAAAGATGGAGTTTTAGGTAAAAGAGAATTTAAACTGATTGATGAAACGAATGGGTTGGGTATCAATTTCAGCGACCCCAATAGCCGAGACGATTTTATGGCAAATGAAATTCACTTTGAAGTAGGAAAGCCTGTAGTATTAAAGATAGGCTCGCGTGATGTGATTCATAGTGTCGGTATGCCGCACTTCCGCGTTAAGATGGATGCTGTACCAGGAATACCAACAACTTTTTGGTTGATCCCTACAGAGACCACCGATGAAATGCGTGAGAAAACAGGTAATCCTGACTTTGTTTATGAATTAGCCTGTGATAATATATGCGGAAAAGGGCATTCTGCTATGCGGATGGTTGTTGTTGTTGATTCTCACGAACAATACATGAAATGGCTCAGAAAGCAAAAGTCGTTCTACGATACTCAAATTAAAGGTACAGACCTGGAATCTAAGTTTGCCTTAAATACAGTTAATACACCTGAATCAGGATCACAAAACAAATCTTTGAACCCATAATCACTTGTACGCTATGAGCGAAGTTCATACACATCCACATCACGTAAACGAAGAACAATTAACACCCTACGATTCGGTGCACTTTCAGGATGCACAGGGTGAAATTCACGAACCGGAGCATCATCATGAACATGAAGATAATTTCATTACAAAGTATATCTTCAGTCAGGATCATAAGATGATTGCCAAACAGTTTTTGGTAACGGCTATTTTTTGGGCCATGGTTGGCGGTTTGTTGTCGGTACTCTTCCGCCTTCAAATTGGATTCCCTGATACGTCATTCCCAATATTGACTTCCATTTTCGGCTCACACTGGGTTCCGAATGGAAAAATGACTCCTGATTTTTACAATATGCTTATTACCATGCACGGAACAATAATGGTGTTCTTTGTATTAACAGCAGGATTAAGTGGGACCTTTGCAAACTTTTTAATACCCCTGCAACTTGGTGCTCGAGATATGGCATCACCGGTGCTCAATATGTTATCCTATTGGTTCTTCTTTGCGGCCGGTGTGGTTATGTTTATTTCTTTCTTCTTACCCAGCGGTGCTTCGGGTGTAGGATGGACGGCATATCCACCACTAAGTGCTATTAAGGAAGCTGCCGTTGGGGCAGAGCAAGGTGCGGATTTTTGGCTAATGAGTATGGCCTTATTTATTATATCTTCATTGCTCGGGGGGCTTAATTATATTACAACGATTATGAACCTGAGAACAAAAGGAATGTCCATGCTCAGAATGCCTTTGACGATTTGGGCTATATTGTTTGCTTCAGTATTAGGCTTATTATCCTTTCCGGTTTTATTAGGTGCAGCAATACTTTTAATCTTTGACAGAACATTAGGTACAAGTTTTTACTTGCACGACATTTACATTTCCGGTATAGGACAGATGGAACATAGTGGCGGCAGCGCGATTTTATACCAACATCTTTTTTGGTTCCTCGGCCATCCTGAGGTTTATATTGTTATTCTTCCTGCGTTTGGAATTGTATCTGAAATCATGGCAACAAACTCACGCAAACCAATTTTTGGCTATCGGGCTATGGTACTTTCATTAAATGCTATCTGCGTTTTAGCATTATTAGTTTGGGCCCACCACATGTTTGTTTCAGGTATGAATCCATTGGTCGGCTCCGTATTCGTATTCCTAACTTTATTAATTGCAATACCCTCATCTGTAAAAGTGTTTAACTGGATTGCAACATTATGGAGAGGTAACTTGCACTTTACACCGGCAATGATGTTTTGCGTTGGTTTTGTTTCACTTTTCATTTCAGGTGGATTAACCGGTATTTTTCTTGGTAACTCCACGATTGACATTGAGGTACACGATACCTATTTTGTAATTGCACACTTCCATCTTGTAATGGGTGTGGCAGCATTCTTCGGAATGTTTGCAGGCGTTTATCATTGGTTCCCTAAGATGTTCGGAAGGCATATGAGTACGACAATGGGTTACATTCACTTCTGGATTACGATGATTGGAAGTTATTGTATTTTTTGGCCCCAACATTATATGGGTATGAGTGGAATGCCGCGCCGTTACTTCACGAATGAAGCTTTTCAAACATTTAACCAATATGTTGGGATGAATGAATTCATTACCATATCTGCAGCAATCGTATTTCTTACGCAGTTAATGTTTGTATTTAACTTCTTTCACAGCATGTTCTACGGAAGAAAGGTTACTGAAAAGAACCCATGGCGCTCTACTACGTTGGAGTGGACAACAGAAATCCATCCGGGACATGGTAATTGGGACGGTCCGCTTCCAGAGGTTCATCGCTGGCCTTATGACTACAGCAAAGACGGCGAAGATTTTATACCGCAAACAGAACCTATTAGGCCAGGTGAAACGGTACACGGTTAATTAATTATTAGAACAATCTTGACTGTAAATACATTACATATAAGCATATTGCATACTGTTTCAGCAAAACTGAAAGACTATGCGTTACTGGTAAAGTTTAGACTTTCCAGTTTGGTGGTCTTTTCATCGGCCTTTGGATATCTTTTTGCTGTACATAATGCAATTGATTGGTACTTGTTTACCATGATTTGTCTTGGCGGCTTCTTTACTACTGCTGCTTCTAATGCCTTGAATCAGGTTATTGAAAAAGATTTTGATGCTTTAATGAATCGCACCAAGAATCGGCCCTTACCCGCTACACGAATGACTAGCATTGAAGCCATTCTTGTTGCCGGCATTATGGCTGTGATCGGTATCGCTATTTTATGGATTTATTTTAATCAGTTAGCAGCTTTATTTTCTTCCGTTGCGCTAATAAGCTATGCTTTTATTTACACACCATTAAAAAGGTTTTCTCCTATAGCCGTATTTGTAGGGGCGTTTCCGGGTGCATTGCCACCACTTATTGGATATGTAGCTGCCACAAATCGCTTAGATCACGTAGCACTTCTCATGTTCGGAATTCAATTTATGTGGCAATTCCCTCATTTTTGGGCAATAGCTTGGGTAGCTTTTGATGATTATATGCGTGCAGGATATAAACTCCTTCCTTCATCCGAAGGTAGAACAAAGTATAGTGCATTACAGATTATTATTTCAATTATCCTATTAATACCCATATCACTGTTACCCTACTATTTAGGCACTACTGGAATTGTATCCGGAATGATTACACTAGTCACAGGGTTATTGTTCTTATATCAAAGTATTGAATTGTACAGACAATGTTCATTAAAGTCCGCTCGTAGCTTAATGTTTGGTTCATTTGCTTACTTGCCTATTGTTCAGATTGCTTTACTTCTTGACCGTATTAACTCGTGAGCACCTTGACAGAAAATAGAATCAATCCTCAAAAATTTGTACTCTGGTTAGGAATCGCTTCTATCATAATGTTATTTGCTGCGCTTACGAGTGCATACATTGTAAGAAGCCGTGCAGATGATTGGGTTCAATTTAACATACCGCTTATCTTTTGGATTAATACCGGAATCATTTTAATAAGTAGTGCTACGATGCACTTGGCTTATATAAGTTTTAAGCAAGGGAAATATACTGTGTTTAAAACCGCATTAGGCTTAACCTTGCTTCTTGGGGTGGCGTTTACTATTGGTCAATACGAGGGCTGGTTAAAACTTGCGTCTATTGGCATGTTTCTAGATGGCAACCCGGCCGGATCATTTGTATATGTGATTTCGTTTGTTCACCTCTTGCATATATTAGGTGGGATGGTTGCGATGTTTGTAATCTTTTTTAAATCATTACTAAAACCATATAATCCCAATAAAATAGTACAAATACAGATGGTATCCATATACTGGCATTTTGTAGATATTTTATGGGTATATCTGATTTTGTTTTTTCAAATTAAACTTACATAACCTTAGCCTATGTCAGCAGAAATGACTTTAGATACGCCTGCAACAAAAAATATCTGGAATGGAGGTCGTTCCCCATTCAAAGTTAGTTGGGGTAAATTAATGATGTGGTACTTCCTGGTGGGAGACTCCTTTTCTTTCGGCACCTTTTTGATAACGTATGGTGCGCTACGTTTTAGTTACGATGCGTGGCCTAATCCGAATGATGTCTTTAACTCATTTCCCTTCTTTGAAGGTGTAAAACTGCCTTTGATGTTTGTGAGTTTGATGACATTTATTCTTATCATGAGCTCTGTAACTATGGTGTTAGCGGTGCATTATGGAAATCATGACAAGAATAGAAAGAAAGTAGCTACCTGGTTATTATTCACCATCATTGGTGGTGCTTTATTTCTTGGCTGTCAAGCGTGGGAGTGGACACATTTGATTCGTGAGGGAATGACTCTTCACAGCATTCCAGCAGAATTTTATGGCGGGCATCAGCCATCATACCCTAGTGCAGCCTTTGGTTGGTTGTTCTTTACCATCACCGGGTTTCATGGATTTCACGTACTGATCGGCGTTGTTATCAATATCATTATTTTCTTGAAAGTAATACAAGGGTATTATGATCGAAAAGATAGTTATGAAATGATCGAAAAGATTGGACTTTACTGGCACTTTGTTGACTTAGTTTGGGTTTTCGTATTCATGGCTTTTTATCTCCTTTAAATAATTTCACTAATTAAAATATAACTACGATGAAACAAGACACATATACAAATGCTGCGGCAACCACAGTAGCAGACGGTAATGGTATGGTAAAAACAATTTGGCGCACCTTCTGGATATTATTAATTGTAACGATTGTGGAAGTAGCTTGTGCATTAATTTATCCGGCATCTGCACCACGCATGATTCTTAATGTATTCTTCATCGCCATGAGTTTGTTGAAAGCTATTTATATTGTTGGGGTCTTTATGCATTTAAAATTTGAGGCAAAATTTCTAATCATGCTTGTATTGCTGCCTACTATTCTTTTGCTTTATGCTGTAGCCATTATGCTTACTGAAGGAAATAGCTGGCTGAATATGCAAGGATATTAGGTTTTTTACATTGGTTTATGTCTCAAAGCACTGCACCTTCTTCAGGTCAAAAAATAAGAAATAGAGTATTTATGTTAGTGGTAGCTATAGCGCTACCATTAAGTTTTTATATATTCTTTGAACACAAGGTACCGCCGGTGCCCCCTGCGCCTAAAGATTTTGGTGATGCACCGGTCTTTACTTTAACCGATCAAGATAGCAGTTCCCTATCAAATGACGATTTGAAAGGATTTATTTATCTGGCAGATTTCTTTTTTACATCGTGTAATTCTATATGTCCGAAATTGAGCGAGCAATTCAAAGAAGTGCAAGGGAACTATAAGGATGAAAAGCGTTTTAAATTAGTTTCGTTTTCTATTAATCCAGAAGTAGATAATGTTCATGTGCTAAAGGAATATGCGGATCGTTACGGAGCAGTAAAAGACAAGTGGTATTTTTTGACAGGCGATGCATCAGTAATTCGTGATACGATTGCAGTAAAAGGATTTAAAGTGCCTGCTGTACCGGATGAAGCACAGCCCGGTCAATTTACGCACACGAATATGGCGGTGCTGGTTGATGGAGAGGGAAAGATACGGGGCTACTTTCATTTAGGAGATAAAACGCAAGTTGATTCCATGTATAACTCCATCGAGCGTTTATTAGTGGAAAAGAAACAATAATTGGATTCAGGAAAAGTTTCTCATTCTTATGCCACCTGAACCTATTCAAAAAAGAAGTTTTATTGTTCCGGTAGCGATTGTGTCTATCGTAATACCGATTGTAGTTATTTATTTATTTTATTTAACACCACCACAGATTGATCATGGATTCAATCTTTCATTGTTACCGGCATTTCATGCTTCACTTAATTTTTCAACGGCAATGCTTTTAATTGCAGGCCGCCATTTCATATCAAAAAGAAATATTAAAGCGCATAAGTATAGTATGATAGGCGCATTTTCCCTGTCGTGTATTTTTTTAATCAGCTATCTTATCTATCATTTTTTTACTGAGCCAACGAAATATGGCGGAACCGGCATCTTGAAAGTAATCTACTTGCTCGTACTTACTACACACATTATCCTTGCAGCTTTAATACTTCCATTAATCTTATTGACTTTAATTCGTGCTTTGCAAGAACGCTTCGATAAACATAAACGACTTGCCCGTTATACATGGCCCTTATGGCTTTATGTGGCCCTTACCGGAGTCCTTGTTTACTTGATGCTTTCGCCCTATTATATTTAGATGTAACTTCGCTATATGAAAATCAAGAGTCTGCTTTTAATTGCACTACTTGTTGTGCTACTATTGCACAGTGATTTAACATTGGCACAATGTGCAATGTGCAAGGCTAATGCAGAGTCGAGTTTGAGAGAGGGAAACAATACGGCAAAGGGTATTAATGCCGGTATTATGTATTTGATATTGATACCTTATATTATGGTTGCAGCAATCGGTTACTGGTGGTACACACGCAACAAGAAAAACAAAACAATAGAGTAAATCGTATTCTATGCTTACAGATGTTCAATAAAGTAATCTGTAATTTTCCTCATAAGATGTAATCGATCAGGGCCTAACACATTATGTTCGTGCTCAGGATATACAAAATAATCTAGCTGTTTCTCTTTCTTTACACATTGTTGAATGTATTCTAATGAATGTTGCCAAAGTACAACATCATCAGAGGTTCCATGAATAATCAATAACCGCCCATTGAGATTGTCAATATAGTTAAACAGGCTGCTCTCTTTATACCCACTTTCATTTGTTTGTGGAGTATCCATATAACGCTCCGTGTACATCACCTCGTAGTAGGCCCAATCTATTACAGGGCCACCGGCTACAGCAACTTTGAACGTATTATTTTGCCGCGTCATTAAGCTTATCGTCATAAAGCCACCAAAACTCCAACCATCCACGCCAAGGCGATTAGCGTCAACATAACTTAGTGATTTCAGGTAATTAACGCCTGTCATTTGGTCCTGCATTTCAATATTTCCAAGATGTCGGAAGGTAGCTTGCTCAAACACCAGACCGCGATTGGCAGAACCACGATTATCTATTGTATAAATAAGAAATCCTTTATTAGCTAAATAATGCATCCATAATTCGCCCCCATTGAGATAAGCATCAGTTATCATCTGTGCGTGCGGCCCGCCATATACATAAACGATTACCGGATATTTCTTAGCGGCATCAAAGTTTTGTGGCTTAATCAGACGCTGGTAAAGAAGTGTGCCATCCGTGGCTTTTATTGTACTGATTTCTGTTGTTCCAATCAGATAGTTCGTCAGTGGGTTTTCGGGCTCATAGAGTATGCGAGTCAATTTTATATTTTTTTTCTGTTGCACTAAAGTGTATCGGCGCGGTATGGTTGAATTGGATTGATGCAAAATGGAGTAGGATCCTCTATCGGATACTATTGATTGTACCACATTTGTTTTGTCATCAAAGAGCATATTGGTTTTGCCCGTATTGATGTTAACCGTAATGCAGTAATGTGTGAGGCTGTTAGGTTTAACTACGTTTAAGTATATGTTGGACCCACTTTCGTCCGTCGTAATATAATCTAGTACAATAACATCCTTTGTGAGTTGGCGAATAAGTTTGCCGTTCCAGTCATAAACATAGATACTATTGTATCCGTCACGCTGCGACTGCCAGAGAATATGCTTGTTATCTTTTGTGAAAATTGCCGGGTGAAGCGGCTCGACATATTTGTCATTTTTCTCTTCAAATAAGGTTTTTACAAATTTTCCACTCTGTGCATCATATATATTTAATTGCATATAGTTTTGATCGCGATTTAAGATCGCAACTGAAATATACTTGTCATCAATACTCCAGGAGATGTTTGTGAGATATTGGTCATCGGGGCCACTAATATCTAACTTCACATGATTTCGTGTTTTAGTATCATAAACATAGATATCTACATGGTGAGAAGTGGCGCCAGCCATAGGGTATCGTATATATCGGGCTGCTGCAGGCTTGCTTTCTAAAACATAGATTGGATATTTTGCAACCATTGTTTCATTCATTCGATACAGTGCAAGTTGTGTCCCTGTATGATTCCAGAAGGTTCCTTTCTCGATGCCGAATTCCTGGCGATGAACAGACTTGCCATATACAATACCATCGGTCTCGGGCTCTGCAATAAGTATTTGCTCATTATTTATAGAGACGTATAAACTGTTCCGCAGTGTATAAGCACAGTTTAATGTAGCATCATGGATATCTACATCTTCAGCATCAGAATGCATTGTATTGGCTCTACTCACAGACATAGACGCAATGTTAAAGGTATAGATGACACTGTCAACAACAAAATAAAATTCATTTGTAGATCGCCAGTTAATCAAGGGAAAGCGGGTAAGTTCAATATCCTTAATTTGAGAATTGACAATAGCTACTACATCAATACTATCAACTGCATTTGTATTTGGATTCGTGACAACCAATTTATTATTATAGGTGAATACGTAATTGTCGGAATGCGGTATAAAACTCAACTGATTTAACCGCTTAGGTGAGAGGAGCGTTCTTCCGCGCAGAACTGCATCATCAAGACTGAGTTCCTTTTTTTGTGCAATGAGATGATGAACAATCAGAAGCAGTGAACAGAGTATGAGCCATTTTTTCATAGCGTTAAAAATAAGCAGGGTAGGGGAAAGAAGAATCTTAAATTGTAGCAGTGAGGATATTTTATTTACCGCGACCTTGCAAAATCACACGGATTGTATAAAGTAGGATTTTTAAATCTAATAGAAGCGACATGTTTTCAATATAAATCAGATCATATTTCATTCGTTGTATCATTTCATCAATATTTTGAGCATACCCGAATTGTACCATGCCCCACGATGTGATACCTGGTTGCGCTCGTTGAAGATGCTTATAGTCCTCTATGCGCATAAGCAATTGGTCAATATAATATTGGCGCTCCGGTCGTGGGCCTACCAAACTCATTTCGCCAATTAATACATTATAAAATTGCGGCAATTCATCTAAACGCCATTTGCGCATAACGCGCCCCCATGGCGTAATGCGGGCATCATCTTTTTTTGATAATGCCGGGCCGCCCTTTTCTGCATCTACATACATACTTCTGAACTTGTATATTGTAAATGGTTTCCCATATAAGCCTATTCGCTGCTGACGATAAAGAATAGGGCCTTTAGAAGACAGACGTACCTTGATAGCAATAAACAGATAGAGCGGAGAGAGTAGTACCATTACAAAAACAGAGATGGTGATATCGAAGAAGCGTTTGAAGATATACTGCCAACGGGGCATAAGTTGAGGATATATTTCAATAAATGCCGTGCCCATAATATGATGCATTTTTACACTCCCGCTGAGAATGTCATACACATCCGGGATAATTTTGATCACTACGCCTTTGTTTACTAATTGATTGATAATGTAATTTATTTTTGGATGTTCGTTGGAATCAATAGCAACGATAACCTCATCAATTTTTTGCTCCTCAATCACGCGTGTGAGAGCATCCATTTTTCCTAAACATTTCAGATAGGCAGCGAGCCCCTTTGTGCTGTTTCCATTAGTGTCAATAAAGCCCTTAAAAAGATATCCCAAGGATTTAGTACGTTGAGTAATATTTTGATACACCTCAACAGCACGAGCATTACCCCCGATGATAAGTGTATTAAACCCGTGCGTGCCTTTTAGAATTTGTCGCTTAGCACGATTGAGTATCAACAAACGTGATATTACAGTTAGAACAAACTGAAAACTAAACAACAGCAAAATGGCAATGTAGTAATCGCTATAACGGCGCACACTATCGTCAAGCAATACAATAAAGAATAGAATTAATACTCCAGCAAGAATGCTTAAGAAAGTGAATATGACTTCGTTGATACGAGATTTACGATAAATGTTCGTGTAGGTGCCGGTTGCAAAGAAGAAAATGAGCCAACCTATCGGAATAAGTGCTAATCCCCATATAAATTTCATGTCGTACAAATGCGAAGAAGCATCTGACCATTGATAGCCCTCAATGAGTACCTTCCTTGCATTGAAGAAAAGACACCAAGAAAGCACAGCGGCCACCCAGTCGCCGGCAGCATATAATCTTGTTCCCTGGTATTTATATTTATTCAACTACTGACTAAGAACTTTGATGTCATCTAAATGAATGTAATGTGTAACGCTGTTGTCTTCGGGAGCACTATATAAGAGTAATTTCCAATTAGTACTGTTGACATTATTTACCAATGTTTTTGCATTGAGATAAATTTTATTCCAATTCCCCTTGGGATTTATTGCCCATTGATAAAACTTTTGTTGTGTGGCCATATTTTGCAAGCCTATCATAAAACTCACATCGGACTTATAATTCAATTCAATGTATATATCATACCCTAGGAGAGGTAGCGTAAACGGATCAATACTGCTAAGTTCTACAGCAGGATGACTACTGTCTATTTTAATTTTTGCAGAATAGCTGCCTTCAAATACATCCCCGGGTAGATTGCTTCTTATTACCGGATTTGAGGTATCGGCGTTAACCAATACAGAGCCTAATTCAAAATCTTCCATCAACTTAAATTGTGTTCCTTCTATATATCGAAAGGTAGGATAGATATCTATTGTACTGTTTGGGTTTAATGTAACGGTAATTGTATCTGCAGTATAGAAGGGATAAACCACACGCAGATTGCTTATTCCATTATCCTTTATTCCTGCAAGAAGATTTAGTCTGGTTTGCCCTTCGCCAATTAGAGGAAAAGTACCCGTTCGATTGAAAACTCCTTGTGCCTTATTATTTGCAAAGAGCCAGTAGTTAGTAATATTTTCAGATGATGTTCCTTGTCCGGGCAGTGTTATTAATTGAGGTTCGTGAATACGTAAGTAGCTGGGCACCGGTTCTGCGGGGTTAATTATATTGCACGCACCCAAAAAGAACAGGAAATAAAGTAAAATAGAAATTGCTAATGTAGCTCTCTGCTTCAATATTTAGGTGGGTTTGCTCAAAAACGGAGTGCGAATATAATTATTGCACGAACATTTCGGATAAAGCAATTTTCTCTTTCAATCTATCGGTGACCCTCATCGCGTTATATAAATCAGGGATACTACCCAGCGGCATATTTTCATGGTTCTGCACCGATAAAAGAAACTGCGTTAAAGATGGTAGCTGCTGGATGTTTATTGTAGGTTTTTCAATATTAACGGCCTGAATAGCAGTCTTTGACTTAACTATATTTTTGTTTCTGGGTTCAATATAATGCAATCTAAGCTCACTGTTACTGTAGTTTGCTTGCAGATAGGTATGTTTTTGATAAATCTTCAACTCTTTATTATTGCTGTCGATGACACTATCCAACATAATATCGGCTACGCAGCCATGTGGATACTCAAAACGAATATTTAAGGCCTCGGAGTTTTGCTCTGCAACGGTAATACGTTGAATCGATGTACGTGAATTGTGCGAATTGTTTAAACTATACAATAACATGGAAAGGTTCAATAAGGTAGAATATTCCACAAGACTATCGTGTTCCATATCGAGTAACCCTTCAAAATTTACTTCAATGCGTTGTGGTTGAGTTAAATGAGGTAAAATACCATACGTTATAGGGTGATGCATCCAGGCTAAATGCACCATAGTGGCCACTCCGGTTTCCTGGCATAAGTTGTTCAGGTGATGCATGTAGTCCGTTTGAAATTGATTAAACTGATAGAGATAGATATGCTTATGATATTTGATTGCTTTTTCAACCAAACGAAGTTGTTGCCTTTCTTTGCTTAGAAACAAGATGATGTCAGACTGATGAAATAAGTCCTGTGTAGATTGAGCACAATATAAGCCGCACTGTTCTATTAACGATATTTCAATAGAAAGCTCTGAATAACCTTGAACCGCTTCAAAGCCAGGCAACTCTTGGATTAATTGCAAACAAACAGGTAGTATGGGGTCATAACCTAAAACGCCGATTCTAATCATATCACAATAATCAGACTGAAACATTATTTGGAGAAGTTTATTTTTTAGCCTTGAAGAGTTGACGGCTGTTAATTCTCCGATTGAAAGGACAAATAAAAAGTGACATTGTGCAAAAAACTGTGGATAGAAAAAATGATCTTTAATTTTTCACAAAAGAGAACTTATTCATAAGCTCATTTTGATTGTTATGATAGGACACAATAAATACTTTTCTTTGCATCACTATGGAGGACTTTAGGAAAACCAAAAAAATAACAACCAACACACTTCAAGAGATGAAGGATGCCGGGGTGAAAATCGCTATGCTCACTGCCTACGACTATTCTTTAGCCAAAGTGGTTGATGCAGGAGGAATAGACGTGATCTTGGTTGGAGACTCTGCCTCCAATGTGATGGCCGGTCATGAAACAACCTTACCTATCACCTTAGATCAGATGATCTACCATGCGTCGAGTGTAGTACGGGCCATCCATCGTGCATTAGTTGTGGTAGATCTGCCCTTTGGCTCTTATCAGGGAAATTCGAAAGAAGCCCTTAATTCGACAATAAGAATAATGAAAGAAAGTGGTGCTCACGCCGTAAAATTGGAAGGCGGTCAAGAGGTAGTAGATTCTATTCAGCGCATTATCTCAGCCGGAGTGCCGGTGATGGGGCACCTTGGACTCACTCCTCAATCAATTTACAAGTTTGGAACTTACGCTGTGCGAGCCACGGCTCAACAAGAAGCAGATAAACTCATAGCCGATGCACAGCTATTGCAAAAGGCCGGGTGCTTTGCCTTAGTATTAGAAAAAATACCGAGCACTTTGGCCCAAACGGTAACAGAATCGCTGGCTATTCCTACCATCGGTATAGGAGCTGGGCCGCACACCGATGGACAAGTACTTGTTCTACATGATATGTTAGGTATCAATAAAATGTTTCAACCACGCTTCTTGCGTCGCTATCTTAACCTATATGATGAGATACAAAATGCTGTGAACCGTTATGTAAATGATGTAAAATCAGAAGACTTCCCGAATGACTCCGAAAGCTATTAGAATATTTCGTGTTACGTGTCTGACTTTATTAGGCGTTATACTTTCAATAAAAATATTTGCGGCATCTAAAGAACGCAGCGATACAATCGATATCAAACACACGATTATAAACATACGTGTTAATCAAAATACAAAGAGTATTGAAGGCTTTGCAGAACTACGATTAAAATCAAAGAAGAATAACGTTTCTTTTATTCTTTTTGATTTACTCAAACTTAATATTGATTCGGTTACCGTGAATGGACAAGCCACTACATACTCGTATGATTCATTAACCCTACGCGTGAATTTATTACAGAATCTAAACACCGCTGACAGCGCTACCGTTCGGGTGTATTATTATGGCAACCCCAAGTCAGATGCATCTTGGGGAGGGTTTTATTTCAGTGGGCAATATGCTTACAATATGGGTGTTGGGTTCACAAGTATCCCTCACAATTTTGGCCGCTGCTGGTTTCCTTGCTTTGACAATTTTGTAGAGCGTTGCACCTTTAGTATTATATGTACTACCACCACTGACCATAGTGTGGCTGCAAACGGGCTATTATTAAGTGTAATAGATAACGGTAACGGCATCCATACCTATTCTTGGCAGATGAATCATTCAATACCCTCCTACTTAGCATGTATAGCCATTAACAGCTATGTTGAAGTTTCATCAACATTTAACGGAATAAATGAGCCGATTCCCGTGTCGTTATACTGTTTAGCTGCCGACACAACGAAACTGAAAAATTCATTCGTGCATCTTGAAGATGCATTTCACTTTTTTGAATCTCGATTCGGTGCCTACTCTTGGAGTAAAGTAGGTTATGTACTTGTCCCATTTGCAGCGGGAGCCATGGAACATTCTACCATGATTTCATACCCGGTATTTGCAGTTGACGGCACAACAAGCTCAGAAGATGTTATGGTTCATGAGCTTTCCCATCAATGGTTTGGTGATTTAGTTACTTGTGAAACCGCACAGGATATGTGGCTGAACGAAGGCTGGGCTGATTACTGCTCCCGATTGTTTAAACAACATTATTATGGAGAGGCTGCTTTCTTAACTGATTATTTAGCAAATCATGAGCAAGTTATTCGTATGTGTCGTTATACCGACGGGGGCTTATATGCCGTTGCTAATGTGCCCGATAATAAAACGTATGGGGTTACTTCATATAGCCGAGGTGCTGAAGTAGCACACACTTTGCGCGGATATATGGGCGACAGCCTATTTTTCAGTTGTATGAAATCTTACTTGAACAGTCATAAATACCAATCATCAAACAGCAATATACTTCGCGATTACCTTACTCAATGCAGTGGCATCAATTTGTCAGATTTCTTTAGCGATTGGGTATTTAATCCAGGCTTTGCTACTTTCTCAATTGATTCGTTCTATATATTAAACAGCGGGCTCAATTATTTAACTCAGGTATTTATTCGTCAGAAGTTGAACTCATCGAATCATTATTTTAATCAGGTGCCTTTAGAAATAACAGTAATAAATAATCAGTGGCAACGTGAAGTTCATAAGGTATTGATGAGTGGTCCCTGTGCATCGTTTATCCTGAACTCTAATATTGAGCCTGCTCTGCTTATATTGGATGAGGGAAACAAAATTTCTGATGCGTCTAATGGGGAAACTAAAGTTATATCGCAAGTTGGCAACATCAATTTTTCTTATGGCAGAATGAATCTGCAAATAAGCTCACTTACAGATTCTGCATTAGTCCGAATCGATCATTATTACGCTGCCCCGGATCGTATAAAACCAACAATTAAAAATCTGCATATCTCGGATTATCGCTATTGGAAAGTGAGCGGATTAAATATAGAAGGCTTACAAGCGAAGGCTACGATTCAGTATAATGGCACTACGTCGGCCACCTCGGGGTATTTAGACCACACTCTAATTACTAACAGTGAAGACAGTTTAGTATTAATGTATCGTCCAACTTCTCGTCATCCATGGAAGATTGATGAAGATGTTGTGTTTAACCGAGGTTCGCTAAGCGATAAAAAAGGCTCCGTAACTATCAATCATTTCAAAGCAGGAGAGTATGCACTAGCAATTTTTCAGGCGGATAAGGCAGATAACTATCAGGATAGCCCCGACTCGTGTGCTGTTTTTACAAAAGTAAAAAGTATAGAAAGTGTATCGCAGGCCTTGACTCTAATACCTTCTATTACCAATTCAACATTAACTATAAAAACAATTACATCAACAAAAGCGACACTTTCTATAATTAACGCAGAGGGTATTGTTGTTCGAACGCTACCCATTCAGACGGGCTTCAGTGAACAGCAAGTTGATGTCAGCACTTGGGTGCCGGGGCATTATTATGTCATCCTTACAGATACATCCGGAAGAATAACAAAAAAATTTATTGTCATTAAATAATTTCTAACCATCATAACAATGAAAAAAATAGCAGTAATAGGAGCAGGAACAATGGGAAACGGTATAGCTCATGTATTTGCGCAAAGCGATTTTAGTGTTACGCTAATTGACGTTTCAAAAATAGCTCTAGACAAAGCACTTTCTACCATTACCCAAAATGCAGAGCGTATGATAAGTAAGGGCGTACTCACAGTAGAAGGCAAGCAAAGGCTTTTACAGAACATCTCGGTTCAAACCGATATTCGCAACGGAGTGCAACAGGCAGACTTGGTTGTAGAGGCTGCGACAGAGCGTATTGACCTAAAGCTTTCAATCTTTAAAGAGTTGGATTCTATATGTCCTGAAAATACCATTCTTGCTTCGAACACATCAAGCATTTCCATTACTAAGATTGCATCGGTTACCAAACGAGCAGATAAAGTAATCGGTATGCATTTTATGAATCCCGTTCCTATTATGAAATTGGTTGAAGTGATTCGCGGATATGCCACAAGCGATACAGTTACAGAAACTATCATGAATCTTTCGAGAACATTGGGTAAAATACCAGTTGAGGTAAATGATTATCCGGGCTTTGTGGCAAATCGTATTCTTATGCCTATGATTAACGAAGCCATTTTTACTTTGTACGAAAGTGTTGCCGGCGTGGAGGAGATTGATACCGTTATGAAATTGGGAATGGCACACCCTATGGGACCCTTACAATTAGCTGATTTCATCGGGTTAGATGTGTGCCTTAGTATATTAAATGTATTACATGATGGCTTTGGTAATCCTAAGTATGCGCCGTGTCCACTTTTAGTTAACATGGTTATGGCAGGTCATTTGGGTGTAAAATCCGGTGAAGGCTTTTACAAATACACTGCAGGAAGTAAAGAGTTGATTGCTGCATCTCGCTTTGGTAAAAAAGCATAGTCACCTTCGGCTCAGATTGTTAATAAGAATTAACTACTTGAATAAGAGTAATCTATAGCTTAGTCAAACAACTTTTTAGTTTTAATGCGTATAAGTTTCGTATGAATAAGCTATGCTTGTTAATGATATTAGCTGTATGGGGAGGGTCATTGAGGGCTTTGCCTACATTTAATATTACTACACAATGTGCAGGCTCCCAATCCTCGTTTGCATTGTCAAATACAAATGGCATTGATTCCGCATATTGGGATTTTGATAATGGTAATACATCACCTATGATGTATAATGCTCCGTTTACAACAATAAATTTGTATTCCAACAGTGGAAGTTATACGGTCAGTATTTCGTATTATATCAATGGCGTACCTAACCTCAAGGATACTACAATAATCATTTTAGGAACCCCAACTCCATCGTTGTATGACTTCAACCAATGCTATGAGCCGATTACCTATAATGCCACTTCATTGAACGCTACGTATTTGTGGAGCACTGGTGCTACTACTTCTACGATTAATATTTCAACTTCAGGAACTTATTGGGTAAAGGTTACTAACCAATGCGGCACGGGAACCGACACCGGTGTCGTTGCTTTTATTTACCCGCCTTCCCAAACTATGCCTATACAGATTGACTTATGTGGTGATACGAGTGTAGCCTTAATTGCAGGACCGTTAACCGACAATTATTTATGGCAAGATGGAAGCACCAATAACTACTATATCGTTTCTGAACCTATACAACTATCAGTTTACGTTAACAATCAATGTGGTTCTGCTTATGAATATACAACGGTTAATTATTATGCCTATCCTTATCTTAATCTTGGACCGGATACCATACTCTGCAATCAGAGCAGTTATGAATTAAAAGCACCATTTAAACCTGCTACGACAGTTTGGTATGACGGAAGCACCGATACCGTAAAGCTTATTACCCAACCGGGCATATATTATGTGAAAGTTTCTAATTTCTGTAAAACATTATACGATACAGTGACTATTGATTTTCAAAATACGCCGCACATTGATTTGGGAAATGATACGACTATATGCGGAGGTCAGTCCGTTACGTGGTATGTCTATAATTACGGAGCTAATTACAATTGGAGTAATGGTTCTACTGTTGACTGGGCAGGCACATACCTACCGGGTAATTATTGGGTAACCGTAGAGAATGCATGTGGTACGGTTAGTGACACAGTTCGAGTTAAAATGAGATTTATTTATTTGCACGTCCCCACATCAGATACAAATGTCTGTGTTAACGATTATTTACCCGTTAATGTGGCAGTAGATAGCACCACAAGCTATTTGTGGTCAGATGGGAATACAAACTCGTATCGAGATTTAACCAAACCGGGGCACTATGTGGTTACAGTCTCTAACGAATGTGGTACGTTGACCGATAGTATTCGTATCAGTATGTATGATTGTAACTATTGTGCAAAGTTCCCTAGCGGATTTACTCCAAATAATGACGGGAAGAACGACCTATTTCACGTACTTACAGATTGTGATATCCGAGATTTTAATCTAAATATCTATAACCGCTTGGGTGGCTTAATATTTTCTACAAATGATAAAGATATCGGATGGGACGGTACGTACCACGGGGCTGCTCAACCGATCGGGGTTTATGTTTATCAGGTTACTTATAAATTTTGGGATGGTGATAGCTTAGTGGAGTCTTATGGTCACGGACAGGTTACCTTAATTCGCTAATAGACCTTTACACAAGGAGCTATTCTTATACAGATACGAACACGACACACTATTTAATAATTCTAAAGCTAAGATGTTAAATAAAAAAACGAGGCTTGTGGCCTCGTTTTCTTTTTGGTGCTGAGCGTGATGCGGAGAGAGAGGGATTCGAACCCCCGGTACCTTACGGTACAACGGTTTTCAAGACCGCCGCTTTAAACCGCTCAGCCATCTCTCCGCGCGCAAAAGTAAGGTTTGAATTGAAATGAAAAATATTTTTTTACAAATTCATAGAAAAAGACCAACGTAAAAAGCGAGGCATAGCCAATCGCCAGGTTTCCTGGTTGTGCCTGCCCCGTTTCATCTCATAATATGTAATGTCGCGATAGGGCCTGTAGCCCTTTTTTACTAATTCGGCAATTAAGTCGATAGTATCATCAACAGAATCTATGATCCCATTGTTATTTCGGTCGGCGCGTTCATCTAATAATCCGGTTTGAAACCAAAATCTTAAATCTTTCTTGTAATGCCCCTCACGAACTATGCGATGCATAATTCGATCCGTGTCTGTATAACCATCTTCATAAGCAACACTTCGCCACCAGAGCGAACCACTGAAGACACCTACTTGCTTAAACCCTGTGCGGTGCTGCCAGATGATGTCTAAAGCACTAAGACCGCCCAGACTGTAACCTGCAATGGTATTTCTAGGGTGTTTAAGGTTTACAGGATAGTGATCTTTGATGTAAGGTAAGAGCTCGCGTAATATAAAATGTGCATATTTTTCTGCAGAGGCACCACGCTTTAAATAATCGGGATGCTTGCTAACTCCATATTCTTTCATTCGATCGCCGGCTCGCACTCCTATAACCACAGGTTCTACGATTAACTCACGCTTTACCAATTCCTGAATGGTTTCTTTTACTCCCAATGTTTTAGAGTCCTGACCATCGTTTAGCAGAAGCATAGGCAGGTTTTCCAAATCACGATAGCGTTGAGGCAGAACAATGTCCACATCTACATTGCGCTTTAACAATGGAGAATGCTGATTACGAATTTTATGAATCGTGTACGCTGCGTGCCCGGGACTCATGATTGAGTGCACAAAAATGAATCAGAATTCAGTTTCACACATCAATATTTCCAAACAGATAAAAACAAATTGCCGTGTAGCTTATACAATAAAATGAAATAGGCACTAACACAAGCAGGATGAGGTTATTGTCCTTTTATTTAATTCAATTTATTTTATACGTAAAAAAGCCGCACACTTAAGTATGCGGCTCTGATAATGAGAATGAGTAGATCGGAATTAGTTCTTCAATTTGATAAACTTGGAGCGTATAACCTGTGCAGAGTTTCTACACTCGATTCCATATATTCCGGCAGGCAGTTGGCTAATCGGTATAGTCGTTTGATTAGAATAGCTTAAAGGTATATTAATCATCTCTTTCAAGTCGGCCGAATAGATTCTGATATTGTAAGGGCTTTGCAATCCACAGTCAATAGTCAACTGATCCGTAGCAGGGTTCGGATAAATTTTAAAAGAAGACGAAGGTAAAGAAGCTATACCGGTTGAGCATTCTAAATGCAGATACAAAAAGTCACTTACAAAGCGAAGTGTGGTATCCATATAGGCAGCGTTGCCTGCATAAGGGACGTGGTCGGCATTCTTAAAAGAATAAAAATCACTTTCTGTTCCAATGATGTGGCAAAAAGAATCTATACTGTATGAGCCGCTTACAGGCATAATAGGAATAAAATTTAACAAATAAAGCATGTGAGTGCCATAAGGTACTGTACCGTCATTAGTGCCGTGCATACTGCAAATTGGTGTGTCATTGGGTTTAATCCAACTTAAATTCCCTATAGCACCGCATAGATTAACAATTGCTTTTATTTTTTCAGGGTAGCCCGGATTTCCGCTGTTACCGTGCATACCGCCCAAAGTTGTGGTGTCAATGTTGGCAGGCAGTTCTGACGGTTCATTCAAATAGGCATAGTGAATGGCAATAAAGGCACCTGCTGAACTTCCACCTAAAAAGATTTGATTGGTATCAATTTTATAAGGGTTGCCGTTACGTGCAGTTTGCCAGAACCAACGAATGCACGCTTTTGCATCTTGAACTGCACGGAATACCGCACTCATTGCATCAGATTGACTTGGCGGCGTATTAGTGAAGCCAAGCCGGTAATTATATGATGCCGTTACATAACCACGCTTCGCAAAAGAGTTGCAAATGGTTACCACGTCGTTATCATTTTTCGTTCCTCCAATGAAGGAGCCTCCATGAGCTAGTACAAACAAAGGACGTTTGGTTTCGGTGTCGTTAGAGGGTTCATAAATGTCCATAGTTAAGTCCTGATTGCTACCCGAAGCGTTAACGTTGGAGCCATAGGTAATATCTGCAGTTTTAGTTACCTGAGAAAAAATTTCTGTTTGATATCTTCCATTACATTGTGCAAAAGAAGAATTAGATTGAATTGCAATCACAAAGATTGCGAAGGAGAAGAGTATTTGTTTTATCATAGTATGAAGGTGATGTCTTTAAAAGTTGAATTAAATTTAATTATTCTATTTTAATAATGGAATAATTAATTCTGACTACACGCTTCTTCCAGCTCTGTTATCACTTCGGCTCCGTTGATTTGATAAAGTTTTTCTGTCTGAATAGTGTTGGTATGTGCGGGGTTAAAGGTTTTTCTTACACGAATATAATTATCGGTGTAGCCTAACATATACCCTCCGTCATTTTCAGTTTCCCAAAGTATGCTACGTATGGTGTTGCAATGCTCGTTGTAAAAGATATTTCGTTTTTTATCCGAAAGGTTTCGCAAAATCTTATTTCTTTCGTGTCGAATGTTAAGTGGTACCATTTTGTCCAGCTTACTTGCTTCTGTGTTATCGCGTTCGCTGTAAGTGAACACGTGCAAGTAACTAATCGGCATGGATTTTATAAAGTCGAGAGTTGAACGAAA